>JAFVDD010000017.1 GCA_017478725.1 Paludibacteraceae bacterium
GCGTCAGCCGGACGGCAGCCGTCATCCGTTTGACAGTTTCATTTGCGCGAAGACTCCCGCAGGTCGCTGGCTGGAGCCGGAAGAGCTGGGTGCTCCCGCGGTATTCCTTGCCTCGCATGCTTCGGATGCAGTGAACGGACACATCCTCTATGTGGACGGTGGTATATTGGCATACATCGGCAAACAGCCGGAGTAAAAACCGCTTCGCTTAAAGAATAAAAACCGCAGCCACAGGCTGCTCAAAGACAAAAGACAAATATGCGTAAGTATCTATATGTAGTTGCGGCTCTGCTGTGTCTGGCGAGTTGCCGGAATGAGGCGGTGCAGCCGAAAGTTTATGGCCGCTATGTGCCGGAGCGGAAGGATGATTTTGCGTGGGAGAACGAGTATGCGGCATTCCGCATGTACGGAGCGGCGCTCAAACCCGAGAATCCCTCCAACGGTGTGGATCTGTGGCTCAAGAACAGCCCAGCACTCGTCATTGACACCATGTACAGCCGCGAGCTGAATGACCACCGCCCCTATCACATCAACTATGACGGCAACCTGGATTGCTACAAGGTAGGTCACACCGCCGGAGCAGGCGGCTTGGTAGTGATAGCCGACGGCAAGACGTATGTAGGCGGTCCCTACGACCGATGGGAGATAGTGGAACAGACACCCGAACGCTTCGTCTTCCGTCTGGAATACGACAGCCTTCCCGCAGGCGACAGGATACTGAAGGAGAGTATCACCATCACTGCGGAAGCGGGCTCTATGTTCAACAAAGCGGAAGTGGTACTGAGCGGCGCCTATGACGGCGAACTGCTGGCAGGCGGAGGCATCTACATGCACGACACGATAGACGTGTATGAGACAGACGAAGCGAGCGGCAGGGTTGTGTATGAGGAGGATGCACTGAGCGACAAGCAGGCGGCGCAGATGAACTACGACTACAACGGCTCTACCTCGCAAGGTCGTATCCGTGTCACGGTAATGACACCCGGCGCCACCTTCACGGGCATACAAGACGGCAATCTGGTGGCAGTCAAACCGTACACTCCCGGCGACACGCTGACTTATTGGTTCGGCGCCTGCTGGAGCGAGTGGCGCAACGGAGACGACACAGCATACTAATATCAATCAATCCACTAATATCATGGCAACATTCACCCCCCAAGACCTTGAGCAGTTGCAAGCTCGGGGCATTTCCGTAGAAAAAGCGGAGGAGCAGTTGGCTCATTTCCGCGATGGTTTTCCGCAACTGGATATTGTAGCTCCGGCAGCGGTAGGCAAAGGTATTCTGGCTCCCAACCGCAAGGAGCAGGAGGCGTATATCGAAGCGTGGCAGCAGTATCTGAAAGAGGGGCACAAGATTCTCAAGTTTGTGCCGGCTTCGGGTGCCGCCAGCCGTATGTTCAAGAACCTGTTCCAGTATCTGGAGGATGGAGTGGAGACTCCGTTCATTCAGGATTTCCTGGCGCACAAAGACTACTTCGCTTTTGGCCCGCAACTGGCAGGCAAAGAGGGGCAAGAGGCAGTGCGCTACCTGCTGCAAGACATGCACTACGGCGAACTGCCCAAGGGTTTGCTCCTGTTCCATAAATACCGCGACGGCGCACGTACGCCTGCGCTTGAGCATATGGTGGAAGGTGCGCAATACTGTGTGGCTCCGGCTCGGGAAGGCGAGACTCCTACCGTTTATCTCCATTTCACCGTCAGCCATGACCATCTGCCGCTGTTCCGCCAGCATATAGCCGAACATCTCAAACCGTTTGAGGAGAAATACGGCGTCAAGTATGACGTGACATTCAGCGAGCAGCTGCCTTCCACGGATACGATAGCCGCTAATCCGGACGGCACGCCTTTCCGCACCAAAGAAGGCAAACTCCTTTTCCGCCCGGGCGGACACGGAGCACTCATCGAGAACCTCAATCAACAGGATGCCGATATCGTCTTCATCAAGAATATCGACAACGTAGTGCCCGATCGTCTGAAGAAAGATACGATCCGCTACAAGCAGATCCTGGCGGGAGTGTTGGTGACGGAGCAGAAACGTATCTTTGCCGAACTGCAACGTGCCGATCTGAGCGATGAGGAACGCGCCAAACTGAACCGCCCTATCCGCGTATGCGGCGTAGTGAAGAACACCGGCGAACCCGGCGGCGGTCCGTTCCTTGTACGCGAGGCTGACGGCTCGGTCAGCTGCCAGATACTGGAATCCACACAGATCAGCGACCCCGAACTGATGAAGAAAGCTACGCATTTCAATCCCGTGGATCTGGTATGTGCCATCCGCGATTATGAGGGCAAGCCGTTCGATCTGCCCAAGTACGTGGATCCGCAGACAGGCTTTATCTCCAACAAATCCAAAGACGGCAAGGAGTTGCTGGCATTGGAGTTGCCGGGTTTGTGGAACGGTGCTATGAGTCGCTGGAACACCATCTTTGTTGAGGTTCCTGTTTCCACCTTCAATCCCGTCAAGACGGTGAACGACCTGCTGCGTGAGCAACACCAGTAAGCGTTCTTAGCCGCAAGGGCACGATTGTTTCGGCAAATGAGGCGCATATGACCTACGAAAAATCCCCGCAAGTGATTGCGGGGATTTCGTTTGCTAAGAGTGGAGATTACTCCTCATCTTTCTTGGCAGCTTTCTTGGTAGCTTTCTTGGCGGGTTTCTCCGCCTCAGCCTCCAACGAAGCCTTGAGATCAGCCAGTACGCTCAGATCGCCCAGCGTAGTCTTTTCTACCTTGGGCAGTTCAACCTGCGGTTCGGCAGCCTTGGCTGCTTTCTGAGCCTTCGGAGCCTCTTTGCGCTCCTCCCATGTACGGAGGTGCGAAACGAGGATACGTTTGGCGTCACGGTTGAACTCGATTACCTTGAACGGCAGTACGTCGCCTACGGCAACAGCGGATTTGTCCTCTTTCTGGAGATGACGGGTGGTGCAGAAGCCTTCTACGCCTTCCTCGAGCGAAACAACAGCGCCCTTGTCGTTGATCTCAACTACTTTGCCTTCTACAATCGTGTCCACACCGAACTTAGCCTCAAGTTCCTCCCAAGGGTTCTCCTCGAGTTGCTTGTGACCAAGGCTCAGACGACGGTTGGCAACATCGATGTCAAGAACAACAACCTCGATCTGCGCACCGATCTGGGTGAACTCGTTCGGGTGTTTGATCTTCTTGGTCCAGCTCAGGTCGCTGATGTGAATCAGACCGTCAACGCCTTCCTCGATCTCAACGAATACACCGAAGTTGGTGAAGTTGCGAACCTTAGCGAAGTGACGCGTACCCACTGCATACTTGGTCTCTACGTTTGCCCACGGATCAGCCTTGAGCTGCTTGATACCGAGGCTCATCTTGCGCTCTGCGCGGTCGAGAGTCAAGATAACTGCATCTACTTCGTCGCCGACCTTCAGGAAGTCATTTGCGGAACGGAGGTGCTGGCTCCAGCTCATCTCACTGACGTGAACGAGACCTTCAACGCCCTCTGCGATCTCAACGAATGCTCCGTAGTCAGCCATAACGACTACCTTGCCGTGAACTTTGTCGCCTACCTTGAGGTTCGGATCGAGTGCATCCCATGGGTGCGGAGCGAGTTGCTTCAAGCCGAGCGCAATACGCTTCTTCTCCTCGTCGAAATCAAGGATAACAACGTTGATCTTCTGGTCGAGTTGTACAATCTCTTTCGGGTCGTTAACGCGTCCCCAGCTGAGATCGGTGATGTGGATAAGACCGTCCACGCCGCCGAGGTCAATAAATACACCGTAGTTGGTGATGTTCTTAACCGTACCCTCGAGCACTTGACCCTTCTCGAGCTTGCCTACGATCTCAGCCTTTTGAGCCTCGAGTTCAGCCTCGATGAGAGCCTTGTGGCTAACCACTACATTGCGGAAATCAGGATTGATCTTGACAATCTTGAACTCCATTGTCTTGCCTACGAGAATATCGTAGTCGCGAACCGGCTTCACGTCGATCTGGCTACCCGGGAGGAATGCCTCCATACCCAGTACATCTACGATCATGCCGCCTTTAGAGCGCCATTTGATGTAGCCGGTAACGATCTCGCCTGCGTTATAAGCCTCATTAACGCGGTCCCATGCACGTGCAGCGCGTGCCTCTTTGTGCGACAGAACGAGCTGGCCTTTTTTGTCCTCCTGGCTCTGGATATAGACTTCTACTTTGTCGCCTACCTTGAGCTCGGGATTGTAGCGGAACTCGACAGCCGGTACGATACCGTCTGACTTGTAACCTACGTTGACCACTACCTCACGTTTGTTGATGCTGATAACTGTACCTTCTACCACCTCGTTGTCCTTGATAGCGGAGAGGGTGGTGTCGTACTTTTGAATTTCTTCTTCGTTTTTTGTGCCCTGCTGTTGTGCTTCATAGGCATCCCAGTCGAAGTTCTGGAGAGAAAGATTTTCTGCCATGTTGGTAGAATTTGTGGGCTTTCAGCATTCAGCTTTCAGCATTCAGCTTCTGATTTCTGACGGCTGATGGCTGTCGGCCAAAAACCCTTTAAAGGGTTAAACAATGTTAGCCTTTCCCGGTATAGACGACTAATTAAGACCGAAAAAGCATGCAAAGGTACGACATTTTTTTGATAAACACAAGTTTTTCGGCAAAAAAATGATTTTTTGTTTGCATATGTGTATTTTTTGTAGTAATTTTGCATTGTTATTCGTGTTTCGGATATATCTAAATTCGTAAAACTATGAAATTGAATTTGAGTTCGGAAATCTCGCTGAGCAGGGTCTCGCGCAGATTGTATTGTCCAAGTGATGTGTTTGAACAGAGCCGGGTGACGCGTATGGAGCAGATACCGGTTTCTATTTTTGAATCCGCGCGAAGCGGCTGTGCAGAGGCTGCCGGCAACATAGCGCAGCGGATACTCAGCAGTCAGCAGAACGGAGAAAAGTTTGTTATGTCGCTGGCGCCCGGGCGCTCCACGCGCGACGTGTGCTCCGAGCTTGTGCGCAAACATAAGGAGGAAGGGCTGAGTTTCAAAAACGTTGTTTTCTTCGACTTGTTTGAGTATTACCCGCTGCCGGATGATTTGTCGGGTTGTCATGCCCAGATCAAAAGCCAGTTGCTGGATCTTGTTGATATCCCTGCGGAGAATATCCACACTATTCCGTGGAACATGAGCAAGGAGGAGATAGTGCCCTTCTGCAGCGCTTACGAGGAGCAGATAGCAGCGGCGGGAGGCTTGGATTTTGTGCTGCTGGGTATAGGGCGCTGCGGCAACATCGGTTTCAATGAGCCCGGTTCGTCGTTCAACTCGCTCACCCGTCTGGTGCTGCTGGACAATAACTCGAAGGAGGATGCCAAAATCATGTTCGGCTCGATTGAACAGGTGCCTGTAAGCGCTATCACGATAGGGGTGAGCACTATTCTTCAGGCTCGCGAGGTGATGCTGGTAGCCTGGGGCGAACATAAAGCGTCTATCCTGCGCAAGGCTGTTGAGAACCGCTACGACACAGGCTGTCCGGCTTCGGCACTGCAGCTGCACAAGAGTGCCCGCGTGATAATGGATCTGAGTGCCGCCACATCCCTCACCCGCATTGCTACGCCGTGGGTGGTGACTTCCTGTGACTGGGACAACCAACTGGTTCGCAGGGCGGTGGTATGGCTGTGCATGCAGACCGGCAAGCCGATTCTCAAGCTTACCAATAAAGACTATAATGACTACGGATTGAGCGAACTGATCACTCGCTATGAATCTGCCTACAACTGTAATATCAAAGTCTTCAACGACTTGCAGCATACTATCACCGGCTGGCCGGGCGGCAAACCCAATGCCGACGACACCAACCGTCCGGAGCGTGCCATGCCTTATCCCAAGCAGGTGCTGATTTTCTCGCCCCATCCCGATGACGACGTGATCTCGATGGGCGGTACATTCGCGCGGCTCATCAAACAGGGGCACACGGTTCACGTAGCCTACGAAACCAGCGGCTGTATTGCCGTATGCGACGATGAGGTGGTGCGTTTTCTGGATTTCATGAGGGGGTATGAGCAACTGGGATTGCTGAAAGGCAGCGCAGTGGAGGAGAAATACCGGGAATACATGCATTTCTTCCACGACGAGAAGACAGGCGACCGCGATACGCGTGAGATACTGGACCTTAAGGCGCTCATCCGGCGCGGCGAGGCTACTGCCGCATGCCGCTATATGGGGCTTGACGAGAGCCATATTCATTTTCTCAACCTGCCGTTTTACGAAACCGGCACTATCAAAAAAGGTCCGCTCACAGCGGCGGACGTGGCTGTGGTGCGCCGGATATTGGAGAAGATCCGCCCGCATGAGATGTTCGTGGCCGGCGATCTGGCTGACCCTCATGGCACCCACCGCGTCTGTCTCGACGCCGTGTTGGCGGCATTGGACGAACTCAAACACACCGGGGCGTGGGATCAATGGCTCAGCCAATGCCGTATATGGATGTACCGCGGCGCCTGGATGGAATGGCCGGTTGACCTGATACAGATGGCTGTGCCGATGTCGCCCGAGGAACTGCGGTTCAAACGCAATACCATCCTCAAGCACCAGAGCCAGATGGAGTCTGCGCCCTTCATGGGCAACGACGAACGACTGTTCTGGCAGCGGGCGGAGGATCGCAATCATACCACCGCCGAACTGTACGCACGTCTGGGATTGGCCGATTACGAGGCTATCGAGGCTTTCGTAGAATACCACCTCTAACCATTCGCCTTTCGCCATTCACCATTATTTCCCGCAATCCTTGCGTCGCCCGCCTGATCGTCTCGGGAGCATCTCGGGAGCATCTCGGGATCATCTCGGGGGCAAGTCGGGAGCAAGTCCTAATCAAATTTCAATATTCTGTCAGAAAAAATCGTCCTGTCGGGGCGATTTTTTTTCTTTCCCTTGCATATATGCGAAAAAAATTGTAACTTTGCAGCCGATTTAGGTTCTGAGAACGTTAAATCATTAACTCGTTCATTCGTAAAATCGTTAGATAACTAATTATGGCAAAGTACAACTGGACGTTCGCCAATGTAGGCGGCGTGACGCGTGTCCGCATCCAGTCGGGCGAAGATATCCGCCATCTGGGTGAGTTGGACAAGAAAATGTGGACGGTGCTCTCATGCCCGACCACGGGTTTGGAAATCAGCGAGGAGTCGCTCAAGTTGATTGATTTGGACGGCGACGGCAAGCTGCGTGTGAAAGAAGTAGTGGCTACGGCCGAGTATCTGTGCGGTGCATTGGCCAACCCCGATACGCTGCTCCGTCAGACTGACGAGCTGGCTATCGCGGATATCCGTGAGGAGGCTATTGCAGCGGTGGCCAAGCAGGTGGCCGGCGGGAAAGAGAGTGTGAGCCTCGCCGACGTGGATGCCGCTATCGCCGCTGTGACGATAGAGGAACAGGCAGTGCCGGCTGCTCCGCTGGAGGCTGACGTGATAGCCGCCTACAAAGAGAAGAGCGCCGAGTACGCCGCTTATTTCGAGCAGGAGAAACTGCAGAAACTCGGGTTGGCTGTTATAGCCGAAGATGCGCCGAAGCCGGGCATGACGGAGAAGAAATTCCTGGAGATGGGTGCACAGATAGCAGAGTGGGAAGGCGCCAAAGCAGCCGCTGAGACCGCCAACGCCGATGCACTGGCTGCTGCGAGGGGCGTGTATGCACCGTTGCGCAAACTGCTGTTGCTCCACCGCGATTTCTACCGTCTGTTGCGCAACTTCGTGTCGTTTGAGGATTTCTACGACCGCGACAAGAGCACTATCGCTTCGTTTGAGGCCGGTACGCTCATTATTGACCAGCGCGCGTGTCACCTGTGCTTGCGCGTGAACGACATGGGCAAACATGATGTGCAGGCTCCGTTGAGCGGCATCTATCTGCTTTATTGCAACTGTGACAGCAAGAAATTAGGCAAGTCCATGCAGATTGTAGCTGCTATGACCCAGGGTGATATCCAGAACCTGAGCATCGGCAAGAACGGTATCTTCTACGATAACGAGGGCAACGACTACGACGCTACCGTGACCAAGATCATCGACAACCCTATTTCTATCCGTCAGGCATTTTGGACCCCTTACCGCAAGTTTGGCAACTGGGTGCAGGAGAAGATCAACAAGTCGGCTGCCGAGAAGGATGCCAAAGCCTTTGACGACCTGACCACCAGCGTAGAGGCCAAGGCCGAAGGCGGAGCAGAGCAGAAACCTGCTTTCGACATCGCCAAGTTCGCCGGTATCTTTGCCGCCATCGGTATGGCGTTAGGCATGATCGGTTCGGCGCTGGTATCATTGGCAAGCGGACTGAGCACCCTGACTTGGTGGCAGAACATACTGGTAGTAGTAGTCATCCTGCTGCTCATCAGCGGTCCGAGCATGATTATGGCATGGCTCAAGCTGCGCCGCCGCAATCTGTCACCGGTATTGAACGCCAACGGCTGGGCAGTGAACGCAGACGCTATCATCTCTGTGGTATTTGGCCGTACGCTGACCGAGCAAGTCAGCTTCCCGCTGATCAAGGATCCGCTGGCGCAGAAGAAAAACGGTATGAAGCCCTGGGTGGCTACGCTGATTACCGTTTGCTGCGTGGCTGTGCTGTGTCTGGGTGGTTGGGGTATCTATAAGTATATCACCCGCCCGGCTACTATCGAGCAGATAGAAGAAGCCGTTGATCCGGAGGCAGCCGCCGAAGCTGCGAGCGCCATCATTACCGAACAACCGGCAGAGGAGACGGCTGAATGAGAAAAATACTGATTCCGATACTCAGCCTCAGTCTGCTTGCTTATGCCAAGGCGCCTGCTACCCAGGCGCCTTTGGCTGAGTTGCCTGAACCGCCTATCGACACTACGCTGGCCGAAGGGGTAGGCGACGAGCTGGAGGAAATGGACGAACTGGATGTGGCGCAATCAGGCGCTATACCCGAATGGCTCTCCAGCCATTTCCAGAACGACACACTCTTTGTGGGCTGTGATGTGGAGATGCTGCCCGGCAAACTGGTGGTGCATACCAACAACGGCGATGTGATTTACAAACTCGCGCCGCAGTTCATGATTGGCGACACTCTCAATCATCCGGCTGACAGCGTTTATCACCACATCTGGACGGATGCGCGCGTCAATCCCTACGGCAATCTTTTTGATTCGCTGCAGGACGACGTGCATATTCCGATGCAGGGCTTCACGCTACCTGCTCCCGGGTACATCACCAGCAAGTACGGATGGCGCAAATACCGGATGCACCGCGGCACGGATATCAAAGTGCAGATAGGCGATTCTATCCGTGCGGCATGGGACGGTCAGGTGCGTATCGTAGGCTGGGATCCGCGCGGCTACGGCTATTATGTGGTTATCCGTCACGATAATGGTCTTGAAACGATATACGGACACCTGAGCAGGCCGATTGTGGATGAATATGAGCGCATATACAGCGGAGAGGTGATCGGGCTGGGCGGTAATACAGGTCGTTCTACCGGCAGCCATCTGCATCTGGAGATACGCTATCTGGGCAATGCGCTCGATCCCGAGACCTTTATCGATTTCGGTACAGGCAAGTTGCGCAACGCCGACGAATATGTCATCGGTATCAAAGCCATCAAAGCGCAACGTGCTGCCGAGGCTGCGATGAAATGGCATAAGGTCAAGCAGGGCGACACCCTCTCCGGTATAGCCAAGAAATACCATACAACGGTCAAGAAACTCTGTCAACTGAACAAAATCAAAGAAACCTCTATCCTCCGAATAGGTCAGAAGATACGGGTTAATTGATGTACGAAGGACAGATGTACGATGTACGAACAAGGCAGCCTGATTTGGCTGCCTTTGTTTATTCGTGGTGGTAGGGCTCGTTGCGGAGGATGGTCATGGCGCGGTAGAGCTGCTCTACGGCGAAGATGCGTACCATCTGATGACTGAACGTCATCTTGCTGAGGCTGATCTTACCGTCAGCGCGTGCATACACCTCGGGGCTAAAACCGTACGGACCTCCGACGACAAGCGTCAAGTCTTTGCCGGACGCCATTCTCTTTTGCAGCCAATCGGCGAACTCAATAGAGCGGAACTCTAGTCCGTGCTCATCCAGAAGGACGGCTTCGGTGTTGGGCGTCAGACAACTGAGAATCGCATTGCCCTCCGTTGACTTGATCTGGGCTTCGCTCATGGCTTTCGCGTTCTTGAGGTCAGGGATGATGATCAACTCAAACGGCACATAATGCTTGAGCCGTTGCGCGTAATCGTCTATGAGAGCGCTAAGACGCGAATCGGTCGTTTTACCTATGACAAGCAGCTTGATTCTCATTCGCTTTGGATCAGGTTGATGATATTCGCCGGATCGGTATCGTGAAAATAATAGTTGCAGCTGTCGCCCGTCCAGACAAACCGGTAGATAGTGGTTTGCTTGAAACTGCCGTCGTAGCCGCTGAGGGCGGTGTAATAAGTGTGACCTTCCTGAAATACCTCGCTGGATTGCAAGCCGTCATTATTCACCGCATATACGCCGTAATGCACATCCGCCAATTCCGGCGTGAGAAAGCGCTCCGTTGACCATAAGACAAAATAGAGAGCCACCTCCTCGATGCTGAAACACGAGTCAGCCGCCAGCGTCAGGCTGTCGCGTGTGGTTACGATATAGGGGAAATGCTCGTTGATCCTGCCCGTAGAATCCACAGGATAAACGTAATCCCATGCTCCTTTGATGCGGTACTCGAAATGGATATCCATTTTGCTGTCTGTAAGAGTCCTGACAGGGATCAGTTTCAGTTGTCCCGCCGGTTTCATAGCTACCGGATCAACAGGAAAACAGAATACCCAGTAGTCTTCTTCCGGCAACAAGCCTGTGAAGAAATGATGCTGAAGACCGTATTGCAGCGAGTGGCTGGAGAAAGGGGCTACATTCTGCTCCTTGGAGCGTAACAAATCGTTGCGCCAGAACAAATATTCGGCATAAGCGCTGTCAAGCGCCAGTTGCATAAACTGCTTCTGGTTGGCCATCGGGTTGAAATCCGTCCACGGCTGGCATATGGCGGTGAGGTAATAGGCGTCCTTGTTGGTAGAGAACTCACACTCCACAAAGCCCGCGGAGATATTCTTGATATCCATACGGACTTCCACGTCTTTGGTCTCCCACGTAGGCTCGGGATTGCAAGAGGGGGCAAGGAGCAAGGAACAAGGACAAAGGACTGCAATGAACAGCCGGGTCAAAACGATATGTATTCTTTTATTCATATTTTTTCCTTTCTTCTTCCTCTTGTACCAATAGTGTCTGTACGGAGTAAATAAACCTGAGCGCGGTGAGCACGTGGCCGCCGTAATGGCCGAAATTATAGGTTATATTCGCATCCTTCCATTTCGATTTGGCATGTGTGGCATTGGTGTAAGGCACCGTCTCATCATCCATGGAGTGCATCATATACACGCTGGCTTGGGGAATCCAATCATACGAGGTGACAGAATTGATGGTCATGGCTTTGTATAGCTCCGCTACTTTGTCCGAGGTCTGCGCCATCGCCTCTTCGGTAAGCAGTTTATGGGTTACTTTGGTACCTATCAGCTGGTTGATCTGGGCGGAAGTGAAGACCTTGCTGTTGATCCAGTCGTCCATATGTTCGCACAGCCATGGCTGCATCATATCCGACAGTTGCATGTTGAGGTTGTTGCCCAGGATCATGCCTTGCAGCACCAGCGGAACGGCTACGGGGTAGCCGGCAGTGTCCGTGTTTACAAACCGTTCGTAAGTGGCTTTGACGTCATACGGACCGCCTCCGGCAAATACACGGTGGATCTTGGCATAATCGGGATAGTCCTCGATGTCGCTATACTCAGTCTCAATCAGGTGCTGGACAGCCATCGTCGTGGCTCCGCCTTGGCTGTAGCCCATCAGGTTGATGTCCGACTCTTCCGGCTGGCGCTCCACCGCCTCCAGCCACGGACGCACGGCCAGATACATATCCAGCACGTTGCGCGCCGTCTCGTCCATCACCAGATAGGGATGCACTTGGTCGGCCGTGATACCGTATCCCATGTAGTCGGGCACAATCAGTCCGTAGCCCAGTTTGACCAGTACGCCCTCCAGCGGGAAGCAGTTGCTGGGAACCTCGGCATTGGAGCACACCGTATAATGGCTGACAAGGATCATGCGTTTCGGCTTGCCGTTGCGCGGCAGAAGCACTTTGCCGGAGAGGGTCACTTCGTTGCCCTCGCTGTCATGACTGGGGTAGGTGCCCACTATCTCGATCACTTTGTTCTGATTGCCCCAGCGCAGGAGTTCCTGCAAGAATCCTGCGCCCGTAGTACCTGTTGTAGCAGGCTTGCGAGCGGGCGAAGGCGTCTCGTCGGTGTACTCGTTTGCGCGTGTGCCGTCCGGCAGATAGCAGTCGTTGGGCATGCCGTCCGACAAATCACGCTCGTATTGGCTGATGACTTTGAAAGTCAGGTTCCGCGCAGCCGCTATATCCGTGAAATCCACGTATTCATCTTTGCGGAACTGGCATCCCATTAGAACGAAGGCCAATAATATATAGATGTACTGTTTCATAAATATTCATTATTTATTATTCATTAGAAACGTGCTCCGAAACTGAAGTTCAACATACGTGATTTGAGCATATAGATGGCATTGGCGTTCTTGAGGGCATACATGCCTCCGTAGTCAAACGCCCAGAACCAGCGCTGGTAGTTGGCACTCACGCCCACCAGGGTGAGATTGACAGCCGCTCCGCAGGCGGTGTGACGGCCTTTGCCGTCCACTTCCGTTCCTCCGTTGATGTCCAATCCTGCTCCGAGACCCGAATAGATATTGACATTCGGGTGGTGGAAATAGGTGAAACGGACGGTAGGCATAATAACAAGGTTGTAAAAATAATTGTTCTTGTCGCGTGCCAGTTCAACGCCCTGACCGTTGCGCGTCACGCGGTCCCAGCCTACTTCGCTCACATCGAACATACCGCCCAGCGAAAACCAGTGGGTGAAGCGGTATTGGTATTCCAGCCAGATGTGCTGGTGGTGGCGGTAACGCTCTTTGTAGTTATACGTGTTGGCAGCGGGCATGGTAGTGGTTACCGAAGTGGGGTTGTGCCACACCAGACTCTCAAACAGCTGGTCTCCCCAACCGATACGCAGCTCGTTGCGCTGGAACAGATAGGCGGATTTGTCCTCTGCGCGCAAAGCAGACGACCATAGCAGACTGACCACCAGTAAAGCCGGGAAAAAGTAGAATCGTTTCATCTTTTTGAAAATCTGCGACAAAGGTACAAAAAAAAATGCACACTCGCAAGAGTTTGTGCATTTTTTTTACTTGCGCCATCCGCGATTAACCATTCTTATCCCGCTTTGGTTCGAACGATTTATTTATTACTACCAGTCAAGGTTATACGTAACGCCGATGGCATGGAGAAAAGCTTTCTCTTCCGTCAGTTGGATGTAACCTTTGTTCCTTGTGATGTTGATGTCGCGGTCGTAGCCATACTGAAAACGGTAGTAGAAATCGAGGCTGCTGAGTTTGGTCAGACGCCATTTGACGCCGACCTGCGTCCGTACATGGCTGATGAACTGACGGCCGTCTTTCTGCTGGTTCTGAGGCGCATTGAGTGTGTTCTCCAGTTCTCCCCAAAGATAGGGTTTGACCGGCTTGCCCGGGACGGTAAACTCTGCGCCGAGGCGGCTCCGTACCAGCCAGTTATATTTGTTTTTCTCCAGCAGATTGACGCTGTCGGTACGCATATCGCACACAAAGCGTTCGCGCAAAGACAGTTTGACAGTCTGCCCCGGTTTGTACGAACCGGTAACGCCAAAGAACACGCGGTGGCGAAGGAACTCGTTCGGGTCGGAAAAACCTTTATTGCCGAAGAGGCGCAAGGTATATCCGGCATCGAGTTTGATGTACTTGAACTCCGGGTGCGCATAGGCGAGTGCCAGTGTTGTGTAGGACTTGTAGAACGATGCGCCGTATGATGTATCCGCAGACACGTTCTTGGCGGTCGTACCGGCAAGGTTGTCCATGAAGTTGAACCGCAACTCTTCGCCAATGGAGAGGTGCACTCCGCAGTCCCATTTTTTTGTGAAGTCTGCGCCTACCCGCATCTGCACAAGCTGCTCGGTAGTTGCACCGATGGCATCGTAGTTCACGGCGTAAAGGGAGGAGGAATACAGAATACAGAGTACAGATGCCAAGTGGGCGACTATAATGAACTTGTTAGATTTCTTAGCCGCAAGGGCACGATTGTTTCTCATTTGAACTTGGTGATTTGGTCGATACTATTGACAGTCTTGCCTTTCTCCAGCGGGTAGGTTACTTTGATATACGCCACGTCACGGAGGAAGTCGATATGTCCGATTTCGAGGTCTAGCACTTTGAGTCCGGTGCGTTCCTCGAGATCAGCGATAAGTGCAGTACGGTTCTCCGGTTTGATATTCTCAATCTTCTCGTAGAGAATGATCTTGGTGGAGATCCGTTTGCGACCGTTCCACAGTTCAAAGCCCCAAGCCATGCAGAGCAGAATCACATTGGCAATGAGCAGCAGATACCAAGACAAACCGTCTGCTTTGAGACTGAGCGAATTGATGACCGAGACGGCAATGATGAGGAACATATAGTTCATCTCGCGGATAGGCACTGTCTCCGTTCTGTAACGGATCATTCCGAAGATAGCAAACAGACCGAGCACAAAGCCCGTCTGGATGTCAAGAATCTGCATCAGCCAGAGGAGCAGGAACATGCCGGACGAGAAGAGCATAAACTGCACGTAGTAATCGCGTCGGCGGCTGTAGCGGTAATACACGCCATAAATCAAGATCCACGACACCAGCAGGTTGAACAGGAACATCAGCGGCATAGTGATCAGATTTTCGCTCACGCCCAGCCATGAAGCCAGACTGTGCATCACGTACGAAATACTGTCGCCGGTGCCGAAACGGGCGGCAATGGACGGATCGTTCTCCAAAAACTCCAACGTAGGGTTGGAGAGATCAAGTTGTAGTAACATATATTTTCTTATTTTTATATTTTCTCATTTAGCATCTTTTCGATGCTGCGGATTTTCTTTTTGAAGCGGTTGCGCTTCAGGCCGGGAGTGGTGAGGGCGGTGCCGATGCAGTATTTGCTGATCTTGAAGGGATGAATGCGGTGTGCCAGCATGATTCCCGTCATGAGCGAAGGCACGTTGCCATCGCGCTTGAGTTCCACAATAACAAGGTCTTGGTATGTCTTCGTTGCGCCGCTGATGACATTCTCCCATGTCAAATCCATGTCAATCGTCAGCCGCTCGGTTTTCTGTTTGTTTACCAGTGTGATACGATGGAACTTGGTCCATAAATGCGGCGAGATAGTGTCCCATGTATAGCGGCTCTTTAAGTCGATGAACTGCGCTACGGTGAGAGCCTCGTCCTCCTTCTTTTTGTGTTTCAGTACGGACGGTGTGTCGGCTTTGATGTCAAATCCGGGCACGACGATACGTTTCTTGTTGGTGCGTCCTTTGTTGTTCTTGCGTTTGATTTCCAGAAACGTCAGGTCGCTGTCCACGTACTGCCGTACACGGATTTTCTGGCGCACGAGTTGGCGGTCATGGTGGCGGATATACATATCCAGCGTATCGGTGTCGTAGTACATCGTATCGTAGGTGGCTATCCGTTTGCCGTCAATCTCCTGGGCAAAGTAATCCGGCTTTGCCATCTCCAGGATAGCCGGCAGCACGGAGAGCGGAACCGCGTATTTGGTATCAATGCGGTTCATGAGTTTCACACTCTCCATCTCGCCAAGCGAGATCGGCTCAAACTCATTTATCAGAGAAGATATATTCGAATACTTTGACACTGAATAACTTTCCGTTAGGGAGGTAATTGTACTGTTTGGCTTTGGTGCCGTCGGCGTTCCATTCGTATTTGCGGATACGGGTGGGCCGGTTGCGGTCGTTGTATTCCACTTCCTCCACCACTTTGCCGGTGACGTCGTCGTAGGTACTGGTGACGCGGCTCTTCTGGCCGTATGTGGCGTACTCAATTTCCTCGATGCAGCGTCCCTGGCTGTCATACACTTTGACGTGGTCCAGCCAGCGTGTTTTGGACTTGTCGTCGGTGTTCCACTCTTTGACGGTGAGGTTCTTGCGTTTCTCACGTTTCGCCAACTGTTCAGGCGTCAGCAGGCTCTGGGATGCTGCTGTTCCTGCCCAAATCAGGCAGATGAACAGATAAATATATTTTTTCATGTTACAACAGTATTTTCAAAATCACGGGATATATATTATACATATAATATATATAGGGTGGGGTATGATACGATATTCACCCGATGCGCTCCCGATGCGCTCCCGATGCTGTCCCGATGCGCCCGTGAGAGGCTTGTGAGAAGCTTGTGAGGGAGTGGTGAGGGACTTGGGAGGTTTTTTGGGGGGTGGGGTTACCATCCGCCTCCTCTGCCGCCGGGGCCACCACCGGGGTTGCCGCCGCCGGGATTACCGCCTCCGGGTTGTGTGCCGCCGGGCTGGTTTCCGTTGTTGCCGGAGTAGGCGCTGAGTGTCACGGCGCTTCCTCCTGCGGCACTTGCGCCCGCGTAGGCGTAATTATTAAGGATAGCGGTTCCGCCGCTGACGGTAACGCCGCTTTGGAGTGCTGTGGTGCCGGATGTGGTGAGAACCATCGTCGTGGTGCTGAGGCTGTTCGGAGTCTTGAATACAAAATCCTCGCTGCCTCCGCTAAGGGCGTACCATGTGTTCTTGCTTGCCGTGGCGGAGTAACAAGTCTGGCTGAGGCTTGCGCCGCTCTCCAGTCCGCCGATGGCAATGATGGTGCCGCCCTGCACATAGAGTTTGTATCCTTTTTCGGTGTTGGCGTCCAGCGCGACTTCGGGAGAGGAAGCGCTGATGGCATAGACTGTGCCGCCTTGGATATACATGTTGCCGTTGGCATCCAGTCCGTCGTTGCCGGTGGAATAAGCCATCACATATCCTCCGCTGACGGTCAAATCGCCGCCGCTGTTGATGGCATCGTCAGAGGCCTGTGCATAGACATATCCGCCGGAGATGGTGATAGTGCCTTTGGCCTCAATGCCCTCGGGCGTGTTGCTGTTGGATGACGAGCCGCTGCAGATGGCTGTAACGGAGCCGGCAGAGACGATGAGGTTGCTCGTCGTTTTGAGGCACTTGGAGTAACTTTGTACATACGTGGTGCCTCCGCTGATCTCGATGTTGCCGTACGCGAGAATACCTTTGTCGCCGGTGGAGGTGATGGTTGTTTCGCCGCCGGTGATGACCACGGAGGAAGTATCGCATTGGATTCCTTCGCCTACTGCGTTGATAATCAGCACGCCGTCGTTGATAATAACACCGTCGTTGGTGTGGATGCCGTCGCTTGCTTTGGCGATGAGGTTGATTGTGCCGGTTCCTTCGCAGAGGCGGATGTAATCATCGCTGGCAAGCGCGTGCTTGTAGTTTCCGGTGATGTTGAGTGTGCCGGAGCCGGAGAAGCAGAGTTGGCCTTCGCTGAAGAACGCCGCTTTGCGATCCTCGTCGGCCGAGGCATACGTGCTGCCGTCGGTCAGGGTGTTGGTGCTGCCCAGCACAACGTAACATGTTTTGGAACACTGGTTGTTGATAGCCGGTCCGTCGGCGCAGGCGAGTGTCAGTCCGTTGAGCGAGAGTTTGAACTTGTAGTCGCTATAGATGTTCAGCGGACCCGTTCCTTCGCCGCTGACGGCATATTCGATGTTTTTGACGGTTGATGTGACGGTGACATACCCCTTATCGTTTGTGACAGTCACTCCGTCTGCCGAACCGGTGATCGTAACATCCGTTCCGTTCCAGATGATATTAATCGTGCTGCTCCACGTCTCGTTCTCCACGAAATCCGAAGCATCATCGCCTGTGTTGGTAGTAGCCGAGGTGCTGCTACCCGAAGTGCTGCTACCTGTTTGCTCGCAGCCTGTTCCTATCAGCGCTACCAGCGCCAAAAGGAAAATGTACCCGATCTTTTTCATACTTGCAACTGTTTTAGTTCGGTTGTGATAAATCAAAAAGCGTGCAAAGATAATAAAAATAAATGAATATAGCAAACAAATGCGCCTTTTTCTTAACATCTGTCATTTTTAAATAAATTGGCATATTTTTTGTGGTATAAAATAGTTATGGTAAATGTTCTTATTTGCGTACTTGTCATTGCGGCAGCGGTGATGCTTTTCTGGTTGGTGTTCGGCATCAACTGGCGGAGTATGCGTAACTACGAGCGCCGCCACCAACGGTTCCGCTCGCGTCTGCAGGCAGAGGGGGCAGAACGACTGGACAAACTGCTTTTCGGCGGAGAGAAAGAGGGGGAGATAGAAGAATACTTCCGTCCGCTGGCCGCGTATCTGGCTCAAAATCATCGTCTTGGTGTCAGCACTGCCGAAGAGGTGGAGGTGATCACTTCCGGCAAACGCAAGTATGAGCTGCTGATGCGCGACCTAAGCAACGCGAAAGAATCTATCCATATGGAGTATTACCATTTCGGCATAGACAAAGAGAGCCGTGCCATCCGGCGGCTGCTGATGCAAAAAGCGCGTGAGGGCGTCAAAGTGCGGTTTATCAATGAGAACATCGGCAATTTCCCGATACCGAATATCTATTTCTCTTCGATGCGCCGCGCAGGCGTGGAAGTCGTCAATTTCAGCAACACAGGCCTATCGCTGCTCAAGTTTCTGGCTACGCTGAGTTACCGCGACCACCGCAAGATAGTAGTGACAGACGGGCGTATCGGCTATACCGGCGGCATGAATATCACCGCCAATTATTTCCGTTACTGGCGCGACACGCATCTGCGAATGACAGGTGAAGCGGTAGCCGGATTGCAGGCTGCGTTTTTAGATACATGGCTGGCGGCTGGAGGGCGTCTGGAATCGGATCTGGCAGCGTTCTTCCCCGCGACATCCGGTTCGTCAGTCATCACCCAGGTGGTGCCGGACGATCCTCTATCACCCGAACCGTTGTTGCAGACAGCCTATGAGTGGGTGCTTCATCATGCGCAAAAGTATGTGTGGTTTCAGAGCCCTTATATCGCACCGCCTCCGTCATTGCTGAACGCCATGCGCAGCGCCGCCGGACGGGGAGTAGATGTGCGCGTGATGATTCCGGAAGAGTGTGACACGAAAATCATGCGTCCGATTAACAAAGCGTATTACGGGGAACTGGTGAGCGCCGGCATCCAAGTGCTGCTGAGCAGCGGCCGGTTCAACCACAGCAAGACGTTTGTCTGTGATGATTACCTGGTGTGCATCGGTTCCACCAACCTTGATTACCGCAGTTTCGGAATTGATTTTGAAATCAATACTTTTTTCTATGACCGCCTGATGGCGATGCAGCAGAAAGCGCGTTTCGAGGAATGCCTCACAGACTGCCACCTATTAACGGCCGAGGAGGCTCACGCCACACGGTTTCAACGCCTGATGCGCCACCTTGCGCCGATAGTATAAGAGTTTGTTAAACTGTTAAACTGTTAAATTGTTAAACTGTTAAATTGTCAGAATAGAATGGAAATCAAACAATCAACCCGTATTCAGACCTCTATCCTCAACGGACTGGAGAAAAAAGCACTTGTATGGATAGCCGGCCGTTTGCCCCACCGGGTGACGAGCGATATGCTCACATGGTTCGGGCTTTTCGGTTCGTTTCTCTGCGGTCTGGGCTTTTTTCTCACGCACTACAGTATCTATTGGTTGTGGCTGTCCTGCGCCGGTCTGCTTGTCAACTGGTTCGGGGATTCGCTGGACGGTACGTTGGCTCGTGTCCATCACCAGCAACGTCCGCTGTACGGCTATTACCTCGACCATAATATAGACACCGTTACCGAGGCGTTTATGTTCATCGGCGCCGGTTTGTCGCCCCTGATGAATCTGGGTATAGCAGCCCTCTGCTATGCCGCCTATCTCGCTCTGACGGTGTATGTCAGCATCAACGCCCATCTCAAGGGTGAATTCAAACTGACGTACGGCAAGATGGGGCCGACGGAGTTCCGCCTGATTATCATCATTGCCAATATCCTGTTGATGTACGTACCGGCTCTGACCGCTTTTCAGGGTTCATTCCAATGGTTTGACAAGACCATCACTTATGGCTCCCTGGATGTCATCGGAACGGGTATTCTGCTGATTCTGGCGGTGTTCTATTTTATCAGTTTTTTCAAGGACCTTCACTGGTTTGCAGAGAAGGATCCATTAATCAAGAATAAATAATTACGAATGATGAAACGAAGTCTGTTTGTATTAGCAACAGCATTGTGTGTCATGATGGCACAAGCTGCGGATTACCCCTATCTGGTGTTCACCAACACCGGCGGAACAACCACCGTGCTCGGCGTGGCGAATCTGACGCTGACGGTCAGCGGTAACTCGCTGGAAGTGAGCAATACCGAAGGCACCACCACCTTCGTGCTGACTGAATTGGCAAACATGCAGTTCTCGAAGGACGGCAGTACAATACTGGCTGTTGACCAAGTACTGGATGCGGAACAGCCGGTGAGTGTGTACTCGATGACAGGAGTGTTGCTTGGCACGTATAACTCGCTGACCGAAGGAGTGGAAGCGTTGTGCGCAGGCGCGTACGTAATTAAACAAGGTAAGAACTCTCAAACAATTGTGGTCAAATGAGGAAAATTATATTAGCTGTCTGCTTTCATCTTTCAGCCATCAGTTTGTTTGCCCAGACGCTGAACGTGCAGGTGGGCAATGTGACATATCAATTCCCTGCATCGCAGGCAGGTGTGATGAGTTATAATGACGGCACGACTCTGACAGCCATGGGCAAGGCGTTCGCGTTGAGCGAAGTGGACAAGATGTGGGTGGACGAGACGGTTGTCACCGACAACATGGTGAGCATCGTTTATAGCAGTTCGTCTGCGCAAGTGACGGTAGCCGGCAATGTGGCGCAGTATGTCACGCCCACGCTGAGTGGTGCGCACGTATCCATCGCCCAGACCAACACCGCTGCGGTGAACAACGATGAGATCACGTATCAGTTGAGCGGAACAACCGCCAACGGTTCGTTTGCTCTCTCCGGTTCATATAAAGCTACAGTGGCGTTGGCAGGCCTCACCCTGACCAACCCCAACGGAGCCGCTATCAATATCTCCAACTCCAAGCGAATCCAGCTGAGTGCCAAACAGGGTACGACCAACACTCTTGCAGACTGTGCGTCCGGCTCGCAGAAAGCCTGCGTCTATAGCAAAGGCCAGTTGCAACTACAGGGCAACGGCACACTCAACATAACCGGCAACACCAAGCACGGAATCAAGAGTGCTTCCTATATCTCCGTCAAGAACCTGACGCTCAACATCACCTCCACCGTCGGCGACGGTATCAACTGCGAGGAATACATGGAGATCAAGAGCGGCACCATCACACTCACCGGTATCGGCGATGACGGCATCCAGTGTGACCTCGGCGGCACAAGCTCTACGGGCATCACCACCGGTCATGAGGACGAAGATACCGGCAATATCTATATCTCGGGCGGAACAATCAATGTCAATTGTGAATACAAGGGAATCAAAGCTCAGGGCGATTTGGATATATCAGACGGTACTGTTAGTGTGACCAGTAATGCGTCGGCTTCATCCAACGGCAATCACTGGGGCGGCAGTTCTTCTACCAGTTCGCCGGAAGCCATCGAAGCCAAAGGCGCTATTGCAATTTCCGGCGGGCAAATCTATGCCCATTCGGCGGATGATGCCATAAATGCAGGAGGAAATCTGACCATTTCCGGCGGTTTGGTCTATGCCCATTCTACATCCAACGACGGTCTGGATGCCAACGGCAACTGCTACATCAAAGGCGGATTGGTCTATGCCATCGGTGCGTCGAGTCCCGAGGTGGCGATAGATGCCAATACCGAGGGTGGCTACAAACTGTATGTGCAGGGTGGCACCATCGTAGCTATCGGCGGACTGGAAAGCGGCGCCAGCCTGACGCAGAGTTGCTATTCCACCGGTTCGTCCTCTTCCGGCGGCGGAGGCGGACGCCCCGGAGGTGGCGGCAGCAGTTCCACTTCGTGGAGCAAGAACACATGGTATGCCCTCACAGTAGGAAGCACGACTTTTGCATTTAAGACTCCTTCTTCCGGAGGTAGTACGATGGTTGTTTCCGGAGCCGGCACACCAACACTCCAGTCCGGCGTAACGGCCAGTGGTACAGCCGTTTTTGACGGAGTGGGTTATTATCCTGCCACCGTCAGCGGAGGTTCGTCCGTCACCCTGTCTTCCTATTCGGGAGGTAATAGCGGCGGAGGTCCCGGCGGATGGTGGTAACGGCTGTCATAAAGTAGCGTATTTTGCTAATTTATTGACGATTGTTACGTAAATGCACTAAATTCTTGCGCATATGGCAGAATATTCGTAATTTTGCACGAATTATTGCCATATGCGCATTTATTTTATTGCATTATGAAGAAAATATATACTCTTATTGTGGCACTTGCCACCACACTTACTCTCTCCGCCCAGCTGGCTTGGGACACGGAAATGTCGAAAGATGATTTCAATAATGCCAAGACGGTTTATTCCAAAACAGAGAATGTCAGTTGGAGTTCTGTCCCTTTAATTGGTGACGGAATTTCATTGGGAAAATTAGTAATAGACATACCTTTTATCGGCTCTACTCCATATGAAGATGAGTGTGTCATTGCTCTGCCGGAAATAGGCATTGCAGAAAAGGTCTATTTCTCCTGGCACGGCGGCAGCAGTTCCGGCACGTTGACAATTTTTGAATCAGCAGACCATAGCAACTGGTCTCAAGTTTTTTCTACGACGGGTAACGCTTCGGTTACAGCAAAAGCAGACTCCGCTTCTTTAAAAACCACTACACGCTATCTCAAGTTCTATGCTACAGGCAAAGTGGCAGCTACGTTCCGCAAAATCAAAGTGTCCGAACTCAAATCCCTCTCAGTGGGAATAGAAGAGTGGGAGCCTGCGTCGGCGATGGTGGACGATGCGCCTGCTACCAAGAACGTGAATGTCAGTTGGACCAATATTGTGGCTTCTGTCACATCCACCAACCCTCAGTTCAGTGCATCGGTGGAGACTGTCGGTCAGAAGAACCTTATAGACCAGAAGACGACCATCACCCTCTATTATTCGCACGCCGAGGCCGGCACGCATGAGGGCGAGATTGTTATTTCCGGCGAGGGTCGCGAGGCACGTATCCGGGTAGCCGGTACGACCAAGAAATATGACCAGACGCTTACCTGGAACCAGACACTCGGCGAGTGTATCGCTACTGACGAGTTATCGTTTAACGCTTCTGCCAGTTCCGGTCTGGATGTAGTGTATCTGAGTTCAGATACCACGATAGCCAAGGCAGAGGGCAACGCATTGCAGATCCGCCGTTCGGGAACAGTGACACTGACTGCTACGCAGCCCGGTAACTATAAATTCAATGCAGCTAATCAGATAGAGAAAACACTGGTTATCCACAAGGCGGATCCGAATGTGAGCGCGTCGGCGGAGGAGCTGACGTACGGTCAGCGCTTGAGCGAAGTTGTGCTGCATGAGTCTAACGGTGAAGTTCCCGGCGATTTTACGTGGCTGGATATATCCACGGATACCATTCTGGATGCAGGGGATTATATCCTCTCGCTCTTGTTCACACCTGCTGATACAGGCATCTATAATCTCCGTACACTGCCGGTAGCTTTGCGCGTCAACAAAGCAGTGCAGACTATTGTTTGGGAAGACCAGGACTCGCTCCTCACAGTAGGTGTAACCGCTATCTCTACGGCGGAGTTGTCATCCGGGCTGCCGATCACTTATGCTTATACGGCGTGTCTGCTCTCTATCGAGGATGGCGTAATCACGCCGGAGAACGAGGGTGAGGTAACCGTGATAGCTTACCATCCCGGTAACCACAACTACCTGCCCACAACGGTTGTTATGCAGGCGTTTACTATTCAGGCCAATCCGAATGAGACAGCGACCGGTGTTGAGCAACTCACGCCGGAACAACTCCGCACGGCTAAGAAATATATTCATGCCGGCAAAGTGTATGTGTCGTTTGGCGGCCGCGTCTATGACGCCAAAGGCGAGTTGGTGAAATAACAGCAAATAGTGGCCTTGCGGTCATCCAAATGCAAAAAAACGCCCTCACGGGGCGTTTTTTTGCATTTTTATTTGCATATGTCAAAAATTATTAGTAATTTTGCACCGTGAATTGAACGAGGGGACCCGAAAAGGTTCCCTCGTCGCGTTCCGCAATCGGGTCGCATAGACCAAATCACAGATTTGTTAGGGCGACCGATGCGTCCGCTCTCCCCACAAATACAAGATTTGCGGGGACCCCTAAAAAACAAAAAGTATGATAGACAAACAACAATTGCAAGAATGGATAGAGGAGTATCTGAGGGATACTGATTATGAGTTGATTACGCTGCAGGTTTCGGCGGCTGACGATGTGTTGGTAGAAGTGGACAGGCTGGCAGGAGTAGATGTGGATTTCTGCGCAGAGCTGAACCGTTTTATCGTTGATAAAATAGAGCAATCAGCCGTCAGCCATCAGCTGTCCGAAAATTATTCACTGGAAGTGGGCAGCGTGAGTCTGACGGATCCGTTCAAGAGCAAGATGCAGTATGAGAAAAACCTCGGGCACAACGTAGAAGTAATGGCGAAAGGCGAGAAGGACGAATGGCGAAAGTATAAAGGGCTGTTGGTGAGTGTGGATGAAGAGACATTCTCGATTGACTGCGAAGAGATGGTAGCCCAGGAGGGTAAAAAACGCAAGACTAAACAGATTGTAACTCGTACATGGCGGTATGACGAGCCCAAGTACGTCAAGTATGACCTCAAATTCTAATACGATGAACCGGGATGGTTCCGATGTGGTAGGCTGATGTATCCGGCAATCACTAAAAATCACTAAGAATCACTAAGAATCACTAACGTTTTATTTTTGAACAAAGCGTTCGAAAAGAATCGACGAAGAGGTCGCTTACGTATAAAAAAACATATAAAGTACGAAAGTAACAAAGAATTTAATATACGAATACAATTAATATCAAATACAAATGGCAACAAAAAATCAAGATTCAATCAATTTGATTGACATTTTCTCAGAATTCAAAGATTTCAAGAAAATCGACAAACAAACCTTCATTAACGTGCTGGAAGATTCGTTCCGTAACGTGATTGCAAAAATGTACGGCTCAGACGCCAACTACGACGTTATTATCAATCCCGACAAAGGTGACTTGGAGATCTACCGCAACCGTCTGGTGATGGAAGACGACGATGTAGCCAATCCGGAGACGCAGATCGCACTGAGTGACGCACGCCTGCTGGACGACGAGGCAGAGATAGGCGAAGAGGTGACGGACAAAGTGCCGTTCTCCAGTTTCGGCCGCCGTATGATTCTCAATCTCCGTCAGACACTTGCTTCCAAGATCCTTGAACTGCAAAAGGAGAACCTCTATCTCAAATACTCGGAGATGCTTGGACACATCGTCAGCGGCGAGTTGTACCAGGTATGGAAGAAAGAGATGCTTCTGCTGGACGAAGAAGGCAATGAGCTATATCTGCCCAAACAGAACCAGATTCCCACGGATTTCTACCGCAAAGGTGAAGTCGTTCGCGGTGTGGTAGTGCAGGTGGACAACAAAAACCAGAACCCCAAGATCATCCTCAGCCGCACCAGCCCGCTGTTCTTGCAGCGTCTGTTCGAGCAGGAGGTGCCGGAGGTGAAAGAGGGACTGATAGCCATCAAGAACATCGCCCGTATCCCCGGTGAGCGCGCCAAAGTGGCGGTAGAGACGTTTGACGACCGCATCGATCCTGTAGGCGCCTGCGTGGGCGTGAAGGGTGCGCGTATTCATGGTATCGTGCGCGAGCTAAGGAACGAGAATATTGATGTAATCAACTACACCAAGAACCCCAACCTGTATATCCAGCGTGCACTGGCTCCCGCCAAGATCAGTTCGATGGAGTTGGATGAGGAAGCCAAGACCGCCAAAGTGTTCCTCAAACCGGACGAGGTGTCGCTGGCTATCGGTAAAGGCGGATTCAATATCAAACTGGCCAGTATGCTGACCGGTTATCAGATAGATGTTTACCGCGAGATGGACGATCAGGATATGGATGATATCTATCTGGATGAATTCAACGACGAGATCGACCAGTGGGTAATCGATGCCCTCAAAGCCGTAGGCTACGATACCGCCAAGGATGTGCTGGGCACCGGCAAAGCCGAGTTGATGGAGAAAACCGATCTGGAGGAAGAGACTATTGACGATGTGCTCCGAATCCTGGCAGCCGAGTTCGCCAACGACTAAGCAAATCACAATTCACAATGTACAATTAACAAATGGCTTGCGGGGCTTGGTACGAACCCGTAAGACCCGTACGGACAAACAAGACTGTACCAACCCTTTAGAACGCTTTGTAAATTGTAAATTATAAATTGTAAATTTATTATGGCTATAAAGTTAATAAAAGCATGTAAAGAACTGAATATCGGAATGGCTACTCTGACCGCCTGGTGCGAGAAGCACGGCCATAGTATCGAGTCCGACCCGAACGTGCGCATCGATGACGACCTGTATCTGCAATTAGCCAAGGAGTTCAACCGAGATATGGCAACTAAGCTCGAGGCCGATCGTCTGGCAGCGGAGCGGCAGGCCAAGGAGGATGCAGCCCGCAAGGCGGCAGAAGCCCTGAAGGCCGAGAAAGAAGCCGCGGAGCGGGCACGCGCCGAAGCGGAAGCGGCCCGTCGTGCCGCAGAGGCAGCGGCCAAAGCAGAGGCGGAACGTATAGCGGCTCAGAAAGCCAAGGCCGAGGAAGAAGCCCGTCGTGCCGCCGAGGCAGCAGCCAAAGCCGAGAAAGAAGCCGCTGCGGCAGCTCAGGCCAAAGCGGTTCCGGCTGAGGCAGAGGAGGAAGAGGCTCCTGCTACACAGGAACCAGCCAAGCCGAAAAAAGAGATATTCTCGCTCGGCAAACCCCAGCTGAAGAATGCGCCCAAGGTAATAGGAAAGATTGACCTTGACTCGATTGACACCTCAACGCGTCCTGCCAAGAAATCCAAAGAGCAGAAGCGCAAGGAACGTGAAGAGCGTCAGGCAGCCCAGCAGGCTCAGCAACAAGCTGCAGCCGCAGAACGCCGCAAGCGCGAACGTATCCGTTCCGGCGCCGCCAAGGTGGATCCGAACGACAAACGCAATCAGGCAGGCAAGAAATCCAAGAAGAACCAGCCGCGTGAGGCTACTCAGGAGGAGGTGGATCGCGCATTGAAAGAGACGCTGAGCCGTCTGACGCAGAAGCAGAACAAGAGCAACACCTCGAAATACAAACGCGAGCGCCGCGAGCAGGAACGCGAGAAGCATGAACTGGAGATCATGGAGGCTCAGGAGCAATCCAAGATCCTCAAACTGACCGAGTTCGTAACTGCCAACGACCTGGCGAATATGATGAACGTGCCGGTAAACAAGATCATCGGAACGTGTATGAGCTTGGGTCTTTTTGTCAGTATCAACCAGCGTCTGGATGCCGAGACCATCAATCTGGTAGCAGAGGAATTCGGATTCCAGACCGAATACGTGGCAGCGCACGTGGCAGAGGAGATCAACGCCGATGAGGTAGTCAACGATGATGATATAGAACCCCGTTGCCCGATCATTACGGTCATGGGTCACGTGGATCATGGTAAGACCTCCTTGCTGGATCATATCCGTAACGCCAATGTGATTGCCGGCGAGGCCGGAGGTATTACCCAGCATATAGGTGCGTATAACGTCAAACTGAAGAACGGCCAGCATATCACGTTCCTTGATACGCCGGGTCACGCCGCCTTCACCGCTATGCGTGCGCGTGGTGCCAAAGTGACGGATATAGCCATCATCATCATTGCCGCCGACGATGCGGTGATGCCGCAGACTATTGAGGCCATCAACCACGCCCAGGCAGCAGGTGTGCCTATGGTGTTCGCCATCAACAAGGTAGATAAGCCGGGCGCCAATCCTGACAAGATACGCGAGCAGCTGAGCAACATGAATATCCTGGTAGAGGACTGGGGCGGCAAGTACCAGTGTCAGGAGATCTCGGCGAAGAAGGGCACCGGTGTGTATGAACTCCTGGAGAAAGTGTTGCTGGAAGCAGAGATGCTGGATCTGAAGGCCAACCCCAAACGCCGTGCGAAAGGTTCGGTAATCGAGAGTTCGCTGGACAAGGGCCGCGGCTACGTGGCGACCCTGTTGGTACAAGACGGAACGCTGCATATGGGCGATATTGTGCTTGCCGGTACCTATCACGGACGTATCAAAGCGATGTTTAACGAGCGCGGACAGAAAATTAACGAGGTACATCCGGGTGAGCCTTGCTCGATCCTCGGTCTAAACGGAGCACCGCAAGCAGGTGACGAATTCAATGTGCTGCCAACCGAACAGGAGGCACGCGATATAGCCAACAAACGCGAGCAACTGCAACGTGAGCAATCTATCCGCACCAAGAAACATATTGGTCTGGAGGAGATCGGACGTCGTATGGCTATCGGCGATTTCAAGGAACTGAATGTTATCGTCAAGGCCGATGTGGACGGATCGGTAGAGGCTATCAAGGACTCGCTCATCAAACTCTCGACCGAAAATATCCAGGTCAATGTAATCCACGGAGCGGTAGGTGCCATCAGCGACAGCGATGTGATGCTGGCAGCAGCTTCAGATGCGATGATTGTAGGTTTCAATGTCCGTCCTACCGGTACGGCACGCAAAATGGCCGACAGCGAAGAAGTGGATATACGCATCTATTCCATCATCTACGATGCTATCAACGAGCTGAAAGACGCTATGGCCGGTATGCTTTCGCCTGAAGTGAAAGAGGAAGTGACAGCTACCCTCGAGGTACTGCAGACCTTCCATATTTCCAAGGTGGGTACTATAGCCGGCTGTATTGTACGTGAAGGCAAGATCAAGCGCGGCAACAAGGTACGCGTGATCCGTGACGGTATAGTCATCAAGACTACCGAACTGGCATCGCTCAAGCATGTGAAGGATGATATCAAGGAAGCCGGTGTCAATACCGAGTGCGGCTTAAGCCTCAAAGCTTACGACGACCTGCAGGTAGGAGATATACTCGAGTCGTTCGAGCAAATCGAGGTAGCGAAGACGCTATAAGAAATGTACGAAGGTACGATGTACAGAAGAAAAACAGGGTTCACGCGTGTGAGCCCTGTTTTTTTCTGCTGCGGATGGCTATAGTAGCCAGCACCGCTATACCCAGCAAGAACGGGTAGAACAAATAAGGAACAATACTCATGGCACTGATTCCCGCCAGACCGCTCGCCATCAGCAGTTGCGCACCATAAGGCAGCAATCCCTGAACGCAGCAGCTGGTGGTATCCAGCAAACTGGCACTGCGGCGAGGGTCGATCTCAAATTGCTCCGATACACGACGTGCAATGTCGCCTACAGAAAGGATGGCTATGGTATTGTTGGCGGTACATATATTGGCGAAAGCCACCAGCGTGCAGATACTGAACTCAGCGCCGGAACGCGTCTTCACCCGACGGGAGATACTATTGACTACAAAATCCAGACCGCCGTTGTGGCTGATCAATGCAAAAATACCGCCTGCCAGCATGGATATCAGGATAAGTTCGCTCATCCCCATGATGCCCTGCAGGGTACTATTGATCCAGCCCATCATGTCATAACTGCCGTCAATGATGCCGGTGCAGCAAGTGAGGAGGTTGCCAATCACCAGAACGGTGAGCACATTCATTCCGCAAGCAGCGCAGATGAGCACCGTGAGGTAGGGTATGACTTTCCACCACATGACCTCTTCCGCTAATGCAATCTCAGTGGCTCCGTTACCCAGAACGACATAGATGATGCCCGCTATGACAGCCACAGGAAGCACCATCCGTACGTTGAAGCGGAACTTGTCGCTCAGTTTGCAGCCTTGGGTTTGTGTGGCGACAATAGTGGTGTCGCTGATAAAGGAGAGGTTGTCGCCGAAGAATGCGCCACCTACCACAGCGGCTGCCACCATCGGCATGGCCATCTCCGTGCGTTCGGCTATACCTGCCGCAATCGGGATTAAGGCTACGATAGTGCCGACGCTGGTTCCCATACACAGCGAAGTGATACATGCGGCGAAGAAGAGTCCTACCAATGCAAAATGAGCAGGTAGTAGCCTGAGTGTCAAGTCCACCATTGCATCAGCAGCTCCCATCTGTTTGGCACTTGCGGCAAATGCTCCGGCAAACATGAAAATCCACACCATCAGCAGCAGGTTGCGGCTTCCGGCTCCGGTAGAGAAGATAGCCACCCGCTCCTTGAGATCCACACCGCGAGTAGTCAGTACGGCAATGATAGCCGTCAATGCAAAAATAAACAACAAGGGGGCATTGCTGACCCCTCCATAGTAGATGGAGAAACCGATCAGCAATGCCACCATTGCAACTATCGGACTTAATGCCAAAAGTCCTCTTTTCATTTATCGGATTTCAGTTCCCAGAACGTTGAAGCGTACACCGTTGCGGATGATAACGACTTGTCCGTTCTCCATGTGTTTAACAGCCTTCGTACCGGTGAAGATGTTCTCTACACCCTGCGGGTCAGCGAGATAAGCTTTGCCACCGGAAATCTCAATCAGGTCGACCTCCGGCTTATTATTCTCGGGATGCTCGGCATCTACCACCTCTGCTTTGTAATAATGATAGAGATTTCCTACAACATAAACCTTGGTGCCAACAGGAATGTCAACTTCCGTAGATGCTTTGTATGCCTCAAATTCGTATTTGGGATTAGCCAGATCATCGCACATGTAGAATGACATGTTCTTTGCACTTTCGCTGAATTTGTATGCAATACTGTCATTATAACCCTCTACGATATATACAGCTACAGATGTTTTGCCTTTATCCAATGCCTTACCGGCA
>JAFVDD010000018.1 GCA_017478725.1 Paludibacteraceae bacterium
CGCGCAGATCGGTAAAGCCTTCCGCAACGAGATCGTGGCACGCCAGTTCATCTTCCGCATGCGCGAGTTCGAGCAGATGGAGATGCAGTTCTTCGTTCGTCCGGGCGAGGAACTCAAATGGTTCGAGCACTGGAAGCAGTTCCGCCTCAAATGGCACAAAGCGCTCGGTCTGGGCGATGAGAAATACCGTTTCCACGACCACGACAAACTGGCGCACTACGCCAACGCCGCGACAGACATCGAGTTCCAGATGCCGTTCGGTTTCAAGGAGGTGGAGGGCATCCACAGCCGCACGAACTTCGACCTTTCGTCGCACGCCAAATACTCCGGCAAGAAGATCGAGTACTTCGACCCCGAACTCAACCAGTCCTACACCCCGTACGTCATTGAGACCTCGATCGGCGTGGACCGTATGTTCCTCTCCGTCATGTGCTCGGCGTACGAGGAGCAGGCGCTCGAAGGCGGCGATACCCGCGTCGTACTCCACTTGCCGCCGGTACTCGCACCGGTTAAGGCTTGTATCATGCCGCTTGTCAAGAAAGACGGACTGCCCGAGAAAGCACGCGAGATCATGAACGAACTCAAGTTCGATTTCAAGGTCGCTTATGACGAGAAAGACTCCATCGGCAAGCGTTACCGCCGCCAGGACGCAGTCGGCACGCCGTTCTGCATCACCGTGGACCACGATACGCCCAACGACGGCTGCGTCACTGTCCGTTACCGCGACACCATGCTTCAGGACCGCGTTCGCATCGAAGACTTGCACGAACTCATCCGCAAAGCCACCGACCCGAAGGAACTCTACCGCAAGATCGTCGGCGCCTCCCTCGAAGACACCATGGAATAATTCATCTGTTCCATCAACCACACAAAAGGCGACTCACATGAGCCGCCTTTTGTTGTGTCACACTTCTGCACGGTCGCAACCGTTCGCATCTCGTTCGCATTACGGAGCATTCTGCTCCGTCTCTGCGCTGCCGGACGCAGGGTGTTCACTCCACCCTCTGACCGGTCACGGTGTACATCTGACCGCCGCGAATAATCAGCATCTGTCCATCCCTGAGAATTTTGGTACTTGGTACTTGGTCAGTTTGCACCTTCTCTATGGGTGTATTTTCGCGTTTCTCGATATCCGCGAACTGAGGAGCCTGGACAGCAGTGGATGTAAACACCTTCAGTTCGCCCGGCTGCAGCTGGTAGGAACTGCCGGCACGGCTGCCGCCTGCCAAATAATCATACCACACACCCGAAGGCAGTGTAGCTGTTTGAACCGAGACAGTATCAAAATTAGCTACCGCATACACATCGTCGCCCCACTGTACGGAGCGCAGTTTGACGCCGGAACCGATGCTTGAAGCCGTAGGATTGCCCTCAAACACCTGCGGCATGAGTTGGGTGCGGAGGGTGATAACCTGGGCGCATCGGGTAAAGGCAGCCACGCGCGCCGGTTGGGTGAAATAGCCGTATTTCTCCGGTCGCGGTTTCTTGTTGCAGCGGTAAGCGGAGTTGCTGGAATTAGGGTGGTCAACATCACTGTTGATTGAGAAATCATAGCCGATTTCCTCAAACTGCCACAGCATGTGCGAACCGTTGAGCAGCACATTGAATGCCACATTCTCTGCCACACGCGCCAGACGCACACTATCCTCCGGGATATTATATGTTCCCCATTTCTTGGCTTTGTATTGCATGCGTTCTTCGTCGTGGCTCTCGCAATAACTGACGTAGCCGTCTTTGTTCGCATCGGCAAAACTGTCTCCCTCCTTGAGCCATCCCATCGCAGTCTGGCAATAAGCATTGGAGGTGTTTGCCCAACAGAGCATTCCCTCGCTGATCAGCGTCGGACGCTCCGAAGACATATTGTTTCCCCAGTGCTCCAAAATCATATAAGAATCCGGACTGACCGCTTTGACACCCTTGTTGTAGTAGTCCTTCAGGTTGGCTACGGATGTGTTTGGCTGGTCGGAGCAGAGGCCGTGACTGAGGTCCAGCCGGAAACCGTCCACCTTGTATTCCGTCAGCCAGTATTGCAGCGCGCGGATAAACATCCGGTGTGCCGGCTCAAAGCCATGATTCCAGTCCTCATACACGTTATCGTTGTGCGGAGCATTGACATTGAACCAGGGATTCTGTGCCAAGTCGGATCCATAGGGATAGAGTTTGTTCATCGGGTTGAGACCCGTAGCATGGTTGAACACCATATCCAGAATGACAGCCATCCCGCGACGGTGACATTCATCTATCAACTGTTTGAGCATTGTCTCCGAACCGTATGCCCTGTCGGGGGCAAAATAGTGGTTGGGCGAATAGCCCCAGTTGTAATTCCCGTCAAACTCGCACACCGGCATCAGTTCGATAGCGTTTACGCCAAGGTTCTGGATATAATCAAGCCGCTCGCTCAGACCTTTGAGGGAACGATTTGCCGTGTAGTCATACACCCAAAGTTCGTATATCACCAGATTATTCTTGTTAGGGCGCTGGAAACGGAGGGTTGCGTCGCTCCACAGATATGCCGGCTTATTGGTCTGAATAACTGTCACATAACCGCCGTCAGCTCCTTTTGCAGGATAAGCCGTTAGTGTAGGATCAACATTGCGCGGTTCGTATTGGTCATCCGGGTGAAGCACTTTCTCGGAATACAAATCCGAGATCTGCTTCTTCACGCCGTCGGCGCGCTCCACTGCATATTGGAACCGGTATTCCTTACCGGGCGTCAAACCTGTCAGGGTAATCCAGAAATAATTGCCGTCCTTATACAACTGATACTCCTCGCTCAGTTTCCAGTCGGTCATGTCGCCGATCAGGAATACACGCCTGGCGGCTGCTGTTTTGCTGGCAGCGTAGGTGCAGAGCGTTACCGACCTGCCGTCCTCGCCGTAATAAATACCTTGCTCAACGCCCGCCGGACGCACCTGCTCAACCGCTTCCACGCCATCTACAGCCGCCCATATATCGCTCTCGGAATTGTCTTCGCCCAGATATATTAATATATCTCCGGTTCCCGATTTGCCCTCTTTGGTTCCGCCGGGGCCGTCATGAAAAACAAACGCGAGCGCTTTGATTTCCGTTGTCTCTGCCACGTTGTAGAACGTGTAGATATTGGGAATTACCAGCTGCCACAGGTTCTCCCCTACGGAACTCAATTGGGGCTGCGAAGCGCTGCGCCATGAGCCCACTACATTCTTCCAGTCGCTCGTACTGGAGGATGCAGCTGTTATCAGACCGGTATGGGCGTAGCACTTGCCAGCACCCGCCATTCCGCCGTTGCCCCGGGTGGCATCAAAGGTGATGGTCACTTCGCCGGTATAACCCGCAGGAATAATGGCCGGTTCGGTCGTTACTTGCGCACGCATGCACAACACGCACACACATGATACTAATAGGATAAACAATCGTTTCATTGTATCTGTTTGCCTGTTATGTCAAACACATTGTTGCCGATACGGATGAGCAGCCTGCCGTCACGGATAAGTTTCTCTGCTTTTTGTACCGGTTCACTCTGTGTATCACCGATAGCCATCGGCAGCGGAGTGACGCGATTCACCCACATCTGGAAACTGGCGTCATGACCGGAGTTCTGGTCATTCTCGGCGTAGTAACTGGCTTTGCAGTCATAGCCGTACTGCGAGAAGTCCTGGTGCGCCTTGTCGCCCAGACAAAGAATCAAATAACCGTACTTGCCTACTATCGTAGCCTGATAGCCGGTAGAGGTGGCATACTCGTCACGCACCTCGCTCTCGGAGTGTACTCCGGCCAGCTTGCGCGCCTCTATCATCGGCTTGATAAACTCTTTGTGTTTTTTCCAATGGGGATAGAAAACGCAGGGCACACCCGGCATACTCAGCAGGAACGCATTGGCCTGCAACAGACGGGCTTTCATCGTTTCGGTCAGCGAGTTGCCGCGACCGCCGAACTCATTCTCGTTGTCGGAACGCAGGAACCAGTCGTGGCTGTCGATGAACGTGACGGCATAACGACCGTTGTTGCGGCCTAACAAACCATCACCGCGGGGACTGTCGTTCTTGCCGTTGTAGTCCCAACCTGCGAAGGCGTCAAAGACATGCCATTTGGTATCGAAATCCAGAGCCATGAGATTGTAATTGGCCTGCTGGATGCGACTCCATATCTCGTCCGTATTCGAATAGCACTCCATGAACGCGATATAAGGACCGGCTGCCTTGTTGTAGTTGTCATGGTGCCAGTTGTTGAAACCGTCCCCTTTGTCGTAACGGAAACCGTCATAGCCTACTACTTCGCGCATCCACTGCAGATAAGCCTTGAACATGTTCTGCACCTCCGGCATATCGTGTGCCCAGTCGCGTGCACCTTCCCAGTTCTCGCCATCATCATAACTGCCGGTCGCTTTTCCATAATCGGCTCCTGCTTCAGGATTCGTGTTCACCTCGTCGTTCTTGCACACCCATGCGCCGGAGGGTTGGAACTTGCCGTACTCGCCGAAATCGAACTCCGGGAAACCCAACCAGCCGTTCGTGCTCTGGCAGTGGTTGATCACTATATCCGCCACCACTTTGGTGCCACCGTCATGCAGCGCATTGAGCAGTGAGGCCAATTCAGCGGCAGAACCCCAATTGGAATTTTGATTGCCGTAGTTCTTGGGGTGATAACCCATGCCGTCGCCGGCTGCTGAAGGCGGCAGCCACACAAGGTCAAAATAACTGCTTATCTCCTCGGATTGCGCAAGAAGAGTGGACCATTGGGTATTACCCAATTCGCTGACGCCGGCTGCACTATTGTCATACGACTCGTTGAAGAACGCCTGCATCAGCACATCCTCACATTGGCTCGGAACAGCCGAACCATAAAATCCATGGAGTGCGATATAAACCTCGTCGGCCTCATAGATGAACTTGAAATAGAAATCATAAGTACCGGTCTTGTCAACCACGTACTTGTTGTTTTGTATTGCGAAGGTATGGCTGGTCTCTGCGAACCTGTCAAACACCCAAGCTGCATCTGCACAAACACTATATACTTGCAACGAGTCACCTTGATTCAGCTCCACATTGCGCAACATGTATTCCTTCCAACCTGTCTGCAGTTCGTTCTTTGTTCCGGCATGATATACGCCGTTTATCAGCAAGCCGTACGACTCCTCGCATCCCGGTTCGGAAGCCTCATATTGGGACCATGTTGTGGTACTGCCGTCCCAGTCGCCGTCGGGAATAGTAAACAAATCTTTGCCATCCGTAGGAACGGTTAAATCGCCGGTTTGGTTCCATTTGCCATCCCATTTGTCACCCAACGACTTGTCAGGATTCATTCGGCAGAAGATAACACTCGGGTACTTGTCATCTATGGCTGCTTGATAAACATCGCCGGTAGCTGTCATTGCATACCACTCTTCTCCGTCTCCGAATGCATATACGGCAAACCATGCATTAGCCGTTTTCCAATTCGCATTAGGGCTCAGATAGAGAGTTTTGGTTCCTGCCCACATTCCCGCACTAAGCAGCGCGGCTGTCAATATTGCAAATATCTTTTTCATGGTAATTTTATGGTAATTATATTGTTTTATTGTATTCTGATGCCTCTTACGTCATACACCGCTTCTCCTACGCGGATATAGAGTTTGCCGTCCTGCATAAACTTGGTCCCTTGGTGCTGGGGAACCGGGTCATTCTGCACATTCTCTATGCCCAGTGTGCGGTCCACACGCTCGGTGTTCTTGTCGCCGCGCGCACTGTTCACTTTGTAATAAACGCCGTAGCCTGTTCCCTTGACTGCCAGCGTGAAGCCCGCCGGAGTAGTGTCATAGCCGGACGGACCTACAATGATGCGGATCTGACCGTTCGTACCGGTGATGGTAGCTACATAACTGCCGTTGGAGATGTAATCCTCCACGCTGCTCTCGCTGTGTACGCCTGTCTTGTAACGCGCATTGAGCATCGGCTTGATCTTCTCTTTGAACGTCACCCAGTGGGGGAAGAACACCAGCGGCACACCCGGCATCGACAGCATATACGCATAGCATTGCATGATTTTGTCTGGATAGTTCATCGAATTGCCGTACCCCATAAACTCATTGCTGTAACCGTTGTCGTCTTTGCGCAGAAACGAGTCGTGGCTGTCCAAGAACGTCACGGCATAGCGGCCTTTGCCTGCACCCAGCAGGCCCGCTCCTTTCAGCTTGTCGTAGTTGCCGGAGGCTATTCCGTCGTGGAAGGCGGTGTATTTGGTGGCAAAATCAAAGGTGAGCGTGTTCCATCCGGCATCGTTCAGATGCGACTGCAGTACGCCTACATTGCCGTCCCACATCTCCATTACACTGAAATATGCCTCTGCCGCACGGTTGTAATCATCGATATGACTGTTGTGGAAACCTTTGCAGTAATCGTAGCGGAAACCGTCTATCTTGATTTCGTCGCGCAGCCATCTCAGGTAAGCCTTGCACATCTTCCTTACCTCGGCGTTGTTGTGATCCCAGTCGCGGCCCGAGTCATAGTTGGCCTCGCTGCCGTAACCGTCGTCATCGGCACCCGTGGGCGTACAGGATATGCCGGTTACATCCTTCATCTCGTCGGTACGGCAGATCCATGCGGATGTGGGTTTGAACACGCCGTAAGAACCGAAATTCTGCGTCGCAAAATTGCACCAGCCGCTTTGCGCCACTGCATGATTAATCACTATGTCTGCCACCACGCGCGCACCGTTCTTGTGCAGCGTTTCTATCAGTTTGACCAGGTTCTTTTTTGTTCCCCAGTCACCCTCTAAACTGCTATAGCAAATAGGCAGATAACCCGTGCCGCCTGTCGATTTGGTCATAGGCGGAAGCCATACAAGGTCAAACCACTGACCTATCTCCTCGGCACTGGTGCCGTTGTTACCATTATTGTAATCCACCCATTTGGTGCGGCCGTAACCCTGATCCTTGTAACTATCCCAATAGAATGCTTGGAATACTACATCCGGGCATTTCTCGGGAGCTGAAGTGGTATAGGCGGGATCGGGAGTCGGGGTTACGGGTGTTTCGCCCTCGCCGGGATTCGACTCTTCTATATACCACATATCGTTCTCATACTGCAACTTGATATATATGTTATAGGTTCCGGCTTTGCCGCAAACGAGCGCGGTAGTGCCGGCCGTGAAGTTCTCATACGCACCGTAGGGGTCTATCACCGCTATGTTCCATTCGGCATTCCCGCCTTGGTTATAACAGGTCAGTTTGTCATTGGCTTTCAGGCTTACGTTATAAGCGGCATACTGGTCGCGTCCCTGATAGTCCTTCTCGCCCGTCGCCGTGGCGGCATAGTCGGTTTTGCCGTTCACGCGCACAAAATACGGCTCGGCCAGCACTGTCAGTCCCACCGTCAAACCCATACATAAAAGGAAAAACTTTTTCATGGTATCGTTGGTTTTACTATTCATTTACCTTGTTTCCCAGAACGTCATACACTCTCTCGCCCATGCGGATATAGAGTTTGCCGTCCTTCACAAACTTCTCGCCTCTCGCCGTCCGTCCATTGGCCGTTACGGACTCAACGCCCTGAGCTCCTTCCCGATAGAAAATCGTATAATTGCCATACTCTCCGCCGTCCAGCACTTGCTCATATCCTTCCGGCGCCTCTTTCGAACGATTGACACCCATCCGCAGAATCACTGTGCCGCGATGACCATATACAGTAGCCTCATACAAGCGATCCAGCGAAGTAGTACTCGTCTCTTCAATCTCTGATTCCGAGTGAATACCGGCCTTCTTGCGAACGGCTATCAACGCATTGATCTCGTCCTTGTAACTGCTCCAATGAGGATAGAACACACACGGTACGCCCGGCAGCATCAAAATATACGCATTGGCCTCCATAATACGACGCTTCACGTCAGCTGTTCCCAAATTGGCGTTGTATTTGATAAACTCACCGCTCTGATTGTCAGAACGTTCGAATGTATCATGGTTATCGATAAACGTCACTGCATACCGCTTGTACCCCTTGTTTCGTAGCGAGTTAGTTGGGTTCTTCAAGAGGTTATAACGCGTCGCACCGCTACTGCCGTCCACGCCTAACGCGTTGTTAATCACATATTTCAACGGAAAATCAAAAATCAACGTGTTATAATTGGTCGCCTTCAGATGATTAACCTGCGTATTGATGTCGCTCCAACACTCCGACACCGAGAAATACGGATTCGCCGCTTCGTTGTACATACTCAAATACTTGCCGTGATAGCCAAGCGTCATGTCGTACCGGAAACCGTCGAAATTCATAACATTCAGCATCCACTGCACATACGCCTTCGCCCAGCTCTGCACATATTCGTTGCTATGATCCAAATCCCTGCAACCGCCGTCGTTGGTACCCGTGTCCGCTGCGCCGTGAGTCGTGCTTCCTTTGTACGGAGAATCACTGCTCGTGAACGCCTCATCGCCCGAACAGATATGTTCCTGCTTCAAAGTGAAAGTACCGTACGTCCCGAAATTATCCGTATAAAAATTCACCCAACTGCTCTTGTTGTTACGGTGGTTAATGACGATGTCTGCCAGCACTTTTGTGTTGCCTGCATGGAGCGCCGTAATCAACTTGACCAGATTATTCTTGGTTCCCCAAAACGTATTGTCCTGATTGCTCGCCTGACGGTGATAGTAACCTACGCCGCCGTCATCACCCGCCCACGCACTCGGCGGAAACCATACCAAATCAAAATTCGCATTGATAGCTGCCGTGTCTTTCAGCAAATCAATCCATTTGGTACGGCCATACTTGCTGTCCGTACTTGTCTGCGTCTTGTAACTGTCCCAATAGAACGCCTGCAGCATCACATCTTCACACTCGGCCGGCACACCGATATTTTCGGCACGCACAGCATTCCAATTAACGCATAGTAGTACAACTAAAACGGAGAGAATAAGTTTCTTCATGGATATTAAGGTATTTGTTCGTAACTATTTTATCGCGGCTTGCCAACATCTATGTTTGAGGGTGGCCCTCTTTGGGGGTCCCCGGTGCAAACCGAAGCCTTTGGCTGTTTGCGCTGGGGAAACGCGGAGCCCCCGAGAACCCTAATGACGGCTTGCCGTCAGTCTATGTTTGAGGGTGGCGACGCGTAAGCGACTGCAAAGTTACACAAAAAAAATCACTTATCCAAACTTTTCCCACAAAAATCATACTTTTTGATGAGTTTTTAATAAGATTTCCGCTCTTTCCCCAAGCGAAAACAGATGAAAAGCGCATTGCCCGAATATCAGGTGCATATCGGGAGCAACTCGGGGTTTCATCGGGGTTTCATCGGGGTTTCATCGTATCATACCCGACTTTATATATACTACGTATATATACTTGTGATTTTGGAAAACGCCCCTCATCCTTCGTACTTTCTGCCCCATCCTTCGTACATCGTACATCCTCCCTTCGTACATTAAACGCCACCCTCCATCCTCCGTAATCCAACTTATACTCCCTTTCAGGGTCGGTTTGATACCCAGGACGGGGATCCTGCCGCAGAATATACAAAATATCCTCAGCCACATCTGCCGGCACGCCCCACTCTTCCGCCAGTGCCTCCTTCGTACAGCGTACATCGTTCCTCAGTACCTCCAGCTCATAATCCTTCGTCTCCTCCGCGAAACCGTTCCTTGCCTCCTCATGGCTGTCACTGAAACTCAAATACGGCTTGATATCATATATCGGCGTACCGTCCAGCACATCCGCCCCGCTGACAATCAACTCCAATCGTCCTTCCTTCGTACTTTCACTCCTTTGCCCATCCTTCGTACATCGTACATCCGTCCTTCGTACCTCAATCAGCCTGACGCTGCTCAGTCCTATCGGATTAGGCCGGAACGGACTCCGTGTCGCAAAAACGCCCATCCTTCTGTTTCCTCCCAGCCTTGGCGGTCGCACCGTCGGAGACCACGAAGCACTTCCGCCTTTACTGAATCCCCATAGCAGCCATAGATGGCTGAACCCTTCTATGCCACGCAACGCTTCCGCCACGTTATATTCCGGCTCAAACACAATCTGGGTCAGTATAGGACTTTCCTCCCTGCTCTGACGCGGAATGCCGAACTTGTCTGTGTGCCCGTTTCGGGCATATGCAATCACTTTTAACTCCATAACGACTGCAAAATTACAAAAAAATACGCATATTTGCAAAAAAAATGCGAAATTATTTGGTCATGTCAAAAAAAAGCAGTACCTTTGCACCCGCTTTTGACCTCAACGTCAGAAACATTCGCGCCTTCAACCATTCGATGGTTTCGCCGCGAGGTGCCATAGCTCAGTTGGTAGAGCAAAGGACTGAACATCCTTGTGTCACTGGTTCGATTCCCGTTGGCACCACATAAAAAAGAGACTTTCGGGTCTCTTTTTTATGCTAATAGGGAATCTCCCAGGGTTCTTATCTCGCTGCGCTTGAACGATTATTGCTCCGCAATCTTCGATTCCCGTTGGCACCACAAAAAAGGCTTTCACTTTCACGTGAGAGCCTTTTTTCGTATATTCCGTTACCGGAACTGTCGTGCCTTGCGGACAAGAGCCTCCGCCCGGCTATTCCACGCGACGGCCGTCCAGACTATACAACGCATCCTTGACACGCAGATAGAGCGCATTGCCCTTGAGCACCAGCTGTTTGATGGCGCACTTTTCTTCGGCAGAAGTTTGTTCTACGCCTTCAGGCATATCCCGCACATACTTATAGATAGGTGGTTCGCTGGCAATGTCGGAGTCGGAGGTGGTATAGAAAGTATTGTTATCGCGCCATGCGATAGCCTCTCCCTGCCATTCGTATTCATAGCAGTCAATGACTTGCGGCTGACGGTTTTGGAGTGTCTGAGCGATACTCTCATTGCCGACACGTTCCCAATAGAGGATCCACGAATAGATGGCCACATAATTGTTGTGGTTCTTGATAAGGATGTATCTGCCATCGGGTGAGATGTCCGCTGCGGTAGCAAGATGAAAACCTTTGTACCGATGAGTGGCACCACTATATTCGCCTTCGCCGATGTCGGATGTTACGCCAAGGTCACATACGTAAGTGAGAGTCTGCTGCGTATCTCCGTAATCGAGGCGGAAAGGCAGGCTGAAGACTTGGTTGACATCATCATAGACCTTGGTAACAATATATAGTTTCTGCTCTATGTTGTCATACATCATCGACTCACAGTTATGCTTCCTGCCGTCCGGATAAGCAAATTTGATGCGGTGCGCCTGTACCGATATATTCGGATTGGCAGGGTCGATAGCCGGTTCTTCGAACCAGATGATGCAGTATTCGCCGTCGGTATGGTTGTTATCGCCAAATCCGCCGATGAAGAGGTAGTTCGTGTTGTTATACACACCGCCGCACATATCTTCCCAATCCCAGCGATAGACATGGTCGAAGCTCACTTTAGCGCCTAAAACGGTACCCGTTTCATCGGTTGCGACGATGAAGGGGTTCGTATTGGCATCCGTCTCGTCACTCTGCATCCATATATATCCCGGTGTGACACGCGAGCAGGCGATACCGGACACTTCCGGAATACCAATGTGTTTGCCAATCTGTCCGCTCATGGTGCGAGTGAACTCGGTATTAATGGGCAAAACATCACCTTTATAAGTCAAGGGTAAAGACTGACCTTCCGGAGTTGGATCTATATTCTCTCCTGAGGTAACAAGCTTCACATTGCGCAGTTTGAAAGTGCCGGAGGTCGGATTTTCAGGATTAGCCACAAAACTCAAAGACACTATCGGAGATCCGCCAAACTCATAACTCGGCGAACTCCATAATGCCGTACCAGGAGTAAGAGAAGCTTGCTGCCACTCGGTGGATTTCAGATCAAACCAACCTTGAGGATCCCACCAGAAGGTTCCTTGCTCATCACAAAAATAATGTAGGAAGGCGTGCTCAGACCCATCTCCTTGGTATTCGTACATAAGACCGGTTATTCCCGTGAGACTTCGCAAAGGAATTTGTATACCACTTACTTCCCAGCCTGTTGAGACAGTCCAATTGACAGTAAGCACACCGTCCTCCTCTGAATACTCAAAAGTGGAAGATCCGGCAGTAGAATACGATTTGGCCTTACTCAGGTCTAAGTCTATAACAGCCGCGTTAGCGGTCAGTGCTACGCACATTGCAGCAAGAAAGAAGATTTTCTTCATAGTAGTAAGATTTTAGAGTTACAATAGATTGATTATTTCGACAGTGCGTACATCGCAAAAGCGGCGCAGCATATACCGGCTATCTGTAGCGGATTGGGGATGACGCTGAGGATGATAAGCGACAGCAGCACAGTGACCATAGGCGAGAGGCCTTCCATAGGCGATACAATGACTGCTTTGCCGTAGCGATAGGCATAAACAAGCGTGAGCGCACCGATGGAGTTGAGGATCTGGATGCCAAAGCATCCAAGGCTCTTTGACCACACCTCTTCACCGGCAAAGAAAGCCGCAGCATCGCCGTTCATATAATAGGCAACGGGGATGAGTACCAGCGCGGAGAGAGCCATCCAGATGAAGATCGACTCGGCATCCATCGAGTTGTTGGCAAACTTCATGAAGAAACCCTGCACACCCCATGCAAAGAGCACAAGGACAGCCAATACTATCCACAGCCATCCGCTGACGGGACTTCCTTCCTGACCTGTCTCCAATGAGAGAAGCAGAATAGCCACCAACGCAACGGCTATACCGGCTATCTGCCAGCGCGTAGCTTTCTCCTTCAGGAAAATAGCCGCAAGCGAGATAACAATCACCGGCGACATGGAGATGAAAGGATAAATGATGTAACTGGGACCAAGCGTCAGCGCCTTGAAGAGAACCAATTGTCCTCCTGCGCCGAGCAGCCCCACCGTACAGCCGAGTAGCGCCGATTTGGCGTCATGCAGGAACTTGCCCTTATTGAGAACAAGCGCCACAAGAGCACATGGGATCATCGACAGTGCCCAAAGGATATACACTACGGTATCCGGTATGCCGTTCTGAATCTGGTAGCCGGAGAAGGCACCCCATACACCCCAAGTCACTACTGTGATGAGGATAAAAACCAACCAAAGTTTGTTCTTCATATGCTTACGAATTATAAATTACAAATTAAACGTGCCTTTTAAGCAGTGCAACTACTGTCGAACATCTCTACTCCACCGTTACGCGGGCGATGAAGTTGTAGCCGGTAGCTTCATCCCAGATATCTTCGTTCGCCAGGCGAATGGAGTACAGCGGATTATCATGCAGCGAGGGGTACGGATCCGGCAGGTTGAGATAGAGGTTGTAATCGCCATGCATCTTGGCATCCAGCGTACAAGCCAGCGTGAACTTGTGTTCCTCACCTGCCATCCAGAAACGCGGATCTTCGGTCTGCGGATAGACATATTTCTCGTTGGGGTTGGATTTGCTGACAAACACCAACTCCAGTCCGCGGGGATTGTTAGGCGCGGCAAAACCTACATTGCGCAATTGGAAGTAAGCTTTATACTCCTGACCGGCTTTAGGTGCCGGTGTCAAGATAGCCTTGTCCAGCACGAATCGGTAGCCGAGCCGGCGCATAATTGTTTCCATCGTACCATCCTGACGCCACATGTTTGTAACCGACTCACGGTAGTCACGGTTGAGATAGGACCAGTGGTAAGTTTCCATCTCGCTGATAGCGTGCGGGCCGTTGGACTGCGCGCATTTCTCACAAGTCTCTCCGCCCATAAAAGTGTATTTGGTATCTTCTGCCCAGAAATCACGATCCGCCTGTCCGTTGTAGGTGCCCACATCGGAAGCCGATGACACAAAGCAGTCGTTATGTCCGCATATGCGGGCTTTGAAAGTATTCTGGTAGGCCTCCTGAGCCGTTAGAGGCGTAGAGGCAGTATCTCCGCGCATCTTGAGATAGCGTCTCTTGAAGGCGGGTGTACGCAGTCCCACCTGACGGTCAGCCGGCAAGACGCGCAGCAAGTGCTCCAGTACTTCCCACCGCATCTCGAAATCCTCGTCGCGTGTGGGGTTTTGTTTGTATCCGTTATCGGTGTAATACCATTCGCCCCATGAGCCGAGCAATCCGCATTGCTGGCACAGGATGACATCCGCATGTTTCTGCAGGTAAGGAGCAATCTGGTCGATATGTTTGTGAATCCATTCGGGCGTAGCGTTCCAAGGCTTGTCCTTGGGTTCCATACTACTCTTATAGGAGAAACGCACGACGGCTTTTCCACCACCGTTGCGCAGGGCGTTCATATTGGTCTCCAAGCGATCGAGGAACTCTTGGGGAATATCGCTCTCCATATAATCGGTAAGATAATAGGAGTGCAGATAGAGTGTCATTTTGTATTGCGATCCACGGAGGCTTTTGATAGTAGTGGCACTCGCGTGGTTATTCAAGTCTGCCGAAGTGTAATAAGTTTGCGAGAACAAACCGCGCTCGGGATTGGGGAAGTTTTCATCCGATTCGGTAAACGAGACGGTTGTCCCTTGGGGTTCAGGTTGGTTGGTATTGCAAGCAGCAAGGAGCACTGCAACTATTAAAAAATATTGAATAATAACTATCTTTTTCATAGCGATAAAGCTATTATAGTGTAAAAAACGATGCCGGTGTGGGGCGGTGCGCCACCACACCGACACTTTCAATCAACATTGATTAAGCTTAATTGTGTTGTATGACGTTAAGAATAACAAGTTCCGGAATTATTTGTCAATCTTAACTTTCAGCTTCATTGTATAGCCATAGGGGTTGTCTTCGGTCGGAGAAACGAGCGGGAGAACACCTACAGAGCTCCAGCTTTGCTGAATATCGAAACCGATACCGATCTCATCCTCATTCCAGCCGGCCGGCGTCGGAACGAGCTCACGCATAATCTGGATTTCAAACTTGCCGTCAATGAACTGGCTTGTAGTACCTTGCAGTTCGCCTTCGCCAACATCTGCACCCCATTTGTCATCACCAGAGTGCTCAACGCTCGGGTCTTGCCAGATCCAGCCGCCCTCGCCTACAGCACCCCACCAGTGGAATACAGCGGGGCCCCAAGCAACCGGAGCGCCATCCGCATAGACAACACCCTCAAGCAAGACGTCTGCGTTCGGATCTTTGAACTCGTCACCATAACCACCGGTAGCGTCACTGTTATCAGTGTCGATGTACACATGGAACGGAGTCCAGCTAAGATCTGTAACGGTCTTAGGATCAGGCTCGGCAATAATGAAGATAAAGTACTTATCCGCATACACCTTTACGCTCTTGAGGCCAAGGAGAGCCGCATCTTCAGGGCATGTAGCCGTAACAATCATGTCTTGAGGAACATTTGCCCAGTCTGCCAACGAGTTGTCGTTCACTTGGATCACTTGCTTGTACTCAGTTTGCGGATCATCACCGCCACCGCCGCCACCTTGTTTCTTTTCACAGGCAACAAATGCAAGCATTGCAACGCACATAAGCGCAATTTTCCAATTTGCTTTCATAATAATAAGTTTTTAAGGGTTAATAAATAATGTTGATTGGTTGTTTTATATTATCATTCAGTTTCCTGAAATCAGATCAATATCCCGGGTTCTGCTGAATACCGCTTACCGTCCACTCGTTATTCGGAATGGGGTAAATGATATGTGACTCAGTAGTAGGATCAACAATCTTAAACGGCTGTGCTCCGGCATAGCGACGATCCATTTTCTGTTTCGTACGACACATGTCGAAATGGCGATGTCCTTCAAAGGCCAACTCGAGACGACGTTCATCCATCACCACATCGGTGACATTGTCATAGCCGTGGAGGTTGCCGGTGGAGAACATGCCTTCCGCCGGAATACCGGCGCGGTCGCGAATGACGTTGACATCATCCAGCGCCTTGGAGTCTTGTCCGCTGCGTGCGTAAGCTTCCGCGCGGTTGAGAATCACCTCGCCCCAGCGGCATAGAACCGGTGAAGAAAGCATCGGGTTGCCGTCCTGATAGCTGAATTTGTTGACAAAGACCATCGGGATTGTAAAGCTGGGCCGCAGCGTCACGTCGTTGTTGATACGGCAGAGGCACTCTTGACCCTTATAGTTGACATAATACATCACATACTCACCGGAGGGATCTGCCTTGCCTTCACCGTTAATCTTACGCGCCTCAATATTGTAAACCGTAGCACCATCTTTGAACGAATAGTTGCCCGCGCCGTCGTCAATGAGGTCATAGCGCGCTTTGATATGCGGTTCTTCGGGACTGCCGTCAGTAGCAGGTACAGTAACATATACACGCTTGCCCGTCCTGCCCGAGAACTGCGGCATGATAAAGCCCGTATAGCGGACATCCGAAGGATAGCGCTCGTAGAGATACATCAGCAGGTCGGATGGATAGACCTCGCCCCATCCTATACCGTCCTTGAGGTACATAGAGCCGATAGAGGACTGACCGCGGTCGTCCGAAGCCTCATGAGCAACGCAGAACAAGGTTTCGGCGGACGTCTTGGCATTTTTGAAGTAATCGGGGAACGTAACTGTCGGTTCCAGTTTGGAGGCAGGTGCAGCACCATTGAGCGCTTCATCTACTGTTGCGATACACTCATCGTATTTCTCCATATAGAGATATACGCGCGAGAGAACGCCGAGCGCAGCGTCTTTGCAAGGATAGCCGGCGTTGCCACGGGATTTACCCATCAAATCAGCAGCCTTGCGGAGGTCGGCAGCAATCTGGTCATATACCTCGCCTACCGAATTACGTTTGATTCCCTCTGAAGAGGTAGAAATGCGGAGAGGTACACCGAGGTTGTCGCGTCCGAACGAATAAGGCTGCGCATAGAGCGTCACCATATGCAGGTGAAGCAGACCACGCATGAAGTAGGCTTCGCCAAGCAACTGCTTGCTGGACGCATCATCTTCCTTAAGCGTAGAGATGACGGTGTTGCACATATAGATAGCTTTGTAGGCTACCATCCAAGGTGTGCCGACATTCTTCAAACCATCGTTGCAGCAATAGGCAGTAGCCTCATAGAGCGGATCGGTAGTGTGCGCCGAGAGGCAGATATTGTCGGCAGGGTACTCCGACAATTGGAAATAGTGGCGAATATAGGTATTGCCCGACGCATAGCCGAGGAACTCCACTTCGTCCTTCAGGATAGCATAGCAACCATCCATGATATACTCCGCTCCTTTGGCGTCTTGCAGCAAGAGATCGCTGTTCAACTCATCGGAAGGAAAGGTATCGAGATTGCAACTGCTGAAACCGAACGCCATAACAATGTACAAAGGCAAAATGTACAATGTACGAAGGGTTTTATTAACAATATTCGTTTTCATAATCTTCGAATTATTTATGTTATACATTACACTTTACACATTAGAACGAGATTTCCACACCACCTTGGAAAGTACGGCCCACAGGATAGTTCTCTGTGTACATACCGGCGAGCCTGCCGGAACCGCCCTCAAGTGTGATTTCCGGATCCATACCGGAGAACTTGCTAAAGGTCAAAATATTGTCCGCGCTGAAATAGATGCGGCATTTGGTCATGTGGGCTTTCTTGATCATCTGAATCGGGAAGTCATAACCGAGCGTGAGGTTCTTGATACGGAAGTAAGAACCATCCTCCAAGTAACGGGACGAGATAGAGTTAGCCGACTTGTTTCCGTTGAGTTGTGCTTTGGGGTGAGTAGCGTTATCACCGGCTTTGGTCCAACGGCTCCATCCCAGCGAAGAGTTCTCAATCGAAAGTTGGTTGTAGCCCAGATAAGCACCATCGGCATCATACGCCTGACGGGTGTAGTTGTATATCTGATTGCCGAACATGAAATTGGTATTAAGATGGAGGAAGATACCATTCCAACTGACTTGCGTATTGAGACCACCGGAGAAGAGCGGTGTAGCCTTTCCTACAGCATGCTCATACGTAGCGTTGTAATCATTCGTAGTAGTCTTGTTACCTGCTCCATCCAATACATAGTTGCCATTTGCATCCACTACGTACCATAGCGGGTCACCGTTAGCCGGATCTACACCAGCCCACTCTTTCATATACCACGTATAGATATCCTGTCCTTCTGCCACTTGTTGGTGAACAGAAGACTCAATCTGCAGGAACGGAGTGTGGTTGGGGAGGCTGACTACGCGGTTCTGGTTGAAACCGATGTTAAAGCCGAGATCCCAGCGCCATTTGTTCATATTGATAATATTGGCATCAATGCTATACTCGATACCGCGGTTGCGTACGGCACCAATGTTCTTCGTTACCTCATAGAAACCTGTGGAAGGAGCAACGGGCACATTAAGCAGCAGACCTGTGTTATCGGTTTGATAAAGGTCAATAGACATATTAATACGGTCAATGAATGCCAAATCAACACCTACTGCTGCCATGTTGGCGGTCTCCCAGTGAAGTTCAGGGTTAGCCAGACGACTCGGACTACCAGCCACGTTGGTCTGATAGAGTTTGTTCAGCGCGTAGGTAGAGAGGTACTTGTAAGCAGGGATATTGTTGTTACCCGTGATACCATACGAAGCGCGCAGTTTGAGGAAAGTGACGATATCCTGCTCACGCATAAAGTCCTCGTTGGAGATGAGCCAGGAAGCAGCGACCGAGGGGAAATAACCCACACGGTGGTTCGGTGCGAAGATAGAACTTGCCTCAGCACGGAAGGTGGCTGTAATGAAATAGCGTTTGTTCCAGTCGTAGCTGGCTTGGATGAATGCCGCCCAACTCTTGCCCGGCATAATATAACCGCCATTGGCCAACGGGGAAGATGAGTTGAGCGCATCTACGCCGTTAGGCATTCCCACGCCGGAAGCGGATGTATATTCTGTCCGCCAAAGGCCGTACTCGAATCCTGCCATGGCATTGAAACTATGCTTATCCCATTGATAGCCTCCTTTGAGGATATTGGTTGTTCCAAAACTTTTGCTGAGACCTACGCTCTTGCCTATATAGCCGTTGGGATACGATGTATCATAAACACGCGGGTCTATATAGTCTGTTGAGAGCCAGTGGCCGGCGCCAAAGGTGTTGGTAGTAGTAAAATGCAACCAATCGGTGAAATGTACATTGAGTTGAAGTACACCCGAGAAGTCGAAATTATCACCCTTAGCATAGTTGTATTCCGAAGAATGGAGCGAGTTCCATGTCTCCTGGCTCCACCATTTGCCTCCGTTGTCAGGACGTGCACCTTTCTCAATACGTATATATTCGTTGGTAACGTTGCCGTTAGCGTCGTACACATACGGGCAGTCCCAAGGCATCTTGCCATAAGCATCCGCCATCATGGTCCATGTAGCGGGATAATCTACGGACGATTTGCTGAAATCAACCTTCACATTCATATCGAGCCACTTGGTAATATCGGCTTTGAGCGAAGCATGACCGCTGACTTTCTGCATACCGGTGGATTTGAAAGTACCTTGCTCGCCGAAATAGTCGAGCGAGACGTAGTAGCCTACATGCTCCGAGCCGCCGTGAACAGCTACGTTGTAGTTTTGTACCACACCTATGTGGAAGAACTCGTTTTGCCAGTTGTAATCGGACAGTTCGTTGAGTTTCGGATAAATAGCCAAGAACGCGCCTGCGCTATACAAAGACTTATGGTAGTTGTACAACTCACGCGAGTCCATCATCCTATAGTTGCCGTAGAGTGCCTGCTTGGCACCGGCGGTAGCACGGAGATCCACATGCACTTTGTCGCCTTTCTTATCGGACTTGGTAGTCACTACAATGACACCACCGGCAGCAGCGGCACCGTAGATACCCGTAGAACCGGCATCCTTGAGGACGGAGATGGTCTCCACATCATTGGGGTTGAACGTACCGCCCATGACACCATCTACTACGTAAACAGGGTCACTTCCTGCAGTGATTGAGCCCGTACCGCGGATACGGATCTGAGCCGCATCGCCCGGCTGGCCACTGGCGTTGGTAACCGTCAAACCGGCTACTTTACCTTGCAGCATGTTTCCGATATCACTGGTGGTGACGTCGGTCAGTTGCTCAGCACTCACTGTTACTACCGCCGAAGAAAGTTCGGCTTTCTTGACAGCCGAATAACCCAGCGACACTACTTCCTGCAGCTGCAGGGCGTCGGACTCCATGATAATCTGCATCTCGTCCACGGCGCGGATCTCGATGGTCTTGTAGCCCAGGTAGGACAATTGCAGGGTAGCTTTGTCCGGCACTGTCAGTTCGAAGTTACCGTCAAAATCCGTAACGGTACCTACCGTCGTACCCTGTACCAGCACACTCACGCCAATCATCGGTTCCGAGTTGTCGGCGTCGATTACCTTACCCCTCACATGGATGTCGGCGGCTGCCGATACCACGATCAGTAGGCTGAAAAAGATTGTTTGTAATCGTTTCATGTTATTTGTTTTTTGGTTAATTATAGTTTTCTAACTTTCTAGCATTCTAGTTTTCTAGTCTTCTAGTTTTCGGTTAGTTTCAGCAGATAGTTGCGCTCGAAGGCTGCATTGATCTGCGGGCAGTTGCCGTTCACCTCAAACTCCCGCGGCTCGTCGGCAGTGTATTCCACGGCCGTGTATATCTTGCCCTTCTCCAGTCCGCGGAGCTCAATCGTGCCCTCAAACGGCTTCTCGTCCGAATAGAAAGCATAATACAATGCACCCTTTGAACATTCGCCGTTCGCCTCTTCGCCATTCGTCTTTATCACGTGTGCCTCGGGATAATCATAGCCCCATGTGTAGAGATTCAGATACTCGCCGCGCGCCAGATTGTTCTCCTTGTATATCTTCATCCATTTGCGGATCAGTTGCTCCTTCTCGGGCGTAAGCAGGTAGGATTGATCCGGATTATACGGGTTGTCCTTGGGATAGGTGAACTTGGTACCAATCACCGAGCCGGTGCCTATCTGCGAAGCGAAATCATCGCCTCCGTCGGTCAGCTCCACATGGTCGCCGTAATAAGCGAGAGCGGGTGCCATAGCCGCATAGGCTTTGCGTTTCATCCGCACCTGACGCGAACTGGTAGGGTCGGAAGCCACAGCCTGGTTGATATTCGGCAGGATGAAATAATTCACTGCGCAGCCGCAGGGGCAGACCTGAATGACAGCGTGAGGCTTGTAGCTACGCGCTTCCGCCAGCACTTTGCCGAAATAGCCCGGCATCTGCTCCGGTGCGTCCCAAGGGCTCTCCAGTTGCGAAGCCTCGTTGTAGTCCGGCAGACAGCAGTTCAGGTGCTGACCGTCGATCTTCAGGCCGTCAAAGCCCCAGGTCTGCATAAACATTTTCAATAAGTCTCGGGTATAGGTATCGGTAATAGGATTGACGGGGGAGAGGTACCAGCTGTCCCACCATGTGATATATTCGCGTGCCCACTCTTCGGTGCGGAGCAGCATCTCCGGATGTTCGCGCACGAGTCTGGTATCGGGGTCGGCAGCCAGCGGTGCCCACCATAGTTTGGCTTTCATGCCGCGGCGGTGTACCTCGTCGGTCATACGGCGCATATCCCTGTCGCCGCCCGGGAAACGGCTGTTGGTCTGCCAGTCGCCTTCGGCTATCTGGTAGCCGTCGTCGATGTCCACCCATTTGAAGCCTAACTCTGCTACTTTGTCCAGCGTGCCGATCACCTCGTCAATGGTGAACAAACGGTGATAACCCCATGCGCACCACACAGGCTCAAACGCCTCCGGCTCCGAGGGCTGCATCTGCACGCCGAGGTGCGCCTGCATGTAGTCGGAGAACACCCTGAGTGCATTGAAATAATCGCCTTTGTGGGTATAGCGGAATGCCCTGAAGCAGGTGAGTGTATCGCCTTGCTGCAGCACTACCGGTTCCGGCAGGTTGTAGCGCAGCGCCATCGTCACATGTTTGCTGTCGTACTGCCATTCTACCGGCATGCTGATCATACGCAGCACCGGCTCCAGCAGACCGATAGCCACGCCGCCGTCCCGCTGCCACAGATCCACCACGGGGATGCCGCCGCCGTAGTCGCAGTTGTTCATACCCAGGTAGTTGTCTTTGGCAAAGCCGCGTGTCACAGGCAGCACCCAGTCCATGCGTGCGGCGGTAGAACTCGGCTGGAGCGACCATACCACGCTGTCCTGCGCCTCCACTTCGGTGCGGCAGAGCTCATAACCTTTCACCGTCACGGGCTGGCCGTGGTTGATAAACCGGGTCTCAATCAACTCCAGCCCCGGCACGCCTTCCACAGGTGTCACGGTCTGCAGTTTGCTTACTATGAATCCGCTATGATGGTACGGAAACTGCTGAATATCCGCCTCGGCACATATCAGCCGCTCGTTCTGCGGACGAGTAGCGCACCCTGTCAACAGCAAGATGAGACTCAATGCTATGTATGATGATTTTTTCATAATTGTGGAGTTCTGGAGTTCTGGATTACCGGAATTCCGGATTACCGGAGTTCCGGGAGGCGATTATTTATATTCCTTTAGGATACGTGCGGCGTTGTCATGATAGATTTTCTTCAGCACCTTGTCCGGCAGATTGAATCCGCTGAGCGCCCAATGGTAGTTGTATTCGGGCACATAGAAATGCTCGTCGTTGGTCTCCAGCACACGGAAAATATTCTGATACATCGAAGCCTCCATGCCGTTGTCGGTGCCGAACAGTACGCGGTCCTGATACTTGATTAAGAACTCACGCGTAGCGCGCGGCGTGTGCGCGGACTCAGCTACGCGGGCGGCGATGTCGATATACATATTCGGGTATTTGTCCAGCATGGCGCCCAGCTGCGGGAGGTCGTGGTTCATATTCAGGTAGTGGCAGGCAATGAAGATGGTATTGGGGTTCTCGCGCACGGCGTTCTCAAACGATTGTACCAATCCCCAGTAGCCCAGACAACCGGTGCTGTCCACATGCCATACGCCGGCATTGGGCAGACCGTCGTTGCTTGCATCCATCGGCAGGTACATCCAGTAAGGCTCGGCTATATGGATGCTGACCGGCATTTTCAGTTCCGCACATTTGGCAAGAAGCGGACGGATACGCGGGTCGTCGATATGTATATCCTTGCCTTCCACCGGACGGGCGTAGAGATCGCCCTCACCCTTGTCGCCCAACTCGCCTACACCTACGGCACCCATCTCGTGGTAGCGTGCCAGGGTTTCGCAGGCATGCTGAATACCGGCTTCGCTCATGTCGCTGTAATCGAAGCAGCACCAGAGGCGGAAACGCTCTTTGTAGGGCGCATAGGCGGCTACGACCTCCTCAAAAGGACGTCCTATCCACGAACAATGCATCACAGCCGTGTGCTCTACGCCTACCGCGTCCATCACCTTCACCCACTCCGCTATCTCTTCGTCAGACGAAGCGTAGTCATGCGAGTGCATATCAATAATCGGGAATTTGGCACGCTCTACAAACGTCTCAGGAATATTGTTCACCACCTGAGGATGAAAGTCCTGCAGCAGGATGGTGTCCACCGGCGATGTTACAGCTGATTCCTCTGACTGCGGCGCCCCACATGAGGCAAGCAGAGCTACACAAATGACTGAAAAGTAGAATTTTTTCATAGTATATCGGATATTTGTTCTATTTCGCGCATTAGATTTCACCGCAAAATTACAACTTTTTTTCAAAACATCGGGGTAGTATCTATCATGCTTTATAACATAAATCTCCGCCCTTAAACTCATCATGCACATTTTCAGATATTTACGAAATATTCGTACCCTAAAAAAGTCCTTTCGAAACGTTTCGAATATTAGTAATGAAATATTTTACTTGCGTAATTCAAAAAAAAGCAGTACCTTTGTCGTCGGAAACGGCTCGTCTAAGTGATTTCGCACAAAGCGAAATGAAGCGACTCGCATTTCCTCCTCCCCCCACCGGACGCTGTTTGCATCCGGCGGGGACCCCAAAAAAGAAAGAGAAACGGCTCGTCTAATATCATCTATCTACTATATGAATCCTTCATCCGCCAAGGAGCGCAGGGCGCTCATCATCCGAATGCTTGAGAAAAAAGAGGAAGTGCTGGTCAGCGAACTCAGCCGCGAAACGGGAATCTCCGAAGTAACCATCCGCAAGGATCTGACGATTCTGCAGAACCGCAACCTGCTTGTCCGCACCAGAGGCGGCGCCATGCGCAAGCCGATAGAGAACCTCAATGCCGATGTGGCTATCGCCAAGAAAAAGATGTTCAACTTCAAGGAGAAGGAGCGTATAGGCGAGGAGGCTTCCAAACTCATCAAAGACGGTGATTTCATTATGCTTGACTCCGGCACCACCACTCTGGAGGTGGCGCGTCATCTGCATAAGTTCCACAATCTGCACATCATCACCAACGCCATGAACATCGCCACCGAGCTGATGAACTACAAGCGGTTTGATGTGATGCTGTTAGGCGGCAACGTGCGCGTCAACAGCCATTCGACGGTAGGTCCGCTCGCGCTCTCCACGCTCCGTAATTTCAACGGCTACAAACTGTTCCTCGGCGTAGATTCGTTCAATATAGAGAACGGCGTCTCCACGCCCGAACTGGAAGAGGCATTGCTCAACCAGATCATGATCCAGCAGGCAGGCAAAGTGATTGCCGTATTTGATTCCTCCAAATTCAACAAACGCAGTTTTGTACACATCGCCGATGCGGGCGAACTGGATTGCATTGTGACCGACACGGCTATCCCTGCCGGCATGGCATCCAAACTGAGGTCACTCGGCATTGAGGTGCGGATTGTGTGAACGCAGTAAGGCGCGTTTGACAGTTTATACGTCCTTTGGACGGTTTGAAAGTTTATATCAAAGAGAGTGTGCCGAATAGCACACTCTCTTTGATAAGGACGTTATGACGTCATATCGTCATGGCGTCATGGCGACATATCGAACGGTTATTTTACTTCAGCACCAAGAACATTGAAGGTCTTGCCGTCACGGGTAATGAGGAGTTGACCGTTGACGATGGCTTTCACAGCCTTGCCCTCAATAGCGATGTTGCCGCTATAGGTAACTACCGGTTCGTTGGGAGCGATGTAGAAGTGTCCGCTCCATGCGTCATGGTACGTAGGACGGAAGAAGATAGTCTTCTCACCAGCAGTCCAAGCGGTGACCACATACTCGTTGTTAACGCCGTCGGGATACCAAGTAGTGATTGCATCATTCTCCACATAAACGGCTTTGAACTTGTCACCGATAGCCAAGTCGGCTACGATGCTATATTCATTTTCGTCCGAGGGGTTAACAGTAAACTTCTTGGCGGCATCCAGATCACCGACACTCCACGCGTCAACGGAATTGAATGAACCTACGAGATAGAAGCCGTTTTCCAGAACAGGAACATACTCCTCGCCATACTTAGACCAAACGCCGTTGCATTCACTGCCGGTACCGCCGGAAGTAACGGTAAAGAAGTCATTGTCTTCAGGAATAGTCAAGTTGACTGTCTGGCTCCATTTATTATCCCAATTCACCTCGGTTGCTTCGCCATTCAGACGTACAAAGATAATCTTGTCATCTGCATATTCAGCAGGAATAGTGCCCACATAGATATTCTCCTCTTCGGGAACAGCCGTCATGAAATCCGACCAACCATTGGTAGTTTCATCAAAGTAATAGATAGCATATTTAGCCGGCCATCCCGCCCAGTCGGAACTCAGTTTGAGATAGAGGGTCAAAACTTCTGGTTCTTCAGCAGCCGGCCACCAGCGCGGGTCACCGATAGCGCCGCCGTCCGTAGCAGCAGTCAAGGCAGGCGAGCCTTCGCCGAGGGTATAGTCACCGTTAGCAGCGTCAGCGAAGAGAGGGTCTTGACCTTTAATACAGTTACTTTGACTAACACTAGAATAAATTCCTCCAGCATCTTTCACATAATTGAACGTAAGACAATTGCTGGCAGATGCAACATCGCGAATAGCTCGTACACCATCTGTGCTTGTCGGCAACATGAAGATACAGTTGGATACTATTCCATTAGAGATTGTATAATTCGACTTTCCAATAGCTGCATAGTCAGTATTCATTGGTATCACATTGTAAAATGTACAATAGTCAACCCGCAGTTCTGCTGCTGTAGCTCTTATATCAATAGGACCTGCCCAGTAACTTTTGGTGTTGGTAGATATATTGTAGAAAGTAGAATTGGATATATGAAGACCTTTGAAACTTGTGCTCTCTACAAAAATACAACTCTTCATAATATCATAGAACTTACAGTTCGTGACGATGATTGAGTCGAGTTTATTTGACGAACTGCAATATATGACACTATTGTTCAATGTGTCATTATAAAACTCACAACCATCAAACACCAGCACATTGCCTTCAGTGGCATCAGTAGAATAAATCAGGTGTTCATACCATGATTGTCCATGCAAATTCTCCATGTCGAACTTGATGCCGATAAACTCGGCACGAGCGCCACTGGAGATTTGAGCAGGAACCGTAAATTTTACTATTGGAGCTGCACCATCAGCAGCTTTTACAACAAGGTTTTTGTCGAAAATCGTGTAATTAGAGCCTTGAGTATACGTACCATCAGCAAGAACAATGGTATCACCTGAGCTTGCCTGGTCGCGTACTGCATGACGAAGATCAACTGAGCCGTCCGGTGTAATGTTTACTACTTTTGCATTCACTGCCAATGCGACGAGCATTGCAGTGAGGAATGTGAATAGTTTTTTCATAATAGTAAATAAATTGAGGTTAATTAATAATTTATATATTTTGGTTATAATTGAAGCTTCAATGGATGCCTGCAACTATTTCAAGGGTGACCCGATATTGACCCGATATTGATCCGATATGACCCCGAGGCACTACCGAGTCGGTTCTCTCTCGGCAGTGTCTCGCCAGTCTGATTTCGGGTTTATAACTCTACCGGCTGCCCGAGCATGTTGAACGTACGGCCGTCCTTGCGGATGAAGATTTGTCCGTTGCGGATGAACTTCTGCCGGTCACGCCAGTTCCGCTCCACCGGCACTTCGTCAATACCGGTAGGCAGCGTATGCGGTTTAGTACGTTTTACCTTAATCGTATTGAACACTTCCTTGTTGCCTTCCGCGTCGGTCTTATAGGTAATGACTTCTATTCCTTCGCCTGAGACATTGAAACGGCTGTAGGAAGGAGCACCGGGTTGGCCGAACTTGGTAGTGAAGAGGTCGAAGAGGTCAGGCACGTTGTGATGGCGGTTGTCATACAACTTAGCCGGATCAACCGTATAAGCGGTGTCCATCACATAGCGGCTGTAGGGCTCGTAGCGTTTGCGTCCGCAGGTAGCGCCGATGAAATAGAGCGTACCATCGTCGGTAGTGAAAGTGCCGCCTTCAAGACCTGTTTTGTTGGAGCTGCGCTCCCATCTGCCGGTAGCTTCGGGTGCTACGCGTACGGTGTCGGCAACAGAGCCCGGAACGACTTTCCATGTATCGGGATCAACCGGTCCCATCACTTCGTAGCAGTGGTCGTGACCCTGGATAGCCAGGTCGATCTCACACTCTTTCATCACAGGCACCATCAGCGTGCGGAGCAGAGTACACTCATCATCCAAATGGTGGCCTGCGCCGGAGAAGACATTCTTGTGAGAGAGGGTGACACGGTATTTGGCCTCCGGATGCGCCGCAATCTGCTCAACGAACCAGTTGCGGATGTCCTGGGTGATATAGGTGGATTTCATGACGCTCTCGGTAGTGCCGCTCTCACGCCACCAGTCTTGGAGCGAATAGACGAGGAAGAGCACATCGCCATAGACGAATGAATAGGTGATACCATGGAACTGCGGTTTGACGGAAGCAGCGTTGGCAAAGCCCCAGTCGGTATTGAAATGGTAGTCGTAGTTGAGCGAGGGGCTGTCGTCGTGGTTGCCGTCGGTAGGCACTACGGTCATGGCGTTGAGCATCGGCCGCATCGAAGCGAACCAGCGCTCCCACTGCCACTCGGAGTTGGTTTTGCCGCCCGTGTCCACGAAATCGCCCGGGAAGACGCAGAAGTTGACGTCCGGTTCGTTCTTGACCACCGCCTTGGCACACTGGAGTGCCTGCTCGATATACTCGGCATCCTGGATATGGCTGTCGGACATATAAACGAAGGAGAAATCGCCCTGGTTGGTTTCCTTGGTGACAAAGTGCGCGATGTCGCTCCAGTGTCCCTCGTAGCCTACGCGCCATGAGTAGGCAGTGCCGGGTTGGAGGTTGGAGGCGTTCGCCTTGTGGCTGACGTAGTCAAACTTGGTGTTGCGCGGCAGTCCGGCAGCCGTACAGATGTCATAACGCGGGTTCTCGGTAGCCTGAATAGGCGTGTAATGGAGGTTGGCAGCAGAGGTAACGGCTTCCACCGTTATCACACCTGCGCCGGCGAAGTCTTCGGCTGTAGCGTCAGCTTTCGCAACGAGTTGGACCACTCCGTCGGTGATACCGCCGTTGGTGAACCAGCAGAACGCCATGTTGGTAGCAGGGTCGCCGTTGACCGTAGCAATCTGGTTGTAGGGTTCCTCCTTGCCGACGAGTTCCGCAATACGCTGATTCATGACCACCAGTTTCTCGGCGATAACGGTGACGTCCGACTCGGGATTGACGCTATCGATCTTGGCTTCCTGTTTGGCGACGAGGAAAGGAATGAAGGAAGGAATGGTGTAATCCTCGATCTTATAGGCCGCCTCGGCGTCAAGTACTTCTTTCGGATACTTGACCGGCATTACCGTGATGGCAGCCGAAGCTTTGAACCCGCCGTCTTCCGTTTCCACCCATGCAGTGGTGGTACCTTCCTTGAGACCGGTCACTCTGCCTTTGTCCATCGAAGCGATTGTCTCGTCCTCGATAGACCATGTGACGTGTTTGTTCTTGGCGTTGGCGGGTTCTATTTGGGCTACCAGCGTACCTGTCGAGCCCACGCTCATCGTCAGCGACTCCTGAAGGATGCTGACGCCTGTCACGGCGATAGCCACGGCATTCGGATCGTACTCATACGCACCGATATCCACGCCATCGCCTGTCGGACGGGCTGTGCCGACGATATCCGTAGCCGGTGCCTGGGCGGCATCTCCTTGGTTGATCAGCGCTACAGACAGATCGGTGAGGGAGAAATCGGCTTTCTGCAAAGCCACCCGTTCCGCGTCGGTTTTCGGCACGCCGATAAAGGTAGTAGGATTGCTGAAATTAGGGCCATCGGCTGCGGTGTTATTGCTGTTGAGACCGTTGGTCATACCTGTGCCGATGTCTGCGATGTTGTTGGAAGAACCTGCACCTGAGGCGATGTAGTTCTGGTTGGTAGCCGAAGAGGTGCCTTCTGCTTTGTTGCCCCAGAAAACGGTATTCACCACTTTGCCGTCCACACGTGCGCCGCCGTAACGACCGGAAGCTCCGGCGTTGTTGCAGACGGTATTGTTGATAAACGTACCTTTGCCGTAGAGACAGCCGTTGTAATCCGCCTGGTTGTTGTAGAACACGCAGTTTTGGATTGTAGCGCCGGCACGCGAATAGATAGTCACGCCGCCTTGGCAACCGCGGAAGATACAGTTCTCCACCATGGCATTCAGGTGGGCTCTGTCTTCAAAGCAAACAGCTGCCGCCTGCTGCGCCAGCGTATTGTTGCAATACTCGAAGATACAGTTGCCAATAATCACCTGTGCGTCGGTAGATGGATCGATAAAGATACCGCCCGCCTTCGAGCCACTGGTGCAGTTGCGGAAGATACAGTTGTTGACCGTCATGTTGCCGCGTGCATACATGGCCGCTCCGCCCCATACGCTATGGTTGGCGTTTTGGAGGATGAAACCATCCACTGTGATACGCGCCTCAGGGTCTCCGTCGTATTTGACAATCAGATAGGTGCCGAGGTCGGTACCATCCAGGATCGTTTCATACATCTCAGGGTCACGCGCACCGGTCTCCGCGTTGTAGCCTCCCATGTAGGTGGCACCGCTCTGGGCAGAGACAGACTCGTTGTACACACCTTCGGCGATAAACATGGTATCGCCGACGCCTACATCCCATATCGCGGCACCGATGGATGTCTTGGCGTTTGCCCATGATTTACCGTCCCCGTCATTGCCAGTCGGGGAGATGTAACGGTTGCTTGCAGACGCACATAGCACGGCTATGCAGAGCGTCAAAAGAAGTAAAGTTTTTCTCATAATATTAAGGGTTTAAAGGGGTTTTGTCGGGATGTCGTCATGGCGTCATGGCGAGGTTATTTAATTGAGTACCGGGACGGTGTGGGGTTGGGTGCGGATGATGCGCATGGTGTTGATGAGCGATACATTGCCCTGGTCATCGTCCGCAGTATAAGAGTTGAGTTCAATACAGTCATCCTTGACCGTGACCTTGGTGAAACACGGTGCCTCGGGCTGGCCGAACATACCAGTGAAGAGGTCGAAATAATTCTTCACGTTGTGGTGTTTGTTGTCCTTGAGCAAAGCGGGATCTTCGGTATAGTCGTTCTCCATACGCTCGCGCGAGTGGGGATAATAGCGTTTGCGGCCGCAGGTAGCTCCGATGAAATAGAACGTACCCTCGTCGGTGCAGTAGGTACCGCCCTTGTAGCCGGTAGCATTCCTGTTTTTGTCAATCGCCACCTCTTCGCGGTCGGAGACAGCAGAGAGTATAGGTGTGAGGCTGTCTGGGTTAACCGGGCCGATGACTTCGTAGGTATGGTCGTGTCCCTGGAGTGCGACATCAATCTCGCAGGCCTTGAACGTAGGCAGCATACATGCGCGGAATAACGGAGGTTCTTCGTCGGTGGAGTGATCGGAGCCGGAGAAGAGGTTGAAATGCGCGAGCGAGATACGGTAAGGCGTGTTGGGGTTCGCACGCACCTGGTCGCGGAACCATGCTCCTACATGGTCGGTAAGATAGACCGAAGTCCAGTTGATGTAACTATAGGTCTCACGCCAGAAATCCTGCATCGAGAAGACCAGGAAGAGTGCGTCACCATATACAAAACTATAGGTTATTCCGTCAAACTGCGGCCTGGAGGTATAATTGGTATTGAAATCGTTGTTGGTATTGAAATGGTAGGTATAGTTGATGTTCGGACTGTCGTCGTGGTTGCCGTCGGTAGGCACCATCGCCATCTGTTTGATAACCGGCTCCATCGCCTCCTCAAACCAGCGTTCCCATTCCCATTCGGAGTTGTTGGCATCGCCGTCCTCCACAAAATCGCCGGGGAAGCAGCAGAAGCGTGCCTCCGGCACCGTCTTGACAGCCGCCAAAGCGCAACGGCGTGCATAGCGGATATATTCCTCATTCATGATATGGCTGTCGCTCATGACCAGGAACGAGAACTCTCCCTGGGCGGCGTCCTGCGTGCGGAAATGCGCAACGGGACTCCAGTGTCCCTCGTAGCCTACACGCCAACAGTAATCGGTGCCGGGCGTGAGGTTCTCTGCGAGCGCTTTATGGCTGACGTAGTTATAGCGCGTAGCGGCGCTGAGCCCCGACGCATTGACGATATAACGCGTTTTGCCGGTATAGCGCAGCACTTTGGTAGTGGTAGGTACGGCAGGCACGGTGACCACGCCGGCTGAGAAATCCGCCTCGTCGGGAGAGGCGGCAGCCACTATCTGGACTTCGCCGTCGGTGACACCCTCGTTGGTAAACCAGCAGAAGCCCATGCGGGTATGGGGGTCGCCGTTGATAGTAGCCACCATACAATAAGGCTCGGTTTTAGGCACGAGCGCCTTAATCGCCTGATCCAAGGCAGCCAGATTGGCTTCGGAGGAATCGGCGATACAGGCAGTGAGGGCTATTCTGAACGCCGTATGGCTGGGCACGGTGTAGTCGTTGACCGTATAAGTGGTATCCAGAACCTCCCACCGAGTCAGTGCGGCCGGAACGGTATCCTGCGGTTGTTCCGGCTCGGGAGGAGTAACCGGATTGTCGGGATTGCAGGAAAGGAGCAGCAGAGCTGCTATAATGGCGAACGGGCGAACAGAATAATGGCGAATGTCGATATTCATAGTATCTATTTGTTTAAAGTTACAGTATTAAACAGTTCGGTAGTGCCGTCAGGCAGAACTTTGTACGTATCCAGCACGAGGCGGTCGGGAGAGACCGTCACACGGGTGTAGGAGGGTGCGCCGGGCTGGGCGAAAGGTTTCCGGAAGAGATCGAAATAGTTCTCCACATGATGGATATGCTTGGTAGCGTCCATCTCCTCGCGTGTGAGAGGCGTGTAGCGTTTGGCGCCACAGGTAGCTCCGATAAAATAGAGGGTGCTGTCCACAGGACCGATGACCTCGTAGCAGTGGTCGTGCCCCTGCAGCACCAGATCGAGCCGGCAATCCTTGATGACCGGCAGCATCGTTGCGCGGAGCAGCGGTGTTTCGCGGTCGCGCTGGTGGTCGGAGCCGGAGAAGAGATTCTTATGGACCAGCCCGACATGCCAGCGTGCCTGCGGAGCCATGGCAACCTGACGGCGCATCCAGCCGCCAAGGTCCTGCTCCAAATATTGGGACGTTAAGGTTTGATAATCATATTCGCCGCGCCAGAAATCCTGCATAGAGAAAGCAATCAGTTGCAAGTCACCATAGGTGAAACTATAGTTGATTCCGGCGAATTGCGGGCGCACATGCGTGTGTGCATTAAAAGAGGTGTCGGTGTTGAAATGGCAGGAATAATTGAGGAGCGGACTGTCGTCGTGGTTGCCGTCGGTAGGCACCAGCGGCATTATTTGAATCACCGGCTTCATCACCTCTTCAAACCACCGCTCCCATTCCCATTCGGAGTTGTTGGAGGTGCCGGTATCCACAAAATCGCCGGGGAATACGCAGAAGCGTGCCTCCTTCTCGTTGCGTGCCACCGCCTCGGCACAGAGGCGTGCAGCATCGATATATTCTTGATTCTGGATATGGCTGTCGGTCATGTAGATGAAGGAGAATTCGCCTTGACCGGCATCGGCTGTGCGGAAATGACGGGGCTCGCTCCAATGTCCGTCGAAGCCCACGCGGTAGGTATAATCGGTACCGGGCTGCAGGCCGGTAGCCAGAGCCTTGTGGCTGACGTAGCGGAAAGCGGTATTTTTATCCAGCCCGGCCTTGGTGAGGATGCCAGAAGTAGAGATTGCATAATGGAGCGGGAGGGTAGTCGTCGGGGTAGCGTCGGCATACTGACGTACGCCTTCACCGTCGGCTGACCGTCGGCTGACCGTCGGGATGAGCTCGACTTTGCCGTTGGTGACACCCTCGTTGGTGAACCAGCAGAACGCCATCTGTGTGCGGGGGTCGCCATTGACGGTTGCCACCACGCAATAGGGGTCCTCTTTCGGGCGGAGGGGCGCGGCGGAGTCCTGCAGGAAGGCGATGAAGGAAGGAACGGTGTAGTCCTCGGAGCGGTACTCCACCCCGTTCACCCGTTTGACGCAAGGGAAGGTACGGATTTCCTTCGGTTCGTAGTTGCGCGGAGAGGCCGGCGGCATAGCGGCTATGCGGCGGGCTGGTGCGCCGACAGAATAATCGGCGGCGAGGATGATAGCCTCTTCGGCGGGCGTCACGGGCACACCGGCAAACGTAGCAGGGTCGCGGAAATGCGGACCTGCCGGCGCATCGTTGACGGGCGAGAGCCAGGGACGGGAGAAGAAATGCTCCTCAAAGCCTTCATCGGCACGGCTGATGCCGGAAGTGCTCTCATCGGAGATATAATTGGAGGGATCGACAAATCCGTACTCGGAACGGTTGCCCCAGAGGGTGCAGTCATAGACCGAACTCTCGGAATGGATGCCGCCATAGCGGTCGCCGTAGCAGTTGGCGACGGTGCAGCGCGTGAGTATGCCGTCGAAGTTCGCCACTCCGCCTGCATCAGGCCATTCGTGGCCCGTAGCAGAGCAGTTATGAACCAGACAATCCTCGAGCCGTGCGCCCAGCGCCGACGCCTCGGGCAAGTCGCCCTTGATGAGCACGCCTCCGCACTGCAGACCGCTGCAGCCGCGGATGACGCACCGGCGCATGATAACCTTGCCTCTCAGCCAAGCGGCTCCTCCGCGCTGCCGGTGGCGAGCGTTCTGGAGCGTCAGACGGCAGACGAGCGTAGGCAGCTGGCAATCCGCGTCACAGGAGATGAGGCGTGTGTCGAGGCCGGTGCCGTCGAGTATGACCTCGCCCTGACCGATTAGCGCCACGCCGTCCTTGAGGGTGAGCGCCTCATGATACACGCCTGCGGGGATATACAAGGTGTCGCCCGGGCGGGTATCTGCCAAGGCCTCAGCGATAGAGCCGCCCTCACGCACATGCCATGCAGCCGCTGACGCTTGTAGCGCCAGGGAGGCAAGGAGGAATATGGAGAGAAGGCGTTTCATATTATTAGTTGGATAGCTGACTAGTTGACCAGCTGAGTAGTTATTTTTCCCAGCCGAAGCGTTCGCGTCCGATGCGCTCGACCTCTTCGCGGGAGGTAAAGGCCGTAGTGCCACCTGCGGCGGTGGTATTGACCGCTCCGGTCATATTGCCGTACTGCTGGCAGAGCTCCAGCGGGTCGCCGGCAGCGAGGCGGGTGATGAAACCCGAGTTGAACGAATCGCCGGCACCGATGCAGTCCACGACGTTCTTGTTGAGCAAGGCTTTCTGGATACGGTCCGGCTTGCCCTGACGCATCAGCAGACTACCGCGGCTGCCGCATTTGATAACCGCCGCGTTGGTGTAAGGCCGGATTTTCTCGATTGCCTCGTCGAGTTTGGTGGAATGCGTCAGGAACTTGAGTTCCGTTTCGTTCGGCATGAAGACCGTGAGCAGAGGCAAGACTGCTTTGTAGTCCAGATCCCATTGCTCCACGGGATCCCACTGGGTGTCCAGCGAGGTGGTCACGCCGTTGGCTTTGCACAGTTCGAGTATTTTCATGAGGTCGCGTTTGACGCCACCCTGCATGAAGATAGAGGAGATGTGGATATGCTTGGCAGATTTGAACACCTCGGGGTTGATGTCCGCCAGCGACATGAAATCCATCGCGCCCTGATAGGTCAGATTGGCCCGGTCCTCGTCATAACTCATACAGATGGTGGCACCTGTTGCATACTTGTCCTGCCGGATGAGATAGCGCGTGTCCACGCCTTTTTGCTGCAGGCTGGTCTCTACCAGATCGCCGAAACTGTCGTTGCCGATCATGCCGCAGAACGCCACTCTGGCTCCCAAAGCGGCTGCATTGGCGGCGAAGATAGCGGTGCTGCTACCCAGTGTGAGGGTCATCTGTTTGGCAAACTTCTCCTTGCCGATTTCGGGCTGTCCCTCTATCTGATTGAGAATAAGATCGACATTCAGTTCGCCTAAGGCTATAATATCAAAGGGCTTCATGGGATGTAATGGTTAATGGTTGATGGTTAGGGGTTATTGGTAATTCTTGAAGAAAGCGACGGGTGACCAGCCTTTGGGATAGTCGTGCCCCATTTCGGGTCCGAAGATATATTTCTTGTCCGCTTCGGGCGTCAAGAGGTTGTTGAAGGGCACAACGTTGGTTCGCGGCGGGCATACGTCGTCCTGCAATCCGCTGCTCGCCATCACCGGGCAGGAGATACGCGTAGCGAGGTTCTTGGTATCAAAATAAGAGAGGAAAGCCAGCATCTCTTCGGTGGTCATCGCGCCTTTGCAGCGTTTGGATATCTCGACCGCCAGCCCGCCTATCTCCCAGGCATCGGCATAATCGCCGAGGAAAGCCACGTTGGCCGCAATGGCTGTGAACGGATAATCGCTCAGCGCCGCCGCGGCGTAGGTGAGCGCACCGCCCTGCGAGGACCCTTCAGCAAAGAGGCGGGTCATGTCGCTGGTGGGGCGGGTAGCCATAAACCGCACGGCTTGCACCACATCCATAAACGCGCCGCGGTAGTAATAACTGTCCTTGTCGCCGAAATGATAGGCGAACCAGTCGGAGTTGTAGATATTGATACAATCCTCTGTCACTCCGGGATTGCCCGTCGAGGCAGGACGGTTGTTGAGGTACTGTCCGCGATGGGAGAGATAGAACTCGGCGTACTGCGACGAGCCTCCTGAGGGACATTCGCATTTGGCTTTGCTGCCGGCGGTGTCGTAGCCGTAGAAATGGAGGATAACCGGGTGTTGGGCTCCGTCCTGCGGCTCGCAGTAATAGCCGCGTATCTTGACCGGCTCGCCTGTCAGGCCGTCCGGCACGGAATAGAACTCCACCAGATAGACCTTGCGCGCGGCACTGCTCTTGGACTCAATCTCAATGAGTTGCGGCGCCATGTCCACCTCAGCAAGCTGGTCCTTGGCCGCCTGCCAGAAAGCATCATAATCCGGCTGTTGGTCAGGGGCGGAGACAATAGCAAAGGGGTCGATACCGAAGATAAAATGGCGTGCGGTTTTTCCGTTCACGAAACAGGACGCGCGGTAGAATCCGGGCGCGAGATTGTCGGTAGTAGTGAAGACGAAATCTTTTTCGCTCTTGCCCGCCAGTTCCAGCGAGTCGGTGATGGTAGTCACCGCCTTTTTGCTATCGGTAGCGATGCGTATCAGCGCCTCCACCTTGACCGCCTCAGCGTTGGGGTTAGCCACATGCAGGGTGATCTGCGGCCGGGCAGACCATACCCAGTCGCCGGTCACAGGCACCGAAGCCGTCACCAGCGAGAGGTCGGGTTGCTCCAGCGGTTCGTTGCCGTCAGGCCCGTTATGAGACTGTTTCTCACACCCGCACGCGCCCATTATCAGTATGGACGCGAGCGCGAGCGCGAAGATGTAGAAGCGATGTTTCATTTCAGATAATCGTTCAGATTGACAATATTGAATGCGTTGTAGTACTTGTCCATGTTATGCTCTATACGCATGAGTACCACCTCCTCTGCGTGGATGCCGAGGCGTTCAAGGTTGTCATAGAGCGTCTGGCGTGCCACGAGTGCCTCGGGTTTCTGCCAGATGTAGCGGCAGCCTGTCATCACGAGCCACAGCTGGCGTTCGGGTGTGCAGTCCTTGAGGTCCTTGCCCACCTCGTCGCCATGCAGCCATTTTTTCCAGCGGTTGGACTCATAGACGAGTTTCCAGAGGACATCGGTCATGTGGCTCAGTTGCGCCACCTTGCCGGCTGCGAACTGTTTTTTCTCTTCCTCCTCCAGTTCAGCCAGCGCCTCGTACTCGTTCATGGTGAACTCCGGTCCGACATTGGCGGCACCCATACCCGCCTTCGGGTAGTCCTCGGGATTATCCACATCGTCGGAGTAGTGACCCTTGATATAACTGCCGTAAGGACGCACTTTGGCGGTCAGTTTGCGTGCCACCTCTGCATCAAAGAACGTAGTATGCAGGTCGGTGCCCACCTTGCCGACGATGAAGCATGGCCAGATGTCGTCGAGTCCGACCTCATGCAGACCGGCTTTGAGACCCTCGAGGAAAGTATCAAAGGTTTTCTCGTCAGCCAGACCGCCGTGTACCTCCTCGGTACCCACCTCGTAGGAGATAGGAGCGATGCCGTGTGCTTTGCGGAAATCCTCGGCATGCTTGATCAGTTCGACGGTGCGTTTCACCACCACGTGGATGTCGATGATCTCACCCTTGGGCAGGAAGATGTCCACTGTCGGATCGACATGGATGAGGTCGTAGCCGGCCAGGATAGCCGCCTCGTAGCTCTTTTTCACGCCGTTCATGGCGCGCTCGGTGTCCCAACGCTCGATGGACTGTTTGTCCTTGAGCCACGGGCCGCCGTGATCGATAGCCACGACGTAGGGCCCGGTGTAATGGACGGCTGCCGCTTCGCGGGCCAGAATCTTGGTAAACTCCTCCTGCGTCATACCTGTGTAGCCTCCGTCGCAGTCCACCTGATTGAGGGTAGTAGCGAAATAGATAGGCGAGTTGTTGCGTTTCGCAGCGCGGAACGATGCTTTGATTACTGACAAGGAGTTCGGGCACGCTGCAAAAAGTGTCATCGGGACTCCTGTTGCTTTTTTACGTTCCTCCATCACGCGGAGGATATTTTCAGTCTTTGCCATAAAACTATTTAATCATTTAATCATTTATCTATTTTTCTCATTTATTCATAGATGGTCACTCCTTCGACTACGCGGTGGATATTGCCGCTTACGGATGGTGCGTCGGGATTCAAGCCATGAGCGAGTGAGGCGTAATAGCCGAGCAGCTGGCCCACCAGTACATAAGGCACTACACCATAGAAATCCGTCTCGGCTTTGCTGTAAGGCAGCTGCACAACGAGGTCCGCCTTGACATCCGGCATACCGGGTTCGCGGCCGGAGATGACGATGATCTGGGCTACGGGCTGGTTGTTGGCATCCACCTGACGGATCAGGTCGCGCTCGTAGCGCATGATTTTCTCCTCATCGGTCATGAGATAGACCACAATGGATTTGTTGTTCACCACGGCTTTGGGTCCGTGACGGAAGCCCAGGAAACTATCGAACTTGCAGACCACCGCACCGTCGGTGAGTTCCTGCAATTTCAGATGGCACTCCTCGGCGATACCTTTCAAGGCTCCCGAGCCGAGGAACACACCGCGCTCGAACGGGCGGGAAGCAATCTCTTTCAATTTCTCTTCGTATTGCGCGATCACCGTCTCGGCATTTTTCACCGCTTTCTCTATCACCGCGGCGTCCTGCTCCAACGTATCAATATGACCGAGCATCAGGCATGTGAGCAGCATGGTGGAGAAACTGCTGGTCATAGCCAGCGACTTGTCGTCGGTCTCCTCCGGCAGCAACAAAAGCAGGATATTGTCTTTCCCCTCCGCCTGCAGCGCCAGTTTGCCGCTCTTGTTGCAGGTGATATAGATATGCGCCACATTCTTGCATAGTTTGTTCGCCAGATTGACGGCTCCGACACTCTCAGGGCTGTTGCCTGAACGGGCGAAACTGATGAGCAGGAGGGGTCTCTCCTTGTCCAGCAGGTACTCGGAGTGGGTGATCAGATCGGTAGTAGGCACTGACCGCACGTTGCGCCACATGCCGCGCATCACCGGACAAATAGCATCCCCGATGAATGCCGACGTACCTGCACCGGTGAGTACGATGTCCGTATCGGGGGTGAGGTACTTGTGCATGAACGCACGGATCTCATCCTTCGCTGCCAGTAATGCCTCATGCTCCTTGCGCCACATAGCCGGCTGCTGATGAATCTCGCTGATTGTGAATGAAGTTTTCATAGCTGTTGAGTGTTAGAATTATTTTGGTGCAAAATTACTATAAGTTTCTTAACTTCGGTTAATTATTTCATATGCTTTTCAGCATATTCCGAAACAATAATGCATAAACTATTGTTTATCAGTAGCTTAATAGGTTTCATTTCTTATTTCGAAACATTTCGAAGATTCATGTCAGCAGGATCTCTCCGAAATACTCCGGGCGGTGAAAATCCGGTTCGGGCAAGCGGATGGGTTGCCAGCTCACGAAATGAGGGAGTTTGGTTTTATCGCCGCATTTATAGAAATTGGCGCGGAGGCGCTGCGGGAAGACAGGCGGTTGCTCCCTGAATATGAGGCGTAGCGGAATATCCAGTTCCACCTCCCATTCAAACACTCCGTCCCGCTCAGGAATCGCCTCATGCGGGCAGGTACAGCGACGGCGTATAAGCGCCATCTCATCGGGCGTCAGAGGGGTTACGGCCTCCGCCCTCCCCATGCGGCGTGAGGCGACCATGGCTCCGATACAGTTCGCCTCGAAATTCATATAGTATTTATCACCGGGTACCTGGCAGAAGAACTCGACACACGAGTCCTCCCAGACGGGTCCCTGGTCGGCGGTTGTCAGGGCGCGCAGTTGCGCGCCTTTGACATAGTAATGCAAATAGAGGAAAGCATGATCGTTGGTCACGGACACCCGCGTCTCGGGGCAATAGGGGAAGCGGTCACGCCAGTTCACTTGGTCAATCGGAAGAAGCATTTATAATTAAGGGTTAAGGGTTAAGGGTTAATGGCGAATGGACGAATGGTGAATGATTTGCAGCATTTGGTCTGCTACTTTCTCCTGCTCCTCGAGCAGGCGCAGCTGGGCACGCGTACGCACCAGATTGTGCTCGGGGTACTGTATCTTATAATAGGTGTCGCCGTTGATATAATCCGTGAAGAAGCGCACAGCCTGCATGTAACTGAGCAGGCGGCATCCATAAGGCAGCAGCTCTTTCTCCATATCGGTCAGGAATGAGGCTTCCCTGAGATAGCCTCGCGTATAGGCCTCATAAATCTCCATATCCACATGAATGCGGTCCAGATCAGGATCGTCCTCCAAGCCCGTGTTGGCCGCAGTACGCATGAAATCGCCAAAATCGCTCAGCACGAAGCCCGGCATGACCGTATCCAGATCGACGATACAGATAGGTTTGCCTGATTCGTCGAAAAGGACGTTGTTGACCTTGGTGTCACAATGATTGATATGCTTGCTCAGTTTGCCCTCCCTGAACAAGCGTTCCGCCAGACACATCGCCTCGCGGCGGCTGTCAATCGCCGCGATAATATCCGCGCAGGCAGCCTTGCGTCCGACGGGGTCGGCAGCCAATGCTTCGTCCAGCTGCTGCAGGCGGAACTCCATGTTATGGAAATTAGGGATAGACTCGCACAGGGCGTCAAAGGGCAGATCCGCCAGCTGGCATTGGAAGCGTCCGAAAGCTTCGCCGGTCAGTTCGGCGGAGAGAGGCGTCACTTTCTCCTGCGAGGTAGCATGTTCGATGAGCACATACACACGCCAATAATCGCCCATAGGGGTACGGTAGTAGAGTTTGCCGTCCGTAGCAGGCACCAGTTCCATCACCTTGCGGTCGATATCCTTCTCGCCTGCCGTCTCCAGTTTGCGGCGGATATGCTCTGTCACGATCCGGATATTTTGCTGCAGCCCTTCCACATTCCGGAAGATATGATGGTTGATGCGTTGCAGGAAATAGGATTTCCCGCCCGGGTGTTTCGCCCGCACCACATACGAATCATTGATAAACCCTATTTTCAGGGGCCTCGGGGCTTCCAGTTCGCCGGACAGGGCAAAATGATCCAGGATCAGCCGCAGCGCCAGTTCGTCAATCGAGGCGCATGTCTGCCATCCCAGGCACTGCTCTGCCGCCGCCCGGTTGCGGTCCAGATCATCGACATAGATAACGGACGAAGGGTTGATGGACGAAGGGCGAATGGCTTGGTTGACATACTCAAACATCTCTCGCGAAGGCTTAGCCATATGCAAGTGCTGCGACGCGAAAACGCCGTCGAAATAGCGGTCGAGGTGATAGCGCTCGAATATCGGGTCCCAGTGCAGCTGATTCGAATTGGAGAGCAGATAGGTTTTGTAGCCCGCCTGACGCAAAGCGGCAATATACTCCAAGCGCTCCTCCGGCAAATCGCCCAGCATGCTCATCCACGCCGTGCGTACATCCTCTATCGTCGTTCCGGGACGGCAGTATTCCAAGAGCGAGGAGAGGAATTCGCCGGTAGAGATGAGTCCGTGCTCGTAGTCATGCATCAGCTGGCGCGAAGCCACACTGACCGCCGCTACTCCTTCGCCCTCATCGTCGATACCCAGCACATTGCGTACGTTTTCCTCGCCCATCAGGCGTTTGAAATTCCCCACACATCGGGGCACATTCAGATTGATGATCACGCCGCCCATATCGAAGACGACGGTGTTGATTCGGTTTTTCATGGTGTGGTTGTTATAGTGTTTTGCTATCGCGCAGGCTGCCCGAGAATGGTATAACGTGCGCCGTCGGCAGATTGAATATATATTATTCCGTTCTCAATGACCTTGCTGAACCCCGGAGCTGTCTCTCCCTCTGCCGGCAACAGTCCGTCGGTTTGCGGCAGTGCCCCCGGGTCAGGCGAAGCGCTCTTGAAGACAGTGACCGTTGCTCCCAGATCGTTATAGCCCGTGGCGCTGTCCCACACATCCTTGTTGGCCAGACGGACGGCATAACGGGGATCAGACGCTATCGAGGCGTACTTGTCCGGCAGGTGGAGATAGAGGTGATACGTACCCTCCTGCATGTCCGCCGGAAGGGAAACCTGTTCGTTGATCCAGCTGATGGCTCCATTGGGCAGCCACCTGCGCGGATCAGCCGTCAGGGGCAGGCGGTAGGTCTTATTGCCGTTGGAGAGAACCAGATAAACAGGACGCTCGTTGTAGATAGGAGCATAGCCGGCATTGCGTATTTGAATGGTGACATTCATCTTGCCGCCGGGCGCAGCCTTGTCGCTATACCGGGCGGATAAGAGGTTGTAGCGATAGCCCATATAAATATTGAGCGTGTCGAAGAGTCCGCTGCTGCGCCAGCGGCTTGTGACCGGCGTGGCGTAGGTAGAGCCGCAGAAGGACCAGTGGTAGGTGCTCATATCGGACGGCGCCTGGGCATAGCGGCGCTCAGCCAGCGCGTCATCGTCGTCGATATTGGTCTCGCCTCCGTTGGGCGTATAGAGACACTGGGTAGCCACATACCGGCGTTGCTGCGGGTCATCGCTCTTGTTGTCGCTGGCGTAGGTGCCCATATTGCCCCAGTCGTGCAGGAAGGCATCGTTATGGCATCCCATGCGTGCTTTAGTGGTTCCTGAGAATCCTTCGGACGCACTCAAGGGCGTTGCGTCGTTGAGGTATTCCTGCTGGATCATCGGATAGCGGAAGAGGATAAAGCAGTCGGCCGGGGCATTGGCGAAGAGGTAATCAATCACCTTGCGGCGGTTGGCCGTGACATGCTGCGTCTCATTGCCGTAGTTCTGCGAGTAATACCACTCGCCCCACACTCCCACGAAGCCTGCCTCCAGCACATAAATCACATCCGCATTGGCCGCCAGATGGGATTTCAGTTGCTCCAGATGCCTTTTCACCCATTCGGGCGTAGCATCCACCTTGTCGCTCTCCTTCTCGGTATAAGCGAAACGCAGCACACACTTGAGTCCCATATCCCGGAGGATCTGCATGTCCGTGTCAAAGCCCTTCAGCACCGCCTCCGGCAGATCCTTCGACTTGAAATTGCCGAGATTGTAGAGCACGACAGGCATAGTCATACAATCCTTGTCGCCCCACGTGCTGCTGATATGGTTTTTGATGCGGTAGGGGCTACTCTCGGAGACCTTGCCGTTCAACTCTTCGGTAAAACCACGCTCGGGGTTTTTGAACACCGTGGTATTATCCGGCGTATAAACCACGCTGACGGCGTGCGCTAAAAAAAGAAAGGCAAAGATGAAACTGCCTGAAACAAGAAATCTTTTCATAGAATGGTGTTTTTAGTAATATTGCGCTGCAAAGTTAGTTAAAATAAACGGAAACACCTCCTTAGAGGGCTTCCTTTTTTTGCGCACAAAAAAAACAGAGTAGTCTCCTACTCTGCTTCAAGCGTTTGTTTTTCCTGCGAAAAGCCGTGTTCTGTTTCCGGGAAACGAAACTTTCGGAACGTTACGAAAAGCTTACAGACTCTTGATGTACTTGTCCGCCTCGATGGCTGCTTTGGCGCCTGAGCCTGCCGCCACGATAGCCTGGCGGTAGTGCGGGTCGGCACAGTCGCCTGCGGCGAAGACTCCGGGGAGGCCTACCCCCTGCCCCTCCCTAAAGGGAAGGGAGAAACACTGTGTGGAAGCTCCGTCGGTAATGATGTATCCCTCGGCGTCGCGGGCGAGGAAACCGGCGAAGAGCTCGGTGTTGGGATGGTGGCCGATAGCGAGGAAGAAGCCGTTGATAGCTATATGACGGAGTTGCTCGTCCGGTTCGCCCTTGCGATAGACGAGGTCGGCTCCTTCCACCTTGCCGTCGCCGGTCAGTTGGAGGGTGTTGTGCTCAAAGAGGACTTCGATCTTGGGATTGTTCAAGACACGCTGCTGCATGATCTCCGACGCACGGAGATAGGGTTTGCGGACAATCATATAGACTTTTTCGCAGAGGCCGGCGAGGTAATTGGCTTCCTCGCAGGCGGTGTCGCCTCCGCCCACTACGGCTACTGTTTTCTTGCGATAGAAGAAACCGTCGCAGGTGGCGCAGGCACTGACGCCGCGGCCCTTGTAAGTCCGCTCGGACTCGATACCAAGGTATTTGGCGGACGCGCCGGTGGCTATGATAACTGCGTCGGCTTCATAGAGGTCGGTGTCTTCGACCCAGACTTTGTGAGCTTTCAGCTTTGAGCCATCAGTATTCAGCTCCACTTTCGTTACGATGCCGGAGACGAAGGTGGTACCGAAACGCTCCGCCTGACGGCGCATGTCGTCCATCATTTGGAAGGGCTCGACGCCGTCGGGATAACCGGGGAAATTCTCCACCTCAGTGGTAGTGGTCAACTGTCCGCCGAGTTGCGGTCCTTCGATGAGAACGGGCTGCAGATTAGCACGGGAAGCATAGATAGCGGCGGTATAGCCGGCAGGGCCGGAGCCTATAATCAAGCATTTTGTTTTCATATTGGTGAGTTTGAGTTTTTTTTCTGGAGTTCCGGAATTTTAGAACCGCATGTCATTGACAAAGGTGGTTGATTCGGGGCGGATGAGGTAGTCGGGTTCGGATGTCAGGAAAACCGGGTTGTTCAGTTTGAGGGTAGTGAGTTTTTTGCCCTCCTTGATGGTAGCCTCAAGCGGGATAAGGTCGCTGTTGCGTACCTTGAGCGTGAAACGGTCGATGCCGGCAGAGGCATCCTTGGGCGTCAGGGTGAGGAGGGTCAGTTGGCCGTCCTGAAGGGGACGTTCGGTCACGTTGCAACTCTCGGCGATAGCTTTCGCAAAGAGGAAGGGGTTGGCTTCGTACAGTTCCTGCTCGGAGGGGTTGGAAAGCGTGAGTTCATCCGTTTGGGCGGAGTACATATAGAGGGTTTTCCCGTCGTACGCCGCGTCCAGATCAAAGGCAGAGAGCCGGAACAGGCGTCCGTGGACGGTAATGGTGCCGGGATAGTTCAAGGGTGCGTTCACCTCTTCCGCCACCGTGACGGTGAAATCCGATTGCAGGGTCTTCGTCTCCAGGTTCGCGAGGAAAGATGAAAGGACGGTCAGTATGATTAGTAAATTGGTCATTGTTGTAAACAGATTGACGGCATTTTTGGATTGCGGTAATTCAATTTGATTAGGACTTGCTCCCAAGATGATCCCGAGACGCTCCCGTCTCGATTCTCTCTCGATAGTGTCTCGCCAGTCTGATTTGGCTACTTTACAGTCCCAAAGCAGGCTATTTCACACCGAGGTCTTCGAGGAGTTGGTCGAGTTGGGAGAGGTCCTGTATGAGAACGTCGCGTCCTTTGGGTCCTTTGTTGGGTCCGACGATACCGGCGGCTTCGAGTTGGTCGGACAGTTTGCCTGCGCGGTTGTAGCCTATCTCGAAGGCGCGCTGGAGGCGGGAAGTGGAGCCCTCCTGCTTGGTTACCACGTATCGGGCTACGTCGGCAAACATCGGATCGAGGCGTTTCATATCTACGCTACCCGGCGCGAGCGCTTCTCCTTCGCCGCCCTCGCCGAAGTATTCAGGCAGCTGGTACGGCTCGGTATAACGCTGCTGCTTGCTGATATGCTTCACTATCTCATCGACTTCGGGCGTATCCACGAACGCACACTGGATACGTGTGACGGAAGCGTTGCCGGCATAGAGGCTGTCGCCGCGTCCGATGAGTTGCTCCGCTCCCTTGGCGTCGAGCACGGTACGCGAGTCGATGACCGACTGGGTGCGCAGGGCTATACGCGTCGGGATATTCGCTTTGATGACACCCGTGACGATATTGACGGACGGACGCTGGGTAGCGAGGATCATGTGCATTCCGACGGCACGCGCTTTCTGGGTGATTCGCGCGATAGGCGTCTCCACCTGTTTGCCCGCCTGCATGATAAAATCGCCGTACTCGTCGATGATGATGACGATATAGGGCAGGTACTGGTGGTGCAGGCTGTCGCCGACCAGTTTGTTGGGGTTGAGGCGACGGCGTACGAACTTGTCGTTGTAGTCCTCCAGATTGCGCACTCCGGCATCCATGAGCAGTTTGTATCGGTTCTCCATCTCGATGACGAGCGAGTTGAGGGTGTTGATGACCTTGTCGCAATCGGTGATAACCACCTGCTCGGGATCGGTGTCGGGCTGAGCGGCCAGGAAATGCTTGATGAGCGGTTTGTAGGGCGCGAACTCGACCATCTTCGGGTCCACCATCACCAGTTTCAGCTCCGCCGGATGTTTCTTGTAGAGCAGCGAGGTGATGATAGCATTGATAGCGACGGACTTACCCGTTCCCGTAGCACCGGCTACGAGCAGGTGGGGTGTCTTGGCGAGGTCGAACATAAAGACCTCGTTGGTGATGGTTCGTCCGTAAGCAATAGGCAGCCGCATCTTCTGCTCCTCCTGGAAGCGCTTGGAGGCAATGACGGAGTGCATCGAAACGACCTGCGGTTTCTCGTTCGGTACCTCGATACCGATAGTTCCCTTGCCCGGCATCGGGGCGATGATACGGATACCCGTGGCGGAGAGGGAAAGCATGATATCGTTCTCCAGCGCCTGGATCTTCGCTACGCGGACTCCGGCTTTCGGCACTATTTCGTAGAGCGTGACGGTCGGTCCGACCGTTGCTTTGATACTATCAATTTCTATGCCATAATTGCGGAGAGTGGTCACAATGCGTGCGCCGTTGGCGCGTTGCTCGTCCTCGTTGATGACCGGCGCCGCCTCGTTGTCATAGACCTTGAGCAGGTTGAGGGAAGGGAACTTATAGAACTCCAGATCCTTGCGCGGGTCGTAGGGTCCGAGTTTCTCCAGCAGTTTGTCGGGGTCTTTGGAATAGAGTTCGTCCTCAACCACCTCTTCTATCTCCAGATCGGCCTCGCCTACAGGCTCAGGTTCCGGCTTAGCCTCCTCTACCATCAGATCGGTAAGCGAAGCGTCGGCGGGACCGCCGTCATCGGGGAGCTCAATCTGGATTTCCGGAATTCCGGATTCCTGAATTTCCGGAGATTCCGGAGAATCCGGAGAATCCGGGGTCTCGATTGTGAAGGTGATTTCGTCCGGGGTATCGGAGGAGTCGGAGGGTTCGTCAACGGGCAAGTCGAGTGTCACTTCGGCGGGTTCGTCTGTCGGCTGTTCTTTTTTAGGTTTGCGCGCGAAAGCCTGCTTGAGCCAAGCGGCGAAGGCTTTGCAATGCGGGATAAAGTTCGGGTCAGTCACCACCAGAAAGATGATGAGCGTCAGCGCCAGCAGGATGCTTATTCCCGCTATCTGGATATAACTCAGCAGCCACGCCGATGCGCTGTAGCCGAAGGCGCCTCCCCAGCGGAACGTACCCAGATGGATCATCTGCTGCGCAAAGCCCAGCAGGAGCGCCCCCCACAGCACCCAGAACACACCGCCGCAGAGCATCTTGACGGCATGAATATCCCGGAAGACATGCATCAGTCGCAAACCGTACACGGCTATCATGAACACCAGCAGAATACTCACCAGTCCGAAGCTGCCGTCGATCATGAACTGCGCCAGCGTAGCACCCGGGAGCCCCAGCATGTTTTTCACCTCCAGACGGTTGGACACACGCTCGGCGTGATCCATAGCGAGCACCGACTGGTCAGCCGTGCCTGTGAACAGATAGCTCACGTACGCCAGCAATGCCACTACGGCAAAGCCGAGCAGGATGAGTCCGAAGACCATCTGCGTGCGGCGGTCGAGGAAGAAGCGCCTGAGGCTCTCCCACCATTTCTCTTTTTCCACTTTGATAGCCCGCTCCTCACGGCGGTCGGACATACTATGGCTTGATTTGGATGATGTTCTGGGCATAAAGAGATGTACGATTTATGATGTACGATGTACGATTTAAGTACGATGGATTGCGAAATACCGCGCAAAGGTACGAAAAATATTTGACATACACAAAAAAAAATCGCCACTACGGGCGATTTTTTATTGGACAAAGATTTTCTTTCCTTCCGTAATATAGATTCCGGGGGTGAGACGCAGGCGCCATGTGCCGTCCAGCACTTCCGCCCCGGTAGCCACCTTGCGTCCCAACAGGTCATAGACGCCGTCGGTGGGTGCAGGCTGCTGATTGCCGTCAGGCTTCGTCTCGTCCGGCTGCTCCTCGTCCGGGTCGTCAAAGAGAACAGGCACGAACCAGACATCGTGTTTCGGTGCCGGAGCTACTGCCGGTGCGCGGTAGTAAATCCTGTTGTGGAGGACGTAATAGTTGTTGCGCGTCCATCCGGCTCTTGTCAGACCCGCCTCTTTGTTGGGATTGGCATTGAGGTGGAAACCGACGTTGGTGTTACCCAGAGACGGCAGGGTGGCAGTGATTTCACCTGTTGATTCATTGAGCGTTAACGTTCCCTCCATCTTCGGTCCGAAGACATAGACACGCCGGCTATCCACATAGGGCGTCAGCAACTGCTCCAGATATTCATAGGAGAAGATGGTGGAGATAGAGGTTGAAGGCGTGGTGGTAGGAATCGTAGCCTTGACATACGACGTAGCGCGGCGGGTAGAGAAGATGACCGGTGTGCCGGCAGGCACGAAGTAATCGTTGTCCTCCTCCTCGTCCTCAGCCGTAGTGCGTCTGCGCAGAGTCTCGGGATAATTGGCTTTTACTGCATCGTCATTGGTGTATTTACCGATGGCTTTGGGGTGCAGCATCGTCTCGCTCCACGGGGACTCGGAAGGTACACATGTATAGGCATTGGACGAGTGTGCGGGGTCATCGTCTTTGTTGGAAACCATCAAGTCGAACGGCACACAGAGGGTGGCATAATACCAGAGGGTAGAGAGCGTAGCTTCCTCACCGCCGCTGTGGGTCTCGATATAGAGTCCTGTTTTGTTGGCAGGCTCCATAGACCACTTGGTTTCATCCGCAATACCGATGTTGGCCGAGAACTTGACATCATAGATATCCTCTCCCTGACCATAGTTCAGATAGTATGCCGATTCACCACGGTCTGAATGATCACGCAGGGTTACCACCGCACCGCCGAGGTCGTCAATGTAGAATGAGGTAGCACTTCCTTCGGTCTCGGTCATCGCAGCGCCGTTGACATAGAGCCCCTGAGTCTGCATTTTGGCTGCGTTTTTGGTGCCGGTGATATAGAAGATGCTGGCAGGGTCGTATTCCGGTCCGGTAACAGGTATAGCGCCGCGGGTAGCCGGAGTAGAGGTAAAGCCGGAGCCTAAGACCTCATAGGTGGTGGTCACGCCCATCCTCTCATAGAAGTGCATCGGGATAGGCGTACCGCCGGCACCGGCGGTCAGTTCAATCTTGTGGGTATAACCGCTGAGGTATCTGGGGCTGGTGATACCCGACGAGCCGGGTTCGTTAGAGAGACGGTAATAGCCCGGGGTGAACTGCACGATATTGGCATCGTTGTACACAATATCCTGCTTCGCCATCAATTGGGCAGCCAGCCCCAGAGAAGAATTCTTCTCCACCCCCTCATATGCCGTTTTGCCGGCATCGTTCAAACCGCCCACATTGCCGGCACCCTGATAGTACGGCGCGAACAGGGAGTTGCTCAAACCGAACATCCACTCCGTCGGGGTGGAGGCTTTCAGCTTCATCGTGCCACCGCTATTCTCTATATAATAAGGTGTGCCGCTTCCCGGGATGGTCAAAGTCTGCACTTTGAAGTAACCGGAGGCGGAGCCGGGCAACAGTTCATAGACAGGATTGTTTGTGTCGTCCTTCTTCATAACGATGTCGGCATCAGCCACAGGTGTGGAGGCGGTGGTCATGACGTAGGTGGATTGTCCGCCATTCTTGAAGACATAACGGTTGTACATCACAAAGCCGTACGGGTCGCCCACCGGTGACCAGAGGAAGTCGTTGGTATAGTGTCCCACCTGTCCTTCTACAGCCGTTAGTTTATTCGCCTTATAAGTATAGTGCGCCAGATAAGGTGTCTCATCGTTGGTTTCGAAGGTGTACCACTCGGTACTGTTCGCATTGGTCACAAATTTCGAACCGCTGTTAGACGACAGTCCGTCATCGAACTGATATTCGATGTTGATACGCACGGTTGCTCCTACCAATTCCGGTTCAGCCCCCATTCGGGTAATCTGAAGGCCTCGGTAGTCATCGTCAAGTGCATGAACATGAGAAGGAGTGGAACGATCGCAATCACCATCGGTGTAGATACCCTCGACATAGAAGAAATACTTGCAGTTAGGTCTCTTGAGCGCCGATGGCACAGTCAATGAGTCACCCAGCGTGATATGCCCTTTATTCACACAATAGTTCACGCCGTTGATGGTTTCGCCCAACTGGTAGGTAGCGGTTGTCAAGTCACGTTTGGTAGAGCCGGAGATGGTTTTGTCGCCAAGAGTTCCTCCTTTCTCAGCGCGATACTTTATCGTCTCGCTACTGCCTACATTGGCTATCACCAAGTGATAAATCACCGTGTTGGTCGAGAGACCGAAGATGATGAACTTGGTGGGGTCGGACGAAACAGTCGTCTCGCCATAACCGCTGAGTTTATCGGTAGTACCGGTTTTTTGCAGCATACCGTATTGCCAGCCATCGGAGGCGGGCAGGAGCATGAAGGTAGAGGTGGCGGTTGCGGCCAATGTATTCGTTCCTACGGCGTACTTGCCGGAGTTCTTATGCTTGAGTTGGAGCGCATATGGGTCATCGCCCACAAACTGCCAGACATAGTCATCTGCACCATCCAATGCCCGAGCACCTCCGTCGGTGACATTGGTGCCGTCGGAAGCCATCATATTATCGGTGTACCAGATAATATTGTAGATCAGTTCGCCGCTGATATCCAGCGCGGCATCATTGGAGGCAGCATCGCGAGCCACCGTACCGCCTGTTGCATTACGGACATTCGGGACCTTGTACTCCGTCGTCAGAATGTCGTAGTCGGTGTAGCGTACATACACATCGTCTTCGTAGAGGCCGTAGAGATGATGGAGTTCTTTGGCAGCGTCGCCCATATAGGCCTCTGCTTCATAATAAAGGTACTGGTTGGAATGGAGCAGCGGAGACTGTATTTCTTCGGGCAGAACAGGAACATAGTCGTTATCCACAGCCTCGTAGTAGGTCTGCGTGGCGCTGACTGCCTCCACTCCGTATTTCACGGCATTGCTGCCATTCTCGCCGTTCGTATAGACCTTATAGGTATAGGTATGCTGCACATCATCGTTCAGTTCAATCTTCGCGTCGGTGTTCGTGTAGCTGCACGAAGTGCTCTTGAAATTCGCTTCCGAAGCCGTCGTAGCGGCAACAGAGGTTGTCATGCTTGCGCCGTTCACAAAAGCGTAGCTGTATGTTCCGGTTCCTGCCACGGCTAAGGTATAGGCGGCAGGATCAATGGCGCCGTCATACCAGTTGAGCAGGGCGAACTTGGTCTTTTCATTAACGGCAGTGGCATCGCCGTTTTGGCTGCGGTTGTAGAGCGAGACGGCATATGGGTCGGGGTCAGTCTGCGGCGTTGCCAGGAACTTCCATTGCCAAGTACGGTCATCGCCGACCACAGGAGCAGGTTTGCTGCTGCCTTGCTTGAGGCCGCTGTCATATACGGCATTCAGTCCGTTCAGCGTCATAGTCAGCCATTTGCCTTGCAGCACTTTATCCACATCCGCATCAGCGTTATAGGTATAGCGTACATAGACATCGTTGCCTGCGCTGCCGGCGGTGGTCAGTCCGGCGCCTGCCAGCGAACTATCGTCGGTGATTTCTCCCGTGCCGGTACTGCCTGTGTGACCGGTATAGTACGTAAAGTCCTTCGCCAGCCGGCTCTTGAACCAGTCCGGTGTCTGCGGCATGAGATCACCGCCGCTCTGATAGCGCAGCGACTCATTACCATCGTTGTCAATGATATGGTAATTGTACACCAGCGGGCGATAGAGCGTGGTGTGGGTTTTCTCAATCTCGGCATCGGAGGAAGATACCAGATCCGCAAAATCCTTCATACGCTTGGTCTGGTCGAAGCGCGGCATGAGTTGCATGTTGCCGCTCTCGTCCTGCACCGCCATGAAAGTCTTGTTGGTGATAGTGAGCGTACGGCTGTCGTACCAACGGACGGAGACCGTTGCAGCGGAGTTGCTCATGCTTACGGCCGGGTCGGCGCTATACGTACCTTCCAATATACCGTCATGCAGCGTGGCGCCCGTGGCATTCGTCCTGAAAAAGTCGGTATTCGTATGAACACTGGAAATCCGGATGTTGTAGGGGTCAAAGCCGTTGGTGTTGAATCCGGCAATATCCGTTGCGTCCTTATAGGCATCGTCAAAATTGTCATGAGGAGCATCGTTATACCCCATCTCCTCGTCTATCGCAGGGTTGGGTTTGAGGTACCATAATTCCACATTCCGGCTGCCATCGACAGTGAGATTAGCTATATTGTCCAAGATATGCTGCGACATGCCGCCGGTGGCCGGCACATCCTCCTTCGTCAGCGCTGAACCGTTATAGGAAGCATAGTGACTACCCTGCTGAATGAGGAAAGGCGCACCTTTTTTATTGACGGGGTCGTAACTCCGCGCATATTCGTCCTTGGCGACATAGGTGACATACTGGTCATACACATTCCCTTTGGCGTCCTTGACATTGGTAGCATCAATAGGCGGCAGGTCGCCCAGCGAGTGAGACGTATAATTTACGCCATCGACACTGATTCGGCGGCTGAGGTTGTAGTACTGGTGGAAACCGGAGCGTTTGGAAGCGCCTGTCCAGAAATAATACTCCTTCACCATCGGGCTGTCATACACGCGCAGGGCGGCGTGTTTGGCTTCCAGTTGGGGATCGTCGGCACTGTTAGGCAGCGGCTTGCGCATGATCTCCCATCCGTGCTGGTCAAGCAGAATGAGGGCAGGGTCAATCACAATAGGCACCAGGTCGAAATAGCCCTCGCCCATCGCAACCGTCTGGTACCAGTGTTCGATAGGCTCCCAGCCTTTGGCTGTAGCACCTGAGATATTATATCCGTTCCAACGCTTGGCGTACGCCCACTGTTCGTAACTGTGCCAGCCTTTGACGTCGGTCAGATAGGTTCGGTTACCCTTATCGGCAGCAGCGGCAGTAGGAGCCGCCGGCGTTTCCGGCACGGTGTTCGGGTCGGTCTGACTGGCCACAGCGCTCCCGTCGCCCAAGACCTTTCTGCGGACGGTGTCCCAGGTCTTCCAGTACTGCTCGAAGGAGGTAACCGTGCGGCGCTCATTCTCGCCGGAATCCAAGAGGTCACCGTCATTATTGAGGTCGATACCATAGGTCGTTACCAACCGGAACTGCCCCACTGTTCCCAGTACCATGTATTCCGTTCCGGGAACACTGGATATACCCGGCCATGTGAGGGTGGTGACTACTTGCGAATAGTCAGAAGGCTTATATGTATGGAAATACGCGCGCGCCTGATCCCCATTATATGTCTCTGTCTGACGCGAGCATATCTTGACATGGTAGGGGTCATTGTTGTCGGACTCCAGGAACCACGCCCAGCGGGTACGCGTAGAGGCAGCACCTTGCTGCTGTATATCGAACTGCTCCTGACCATAGACAAAGAAGTTGCAGTCGCCGTTGCAGTAAGGATAAATAGCCTTTTGGGCCTCTACGTTCACTCCGTCCGCACCATCCTCCTGATTGAAGGTATCACCCATCTCGTACTTGAGCAGATACATGATTTTTTTGTTCTGCAGGTCGTAATCGCTACGGGTATCATAGGTGACATAGATGTCATATGTCCCGTCACTCTCCGGGTCTGCGTCGGCAATCGTGCTAACGGTGGCTTCTCCGACTGTCTTGTAATAATAGGTCTCTACCAGCGGGCTCCAATAGTCACTGGGGAAGACCGGTGATTCGGTGGTAGCCTGACGAGCCACTACCTGCAGCAGATCCACGCCTGCCTTGTCGATGAGGTGATAAGTAACGTTTTTGGCATCCTTTAATGTCAACTGGAAACGCAGCTGCTGATAGTCGTGTGCATAGGTAGCGTTACTGAAGATCCGGGTGCCGTTGGTGGCATCACGGCCTATATTATAATAGGTAGCAGAGGCATCTACTTCATCGCCGGTAGCCAGCATCACCTCATATACACTGGGGGTGCCGGTGCCCTTGATGATGAATGGGGTGCCGGTGTCGCCCCAACCGAGCGCGGAATTGTTGGAAGCAGAGGCGGTGATAAATTTGTTTTTCAACTTATTCTTGACGGTCATGGCGTAGGGATCAGAGCCGCCATTATACCATAGGAATTCAACAGCATCGGCCTCACTGTCCGTAATGGTTTCCTTACTCAAGATAGCGTCTGTTTCGCTGTCATAATAGAGATACTGACCATTCAGGCGGACGTTGACTTCGTGCAAGCCGTCTATGTAATCCAAATAACTCTTATACGGCTCTTCAGTAATGCCCGAAATGTCATAACGCACATAGATGTGTTGTTCCTCGTCCCCTTCCGGGGCATAGGTGATGGCAGACGAACTGTTTTTTGCATTGTCCTCCGTTTCATAGAACGACAATGTAGCACCCGGGAAACCTACAAACGGGCTTCGGATGATTTCGGGGATATGGGAGAAATCGAGTTTGGTGCTGACCTCCTGGGTGGTTGATGCCTTGGCAGCGATAGAGCCGTCGCTGCGCATGATATGATAGACATAATCCTTGGACGGCAGATCAATGACTGTCAGACGGGCGGCATCGGTAGCACTTCCTCTTAGAGGGTAGCCCTCATCTGTGTTGCCGTAATGCCAGCCCAGATATTTGGTCGCGCCGCTTCTGTCATTGGCGAATTGCTCCATCCGGAAGCAGTCGGAATAGCTACCTGTGTTGTCGTCATACTTGATTTCCCACGCCGTGCCTGTACCGTCATAGGTCAGGTTGTCGGTAAACGTAGCGGCAAACGTCAGATACCGCAACGCTCCTGCGGCATTAGAGGCGAAGCGCGAGACGATCTTCATCTCGAACGGGTCGCCGATGAAAGCGAAATGGCTGTCTTCAAGAATACGTGAATGGTGTTTGTTGGTCTTGAAAAGCCCGTCTTCCAGCCATACGATATATTGGGGTTCCTTGTTGGTGTAGAAATTGTACCAAGTGAGGTCGCTGTAGGTGGCATCCGCAGAAGCAGTCTCAAAAGGCATGTCAGTCTCGTAGGAGAGATAAATAACCTTGCGCTCTACACCGTCAACCGTTTCGGTAGTAGTACAAGCGCTAAACGCCTCCTGGAAAGTGGTGACCTCGCTGGTCATCTCCTCGTCACTATAGGCGCCGGTAAAGGTCGCATACTTGCGCATCAACTTATCCGGGATGCAGCTCATCGGATCCTCATCGCCGAAGATGGAAGTCATGTCAAGGGGTTCCGACACCCAGTTGCCGAACGGCGTTTTCACCTTGTAGAGGAAATGCTCTACCCGGCCTATCTTGATAAGAGTGGAGTTGTAGTTTTCTCCCGTTTTGAACTGCGGGTTCAAACCGCCGTTAGGCACCAGGTTGTAGTAGAGGCCTGCTGCGGTAGGCTGGCGGGTCTGGCCGTTGCAGTTCACCTTGGAAGCCACAAAGGTATATTCGCCGCCGTCGTTTGCGAAGGATTGCCATGCTGCGGGTTTACCCGCTTCGGGATGAGGGAGCAGCGCCACCGCACTGATCATATTCGTCATCTTTGAGCCCTCGGCGTTGTCCTTAAAGGTACCGGGCACTGTGTCGGGAATGGCAGATGAGCCGTCGGTCCATTGTATCCGGTCTTCGTTCTGAAACCACAGGTTGTTGACCAGTCCGCCGTACAAGATAGCGCCGTCCGGTTTTTTCTTGAAGCCGTTCTGCGTATAGGTCCAGCCGTCGGAGGCTGTGCTATAGCCGGTCTGGATGATGATATGATAGGGGTCGCCGCCTTGGAAATTGAAAAGGAAATAGAAATCGCCGCTCATATCGCTCACCTGCTGGTTGGTCAGGGATACAATCGCATCCTGGAAGATCAATTCCTTGATTCGGGTAAAATACAGCGACCGGTCATAGATATTATCATTGGTGGTCTTACTGTCCTTCGGCGCCGTGATACGGTTGCCGCGGGTTCTGTTGTAAGCCAGAAAGCGGTCGCGGGAGAGCTGGATGTTGTATTTGGCACCGCCATTCAGGTTGAGGTTCTGACCCATTTCCGTACAATAGGTGGCATTGGAACGGTCGTAGTCATACACCACATAGATATGGGTGCCGTCGGCTACCGTTGCTCCTTTCTTGTCGGTAGGGGAAGCGCTAATCTGATAGAGATCCAGCTTGGTATTGTTATTGGCATAAACTTTCGCTAGGGCGGTGATGGTCACATCCGATGCAAGATAGTAGTGATACGCGGCGTCCTTGAGCAGCGGGCTCTTGAAATCGGCAGGCAGATCTACCGTAGTAGAAGTGCTGGTGCAGACCAGTGCCTCATAGCGGTAGTTATCCGCGGAATTGTTTGTTGCATCGAAGTTCCAGTCATGCAGTTTGCCCGTTGCCTGTGTTGTGCTGATCGGCAGCGTCAGAATATGGTATGTCACATCCGCATAGCTGCCGACGCTCGCCAGCAAAGCTATCAGCAGAATGGTGATTCGTTTCGTTATGTCGTTATGTCGTCGCATCATCATATCGTCATGTCGTTATGTCGTTGTGTCGTTTATCTTCTTTTGGGGTCCCCAAACGCGCCTACCATTGTTCCGTAAAGTTATTTACATTCACCGTCAAATCCTCCGGCGAGATATTAAAGGTATAGGTATAACTGTATCCCGCCTGCCATGTTATCGGGCTGACCGTAGTACTCAGCGCGTGGGCAACCGGCGTGTCACCCCAGTCATTCCAAGACGCGTTCACCTCTATCTCGCCTGCCCATTCCTGAGGAATGACAATCAGGTCATTGCCTATCTGCTGCGCGGCAACATTGAGCGTGAAAGCGGTGGTATCGCCGAATACCAAGTTGGTAGCGTCGCCCGAGAGCGTCCATTCAGGGGAGGCGCTGAGGTCGTACGAGCCGTTGTTCTTGATCGTTTTGAACGTAATAGTGTTGATCGTTATGTCCGGGTGCGAAGCTGCCAGTTGCATCTTGATCCGGGCGAAAGGATGCCGGAAAGTCAGGCTCACACCGGCAACAGGCACATTCGTTTTGTTCTGCTCCAATGCCATAGCGAACATAAACTCCTTGAGATCTTCCTGCTCGGTATCGGTCATGGGCAGGTTGGTGCAAGCGAACGTCACATTGTGCTCGTCGGTGTCATACGTGAGATCCGCTATATACGAAGGTGTCTCGTACGGGCAGTAGCCCACGAAATCCAGTGTTGAGACAGTGATGGCAGCACCCGCAGGGTCGTACACCGAACCCTCTACAGGCCAGTAGTAATGGAGCTGAGCGTCCGCATCCGAGTCCCAGAACTGCCATGCCGAAGCGTTGTAATGGAGTGTGGCACCGTTCAGATACTTGGTTGCCGTGCCATGGAAATACGCATCTATGCGCAAATCCTCTGCCTGCAGATTTGTTGTGTTATCATAGGTCGTAGTGCGGCGCGGAGCTATCCGCTGCGTCATGGGGCGCACTTCGGTACGCATCGTTATCTCCGGCTGCGCCGGTTGTATCTCCGGCGTGTCGGTGCTACACCCTGCCAGCAGCCCGGCTGCCAGCAGGAATGATGTCAATATGGGGTGATTTTTCGTCATATCGTCATGTCGTCATGTCGATCTAATTGATTCGTCTTGTGCCGGTGCATTCGGGGTAGCCGCTGCAGCTCCAGAACTCCTTGCCGGAGTTGAGGCCTTTCTTCGCCACACGTTTGATCATCGGTTTGCCGCAGACGGGACAAGCGGGTGCTTCGTCGGTGAGGCTCTGTTGCGTGCGGTGCGCCAGCCGTTCGGCTGTCAGGCCTTCTGTGAAACCGCCTTCCTCGCGGAACTGCTGCAGCTGTTTCTCCATCTGCCGACTGAGCATCTGCACCAGACGGCGGCAGAGGATCAAGAGGCAGTTGGCGGCCTGTATGGAGTCGTTGCCTTCGAGCCACGGGTTAAACTTATGTTTCTGCGCCAGTATATGGATACTGCATTGATGGAGCACATCGTCCTGATAATCGGCACGATCCAGTTGAATGGCGCTGACGGCTTTGTATGCCGCATCGTTGACCGACCATGGGATCGACTCCAGACGTAGCAGCCAGTTCATGTAGTCGTTCGCTAATTCCGACAAGGTCGCACGTGCCACGTCGGTGAGTTTCATTTCGGTCTCCCGGGAGGTAGAATGGCGGGAGGTTCCCTCGGCGATGTTAGCCGGTGCCGAACGCGCCGCTTGTGTCATCTGGTCGTATTGTCTGCCGCCGGGGTCGTTGGTGTGGTTCAGATAGCGCAGACAGAAATCCTGCGTAGCCAGCTGAATCACATTAGCCAGCACCCACGTATCCAGCCAATAGTATCCGAAGTTTTTTATTTCGACCATAGTGTTTGTGTTTTTTCGTCATGTCGTCATGACGTCATGTCGTTATGACCTTTCTTTTCGTCATGTCGAGACGTCGTCGAGACGTCATCGGGATGTCGTCAGGGCGACTTTGTAACCAAGCGGAGAACCAACCCCGCCTGGCTTGGGAGAATTAGATTATTCTAATTAGATGATTCTTAAGGAATAGCTACTGCTGTGGAAACATCAGTCCAGTCAGCTACAGAAGCGTCAACAACGATTTCGTGCAATGTGAATGTGATGTTGAAGAGATAGTGTTTTGCCTGTTGCACATTGGCTGCAGCAGCATCTGCGGGTGTGTACGTGTAGTCGTAGGTTTTACCATCCATGGTGTAGTTGATAACAAAGCTGGTCCAATCTCCTGCTGCATCGTTATCATCAGGTACAACCAACAGACCATGACTAACCTGTACCAAACTGGTGGTCAATGCTGCAGCACTCCATCCTGGAACGGCCACATTAGCAGCATCGCCTAAGCTGCTCCACGCACCGGCAACGCTTTGAGATGTCTTGGCATTATAGTTGGTGTGCGTAATCGTGTATGTACCTGCATATTTGGCTCCATTCAATGTGATGCTATTAATGGTGATAGCAGCCTCTGCTGCGCTGGCACCTTTCACATAGAAATCCATCCATGCCTGAGCGTGTTTGAACTCCATGTCAACAGCGGTGGGGAATGTCAGGGTGTTGCCGGACTGAGTAACCTCACCATTTCCGATAGCGTACATCAAGTCGGTCTGTGCCGAAGAGTTGTCTGTCTGCGTGATAACGGCTGCAGAAGCATAGTTCGTTGCATTAAAAGCGGCCGTTCCTGTTACATTGGCATAAGCCAAGAAGTTGATGTAGCATGCAGAAAGCGGCCAGTATCTTTTCGTGACGCCTCCCCAATAAGCTGTACCATTGTAGGTGTACTGTGTGCCTGCGAAATAGTTTGCTGTCGAAGGCTCTACTTGGTAAGCTGCTACATACATGTTCAAGTCAGTTGGGAAGGTTGTTCCGTCGATAGCATACTGATACGTGTCAGCGGCTACACGTCTTGTTCTCCGCGCATACGTAGAGAAAGCAATCTCTTTCTGGGCGTTAGAGCCTTCAAGAGCAGTGTTCTCTGCCAGTTTCACGTCGTTGTTGCAGGATACGAGCACTAAGGCCGCTGCTGCCACGAAAAATAAACTTTTTTTCATAACTTTGATAATTTAGAAAGTTAATAATTGGGTTAATTAATGGGGTTGATTGTTTATATTGGTTTTTTGTATGTTTTACTGTCTGGTTTGTTTGGTTCCTTTCTTGGTTAAAAAGTGAGTAATAAATGTATTTTGTTTTCTTTTCTTGGGGTCCCCGCAAATTTTAATTTGTGGGGAGAGCGGAAGCAATGGTCGCACCAACGATTTAGCAGAGCGGTATCGTCAAATGCGATCCATTTGCAGAACGCTCATCCTATCGGTACATCCGTATTCACGTTTTCCCATTCCTCCACTGTAGGAGCTATACCGCCGCTGGTTTCCGGCTTGGGGATAATCACCGAATCCTCTATCACGATCGTATGGTCAGGATCGTCAAACTGATCGGTGATATCATCCGTTACGGTATAAATATTTCCCTCCGCATCTGTCACCACTATATGCAGATAACTCATGCTCTCGCCCGGCAGTTTGCCGAAAGTGTTGAAGGTGCTTTTCAGTACGCCTTTCTCCTTGTTCACATCCAACGGAAACGAGACGGTAGCCGCTTCCGTGCTCTTTTCACCACGACCGAAATAACTGCTGCGTGCCTGGTTGGTCACAAAAGCCTCCACGCTCGCGATATACTCTATTCCGTCTATATTGGGCACCTCAAAACCATAGGTCTCCACAATAGTAGCCGCCGTAGCCGTGACGGTAACTACTTGCTGGCCAAGCGTATAGACTGGTATCTCCACATCCTTCTTCGCCACCAACAAGTGGTCCGGCGTATAGATAATCGGTCCCGGCGCATTGTACTTGCCGCTCTGCGTTGCATGAGCCAGCATCTGCTGTTTCTGGGTAGTGATATCACTCGTATAAGCCTCCAGACTGTTTTGGTCGCTCTCGCCGCGGATCCATGTCCACTCGGTGTCAAACGCATAAACCACCATTTTGTAGCTGCCCGGCGGAACCTGTATATCGCCGCCGTAGGGGCCCACAAAAGCCGTGTGGATCAGCGCACCGCTCTGCGGGGCGTAGAAACAAACCTTCATCAGTTCGGGCACCTTGATCTTGGTATGCGCCTCGTCGCTGACTTCCAGATCGACATCAAGGTCCAGATCCAGATTCAGTTTCAGCGAGAGGTTATAAGCCGGCTGGTGATTATGGTCGTAGCACAGTTCCTTGTACCGGCAGGAGGCGAAAATCAGCAACAAGGCGGCGAAGAGAATCAGCTTTTTCATAACTCGCCTCCTTTCTTCTTTTGCTTCAACGGCGCAAAAATGAGCCATTTCAGACTTATCTCCGCCTTGGTGGGACCGAACCAGCGGCGCCTGTACGTTGCCAGCCATTCGTAGTGACCCGTGCCGTCGTCGGTAGGACGATAGACCTCGTATTCGCCGCCCTGATAACCGACGCCTATATTGAAATCAATAGTCAGACACCTGTGTACCGGCAGCGAATAACCGTACTCCACGCCGCCGCCGAAGCCGAACTTGGACGCCTGATAGCCATTGCCGCCAAACTCCACGTCATGCGTCAGAGCCGTTCCGTAGAGACCCACATGGTGGCCGGCAAAACGCTGTTCGGCTGCCGTCTTGCCAAAATAATACCGCAGCGTCAGATAGCCGCCGTAGCCCTGCCAGAAGATATGCTTGGCGTCGGACGACAGCCATGTGCCGAACCAGTCGGCGCCAAGGGTGAATCCCTTGCCCAGCCATACCTCGATACCTATATTGGGCACCAACACTGCGTCATACAGCAGGTTGGTCCTAAGCGCCACTACTGGCACCTTGACCGGTGCCAGCGTGCTGTCAAAAGCCGCAGCAATCGTATCCGCCGCTGCCGCCGCAATACTTGTCGTATCTGCCGCAGCCGCTGCGCTTGTCGTATCCGCCGTAGCCGCGATGCTTGTCGTGTCCGTAGCCGCAGTACTTGTCGTATCTGCCGCCGCCGCTGCGCTTGTCGTATCCGCCGCAGCCGCGATGCTTGTCGTATCCGCCGTAGTAGCGGTGCTATCGTCATGTCGGGATGTCGCCATGTCCTCATGTCGAGCCGCTACGCCTGTTGCACCGGCTGTTGCACCCACCGCCGCTACGCCTGTTATATCCGCCGTACCCGCTGCGCTTGTCGTATCCGCCGCAGCCGCAGTACTTGTCGTGTCCGCCGTAGTAGCGGTGCTATCCTCATGTCGGGATGTCGTCATGTCCTCATGTCGAGCCGCGCCTGCAGTCGCGCCTGTTATATCCGCCGTACCCGCCGCGCTTGTTGTGTCTGCCTCAGCCACGGTGCTTGTCGTGTCCGCCGTAGTAGCGGTGCTATCCTCATGTCGGGATGTCGTCATGTCCTCATGTCGAGCCGCGGCGCTTGTTACACCGGCTGTTGCACCCGCCGCCGCAGCGCCTGTTATATCCGCCGTACCCGCCGCGCTTGTTGTGTCTGCCTCAGCCGCGGACGCTTCATTCGCACCATGAGCGCGCGTACGAGAAACTGTCCGGTTGCCCTCTGCGGACTCATCCGCGCCTGCTACTACAGCACCCCCTGTAGCTACCGTATCAGCGGTCTCTGCAACTACAGGTTCAGCGGTCCTTGCGCCCGCCTGTGTAAGTGTATCGGTAATTTCTACGGCCTCCGAGCTCTGCGCCTCTTCAGCCGTCTGTTCTACAGCCTCAGCCGCCTGCCCATCCTCCGCCTCTTGACCTACAGCCTCCGAGCTCTGCGCCTCTTCAGCCGTCTGTTCTACAGCCTCAGCCGCCTGCCCATCCTCC
>JAFVDD010000003.1 GCA_017478725.1 Paludibacteraceae bacterium
AGGTTGCGTTTCTGTTTTTTAGTCTTCTTGGTAAGGATGTGACTTTTGTACGCATGCTTACGTTTGATTTTACCCGTTCCGGTAAGCGTGAAGCGCTTTTTGGCACCGGAATTAGTTTTTACCTTTGGCATTTTGTATAAATATTTAGATGTTAATAATAAAGTCTCGGGCAGCCACGCGCACCCGGCGCGTAATTAAGGTAGGCCCTACGACTTATGTGTTGGTATCTATTGTTTTGCAGGGATGAACCCGACATGCTGCCGATCCGATCCCGATCCGATCCCGATCCGATTCTCTCTCGTTAGTGTCTCGCCAGTCTGATTTGGCGGAGTTACTTGCCGCTCTTGGGGCTGAGGTTGAGAATCATGCGCTTGCCCTCGAGGGTAGGCACATTGTCGGGTTTTCCGTACTCGGCGAGGTCGTTGGCAAAGCGTGCCAGGAGGAGTTCACCCTGCTCCTTGAAGACGATGGAACGTCCGCGGAAGAAGACATAGGATTTGACTTTGTTGCCGTCCTTGAGGAACTCGATGGCATGCTTGAGTTTGAAATTGTAGTCATGGTCGTCGGTTTGCGGTCCGAAACGGATTTCCTTGACTTCCATTTTCTTGGCATTGGCCTTAGCCTCTTTCTGCTTTTTCTTCTGGGCGTAGAGGAATTTCTGGTAGTCGATGATCCGGCAGACAGGCGGAGTGGCGGTAGGTGCGATCTCGACGAGGTCGAGGTTCTGGTCATCCGCCATGCGCATGGCTTGTTTGAAATCGTAGATACCGGGCTCTACGTTGTCGCCGATAAGGCGTACTTGCAGGACTCCGCGAATTTTGTCGTTGATACGGTGCGGATCCTCTTTGATAACACGACCGCCACGCGGTCTGGGTTGAGGTGTTGCTATAGTTTTATCCTCCCAATTATTCAGCCTTCAGCCATGAGCTGTCAGCCGTCAGATTAATAATTATTGACCCTTTTTCGTGTGGGCACACTATGCCCTACCCTTGAAAAAGCGGACAAAGGTACAACAAATTTTCGACACATGCAAGAAAAATGCTTTTTTTTTTACTTTTTTCTATAATTATTTGCGCGTGTGAGAAAAAATGTGTATCTTTGCATGCTTTTTTATGAAAATGCGCATTGTGCACATTCCTTAAACGATATCGAAACACACAAAATAAGAGACATATGAAAAATTATCAGTTGATTATCACATCGTTAGTGGCATTTGGATTGTTCGGTTGCAACGAGCCTGCGTATATAGACGCTCCGGGTGTAAACAGCCATAACCAGGATTCCCTGCCTGTGCTGGTAGATCCGGATCCGACTCCCGACCCGGAGGGTTTTGCCGTGCCGGACGGAACGATCAATGTATATGAAGCGGTACGCATCTCTAAGAAACTGAAGGACAAAGAGGTCAGCGAGCAGAAATACTTCATCAAAGGCTGGGTGACAGGTTTCAACCGCGGCAATTCGTTTGACAGTGATTTCCCAAGTTACGGCAACGATTTCGTCTATATCAGCGCGACGAACGACGGCACCAGCTCCAAGCAGTTCTATGCTTACCGCGTATTAGGCAAGTTCGGCGCCAAGTTGCCGGATCTGGACTGCGTTCAGATAGGCGATTTCGTAGTGATCAGCTGCTATCCGATGAACTACGGCGGCACCTACGAATCCAGCGGAGCATGCTTTATCTACCTGTCGAACAACGAGCATTTCAACGAGGTATTCCCTGCTTTCCCGGGTTGCCCGGCTCCGAAAGAGAATGAAATCAGCGTAACGGAAGCCGAAAAGATTTCGATGGCACTGGAGAACAAAGCCACGACCACCGAGGCATACAAGATTCGTGGGGTAATAACCAGTGTAACCAGTGTAGATACAGGTAGCGGCAAGGCTATTTTCAACATTTCTGACGGTTTATCGTACGCCACTTGCTACCAGTTGCTCGGTCCAATTGGTTATAAATTCTCCTCTGCTGACCAAATACAAGTAGGCGACACTGTTGTCGTAAGAGCTAACATTCAAAACTTTAGCGGCACTTGCGAGCCTACATCCGGATCAGTAATCGAGTCCACCAACAAACAGTTTAGTACAGCCTTCCCCGAGTTCCCCGGCTGTCCGGATCCGAAAGAAGGAGAAATAAGCGTCAGCGAAGCCGTAACTATAGCTCAGGCTCTGCCAAACAAGAGCACATCAACCGAAAGTTACAAAATCCGTGGCGTGGTTATCAGTGTAGAGACCACCAGTTTGGGGTCCTATGGAAATATCACATTCAACATCTCTGATGGATTGACTTTTGCGACTTGCTTCCAGACATATGCAAGCACCGCCAATGGTAAATTCACAAATCTGAATCAAGTACAAGTAGGCGATACCGTACTGGTAGTAGGAAATATACAAAACTACAATGGTACATGCGAGCCCTACCGCGCGTACGTTAAGGAAAGCACCAATGCTAATTTCAACGAGGCCTTTCCTCCACTTCCCCCATTCCCAGGATGCCCTGAGCCGGGAGAGGGTGAGATTAGTGTGAACCGTGCCAAGGCAATCAGCGATAGTATCGGTACAGGCAAGACCACCACGGAAATGTACAAGATACGCGCCGTGGTAACAAGTGTATCAGACAAGACTTTAAGCAGTTACGGCAACATGACTTTTGATATATCGTCGGACGGAGATGTTACCGCTACATGCTATCGCTTGTTCTACAAGAGTTCGAATAACAAATTTACCAATATCAACCAAGTACAGGCTGGTGATACAGTATTAGTGAATGCAAAAATCCAGAACTATAGTGGCACATGTGAGCCCGTACAAGGCTATATTATGGAGAGTACTAATCCAAACTTTTGAGAAAGAAAACTAAATAAATTAATAACTAAATACAAAAAATGGCAACATTACAAAAAATTCGTAACCATGGCGCCCTGCTGATAACCATTGTGGGTTTGGCCATGCTGGCATTTATCCTTGGAGACTTTTTGAACTCGGGTAGTAGTTTTTTCAACCGCAGCCGTGAGAACGTCGGCGAGATTGAAGGTCAGAAGATTCACTACACCGAGTACGAAGCCGCCAAGGAGCAACTGACCGAAGTCTATAAGATAGAGACCGGTCGCTCAGATTTTGACGAGGACATGAGTGCGCAGATCCGCAACCAGGTATGGAACATGCTGATGATGGATTACACGCTGCGCGCACAAGCCAAAGAGATCGGCATGGACATCACCGCTGATGAGCTGAGCGAACTCTGCATCGGCGAAAATCCCCACCAGATCATCCGCAGCCGTCGTGCTTTCTACGACGAGAACGGCCAATTCAACCGCCAGTCGGTAGTAGGTCTGCTGCAGGCAATCAACGCCGATGACGACGAGAACCCCAACCTGCAGCAAGCCAAGACCTACTGGCTGTATTGGGAGAACGCCGTACGCATCAGCTACATGCAGGAGAAATATGTCAACCTGCTGCAGCACCTGCTGAAAGCCAACAGTCTGGATGCCCGCTTTGCGTTTGACAACCGCCAGCACGGCGTAGCAGCGGAATACGTGATGCAACCGTATTTCACAGTAGCCGACAGTCTGGTGAAAGTGAGCGAAGGCGACGTCAAGAAACTGTACAAACAGCATAAGGAGCAATACAAACAGACTCCCAATCGCGCCATCAAATACATTGCCTTTGATATTGTTCCCTCCGAGGATGATTTCAAAGCCGCCGAGACGCTAATGGAGGGTCTAAAGGATGAGTTCCGCACCACCGAGGACATCGCACTGGTAGTGAACACCAACTCGGATGTGATGTATGACGGCCGCGATTATTCGGCAGAGACCGTTCCGGCACAGTTCAAAGATTTTGCGTTCGCCAAAGGCGCCAAAGCCGGTCAGTGCACCGAGATCCTTTTTGAGGACAACACCTACGCTATGGCACGTATCATGGAGTGCGGCTACAACAAGGCTGACTCCGTAGAACTGAAAGCTATCGTAGAGGGCGGCGAGGATCAGGAATTAGGCTGGTTCCGCGCAACCGACCTGCCGAAGAACATCGCCGAGCCCGCATTTGCAGGCAAGCGCGGCACACGCTTCACCGTAGCACAAGGCATGGGCGAACAGACCTACGAAGTGATGGAGATCAGCAAGCCTACGCCGAAAGTGAAACTGGCTATCCTCGCCCGCGAGGTGACTCCGTCCAGCAAGACCTATTCGGTCATCTACAACCAAGCCAAACAGTTCATTGTGGCTAACCCGACCGCCGAGAAGCTGGAGAACGCAGCCAACGAGGCAGGCTTGACCGTTGTGCCGCAGTTCAACCTGACCGCCAACACTGACAAAGTAGGCCAGCTCAAGAGCAGCCGTCCTATCGTTCGCTGGGCGTTTGAGGCTAAAGAAGGCCAGGTTTCGGATGTGTTCGAGTGCGGTCAGCAGTTCATTGTGGCTGCGCTGACGGAGGTGAACGACGGTGATTACCGCTCGCTGAATGCCGTACGCGCCGAGTTGACCTACGAGGCAACCAACAATGCCAAAGCAGCCTATATCGCCCAACAGTTGAAAGGTGTTGAGAGCCTGGAGGCTGCCGCAGAGAAACTGGGTCAGAAAGTACAGAGTGTTGACCGTGTGACCCTCAACGACAGCCGTTTCGGCAATGCAGGCATGGAGCCGGCAGCCATCGGTGCGGCTATCGCATTGGGCGAGAACAAACTGAGCGAACCCGTTCAGGGCAACATGGGCGTGTTTGTCATCAAGACCGGCGCCGCTATTGATGCAACGGATGAGTTTGTAGCAGAGACAGAGAAGAGTCTGCTGGAAAGCCGTCTGGCTTACCTGTCCTACCAGGCTATGCAGATTATGGAGGAGAAAGCCGACGTTGTGGACAACCGTGCTAACTTCCAGTAATGTTTGCGCGCGTGCGTAATATAAATAAGGAGAGTACGCCCTCAAAAGGGTTGCTCTCCTTTGTTTCTCCCTGGGCATGGGTGCCGACTCTGTATTTCACGGAGGGTATTCCCTATTTTCTGGTGAACAGTATCTCTGTGATGCTGTTTGCCAAGATGGGGGTTCCGAATGACCAATTGGCGTTCTTCACCACCCTGCTCTATTTCCCGTGGTTTCTGAAAGGGCTGTGGAGCCCGTTTGTGGACATCATCCGCACCAAGCGGTGGTGGGTGGTTGCGATGCAGGCCCTGATGACTGTGTTGTGCCTATTGCTGGTGGTCACGCTGCCAAGCCCTGACAATCAGACTATTGCCGCCAAAGCCACCTCTGTCGGCACTTTCCGTTGGACACTTGTCCTGTTCATCATCACAGCTTTTGCCTCCGCCACGCACGATATTGCAGCCGACGGGTTCTACATGCTGGCGCATGACACGAAAAGCCAGGCGGCTTTCATCGGCATCCGTTCCACTTTCTACCGCATTGCGGCAGTGTTCAGCCAAGGCGTGCTGGTGTATATAGCCGGACGGATTGAGGACGCCACAGGCGATATACCTCTCTCATGGCGCATCACCATAGGAGTAACCGGTTTGATCATGCTGTGCGTGACCCTCTACCACCTCTTCCTGCTGCCCCGTCCGGCGGACGACCGGCCCAGGCAGGTGAAAGGCAAAGAGATCTGGCACGAACTGGGCGAAGCCTTCGCTACGTTCTTTACCAAGCCAGGCGTATGGCTGGCAATCGCCTTCATGCTGCTGTACCGCCTGAGCGAAGGGTTTCTGGTCAAACTGTGCATGCCTTTTCTGGTCGATGCACGCGATACGATTGTCAGCAACGGACGTATCACCGGCGGCGGACTCGGTTTAAGCACCGACACCGTAGGACTGCTCTACGGCACCATCGGCGTCATATGCCTGCTGGCGGGCGGCATACTGGGAGGCATCTATATCTCCCGCCGCGGACTCAAACGCTCGCTATGGCTCATGGCGGCGGCGCTGACTCTGCCGAGTTTCGTATATTGCTACCTGAGCATGGCGCAACCCGAATCGCTCTGGCTCATCGGAGCGGCGGTCAGCTTTGAGAACTTCGGTTACGGCTTCGGTTTCACGGCATACATGATGTACATGATGCATTTCTCCGAAGGAGAATACAAGACCTCGCACTACGCCATCTGCACGGCGTTCATGGCACTGAGTATGATGATCCCGGGCTTTGTGGCAGGCGCTATTGAGGTGGCGGTGGGCTACACGGCGTTCTTCTGGATTGCCAATGCCTGCAGCCTCACGACGTTTATCGTCACCTGGTTCGTGTACAAAAAACTTGAAAAACAGTCAACTAGTCAGCTAGCCAACTATTCAACTGGAAAAACAACAATATCACTCTATGAATAAACGTATCATTCCTGACGCCATCACTTGCTGCAACCTGCTTTGCGGCAGTATAGCGGTGTTCCTCGCCACCCAAAATGCCTTCATCTGGGCGTTTGTGTTCATCCTGGGCGGTGCTTTCTTTGATTTCTTCGACGGACTGAGTGCCCGTTTGCTCAAGGCTCCCAGCCCCATCGGTATTCAGTTGGATTCGCTGGCTGACGATATCACGTTCGGACTGGCACCGGCAATGATGCTCATGTGCTGGCTCCGGCCTATACTCGGTTGGTGGGCTATGCTCGCATTGGTGATGGCGGCTTTCTCTGCACTCCGCCTCGCCAAATTCAATGTGGACGAGCGCCAGCATGACTCGTTTATCGGTCTGGCTACTCCGGCCAACGCTCTCTTCTGGGCGCCTATCTGCTGCCTGCCTGTCTCGGTGCTGGCATACGACTGGATGGCATGGGTGCTCATCGCGCTGTCGCTCGTCAGCTGCTGGCTCATGAACGCAGAGATACCTTTCTTCAGCTTCAAATCCTACAGCCGCGACAAGCTGACCATCAGTCTCTTTATCGCCGGATGTATCCTGCTCACCGGTTTCTGCATAGCCCAAGCCATCAAAACGGCGCATATCGAGTTCGCTGTCTTCAGCGGAACAGCCTGTATCATCTGGTACGTCACGCTGAACCTCCTGTTGGCGTGCATGCCCAAGAAATAAACCATCCGGCTTGCCTCCGCGTCAAGTCGGGTCAAACGTATACCTTTGCTATACCCTTGCTATACCCTTAGACCACTCCCGGGTGATGCATAAACATACACGATTATTAAGATTTTAATCCATACCACCATGCAAAGACTTCTATCTCTTATCGCCGCAGCGATGCTGACCCTCTCTCTTTCCGCAGAGACCTATACCATCGTGTTTAACAGCAGTACATCTGACGCCACCAACACGCCACAAGAATTGTCCAATTTTGTGTTGACCGCCACAAGTAATTGCGTTGACAGATTGATTTATTCCGAAAAAGTAAACCGTGCAAAGGAGGGATTCGGTATTAAGGGTGGAACCGGTAGCGCCAAAGGTATTCTTACACTTGGGTTAGATGACACCTACCATATCACCACCATGACCATTTATGCCGCTACATATCCTCACGCGAAAGACACAGCAGCTACCAAGGGATTCATTGTTTATGATCAAACAATCATATGGGAAGCCGGCCACCGTACAGAAATTCGCCCATATTCAATTAATGTCAACGCAGATGTAGATAGTATCTTTATCTCTTCCGCAGCAGCATCCTACAACCGCTGGTATGTTCAGAAGATCGAGTTTGAAGCGGAAGATCCTCACCCGGGACGGGCTTGCGTGGAGATGCAATACCCCAAGATGGATTTCGGGGGTGTCAAATGGCAAAGCAAAGAGGAACCGATGGAAGATGTGCTCAACCTGAATCTGACAGGAAAAAACGTGGTGGGTAACATCTCTCTTGCGCTGCAAAAAGGCACTACCTTTACCCTCACCGAGACCTCCATCCCCGCGGAAGGAGGAGAAATCGGTATTTTCTATAGCATCACCATGGACACGGTGGAAAAAGCCTTTCCTATTGAGGATGTGCTGATTACCAAGGCCACAGGCTCCGATGGTATAGAGCGTTCGCGCGAACTGGCTATTGTGCTTACCATTGTACCTCCCAGTTCCGGCGGCGCAAGTGCCTTCGTCCTGGACACGGCAGGGATGGTCTATGGCCCGATGCCCGGCGACTACTATGCCTATGCGCAGGGCACAGCCGACTCTACGCTCAAGAACCATCTGGGCTATATCATCTGCCGCGGTGTGCGCTACCGTTACGGCAGCGGCAGCAAGCATTCGTGGGACGCGTTCTTCCATACCGACCGTGATACACTCACCAATGAGGTGCTGGATATGTATTCCAACAATCACCGCTATTTCGACCCGGAGAGTCCTGCGGCCAGTGTTTCGGGATTTGATATCGAGCACATGCTTCCCAAAAGCTGGTGGGGCGGCGAGGTCAACCCAGCCTACTGCGATATCTACCACCTCGTGCCGGGTGACGCTTCCGCCAACCGCTCCAAGTCCAACCACGCACCGGGCGTTCCTGCGGACAGCAGTTTCTACAACGGCTCGTTCGTTACCGGCAAAGACACCCTTCACGGCCTTACACGTGTCTTCTGCCCCGCAGATGAGTACAAAGGCGATTTCGCCCGCGCTTATTTCTATATTGCCACTTGCTATGGCGACAGCCTGACATGGCTCACCTCCGGCGAACCGGCACAGGCTATGACCAACGAAGGGTGGCAGGAGTTCCGCCCGTGGCTGCGCGATCTGCTGCTCACATGGCATCGCATGGACCCGGTGAGCAAAAAAGAACTGGACCGTGCCGTTGAGGTCAACAAGATCCAGGGCAACCGCAATCCCTTTATCGACTACCCCGAACTCGCAGAGTATATCTGGGGTAACAAACAAGGCACAGCGGTTGATTTCCGTACCCTGACACAGAGCTACGGCGATCCGTATGATGACGGCAGCACTACCGCTATCGGGCAGACCCCCTCAGCCCCCGCTGCACGCAAGCAACTGAGAGACGGAAAACTGATTATTCTACGGAATGAGTCAGTTTATACACCCGTTGGACAGAAACTCCGCTAAGACGTCAATTTTTACACATTTTTCGTGGTTTTGTGCACGCGCACGCGAGAAATATTGTGTAACTTTGCACTCGTAAAAAAGTGCAAATCATTTAACGTATCTATGTATATGAAAAAAAAAGTTTTTTGGGGGTTGGTTGTAGCAACACTTACTCTGCTTCCCAACACCACCCTTTTTGCTCAATCTACTGAAGGTACCGATTTCTGGCTTACTCTCATGCGGGGCGATGAGCGCAAGTATGATGAGTTATCGCTCACTTTCTCTGCCAAAGCGGCTACCAAAGTGTATGTAGAGAACACATACACCGGCTACTACGACACAGTCTCTGTGGGCGACAATGAGATCCAGCGTTTGCTGCTTAACAGCCATGAGTCTTCGTGCTATGTGCATGATGCGGATGAAGAACGCGTTTCCAACCATGCTCTCCATGTGACGTCAGATAAGCCAATTTCACTCATTGCTGCCAACTACAAAGATAAATCGTTCGACGTAGCAGCCATCCTGCCTACTCCTGCATTGATGAGCGAATACCGCATTCAATGCTACACTCCTACTGCTCACGAAAACAATGAGCAAGGCAGTCATTTCGCCATCGTGGCTGCAGATGACGATGTGGTAGTGGATTATATCTTGACAGAGAATAGCGACTACGGCAAACGCGCCGGAGATACGTGCACGACTGATACACTCAAGAAAGGACAGGTTTGGTATGTATGGAGCGGTCAAAACAAAGGACGTGATTTTACCGGTTCTATCGTCAAGGCACGAAATAATAAAAAGATTGCTGTCTTCAACGGCAACTCTCACACCAACATCCCTAACGCCATCCGCGACCGTGACCATGTGTATTCGCAAGCCATGCCAATTAACTATTGGGGAAAACGCTTTGCTATCACATCATCGCTTACCACTATTGACGGACAAACAGGATATTGGGAGCGCATTGATAAAATCCGCGTGCAGGCATTGGTGGATGGCACCGTTGTTCGTATCGACGGCGACTCGGTCTATACGTTTGATTTCAGCAAGAACCCCAAACACTTCTATGAGTTTGATTTTGGAGCGAAAGACAGCAAAACCGGTTATACCGAGTCAAGTAGCATGCCGTATTTCGAAGGGGCAAGCCATTATATCGAGACGACCTGCCCGAGCGCAGTACACCTCTTTATGACCAGCAACCGCTACGACCATGCCAAGGTTAAGAACGTAAATGAGAAATACTGCAACGGTGATCCTTCGTTGATTTGGGTAAACCCGATTGAGCAGAAAATCAAGACACTTACATTCGGTACTTTTGAGACCCAGCAGGTAAAAGACCATTTTATCAATATCGTCACTACTGCAGACAATAAAAACAGCGTAGAACTGGACGGAACAAATATTGCTGATAAGTTCACGGTTCTGAAAGGCGACTCTGACTACGTATATGCACGTATTACAAATGTTGCAAACGGCACGCACACGCTTAGTTGCGATTCCGGTTTTATAGCCCACGTTTATGGTTTCGGTCAGCGCGAGAGCTACGGCTACCCGGCCGGAGGTGAGACCAAGGACCTGACGGCATCCATTACTATCAACGGAGAGGTGTACAAGCCCGGTTCGGACAACACCCTCTGCGGAGATGACAAAGTGCTCTTCAATTGCGATCTCAACTACGATGCTGACAGTATCTATTGGAGCTTCGGCGACCAAACGGACACCACCATCTACCAGAAAGGCGCTTCTGTGGAGCACTACTACAGCAAAGCAACTGCCTACAAAGCCTATGTGCTCATCTACCGCCATTTTGGAGAAGAAGACCAGTGTCTCAACCTCAGTGCTTACGACAGCATCGCCTTCCATGTTAATGTCGGCAACTACAAAGTAGATACTACCCGTACCTTACTTCCCTCATGTTTCAATAAGGGCGACGAAGTGGATTTACGCATCTCTCTGGACAACCCGTCCCTGGTTTCGCTCACCGGCGATAGTGTCCGCATCACGTTTGATGCTACTGCCAAAAACGACGGATTCGACGAAAAAGACCTGAAGATTGAGGGCGACACAGTACTGATTATACGTATCCCTAAAGATGCAGATGACAATAAACCTTATTCGCTCAACCTATACATCGGCTCGGAGTGCCCGAACAGCGTATTAGACAAGGATTTTACCTTCTCCCTCAAGTTCTCTAAGAAACTTTTAGAGCAGCGGTATAATAATATTTTAGGTCTGATGAAAGACTCTTTCCCGAACAAGACACTCAGCGATTTCGTATGGTTGCACGACGGTGACACCATACCAGACCAAACCTCCTCTGTGCTCTATCTGGACGAAACAAATCCAAATAATGATGGAGAATATATAGTGTGCTACACCATTCACGAAGCGGGCAAACCTGACAAGTATGATTGCACCTGCCCGGTTGCTTTCAAAGCGGAAAGCAAGACCCATGAGTTTGAGGCGGACGCGCAGAATGTAGAGGCGGCATACAAGATTGAGGGCAACAAGATTTATGTCAACGCCGATTACAAAGGCGAGACCAATATCGAATGTTATGCCCAGTGGATCACAGCCAGCGGAGCCGTCTATCAGAACCGCCGGTACGACATACCCGACGGAGGATGCACCATCGAGACACCGGCTGAAAACGGACTCTATCTGCTCCGCGTAGTAACAGGCAAGAACGCACGCAGTTTCAAATTTATGATTAACCATTAAGCACAGGAGGACACAACTATGGCAAACATTTTTCGCAATATCATGATGGTCAGCCTGGTGCTGAGTCTGACCTGCGCACCCGTTGTAGCATCAGCTATGCCTAACCCGGCTCCTGCCACACAGACCGACAAACAGAAAGCCGCTGCACAGAAGAAGAAAGAGGCGGAGAAGAAAAAGAAAGAAGCAGAAAAAGCCAAGGCTGCCAAGGAGAAGCAGAAAGCCGCTGCCGCCAAGCAGAAAGAGGCGGAGAAGAAAAAAGCCGCAGCTGCCAAGGCTAACGAGCAGAAACAAAAAGCTACCGAGAAACAGAAAGCCGAAGCTGCCAAACAGCAAGCCAAGCAACAGGCTGAGCGTGACAAGGCTGCAGCCGAGCGCGCCAAACAAGCCCAGGAGCGTGAAGCCGCTCAGGCCAAGCGCGAGGCTGAGGAAGAAGCAGCACGCCAGAAACAAGTACGCGAATATGAGAAACAAATGGCTGAACTGGAGAATCCCAAACCGGAACCTGTACATATGTTCAACATCGGTATCCGCGCCGGCTACTCGGCTATGATGGACAAGATACAGACGGGCACAGCCCCTGCCGGCAACAGCGCTGACCAGCGGCTCAAGGGAGGCGGAGGAGCCGGACTCGATCTGTCGTACAGCCTGGCTTACCTCCATTTCATGTTTGAGACAGGTCTGGATTTCCGTTTCCTCAACTCCACATCGGCATATGCCTTCTCCACCGTGCGCAACGATCTGGCATACCCCGGAACCAAATACACCTATCTGTTCGACAACCTGAGCGAGACACGCAACATGCTGGGTATCGGTATTCCCGTGATGCTCGGTGCGCAGTTTGAGCGTTTCTATTTCCTCTTGGGTGCCAAGATTCACTATGCGCTGCCGATGGGCTACAGCCAGAGCGGCAAATACGACATCACCGTCAAAGACCCTGCCTATATAGACCCGTACGGAATGGGTATCCATGACATCAACGGACAGACGAATCAGAAGATTCAGTTCAAAGTGCCGGAAGTCAGCCTGGCGGCAGAGATAGGTCTTGACCTGGACGACTGGCTGCAAGCACAGCCCGATCCCAAGAAACGCTCCAAGGTCAAAGCAGGCGAGCGGCTTCCGTTCGGCAAGGAATATATCCACTACCGCGTCGGCCTTTTCGCCGAATACGGTGTAGTCAACACCAATGCCACGCCGGCAGCGCTGCCCGTAGAGTTCGCTCCGGGCAATGTGGAAGTGCAGAACACCAACACGCTTCTCGCCATGAACGGGGACACCAAACTCAACAACCTTTTTGTAGGTGCCAAGTTCACTATCCAGTTCGAGGTGCCGGGCAAGAAACCCAGCCAGATGACACCTCCGGCTTCGTTTGCCATCTACAGCGTAGTGGATGCCACTACCAACGAACCGCTCCAGTTGGCTACCGTGGAAACGACCGACGGCAAGGGAAAGATAGCTATGCGCGAGAAAACCATCAAGGCCAAAGGCACCCGCCAGCGTCACGGCATAGGCTCCTATACAGCGGTTGCCAAGGCGGAAGGTTACTACGACGGCTCGGCGCAGTTTGAGATTGAGCGGGTCGGCATGACCGAATATGTCACTATCCGTCTGCGCCAACGTCCTGTCTTTCGCGTGCGCGTAACTAATATGGAGACAGGTGCGGCACTGCCGGCTGCGGTAGAGATCCGTCCGCGCGGCACCGAGACTGCGGCTTACACGCTCGCTACCGACTCCGCTTCCGGCGCAGCACGTATGCAGCTGGCGGAGGGAACGTCCTACTCGCTGCATATCGACCAGATGGGTTATGAAGCACTCGATATGCCTATCTCATTCATCGGCGACTCGATGAACGTGCAACTCAAACCGATTAAGAAAGGCGAAGTCTTTATCATGCACAATATGTTCTTCGCTACCAACCGTACACGTATTCTGCCTGTCTCCGAGCAGGCGCTGCAAGACCTCTATATGTATCTGGAGCGCAATCCGGAGATCCGCATCAGGATCATAGGCCATACCGATAATGTCGGCAAGGACGCTGCCAACCAGAAACTCTCTGAGGGCCGTGCTGCAGAAGTCCGCAAAGACCTTATTGAGCGTGGTATAGCCCCCGAGCGTATCGAGTCGGAAGGCCGCGGCGAGAGCCAGCCTATCGACACCAACGATACGGAAGAAGGCCGCCAGAACAACAGACGTGTGGAGGTTGAAATCCTATAAGGAGAATATACGGATAAGTAATAATCGTTCCGTATGAATGTACGGATAAGAACAGGACCATCACGGGACCATGTTCCGAGAAGAACTTAATAAAAGTACAATCAGAACAATTCAAGCCCTCGCGGCTAAACATAAAATAATACGTATGAAAAGACAAAGCAAAATAGCACTGCTCTTCGCATTGTGTGTAGGAATAGTAGTTCCTCAATGTCTTCAAGCCCAACAGGCATCCACTGAAGGCAAAGAGTTCTGGGTTGCTTTAACCTTGTGCGCTGCGCCAAGCACAGGACTGCCTGAACCGTTTATAGCTGTTTCGACTAAAGAAAAGACCAAGATTACTATAACTAATCCCAATAATCCGACTTGGAGCGGAATCGAGACTACAATTCAGGCAAACCAATGGGAAGTGTTTGAAACGGGTAATGGCGCCTATAATATTCCACTCGAAATGTGGTACTCCACTTCAGCAGACTCTATTGCCAATGCAGCTGCCCAAGCAGGGAAGACCAATAACCTTGGTTTAAAAGTAGTAGCAGACAAGGATGTCTCGGTTTTCGCAGCACTGCGTATGACCAATTCCTTCGATGCTGCGAATATACTTCCGCTACATGTACTGGAGAATGCCCAATATGAGTATTACACTCAGGACTACCCTCCTTATATCAAACCCTCAGACGGAGAAGCTTTGTCAATGTTTACTATTCTGGCTACAGAAAATGGAACGAATGTTACGATCACACCCGCCTGTGATACTCACGACGGGAAAACAGCCAACACTCCATTCCCTATCTCATTAAATGCCGGACAGACATACTATGTCATTTCAAAGACACTACTTTCACTCTCTGGTTCTCATGTTGTCGCAGATAAGCCTGTAGCTATTTTCCAAGGAGATGTTTTCACACAGATTCCTGGTGGCAAATCTGCGCGTGACTGTACATTTGAGCAAGCAATGCCAGTGGATTATTGGGGAACTCAATTCGTTATTACACGGAGTAAAGAGAAAGATGCCAATCGTGTGCGCATCACTGCAATGAATGACAATACGCAAATATATCTTGGACCGAAAGAAAACGATAATGTCCTTTACACAATTACCAATGCAGGAGAGACATTTGAGATTGAAATGTATAAAACACAACCGACGCAACAAGATCTTGTACACAAACCTGATGTTGTACTGACAGAGGATGCTGTTTTCATTGAATCTTCCTGTCCGGTTGCGGTGTACTCCTATGACGTTAGCAATGGATACAAAGCCACTCCCTCGGAAATGTCAGGTGGTTACGGAGACCCGTCCATGGTGTGGATTTCACCTCTAGAACAAAGAATCAAGGACATTACCTTTGGTGTCTGCGGTACAGATAAGACAGACAAGCATTTTATAGATATTGTTTGCCAAACTTCTGATATTGCGAATACAACATTATCTCCTGCTGCAGTAGATCCTATTTCCTTCACTCCTGTACCTAATAACCCTTTATGGTCTTACGCTCGCATCCATTTAACTACGGTGGGTACTGGTTCGGGTAACAAAGTATTTACTCTGACTAATCCCAGCGGAGTTATAGCACATGTATATGGTAATGGAAATGATGAATCCTATGCCTATTCTGTCGGTTCTGCGGCCGTTGCACTTGGCTCTATTAATGTTGGCGATCAAACATTTAGTAATGAAAACAATTTCTCATATGAACCGTTCTGCGCAAATAGTGAACTGACATTTGATGCATCAGCCGGCTCCATAACAATCGACAAGGTAGAATGGGATTTTGGTGATGGGACTTATGAAACAATCACAAGCGCACAGCATACACATACTTACTCTGTACCGGGATGGTATGATGTAACTGCCAAGCTGTATGCTCATAAGGATTGTCCGGCTACTACATACCCTCCCTTTGATGTCACTTTTACCTTCAGAGTTTTACCGAACATCAACAAAGATACAGCGGTTGTATTGTGTGCGAACGAATTTCCTTACACCTTTGACAAAGCTCTGGACAAAAAAACATACACAATTTCTGATCCTACAAAAGATGATGTGATTACAGACGTTGTGGAGGGAGAGAATTGCACAACGTACTATCTTACACTATATGTCTATGCCAATGCGGAAACCACTGATTATTTAGGCGTACGCCAAGACAAAGCTTGGATTCCTGCGGATGATCATGGTCATGCAGGCGAATGGGTTTATTCATCCATCAAACCTACCGACCCTGCCGTTACACGTACTTTCTACCGCAAAGGCTCGGGATGCGATAGCGTAGTTACATACCTGGTGGATATTACCAAGTGTCTGGACTTCCAAATGGAAAATGACTTGGTCAATCCTTATACCAACTGCGAGAACGATAGCGGAAAAATCAAAATCCCCTACTCCTATTGCCGTGATGGAAAATACGATGCGAACACAGCATACTTTGAATACATCTCAGGAGAAAAAACATTGACATTAAAGGTTGATTTGGGAGAAGAAACAGATTTAGGAGAAGCCGCCGGACGCATCAACGGATTTGCGACCATTCCTGCCAATAAATGGCCGGTAGGGCAATACCAAGGTATGGTTTATGTGACGGATGCCAACTGTACGAATCCGGACGGTTCGCAGCGGGTGGAGACATCCGAAATGCTGGACATCACAGTCAATTATCCTGACTCGATCTTCAAACTGAAATTCGGTACAACACTGGCTATCTACAAGTCCGGCTACGGCGGCAATGTGATTCCGGGCAAGAAAACCGGCTACACATTCACAGCCTACCAGTGGTATCACGACGGCGTGGCTATCCCCGGCGCCACCAATGCCAACTACTACAGCGAGGCGTTTGACGCCGAAGGCAAACCTCTGCCGCTGGACGGAGAATACTACGTTGAGCTGACCGGAACCGACGGCAAGGTATTCAAGTCCTGCCCGCAGTATATCAAGGAAGGCAAAAAGACCGAAGCCCCTGAGACGGAAGACACCCTGCAGAGCAATCCGGCTCCTGCCAAGAAAGTGCTGCAAAACCACCAGATATTCATTCTTCACGACGGTCACACCTACAATATCTACGGCCAGAAAGTGGAATAATGAAACAGTTGCTCAAACAAAACGCCGTCTTTATCACGCTAAGCCTGATGCTCTTTGTAGCATTGGGCTTAGCCATACTATGTATCCCCAAAGGCGAATTGCACCTGTTGCTTTGCAACCATCACACACCCGCGCGCGATATATTCTTTAGGTATTATACCCAAATAGCGGAATATCTGCCCTATATAGTCTGCTGCTTGCTGCTCCTGTTCGGGCGGACAGGCGACGGCGCGATGGCTACTGCCTGCGTGGCAGGCGCTGAACTGACGACACAGATCGTCAAGCATATAGTCAACGCGCCGCGGCCTGTTACATGGTTTGCCACCCATATGCCGGATGTACAACTGCCGCTGGTAGAGGGCGTGAAGATACACCACTGGTTCTCTTTCCCCAGCGGACACACCACCTCTTTCTTCGCCCTGTTCTTCGTGCTCAGTATCATCGTAACCCAAAACCTGACAGGCACAGGGAATGCCGGTCTGACAGCCAAGCGGTATGACAGCGCCAGCGGTATGACAGGCGTAGCCGGTCTGCTGCAAGCATCATTTTTCGTGCTTGCAGCTATAGGCGGTTACAGCCGGATCTATCTGAGTCAGCATTTCGCCGCCGACGTCATGGGAGGCATCGGAGTAGGCTTGACCATCTCGTGCATTGCATATGCCGTTTTTGCCCGACAGAGGGACAAAAAGTGGTATAATTACCGGCTTTTTACAAAAAAGTGAGGTAAAATGCAAAAAAAATGCAAAAATATTTGGTCATATCAAAAAAAAGCAGTACCTTTGCACTCGCTTTTGAAAAAGAAGTAGATGCGTCGCTGACGCGACGGGCGTTTAGCTCAGCTGGTTTAGAGCATCTGCCTTACAAGCAGAGGGTCTGCGGTTCGAATCCGTAAACGCCCACAAAAAATGAAAGGAAACTTCGGTTTCCTTTTTGTTTTATAGCGTGGCATGTCATAACTTGTTATAGACAGGCTGCGCTATAAAACAAAAAAAAGGTTTGCCTCTTTCATTTTTTGCGCAGAACTCACAGCGTTGCCTCTGGATTACGCAGAAATTCTAAACGCCCACACACCGAGCCGGGTATTTCGGATTACGCAGAAATTCTAAACGCCCCGAAAAACAAACGGCCTTCTACGGGCCTTGCACCGTACGTAGTGGTCACGGTGTGGTAACGGGATTGAACCGACTCAGGGCCTATTTTTACGCAAAAATCTTCTTTTATTTGTGTATGTCAAGTTTTTTTTGTACCTTTGCGCGTTATTTACGCGCATAGGAGATAATTATATGATCACATTTATTATTGCGTTAACTCTTTTGGTAGTGGGTTTCCTGACCTACGGCACTCTGGTGGAGAAGATTTTCGGCATTGAGCCGGAGCGTAAGACGCCCGCCTTGACCAAGACAGACGGAGTGGATTATGTGCCGATGGCACCCTGGCGCATTTTCCTGGTTCAGTTTCTGAACATAGCAGGCTTAGGTCCGATTTTCGGAGCCATCATGGGTATTTTCTATGGTCCGGCCGCCTTTCTATGGATTGTATTCGGTACTATTTTTGCCGGAGGCGTACATGATTATCTGAGCGGCATGCTCTCCATCCGCAAAGGCGGAGCGAGTCTTCCCGACATCATCGGTGACGAGTTGGGCGAAGGCACCAAACTGTTCATGCGTATTCTCTCGCTTGTGCTGCTGATTCTGCTGACCACCACGTTTCTGAGCGGTCCGGCTACATTGCTGCAAGGCCTGGCGGGATTAGGAACCATGGATTTTCATGGTCATATGATTCCCATTGTATGGGTATTGATTATTTTCGGCTACTATGCGCTGGCAACCGTTCTGCCGGTAGATCAACTGATAGGAAGGTTCTACCCTATTTTCGGCGGAATATTGCTGTTTATGGGTATCGGCATCATGATCGTTATGTTAGGCTGGCACAGTTCGGAAATGCCGGAGGTGTGGCATATATGGGATTTCAGCCATCAGCATTCAGCCTTCAGAACAGGGCGGAGCCTGCCGCTGTTTCCGATGATGTTCGTCAGCATTGCCTGCGGCGCAATCTCGGGTTTTCACGGCACGCAGAGCCCCATCATGGCGCGTTGCTGCACCAACGAGCGGCAGGGACGCTGGATCTTCTACGGCGCGATGGTGGCGGAAGGTATATTGGCACTCATTTGGGCGGCAGCCGCCGGTACGTTCTTTGCCGACCCTGAGAAAGGGCTGTACGGCATTGACGGTTTGCAGGCTTTTGCGGCGCAACATCCGGGCGAGAACATCGCCGCGCTGGTGATTGACAAAGTGAGCCGCAGCTGGCTGGGCACGATAGGCGGCATCCTGGCTATCATCGGCGTCATTGCCGCGCCTATCACCAGCGGCGACACGGCTTTGCGGTCGGCGCGACTGATTGTGGCGGATTTCCTGAAATGGGACCAACGCCCTATTCCCAAGCGCTTGATGATTGCGCTGCCGCTGTTTCTTTGCGTTTTCGGCATGGTGTTTGTGGATTTCAACGTCGTTTGGCGCTATTTCGCCTGGACCAACCAGACACTGGCGGTGTTCACGCTTTGGGCGGGCACGGTGTGGCTGTATAAGAAAGAGCTTTCAGCTGTCAGCCGTCAGCTATCAAATCGTTTCGGGTATTTGGTTGCGATGATTCCGGCGCTGTTCATGACGATGGTCTGCAGCAGCTATATCATCATTGCCCCGGAGGGACTGAATGTAGCGCCTGAGTTCAGATGGCTCGGCTATCTGATTGCCGGCATCGTGACCCTCAGCTGCCTCTGCGGCTTCTGCCTGTGGGCAAGAAAGGTGAAAGGTGGAAAGTGAAAGGTGAAAGGTGAAAGGGAAAGATGATTATTAGTGCGCAATATATTATTTCCAGTCCGGATGTGAAGGATTGTCCGCGGACGGACAAGCCGGAGTATGCGTTTATAGGCAGGAGCAATGTGGGCAAATCGAGCCTCATCAATATGCTGTGCCACAACCCGAAGCTGGCCAAAACAAGTCAGAAGCCCGGCAAGACGCTGCTGATCAATCATTTTAGAATCGAGTTTTCTCCCTCCTCGGCGGAGGCCGCTCCTCCCGCTTCAACGGGAGGACGCTCCGGGTATCTGGTGGATTTGCCGGGATACGGGTATGCACAGGCGGGACAGAAACAACGGGAGGCACTGAGACGGATGATCGAGCGGTATTGCCTGCTGCGCGAGGAACTGGTTTGTCTGTTTGTGCTGATAGACTGCCGGCATGAGGCGCAGAAGATTGATTTGGAGTTCATCAACTGGCTGGGCGAGAACGGCGTGCCGTTTGCGATTGTTTTTACCAAAGGCGACAAATTAGGCAAAATGCGGCTGGCAGAGAACGTCGAGGCATACAAAAAACGCCTGCTGGAGGAATGGGAAGAACTGCCGCCGGTATTTGTCACTTCGTCAGAGACCAAACTGGGCGGTGAGGAGTTGACCGCTTACATTGAAGGGCTCAATGAAGAATTAAAATCTTAATAATCGTGTACTTTTACGCCCCTGTATTACCCCCGACAAAACCCCGATTTACCCCCGATATAACCCCGATATTCCCCCGTATGGGAAAAATCTTAAAAATAGTAAACTTTTGGCTCCTGCTGTGCGTGTGTACTGTTTCTTTGTACGCGCGCAATGCACGCGTGTATGGGTACGTGGTGGATCAGGACAATATCGGTATTGAGTTGGCGAATGTGGCGGCGAGTAAAGGCGAATGGATGAATGGCGAATGGCGAACGGGTGAACTGTTGGGCGGAACGGCGACTAACAAAAACGGTTATTATGAGTTGCTGCTGGAAGAAACGGACACGGTGGTTCTGACGTTTTCGATGATAGGCTATACCACTGTGCAACAGCGGATTATAGACTTGCACGACGTGCTGAACGTGAATGTTCAGTTGCTGACCGACGAGCAGTTGCTGACCGAGATAGAGGTGCGCGGCATCAAACGCACACAGGGCACGATGGATCATATTGACGCCGAGACGATGCGTATCATGCCGGACGCTACGGGCGGAAGCATAGAGAGTCTGCTGATCACTTTTGCCGGCGTGAGCCAGACGAACGAACTGAGCAGCCAGTACAATGTGCGCGGCGGTTCGTTCGACGAGAACTCGGTTTATGTGAACGGAATAGAAGTACACCGGCCGTTATTGATCCGCAGCGGGCAACAAGAGGGATTGAGTTTCGTCAATCCCGAGATGGTGGAGAACGTCCATTTCTCCGCCGGCGGTTTCGGTGCGCAATACAGCGACAAGATGTCTTCCGTATTGGATATCAGCTACAAACGTCCTGACAAGTTCGAGGGAAGTCTGAGTGCCAGTCTGTTGGGCGCACAAGTGTATGTGGGTCACGGCGACAGCACCTACAGTATGATGCACGGCATCCGCTACAAAACCAGCCGCTACATGCTTGGCGCACTGGCCACAGCCGGCAACTACCAGCCGAACTACCTGGATTATCAGACGTATATTACGTGGAAGGTGGGCCGTCAGCCGTCAGCCATCAGCCGTCAGCCGTCAGGCTGGACGATGTCTTTTTTAGGCAACGTGAGCCAGAACGACTACCGCTTCAAGCCGGACAGCATGAGCGAGAGTTTCGGCGGACAGAACGCCAAGAACCTGAGCATTTACTATGAGGGGCAGGAGAAAGACAAGTTTCTGACCGCCTTTGCGGCGCTGAGTGCGAAAGGGAAATACAAGCTGTCAGATGTCAGCCTTCAGCCTTCGGAAATTGAGATAGGTTTTGACCTCAGCGGGTTCTACACCAACGAGCGTGAGAATTTCGACATTACCGGCGAATACGTTCTCTCCAACGCTCCCATGGACGGCTCTGCGGGTCCCAACGTGACCACCGAACATGTAAATCCGTCAGAAGGTCAGAGCGATGTGCTGGGCATCGGCGTTTTTCACCAGCATGCCCGCAACAGTCTGGCAGCAGGCGTGATCACCCTGGCGCATAACGGTGTCTGGAGCCTCGGCGAGAACCGATTGAGTTGGGGCGTCAGCGGTCAGGCGGAACTGATCAGCGACCGTATCAACGAATGGGAATGGCGCGACTCGGCGGGTTACTCCATGCCCGATGACGGCAAGACGATGGAACTGTACTACGCGATGCGCGGCGACAGCAGTATGCGTTCGGCGCGTGTGCAGGCATATGTTCAGAACCAGCACAAGTGGGTCGGTTCTTCCGGTCAGTGGATTCTGACGGTAGGCGGCCGGTTGCAATGGTGGAGCTGGAACAACGAAGTGCTGCCTTCACCCCGCGCCAGCATCGAATGGATACCCGGCTGGAAACGCGATTTCTGCTTCCGTCTGGCAACGGGATTGTATTACCAGGCACCGTTCTACAAGGAGCTGCGCGACACCGTAACCGACAATTTAGGTATCACGCGCATCAAACTGAACAAAGACCTGAGGGCGCAACGGTCGGTGCATGTGGTTTTAGGCGGCGACTACTATTTCCGCGCATGGGGCAGACCCTTCAAACTGACCGCCGAGGCATACTACAAATACATTGACCGCATGGAGAGTTACACCGTTGATAATGTGCGTGTCCGTTATTCGGGTGTGAATGATTCGCAGGGTTATGCCGCGGGCTTGGACCTGAAACTATACGGCGAGTTGGTACCCGGAGCGGACAGTTGGATTTCCTTCTCCACGATGACGGCCAGGCAGAAAGAGCTATCAGCCGTCAGCAATCAGCCATCAGCTTGGATTCCCAGCCCGACAGAGCAGCGGTATAATTTCTCAATGCTATTCCAGGACTACATTCCCCAGCTGCCGCAGTTGAAATTCCATTTGAAGATGCAGTTCTCGGAAGGTCAGCCTTTCTATGCCCCACGTAACACACAACAATGGGGCCGCATGCCGATGTACAAGCGCATCGACCTGGGTGCCACCTATGTGTTCAACGAGAAAACCGCCAAGTTCATGCGTGCCGCAAGCGCCAAACATGTCAAACAATGGGCTATTCAGTTTGAGGTATTCAACCTGGTGGGCTGGCGCAACGTCAACTCGTATTTCTGGGTGGCAGACGCTTATGGACGCCAGTGGGCAAGCCCCAATTACCTGACCGGGCGCATGTATAATTTGAAAATAACAGTAGATTTGAGATAAAAAAGTCTGCAAGTAGGTCACACATCCGTCTAAGACGTCCGTAATGCGAACGAGATGGTAACGTAAATGACCGCAAAAACACTCTAACAACAGAAGAAAACAGAAACATAGATATGGCAGAAGAATTAACACCGATGATGAAGCAGTTCCGGGATATCAAAACCCAATATCCGGATGCCATGCTGCTATTCCGTTGCGGCGATTTCTACGAGACGTACGCGGAAGATGCGGTTCGCGCGGCGAAAATACTGAATATCACGCTGACCCACCGCAGCAACGGCGGCAGCGCGGCTGCACAGGCATTAGAGATGGCCGGTTTTCCGTTCCATGCCCTGGATACCTATTTGCCCAAACTGGTGAGAGCCGGTTTGCGTGTGGCGATATGCGACCAACTGGAGGATCCGAAGTTAACGAAGAAACTGGTCAAACGCGGCGTGACGGAGTTGGTGACACCCGGTGTGAGTTATTCCGACACCACGCTGACGCAGAAGGAGAACAACTGGGTGGCATGCCTGCATTTCAGCGGCCGTCAGACATCAGCTGTCAGCTATCAGATAGGAGTGGCATTTCTGGATATCAGCACAGGCGAGTTTCTGGCAGGCCAGGGCGACAGCAGCTACATAGACAAACTGCTGACCAATTTTGCGCCGAAAGAGGTGCTTCTGCTCCGCGGCAAAAAAGCAGAGATGGAGCAACTGTTCGGCAACCGCTGGTTCACCTTTGAGTTGGAAGACTGGATGCTGGTGGAGAGCACAGCGAAAGAGCGTCTGCAGAAGTTGTGGGGCGTGAGTTCGCTCAAGGGCTTCGGTCTGGAGAAAATGCCGGCAGGCGTGACCGCCGCAGGCGGTATATTGATGTATCTGGATATGACGCAACACCTGCAGACAGGCCATATCCAGCACCTGAGCCGCATAGAAGAAGAGAAATACGTGTGGCTCGACCGGTTTACGGTGCGCAATCTGGAACTTACAGGCGGCAACACTGCGGAAAGCAAAACACTATACGAAATCATCGACCGTACCATCACGCCGATGGGAGGCCGCATGCTGCACCGATGGCTGGCTTTTCCGCTGAAAGATGTCCGTCCTATCCGCAACCGCCAGACCGTAGTGGAGCACCTTTTCCGTCATCCGGAAGCCCGTGAGACCCTGCAACAAGCGCTGCAGCAGACAGGCGACATGGAACGGATTGTCAGCAAAATATCCACCGGCCGTATCGGTCCGCGCGAGATGGTGCAACTCGGCCGCGCACTACGTGCGATAGTGCCGATCAAACGTATCTGCGACGAGGCGAAGGACAATGCCTATCTGAGTCTGTTAGGCGAGCAGCTGGACGCATGTTCGGAGATGCGTATGCGCATCGAACGCGAGATAGTGCCGGACCCGCCCATGGCACAAGGCAGACCCAACATCATTGCACGGGGCGTGGACACCGAGCTGGACGAACTGCGTGCCATTCAGTCGGACGGCAAAGATTATCTCCTGCAGATACAGCAACGCGAGATAGAGCGCACCGGCATCCAGAGCCTGAAAATAGGCTATAACAATGTTTTCGGATATTATCTGGAGGTCAGAAACACGTATAAGGAGCAAGTGCCTGCAGAATGGATACGCAAGCAGACTTTGGTCAGCGCCGAGCGATATATAACCGAAGAACTGAAGGCCTATGAGGAGAAAATCACTACGGCAGAGGAGAAAATCCAGATTATAGAGACCCGCATCTATCAGGAACTGATGCTCGCCCTTTGCGAATGGGTTCCGCAGATGCAGCTGGATGCCAATGTGCTGGCGCAACTGGATTGCCTGCTCGGGTTTGCCACTATAGCGACCGAAAACAGGTATGTCTGCCCGGATGTGAACGACAGTCTGGTGATTGATATCCGTCAAGGCCGTCACCCGGTGATAGAGCAGCAGCTGCCTGCAGGCGAACAGTATATAGCCAATGATGTGATGCTGGACAACAACAGCCAGCAGATTGTTATTATAACCGGCCCTAACATGGCGGGTAAATCCGCCCTGCTCCGCCAGACGGCACTCATTGTGCTGATGGCTCAGATAGGTTCGTTTGTACCCGCAGAGAGTGCCAGCATAGGCGTGGTTGACAAGATTTTCACGCGCGTAGGCGCCAGCGACAACATTTCCATGGGCGAGTCCACCTTTATGGTGGAGATGAACGAGGCCGCCTCGATTCTGAACAACCTGAGCGAAAGGAGCCTGGTGCTCTTCGACGAACTGGGACGCGGCACCAGCACCTACGACGGCATCTCCATCGCATGGGCCATCGTAGAATATATACATGAAAACCGCGGGCATGCCAAGACACTGTTTGCCACCCATTACCATGAGTTGAACGAGATGGAGAAAACTTTCGACCGCATCCGCAACTATAATGTATCGGTACGCGAGGTGAACGGCAAAGTAATTTTCCTGAGAAAACTGGTACGCGGAGGCAGCGAACACAGTTTCGGTATTCATGTGGCGAAACTGGCCGGCATGCCGGCATCCATAGTGGAGCGTGCCAACCAGATTCTTGCCGACCTGGAGCGCGCAGCCAAAAGCGGCGAGATAGCCAAACCCGTAGAGCACATAGGCAACAGCAGGGAGGGCATGCAACTAAGCTTCTTCCAACTGGATGACCCGGTGCTGGAACAAATCCGGGACGAGGTACAAAGCATGGATATCAACAACCTGACTCCCTTGGAGGCACTCAACAAATTATCAGAAATCAAACGATTGGTAGGAGGCAAATAATCCGCATATATGAAATCATCTACTTTATATACCATTATCGGAGTCATTACAGCCATCCTGCTGTTGGCATTCGCTTTTGGAGTAGAGCAATACTACCGCCTGCACGTGAGCAATTTTGTTGCTCGTGACGGCAAAGAGCATGCCTACAACATCTACCCGGGCATGACCATCGACTCGACCCTCAACCTGATTCGTCAGGACTATGAGATCAGCGGAGAGACCGACCTGAAGATGCACATGAAACTGATTGCCATTGCTCATCCCGAGCCCGGGCACTATGTTTTCCCTGCCGAGATGGGCGACAAGATGTTCATCAACCGCCTGAAATTCGGCGAACAGACACCTGTGAAACTCAAATGGACCAATGCAGTCCGCACGCGCGAAGAACTGGCAGGAAAAATCAGTTCGCAGCTTATGATGGATAGCCTGTCCATCCTGGAAAAGCTGGAGGACGACAAGTACATGGCTCATTTCGGGATGGACAAAGAGACCAGCCGTTGTCTGTTCATTCCCAACACCTATGAGGTATATTGGACCATCAAACCCGATGCCCTGTTCAAACGGATGGAACGTGAGTACAACCTGTTCTGGAACGAAGAACGCCGGCAGAAAGCCGCGGCAAGAGGCCTGACGCCCATCGACATCGCCATCATCGCATCAATCGTGGAAGGAGAGACCTACAACACCAAGGACATGCCAACTATCGCCAGCCTTTATATGAACCGCTTGCGGCTAGGAATGCCGTTGCAGGCCTGTCCCACTATCAAATACGCACTGGGCGATTTCGGATTAAGACGTATTCTGAACCGCCACCTCAAAGTGGAGTCGCCGTACAACACCTATAAGAACAAAGGCCTTTCTCCCGGTCCTATCCGCTGTCCGCTGCCACGGACCATGGATTATGTGCTTGATGCACCCAAGACGAATTACCTGTATATGTGCGCCAGCCCTGCATTAGACGGCACGCATATTTTCTCATCGTCGTACGGCACGCATGCTTCCGCAGCGAAGAGTTACCACAAAACAATGGATCAAATGCATATCAAATGATCTGGGACGGAAATGAAGACATACGGCTGGTGGAGTGCAAGAATGAGCGTCGCGCTATCCGGCATGCACTCAACGAATGCCGTGAGGAGAGACGGCCATATGTGTTTGTCACCTCAACCATGACCACCCCACCCGTCAGACGCATACTGGTGCCTGTTTCAATGCTGGAGGAGGAAACATACAAGGCAGAAATATCCACCTATCTGGCACGCAAAACAGGTGCTCATATCATTTTGCTGCAAGCCAACGATTACGGCAGTCATGCGCAGCAAAATGTCAACAGGATCGTGACCCATATCAAAAACATATCCTCGCGTACAGGAGAAGAGATCAGTTACGAAATCATCAAGGCACGCAAGGATAGTTTTTCCTTGGTTCGCGAAGCCGGTGAACGGCAACGCGATTTTCATTACGACTTGCTTATCCTCACTGCCAGCCGTGATTACGGGTTGGATGATATTTTGTTCGGTCCGCCGGAGCTGCATGCCATCCGCATGTCTCCCGTACCCGTTATGCTCGTCAATCCGCGTGAGGACTTGTTCTCGCTCTGCGATTAGCGCAAAACAAACATTTAGACACGTTTTTGCCAAATCAATTTGACAAAATTAAGTTTATAAGCATTTTTTTTGACAAATATTTGGTCATATTGCAAAAATGTAGTACTTTTGCATCGTGTTTTTCATGGTATTAGATTTAAGGTTAAATGAAAAGATTGGGTTGTCGTGAGACAACCTTCTTTTTTATCTTTTGTACGAGTGTAACGAGTAGAAAAGATAAAGAAGTTCAACCTTCTTTTTTATCTTTTGTACGAGTGTAACGAGTAGAAAAGATAAAGAAGTTCAACCTTCTTTTTTTATCTTTTGTACGAGTGTAACGAGTAGAAAAAGGAAAAAGAGACTCGGAATTCCGAGTCTCTTTTGTTTATCAGTGCGATCAGATGGTTACTCAGCCTTAGGAGCGGCCTTACGCGGTGCGCGCTTCTTGGCAGGCTTTTCTGCTTCGGGAGCAGCTTCTGCAGCAGGTGCGGCAGGTGCAGGAGCGGCAGGCGCAGGTTTAGCGGCAGGTGCCGAAGCAGGAGCAGCCGGTTCCTCGTCCTTGTCCAAAGCCAGAGTCTTGTAGATAACCGCCTCAACGCCTACGAAAGCAGGAACTGCGAAGATTGCCAGCACGGCAGCAATAACAGCTCCAATAGCCTCCAGCCAGTCGAGATTACCGATGCTGAAGAGGGCGTTGATGATCGCTACAGCCACACAGAGGCAGATAGCCAGTAATGCCTCGGCACAGAAAATGCGCCATTTGTTGCCATAAGTAAGATTGTTGGACTCACGCAAAGCCTCGAGTGCCGGACGATCCTGATCCACAAAAAGGACGGTAGCAAGCGAGAAAGCAAGCCCCAAAACAATACCGGGGATATACATAAAGAGGAATCCCATGCCGATTGCGCCATACATGAGCGAGATGAGGATGAAGAACTCGCCCATGTTGCGGCGGTACTTGCCGTCGAAGATAAAGAGCGGGTTAATCACATTGCCTTTGGCCATCTCTGCAGGCAGCGAAGCCATGGCGATAGTAGTACCGACGTTGAGATACGGAATCCAAATCGTGATTACGTAAAGCGCTACAGCGCAAACGATACTCAAATAGTTGACAAGGGCCAACGATACACCATCCTTGATGGTCTGAATAATGTCGAGTTTCTTCATAACGGTTAGAGAGTTAAAGAGTTAGAGAATTAGAGAGTTAGTGAGTTATTTTTGGTATTTGCCTACGTATTTAATGGCCAGGAAAACGAGCCAGTCAGGGGTGTGTTTGAGAAGCGGCGTGGCCAGCCAGTTGAGAAATCCCGGAGTATCCGCTTTCTTGTTGCGGAACATGTCACGCAATGCACGTTTGACCAGTTTCTCAGGAGGAATGCTGACCGTCAGATTGACAGCCAGTTTGCGCAGGTTGGGCGCCAAGCCGAACAGCGCAGTATCCACCGCTCCGGGAGCCATCACCGTGATTCCCACATTCTTTGGTTTCAGCTCATACCACAGCGATTTGGAGAAATTGTATATAAACGCCTTGGTGGCATTATAGGTCTGGATTCCCGGCATCGCCATCCATGCAGACATAGAAGACATATTCAATATATACCCACGCATGCGTTTATGGCCGCATATACGTTGGGACGCCTCGTCCGGCGTCAACTCGCGGCGAATCATATCTTCGGCAAAGAGGCGCGTGAGTTTGGCCACGGTGATCATATGCAGTTGGAGCATGAGATTGATGCGTTTCATCGACGTCTCGCAATAGGGATTGAAGAAGAAAACGCCGGCGTTGTTGATCAACACATCCACTATATACTTGTTTTCCGTACACCAGTCATGCAACTGTTCTGCGGCATCAGACAAACTGAGGTCTGCATAACGTGCAATCGTGCGCACCCCATATTGCGCAGCGAGGTCAGCCGCTACCTGATTGAGTTCCTGCTCCTGATTGCTCACCAAAAGCAAGTCGCAATGATAATCGCGAGCGAGTTGTGTGGCATATTGCAAGCCAATGCCACTGCTGGCACCGGTAACTAACGCGAGCATGATTCTTCTGCTTTTTTCTCCAGTTTGTTAATTTCCCGTTGCAGGCGTGCCGGAATCATTTCTCCGTCACGTTCCACGCACTCGTGGCATTTCATATCCTTGCTGTACATACGTCCCACACAGTAGTTGGAACGACGGCAACCGGCATGGTAGTGCGGGTTCTCCTTGACATGATTGACAAAGTCGGGATCCTTGATAAGCACGTGTGCTATCTGGAAGAGTTCGAAGCCCTCGTCCATGATGGTCTGACAGTTGTCGCCCGACTGCACGCCTCCCACATAAATGAGCGGTATGTTAATATCTTTCAGCGCCTCTTGGAAGAGTTTGGCTTTCTCCATGAAATAGAGCTCCTTGAAGGGCGATGTAGGCGTCATGATTGCCGCCACGCCGGGGATATTGAGTGCCGCCTTGAGCCACCAGAATGATTTCATCGGCATATAGTGGGCGAGTGTCTTGTAAGGCATCGCGCCGGAGAGGATAGTCATCGGCGAACGACTGACCGTACCGCCTGAGAGGACAATACCATGTACCTTGTGAGCAGCGATGTTTTTGGCAATCTCAATACCTTCTTCGACAGACACGCCGCGCCAGCAGTCGTCCCACATATTGGTTTTAACGACTACTGCCATGTCATCTTTGGCATGCTCCATAACAGCATCCAGCACTTCGTTCATGAAGCGCATACGATTCTCCAGACTGCCTCCGTACTCGTCGTGACGGTGGTTGGTGCGGCGGGCGAGGAACTGGGAGATAAGGTAGGCATGACCGGCATGAATCTCCACGCAGTCGAAGCCACACTCGCGGGCAAAATCAACCGCTTCGCCGAACTTCTGAACCAGGCGCTTGATTTCCGGCACTCGGAGACGGCGATGGACGGTAGGCGAATAGAGGTTGAACCACGTATCGGCACTTACCGGCATGCAATGGCAGGTATAGAAGTGCGTCATGTTGCCGCAGTGACCGAGCTGTATGGAGGCTTTTGCGCCTTCAGCATGGATGGCATCGGTCATCTTTTTCATGTCGGGGATAATCTCCGGGCGGACATAGAGTTGTCCGTCGAAGGAGACGCCGCTGAGATCCACCGCCGCATAAGCGACTGTGGTCATACCTACCCCGCCACGTGCAACAGAGACATGGTAGTCCTGCAGTTCTTGGGTCGGTTTGTTGGCACGAGCCATATTCTCGAACGCTGCGGAGCGGATAAAACGATTGCGCAGCGTGACAGGTCCCAGTTGGAAGGGAGTAAAGAGTTTGTTGTTGTCAGCCATATTCAGCAGTAAATAATTTCGATATTGTTCCGATTTGGTATTGACGTAGTCCCGACTCGATTCTGTCTCGATAGTGTCTCGCCAGTCTGATTTGGATTGAATTAATAGATGAAAGGAATGATGCGTTTGAGGCGTTTGCGGTCGAATTCATCGGGAAATTCCTCTTCATATTTATTGTAGATGGAATTGCTGCGCGGGATGAGGTTGCAGCAGCTGAACCAGAAGAAGAGCAGTCCGGCAAGCGACCAAGTGAGGATAGCAAAGCCGAGCCATTCGGTTATTTCGCCCAAGTAGTTGGCCGAAGTAACATATTTATAGAGTCCTTTCTTAGGCAGATAGTGGTTGGTGTCACCGGGTTTGCGCAGATGGCGGATGACATAGTCGGAGTGCATGTTGATGCCCCAGCCGATGAAGAAGATGATTGTTCCGATGATAAACTGCGGCGTGGTGACCCACGAAGTGGTATAGAGATCCGGATAATACTGCGGGGCAAGGTGGAAAAGCCAGAAGCCCTGGATATAACCGTTGATGAGATTCCACACCACCGAGAGAATCATAATAGCGAAAGGCATTTTGCCGTTTCCCTTGAGCAGGAACGGGAAGATGAAGGAGCGTTGGAAATAATGGAATTCAAAAATCAGGAAGAAGAGCCAGTAAGGCACATTCCTGGTGAGTCCGCCGTAAAGAGGAAGCGACTTGAAATAGAGATAGAGCACAACGAGAAAGACCGGAGCCTCCATGAGGAACCAACCCGCCTTGTTATTCATAGCAGGTCCCCATTTCTCGGAACGCATCTTGCCGTAGCCTGCATCCACAAAATACAGCGAAATAAAGACTACCAGACCTACAACAAACATGATGTAGAGCAGGTCGTAGAAAAAATCAATGGTGTAAATGTTTTCCATATATTTCCGATATAATAGTTACAAATTGCGTACAAAGTTACGAAAAATATTTCGAACCTACAAGCATGTTCTTAAAATTTAGTCGTTTTTTCGCGTTTTTGACACACAAATAGCCCGATTATAATAAGAATCATACCTATCCACTTGCCGAGGGGCAGTGTTTCGTGGAAGAAAAGGAACATCCACAGCGCGGTGAAAGCCGGACGGATATTATTGAAAGCGTTCGCCTGGGTGACTCCAATTTGGCGAAGCGCATAACAGAAGAGGATGAAGGCGATGACGCTGGCAAAGACGGTAAGATAGGCGACGCATAGCAAAGCTATGGTAATAGCCGAATGGTCGAAAGTCGAATGGACGAAGGTGGCATCCAGGGCTGCCGGTCCCTCGCGGACGAACCATATGGGCAGGAAGAACAGAAGGCTGATAAGCTGGGCGTAGAAGATGAAGGAAAGAGAACTATAGCTCGCCGGGACCTTGCGCATCATGATCGAATCGACGACAGCCGCCGAGACAGCAGCAAAAGCAAGCAGTATGCCCCAGTAGTTGCCGATAGAATAGCCTGCACTCCCCAAAAGCGTCAACATAAACACGCCGAGCGTGGAGATGAGGATGCCGATGATGTTGTATTTGGTAACCCGTTCGCGCAGCAAGACGGAGGCAAAGACCGGGCTGAGCAACGGGCTGGTGGAAAGGAGCGTCTCGGCGATAGTAGGGCTGTTGAGCGCATCGTAGGTGAAAGTCTCCAGCAGATAATAGAGGAAAGGCTGGCAGAAGCCGGCTATGAGGAAAAGGGGCAGGTCGCGCAGTTGGAGCCGCTGCAGTCCGAAGAGAGGGTTATTGCGGCAGATGAGGCCGATGATGAGCATGAGCAACACCGACGGCACAAAGCGCAGGATGATCATCGTAAACGGCGGCAGGACGGCAAGCGCATGTTTGATAGCGATGCCGCTGACCGACCATATTATCATCGACGCTATCAGAGCGACGACGGCCAAGTATTGCGGGTTATTCCGGCTAGACGGCATATTGTTTCGTGGGTTTGTACGAGCAGCCGTTCAGTCTCTGCGGCACGCGGCTGCGTGGTATCGGGATAAATAGGAGCACCTATGATGACCTGCGTAAGCGGTTCGTCTTTCTGTCCCAACAGGCGCCAAATGCCGGTACGAGGACGATAGGTGACGGCAAACGGGATAATAGGTTTGTTGTATTTGTAGGCCATCGTGAAAGTGCCTTTCTGGAAGGGGCGGACAGGCTTGTACCAGTCCCAGCGCTTGGCCTCAGGGAAGATATGAAACCAGTAACCAAGGCGATTATATTCGTCGAAAGCGGCATTGAAGGCCTTCATCGCACTCAGTCCCGCTTCGGGCGCCGGAATAGGTATACCGCCTACGATGCGGAGAAAGAACTGGTCCTTGGTTCGGAAATTAGGCGCAAACATAGGGATGCGCGTGTGAAACGAGGCATGGATGGTAGTCAGGACAGAGGCGCAGTCGTGGCGGTAACAGTGGTTGGCTACCGTAATGGCTCCGCGGCTGAGGTCGAACTGTCTGAGCCATTTGCGCACACCGCAGGACGAGCGGCGCCATTTTGTCTCCCCCTCGATGCGCCAACGCAGGCCATACTTGACGCGCAAAATCCATCCCAGCGGGCGCAACACAAAAGCATAGCCCCATGCCATGCGCAACTTGTTGGCGAACGACTCGTCAAAATAAGGATAGGAGGCGTCCACCGGCGGGAAATCGCGGTCGTACACCGGCTGGTAGAGCCCTACGTAAGGGTCGTCTTCCGGAAAAGCGGTCTTCACAGGCGGGACGTAGGTGCCAGAAGTGACAGTAAGATCTTTATAACGTTTATTCATGATTGGTATAGTTGACTAGCTGACTAGCCGACTAGTTGACTAGTAAAAATTCAGCACCGACGGCACGTGCGGAGGCTCCGTCTTTATCATCCCTGTCGCCAATGAAGATAGTTGTCTGCGGGTCTGCCGAGAGCGCCTTCATCGCTTTCTCCGCTGAAGTTCTAGCAGGTTTGAGAGCTCCGGTAGAGGGAGCATCCATTCGCAATGAGAAAAGCGAAAGATCCATACCTAACGCACGGAGTTTGTCGTCCACACAGCCATAATCGGAATAGACTGCCATCGTCACTATGTTTCTGTCGATATTGTCAATGAGAGACAGTACTTCGGCTCGCGGCTTGCAATATTTGGCGATGAGGTGAATCATGGCGGGCAGATAGATGTGGTGATACCATTTCTCTGCCATACCGGCAGTCCACCAGTGTCCACGCGCCATTTGCACAAAGAATGCTTGATAGAAAGCCTGCTCGGAGCCGAACACACGATTGTGCATGGTCCTCCGCGCCACTCTCTCTGCCGCCAGCAACGGCAAACACCACCAAAGCCGGCGTACCATACGATGCGCCAAACCGCGCTTGTCGTAGATAGTGCCGTCCAAATCGAAAATAACAGTCCTTATGTTGTCAGGAATTTTCATGTCTGGCTTTGCGTTCCTTACGACGAGCGGCACGCGCTTGACGGCGGTCGTCTATCGTGCCGGCACCCGCGATAATATTATCACCCAGGCGTTCGAAACCGGTTTCCAGACGCTGGATAAGGTTGAATTTGGAGCGGCGTTTCTCATCTTGCATGAGCAGGTTGAACTTGAATTGTCCGTCGCGGAAACCATCCTTAAGGCACGCGGCCTTGAAGCGCGCATAGGCATTGGAGAGCAGTATATGCGTCTCAGGTTCGTGCAGACGGAAAGACTGGCGTTTGGATTCGTACTCCAGATTTATATGCTGGAGTTTGGCATCCACCACCCGGGTAAACATCTCGGCCTCCGACTGACGGATTTTTTCGTTCTCAAACTCGTAATAGAAATGATATTTCGACTCCTCGACATCGGCAAAACCGACAAAGAACTTGGTTTTAATACCTGTTTCTTCCTCAGCCTGATGCACTGCGTCCAGGAACTGCGGCTCATAGAGTTTCTCGCCTGTCATGGATACAATGCCGTTCACCTTGCTGACCATATGTACCGTAGGCGTGTTGCGGAAGAACCCGCCTACCTCAATAAGGTCGTTCATATTATAGCGGAAAAGGCCTGAATAAGTGGTCACATAAGCACAATAGCGTTTTCCCTTTTCCAGTTCGTCAATCTGCAGGAAATGTTTGTTGGGTTGATCCAATTCACTCTCCTCCACAAACTCATAATAGTGGAAATGCGGGAAGAGGACTGATTCGTTGGTATCGTCAAGCGAGAAGCCGAAACGGCACTCGGTGGCAATATAGCCCAGTTCCTGATAAAAAGTCTTGTCCCAGTCAAACATGTCCATATACTTGTCCATGTAAATCTTGGTGTTGCCGCATTTCCATGTGCTCAGATATTGCAGCCACGGCCAGAAATCCTTAGGCTCAAGAGTGCCTTTCCAGGCCAAAATCTCCCGCAGTTCGGCTGCGCGTTCCGGATTAGGCGACATATACGCATCCAGCTGATCGCGGATATCAAAGGGTATATCGAAGTCCTCGGTAAGCGAACCATGCTCGATATCGTTGATCATGAGTCCGGTATTCTCCTGAAGCGTACGGAGCAGTTCCAATATGGTAGATGGATTGGCAGTGGCCCATAGTGTGACATCGCGATGCTGGAGTGCCAGACGCATGAGCGTATAGTTGCGCGCCGCATAGTCAGGAATAGACATGACACATGAAGGCGCAGTATAGTGTTTCTTGATAATCGGCGGAATGTCGCGAACAAGCACACCGCTGACCGAACCGTAGAGCGTGCCGTCCGGCGCATAGCCCTCACACTCTTTGCCTACCGTTGTGAATATATGTCCGCCGAAAATGCGGCTGCGGTGTTTCACGAAATTCCACGTCCACACATGACTCATTTTGCCATACACATCCTTGAGGTATTTATGGGTCATGGGAATCCATTTGGGCTCGGAAGTAGTGCCGGAAGTGGTTGCATACATATCCGGTTTACCGGGAAAGAGAATATTCTCCTCGCCGTTTTTATGACGCTCTACATAGGGACGCAGAGTCTCGAAAGAGTTGTTGACCGGCACATAGAGACGATACAACCGGAAAAGATCCTCGGCTGTAGTAGCAGACAATATACGGTCGAAATGATGTTCCTTGCCATAGACCGTATCACGGCTGATTGTGAGAATATCGCGCAATGTCTTCTCCGCAGTATGTCTGGGTTTGCGGCTCCAGAACCGCAAACGGAGTGTCTGCGAGCCGCCTACCAGCATCAGCATCAGGTTAATCAAAAACGGATAAGGAAGCGGCTTACCCTCTTGGTCAAGATACGTTTTCTTACTCTTGTTCATTTTTATTTTGCTGGAGTTCATCTGCCTGTCCGGCTGATGTTTCAAAACGGTTTTCCTTGCCATATATCACCCATTTGTCCAAGGCGACAAGAATAGCCGGAACGACTGTAAGTATAAGCACGATTGCCACAAATGCACCTACGGCGATGCACCCTACAATATTGGAAATCATAAGATCGTCAATCAGCAATGCCATCACTGCCGGCGCAATCACCATAATCAGGCCGGATGTAGTAATCGTTCTGATCGAGCCGCGATAAGCTGCCATGACAGCATCATTGGGCAGCATCGTACGGCGGTATTCGCGGTAATAATTGGCCAACAGAATACCGTAATCAATCGTGGCACCCATCAGTATGGCTTGCACCACCAGATATGCGAGGTAGAGCATTTTGCCAGCTACGAGTCCCGATACCACCACATTGACATACACCGCAGTCATCACGGTTACCACCAGGATAGTCGGTACAATAAAAGAACGGAATGTGATTGCCACAATCAGGAAAATAGACAAGATTGTCAGCAACGTGACGATATTCATCTCATGGTTGAATCCGGCGCGCATCTCAGCGTACATAACCGATTCACCTACATAGTAATGCTCGTTATTCAGATGTTCGTCGGCTATAGCGGTCAGATTTTCCACGAACTCATAGGTCTGCGCTGATTCGTACGGCAGAGTGGTTAGCAGCACCAGCAATGAATGGTCAGGCAGACGCATCTGGCCTATACCGTCCATCACCTGAGTGCGCACACCGGCTATTTGCGAGCGGGCGCTGTCAGGAATTATAGTTGCCAGCCGGGCATCATTGACAAGTGTATCACATACATAGACAAGCAGTTTGTCCAACCCCATGCGCATGGTGTCGCATGAACTATGGACTGCGCCGTAATAATCGTAGAGGAGAGACATCTGGTCTGCTGTCACAGGCGCTGTTTTCACTCCTGAGAGAGCCATCAGCCGTGCCAGTTTACCCGCCATCTCTACGGGCGAATAAGCCTCTTCGCCGAACACCAGTTCGGTAAACAATTCTGCCTGCAGGTCTTCGCGCGAGGGCTTGTGCTCATGTTTGACCGGTTCCTCGACAGGCTCGGTTGATACAGCCTGTTCAGCCTCAGCCGACTGCTCCAACGCTATTGCCTCATCCTCCGGCAATGCGATAGCCGAGGGTTTGGCCGGTTTGACCGGTTCTGCCAATGCCACAGGCTCCACAGGTTTGGCCAATTGCACGGGATTGGCAAGGGCAAACAGCTGCTCGTCTGTGTAATTGTCAAGGCCGAACGAGTGTAACAGGATATTCAGTTCGTTGGGCGTGAGCGAAGCATTCTGGTCCGCCAGATCCATCAGATAAGCACGTTGCTCCAACTGACGTCGTTGTTCGTCGTTGATCATGCCCGCCAGGCCCGGACGCTTGAACAAATCATCCTTCAGCAGATGGACGTACTGCAACGGCGTGAGCTGTTTGGTTTTGCCGGGAGCGTAGCCGTAAACGAGTTGCGTCTGGATTTGCGAGGAGCCGATGAACAGCGACATCTCCTTCACCGACATCGGCAACCGGATAGCGATTGTGTCCGCCAGTTTGCGCAACTCCAGCGTAACCGGGTTTGGTTGGTTGGCATACAGTGTTCCGACAAACGGCACAATTGCGATGCGGTTGACATCCAGTATTGGCGTTACCAGCGTGTCCATTACAATAGGCGTAGCCTCCACTATCAGCGGATCAACGGGCACCGTATCACGGATGATGATTGTATCCTGTTCCTCTGCCTGCTCCTGAGAGACAGGAGCAGGTTCCGGTTCGGGTTGAGGTGCGGGTGCAGGCATATCCAGCATTGACTGCAACAATTCCACTTGTTGACGCATGTCATCATCGATATACGATGCGAATAGCGGATTGTTGACGCAGTGACTATGCAGGAAGCGTGCCAAATCAGGGAAACGGAGCGGTTGCTGCGGTTGCCCTTGCACCGAACGCATATAATATAGCAACTGCATCGTTTCGGGCGAGAGGAGCGCCAGCTGGTCAGCCGTCGGCTTGGGTGCGTCAGGAGGCATCATGCCGGACAGCATTTCCATCAAAGACTGTATGTGACGCGTCTGCTCGGCGGGTGTCAGTTCCTCGCACATGAGCGTGGGGTAAGAAACCAGCGTCTGCACACCCGGCTGCGCCGAGAGGCTGTCTGCCAATTGCAGGATTTTCTCTTCCTCATGTGTGTCATACACCAGCACAATGGGGTTGAGAGCAGGAAAAACCTCCTCTATGCGCGAGTTTTTCTCTGCGGAGAAGAAGATGGTAGTGGTGTGCGAGAAATACCATGATGCGAAGAACAGCAGGACTGCTCCGACCGCCATAGTGATCTTATGCCTCGTTACGAACTGCGAGAGGGCATCGGTAGGGGGCACATAGGCTTTCTTGGCTGTGCGGTTGATTGTCTTACGGAAAAGAAGCATCAACGACGGCATCACGGTAAACGTACATACAAGCGAGCATACAACACCCTTGGCCAGCACTATTCCCATATCTGCGCCGATTTTCAGCCGCATGAAACAAAGCATCAGCAATCCTACCACGGTCGTCAGCGCGGATGACAGGATAGACGGTGCAGCAAGGCGTACAGCCTTGTTTGCGGCAATGCCGGCCGTACGGCGGTCGGTATGCTCGTCCTGTTCCTGCCGGTAGCGGTTGAGCAATACAATGCAGTAGTCCAGAGAAAGGACTGCCTGCAGGATTGAACCGATGAAGTTGGTAGTGATGGAAACCGAAGGCAACAGGGCGTTCGTACCCATATTCAGCACTACCGCCATAAGCGTGGAAACAAGTATCACCACAGGCTCGAACCACGACTGAGCCATCAGGAACAACACCAGCATGATCAGCACCGCTGCGATGATCATCACCGACACGGGAGGTGTAGCGCCATCCTGGCTGGTCTCCACCACGCACGTATCGCCGAACCGGTGGCTGATTTGTTTGCCCAGCGTTTTCTGGTCCACTGATTTGGGTACATCCAGATCGAAAACCGTGTAGGTGCTATCCGCGTTGTAGCGGTAGCTCACGCCGTGCACGTCCGGATAGGCATCCAACAACGATGTTATACCGGGTATCTCCTGCGGACTGACTCCTTCGAACATCACATGCACATCCGAGCCGGACATCTGCGCCGCCGAGCCGAACTCGGACGTTACAATCTCCAGTCCGCTTTTCATTTGCGAATCGTCCGGCAGGTACTTGGTCAGGTCTGCATTGACATTGACATGTCCCATCAATATGCCGCAAACGATGGTCAGTGCCACCGTGATTGCAAACAATATGTAATGAGTTGTCCGTTTCACCTTTGAATTTTCGCCTTTAACCTTTCGTCTTTAACCATTACTCAAACGCTCCCATTTGCAGCATTGCCACCTCTTTGGGATTGAGGAAGCGGTATTTGCCGCGTGCTACGTTTTTCTTGGTCAAGCCGGCGAACGAAACGCGGTCCAGCGACACCACTTTATATCCCACTTTCTCAAACATACGGCGTACTACGCGGTTCTGACCGGAATGGATCTCCAGTCCGATATGCTTGCGGTCCTCTTTGGGGAATTCCAGCGCATCGGGAATGATACGCTCGTCATCCAGAACGACGCCTGCACGCAGAATAGCCTCGTCCACTGCCTCCAGATCGCGGTCCAGCGTAGCGGCATATATCTTTTTCTTGTTGAACTTGGGATGTGTCAGTTTGGCTGCCAGATCGCCGTCATTGGTCAGCAGCAGCACACCGGTAGTGTTGCGGTCGAGACGGCCTACCGGATAAATACGCTCGGCACAAGCGTTGCGGACAATATCAATCACCGTGTGACGCTCCTGAGGATCGTCAGTGGTAGTGACGGTGTTCTTCGGCTTGTTGAGCAGGATATACACTTTGTGTTCGCGGCGCACGGGCTGGTCGTGGAAACGTACCTCATCGGTAGGGAACACTTTTGCTCCCAGAGAATCCACCACTTGTCCGTTTACGGTTATCACACCGGCCTGGATAAAATCATCCGCCTCACGGCGAGAGCAGATGCCGGCGTTAGCCAGATATTTGTTGAGACGAATGGGTTTCGTAGGGTCTTCGTTCTGACGATTGTATGTGTAGCGTTTCTGTGCGGAATACACGTTCTGGTTGCGCTTGGGTTTGTTGAAACGCGGACGCTGCTGCTGATCCTGCTCACCCTCACGGCGGAAACGCGGACGCTGGGGATAAGACTGCGTTTGTTCGCCCTCTCGGCGGAAACGCGGACGCGGATTGGTGCCATCCTCACGTTGGAAACGGGGACGAGACGTCGGTTCGCCCTCACGGCGGAAACGCGGACGCGGAGCACGTTCGCCCTCATGGCCGAAGCCTGAGGGACGGTGGTTGTGATTGTCGGATTGAAAATCGTTGTACATTGTAGTTTAGTTGTTAAAAATTGTACCTTAAACAGTTTAGGTTCTGTTGCGCTTATGCACGTATGTGCGCCTGCGCGTTAAAATCTAAGGAGAAAAGGCAAAAGGCATACCATACCTTTCACCTTTCTTCTTTTCAGTTTTCAGCTTGCGAATTAAGCTTCAGCCTGCTCGATAGCCAGTTTACCACGATAGTAGCCACAGCTGGGGCAAACGGTGTGATAAATGTGAAGCGCACCGCAGTTAGGGCATGTAGCCAGTGTAGGTGCTTTCACTACGTCATGGGTACGACGTTTGGCTTGGCGGGTGTGTGATTGTCTTCTTTTAGGATGTGCCATATAGCTCGGCGTTTTTCCGCCGAGCTATATACTCAGCGCCTCCACGCCGCAGGGAGGGATTAATTATTTAACAGTCTGTTTTCTATTCTTCGGGTTCCGGCTCGTCGCATAGGTGGGACTGGAGGAGAAGATCCATTTGCGGGTTGCAACCACCTTCCGGGTGACAGTGGACAAGCGGGATATTGATACATGCTATTTCATAGGCGAGCCAGGAGAGATTAACAGTCGCATGGCGAGAGGCCGAATGGTCGAATGTATCGCTGTTCGCATCCTCCTCGTCTTCTGAGAAAATCTCCTGTTCGTCATCTATTTCAAGGGGCATCGGGTCGAGGCACCGGTCGCACACAACATTGACAGTCCCATGGACTGCAATCCTGAGCGAATAATCCTCCTCCCGGAGATTAAGCGTCGCTTGCGCAGAGACTTTCCCGCCAAGGATTTCGGTCTTCTCAATGGAAGCGAAGAAGTCGTCATCCAGCTGTATATCAAAACGATGCACGCCTACAGGAAGGCGCGAAAGGTCGATGATATAAGGGTTCTGCTCGCTCATAGGCGCAAAATCGGCTGCAAAGGTACTGCTTTTTTTTCAAATACGCAAACTTTTAGCGCAAAAAAATTGAGAAATACCCTTATTTTGGCATTTTATCGAGCATAAAAAGGCCGGGCAGCCGGTTTAGCAAGCCTCGAACTGACGGAGGAAGCGGACGTCGTTCTCGGAGAAAAGACGCAGGTCTTTGACGCGGTACTTGAGGTTGGTAATACGCTCTACTCCCATGCCAAAGGCATAGCCGCTGTACTCCTTGCTGTCAATGCCGCAAGCTTCCAGCACATTGGGATCCACCATTCCGCAGCCGAGTATCTCCACCCATCCTGTGCCCTTGCAGAACGAGCAGCCTTTGCCGCCGCAGATGTTACAGCTGATATCCATTTCCGCGCTCGGCTCGGTGAACGGGAAATACGACGGGCGGAGACGGATCTTGGTCTCGGGTCCGAACATCTCTTTGGAGAAATAAAGCAACGCCTCGCGGAGGTCGGCAAAACTGACGTTTTTGTCGATATACAGACCTTCTACCTGGTGAAAGAAACAATGCGCACGGGCAGAGATAGCCTCGTTGCGATAGACACGTCCCGGGCAGAGCACGCGGATAGGCGGTTTCTGGCTGGTCATGACGCGCGTCTGGACGGACGAAGTATGCGAACGCAGCAGAATATCCGTCGGCTTCTGCACTCCCATCTCCTTCTCTACAAAGAAGGTATCCTGCATGTCGCGTGCGGGGTGTTCGGGGGCAAAATTGAGCATGCCATAGACATGCTTGTCATCCTCCACTTCCGGACCTTGCGCAATCGTGAATCCGATGCGCGAGAAGATATCCTCAATCTCCTCGCGTACAAGCGAAAGCGGGTGACGCGTGCCTAACTGGATAGGGTCAGGCGTACGGGTCAGATCCAGACGGTCAGCCTCAGCCTGTTTGGCCTCGAACTGCTCACGCATTTCGTTGATACGGTTCTCCGTCTCCTGACGAAGCTGATTGAGAAGTTGTCCGAGCTCGCGTTTCTGGTCATTAGGAACGGAGCGGAACTCATTGAACAGGGCTGTGATTTCGCCTTTTTTACTAAGGTATTTGATACGCAGCGCCTCCAGTTCCTCCGCGCTGGACGCCTGCATTTGCTGTACTTGCCCCAGCAAATCATTAATATTATCCTTAAGTGCCATTCTTACGGTAATTTACAAAATCGGGTGCAAAGATACAACAAAAAATCGACATATGCAAATATATGCCGAAATTTTGTACAATTTTTAAGAATTAGCATGTCGGAAGCACATCGGGAGTACATCGGGAGTACATCGGGAGCATATCGGGGTTTTATCGGAACATGAATACGAGCGGAAAAATATACGATTATTAAGATTTCCCGTGTCCGCCAAAACCAACCTAACCTCTGCGCAGGGTCGGCGCAAGGTCTGCTGATTTTCGGTTATTTGAAACGATGTCGAAACGTATTAGATTTTAAGATACGCCGGCTATCGATGATTAGTTTTGCTTTTGGGCAGCCTTGATACTAAAAGTGACCGGCATGGTGTATTTCACGCGTACGGGGTTGCCTTTCTGTTTGCCGGGACGCCATTTGGGCATATATTTGACTACGCGCACCGCTTCTTTGTCCAATGAAGGATCGCCGCCGGATCTCACTACTTCGACATCTGAAATAGAGCCATCTTTATTGACCACAAACTGCACAATCACCCTGCCCTGAATATTGTTTTCATAAGCTACAACAGGATATTTGACCGTTTCGCTTAAAAATTGGGACATGGCTTGCTGTCCACCCGGGAATTGAGGCATTTGCTCCACTACAACAAAAAGGGGCTCATCTTCATTTTCGACATCATTCATATAGGCAGGAGCAAACTGGTACTTAATAGGCAGTGTCAGTTGGGCGCGGACAATCTCGTTTCCAAGACGCCCGGGTGTCCATTGCGGCATAGATTCAACCGCATATTTGGTCCGTATATCCAGAAACTCGTTTCCCGAGGAGCGCAGAATGGTAAAATCAGAGATTGAACCGTCTCTATTGATTATAATCTGGTATACTCCTTTTCCATGGAATCCGTCATCATCAGGTCTCCACACGTTCTGATTGATAAATTCATACATTTTGGCCGTTCCTCCCGGGAACTCAGGCAACTGATCAACTACCTTATAGACCTCACCTTTAGTGGGGTATCCCCACCCATCGGCTTGTGCTCTCAAGGATTGAAGCATCTCCGTTTTTTCGGGATAGCGAGCCATCATCCATTCCGTCATCATAGTAATCAAGCGTCCACCTATTTGATTAGGGATAGCCTCTATTGGCGCGACGGCAGCACTAACAAATGGCTGAATTTCAGCAGCCTCGGTGAGCTGTTGTAGATCATTCTCCGTAAACGAAGCGTTGAATACAGACACAAGTACAATAGGCATATTGGCTTGAACGTAATCAACTACTTGAGGGACTACCGCATCCGGATCTTTGGCTCCTTCATTACGCAACTTTTTTGCATATGATGTTCTCGTCATTTCCTCTGATATCGGAGTAGGCGTTTCCTCTGCTCTGGAAGCGGTGTAATATTTCAAGAACTGCGCGTAATATTTCTCCGTAACGGTTTTAGGCAGTTCCAGATTCTTCGGTTTTTTGCCTTTAGCCAACTGTTTTATAGCTTTTTCAAACTGTTTATTGAAGTTCTTATACTCAGGCGTATAGCGATACTCATCCAAAGCCTTTCCGACACGTCTCGCCATTTGAGTATAATTTGGGTCGGTATAGATATCCACCAAGCGTGACAGGTCATTCTCTGAGACGTGCTCTTGAAAGAAAGGCTTAACCACCTCAATCAGGTCATCCATCAGTTGCTCGGAGGCATAGTTGTCCATCGCTTGTTTGGCACGTTCCTGATTGCCAGCAAAAAGTTGTCCTACAAGAGGATGCAGAGCCTCGGTGTAGTTCTCAGTATTCATATTTTCAGTATATTGCAGGTACCGGCCCAGCGCGTCATGATAAGAGTCAGCAAACATCGGCTGCAACAATATCGCAGCCATCAAAAACAAGAAAAAACGTTTCATATAGTGAGTTTTTCGATTGTTACGCTTCAGGGGCGGAATAAGGGGCGCCGTACTCGTTCTCATCCGGATCAGAGGGAAGGAGCAGGAGCACCAAGAGCACAAGGCTGCCGATATAAGGCACAAAATTAACCAGATACCACCAGCCCGAGCGGCCTGTGTCATGCAAACGGCGTACGCATACCGTAACTGACGGAATCGCCAGTGCCAGAATGCCCAAAACAAGCAACAGCAGTAGCATCATATAGAGCATTCCTCCCTCGCTCTTGTACAAAACAGCAACGCCACCCAGCGCGGATGAAAGAACCACCAGAATCAGGAATGTGGCAAGCGCGAACCACCAGTACTCGGCACGGCTGGCACGGCCGGAGAGGGTGAAATACTTCTCAGAGAGACAAGTTTCTACCGCCTGAAGAAAAGAAATCATGTGAGTAAAAGTTTTAATGGGCTAAACGAATAGATTGTAATTTGCGTGCAAAGATACAACAAAAATTCCAAATATGCAAATATTATTTGTACTTTTTTCAATTGACGACACGGCGACATGACGACATGACGACATGACTACATGGCGACATGGCGAGACGGCGAGATGGCGACATGGTGACATGGTGAGGGAACAAAGGACGCTTTGACCGGCGATAATTGAGAAAAAATGAAGAAAAATTTGTATATGTCAAAAAAAGGCAGTATCTTTGCAGGCTAAATTGCGTATATATGCGCTTACGCGAACGTGCACATATAATAATGTGGGTTATTTTCCTGCTCTGCCCGGTGGCAGCGTGGGGGCAACAGATATCCCCCTCCACCGCAGGGAGGGAGGGAAGCCCCACTCCAACCCGCCCCACAAGGGAAGCAGGCTACACGGATGGCGTGTATTTGGACTACGCCCCTACCCCCGACAGTATAGGAGGTATTCAGCCGTCAGGAGTCAGCCCTCATCCATCTGACACAACATGGGTAAAGACGGATAGCGTGGGTAACCCCACCCCGCCCCTCACCACCATGGAGGGAGAAGGGAATGGCGAAGGGCGGACCGACAGTTTGGCCACTGACAGTCCGGCTACTGACAGCACCGGCAATCCTATGGCAAACAAAAGCAGCGGAAAAATCAGCGGACCTATACACTATCAGTCGAACGACTCGCTGGTGATGCTCAAGAACGGAACGGCATTCCTGCACGGTCAGGGAGAACTGAAATACCAGTCGATGGAATTAACGAGCGACTATATCCGCGTGAACCTCGACAGCAGCCAGATTTATGCACGGGGTGTGTATGACTCGCTATACTACGAATGGAAAGGCCAGCCTGTATTCAAAGACGGCAACGAGAGTTATGAGACCAGCGAAATAACCTACAACATCAAAACGCAGAAAGGTTATATCCGCCGTGTGATCACCCAGCAGGGCGAGGGCTACATCATTGCCGACAAGACCAAGAAAGTGGACGACGAAGTAATGATGATGGGCGGCGGTCAGTACACCACGTGTGACAATCACGACCACCCGCATTTCTACCTGAAGATGACGAAAGCCAAAGTAAAGCCCGGCAGCTATATCGCTACCGGTCCGGCCTATATGGTGGTAGGCGACGTACCGCTGCCGCTGGCTATTCCGTTCGGTTTCTTCCCCTTTACGAACAAATACTCGTCGGGCCTGATTATGCCTAACTTCGGCGATGACTACACCCGAGGTCTGTATCTGACCGGTTTGGGCTATTATTTCGCCATCAACGATTATATGGACTTGCAGGTAACCGGCGATATTTATACGCGCGGCACATGGGCTATCCGCGCACAGAGCAAATACATCTGGCGGTATCATTTCTCGGGAAGCTTGAACATCAGTTACCGCAACGATGTGACGGGTGAAAAAGGGTTGCCGGATTACGCCGTGAGCAAGAACTTCCAAGTTCAATGGACCCATACCCAGGACAGCAAGTTCAATCCGTACAACACATTCTCTGCGAGCGTCAATTTTGCCACCAGCGGTTACAACCGCAGCAATATCAACAGTTACTACAACGCCAACCTCTATTCAGAGAACACCAAGAGCAGTAGTATCAGTTATACGCAGCGTTTCCCAGACAGTCCTTGGAGCCTGAGCGCGACAGCCAACCTGACGCAACGAACCAAGGACTCAACCATTTCATTGACCCTGCCGGAGTTGGCGGTGAGCATGAGCAGTATCTACCCGTTCAAGCTGGCACGCGACGCCACGCTCAAACGGCAAGGCAAAGTGCGTACCGGCAAAGAGAAATGGTATGAGAAAATCAAGATGAGCTACACCGGCAACGGCCGTATAGCCGTCAGCAGTATCAAGGAAAAAGATTTCCTCCATTCGAATTTCCTGCGCGACTGGCAAACAGGATTGAAGCACAACATACCTATCAATGCCAGTTTCATGCTGTTCAAATACCTGAGTGTGACGCCGAATATCAACATGACCGACCGTATGTATTTCCAACGCATCGACCGCAACTGGAACGAAGTGGAGCAACAACTGCAAATGGACACCACGTACGGATTTTACAACGTGTTTGATTTCAATGCCGGACTGAGCATGAGCACCAAGATATACGGATTCTACACTCCGTTGAAGCGTTTGTTCCCCAAAGGCAAGGTAGAGAAATTCCGGCATGTAATCACTCCAAGACTGAGTGTCAGTTACCACCCAGACTTCGGGAAAAGCGGCTGGGGCTATTACGGCAGTTACGACCAGCCTGTGTATAGCGGCACGGACAGCATCACCGGCCGTCAGATACAAAAAGTGGATGACGCGGGCAATCCGGTTTACCAGCACCAGGTCTATTCGCGTTTCCCGAACGGCATCTACGGCAACGCCACGAGAGGTTTGTCAGCCACGTTGAGTTTCGGCGTGGACAATAACCTGGAGATGAAAGTGGTGAACAAAGAGGACACTACCGGCAAAGCGCCGTACAAAGTAGTCAGCCTGATAGACAACCTCGGCATCTCCGGCGCCTACAACTTTGCAGCCGACAGTATGAACTGGAGTCTGTTCCAAGTGAACCTGCGTTTGAAATTCCCGAAGCTGAACAATTACAGCCTCAACCTAAGCACAACGCTTGACCCGTACATGTATGAGCTGAACGCGTTGGGCAATCCCGTACGAACCAACAAGCAATACTGGCACAACGGCCGTTTCCCGCACTGGAGCGGACTAAGATGGAACTTCAGTTACACCATTTCCAACCAGACTATCAAGAAATGGAAAGAAAAGGCAGAAGGGCGTAGAAAGCCGTCAGGCGTCAGCGATCAGCCATCAGAAGACGATAGTGGCGGAGCGAACACGGAAAACATGGTGCGCAACGAAGACGGCACGATGAGCAACGGCAAACTGAACAGCGGCAAGAACAGTACCACCGAAGAGTTGGATGACGGCTACGTGAGAACAGAGATTCCGTGGAGCATCAGTCTCAGTTATTCGCTGGCATATGCACCGGGCAGCACATTCGACTACGACAGGATGTACTACAAGATGCAGTTTACCAACAACCTGAGCCTGAACGGCAACATCGGTTTGGGCAAAGGATGGAAAGTGAGTGCATCAATGACCTATGATTTCAACTATATGCGCGTGACGAGCTGTACTTTCAACGTGAGCCGTGACCTGCACTGCTGGAACATGAGCGCCAGCATCAACCCTATCGGTCCGTTCAAGAGTTACACCTTCCATATAGGCGTGAACGCATCCATCCTGAGCGACCTGAAGTATGACACCAACAGCAACCAGCGAACCAACGCCCGCGTGAACTGGTGGTAGGGCGAAGCGGAGCGTTGCGATAGCAACTCCGCGAAGACCGCGCGTCCCCAACGCGCCCTCCCGTCCGCGCCCAGCGCGGAAGCCACGGTCTCTGCGGAGTTCTATCGCAACGAGTGGAAGGGGAAAAAAAGAAAAAATAAGACAAGAAAACAAATAAACAATAATAGATATGAAAATCGAGAACCAAACAGTAGTGAAAGCCACGTACGAGTTGTACATCAACGGCGAGGGTGGCAAAGAAGAGTTAATGGAGAAAATGACGGAGGAAGCTCCGTTGGTATGGTGCCAAGGCGAAGGGATGATGCTTCCCGCCTTTGAGGCTGCGATGGCAGGCAAAGAGGCAGGCGATGCGTTTGACTTTGTTCTCAAAGCCGAAGATGCCTACGGCGAGTATCTGGAAGAAGGAGTAATGGAACTGCCGAAGAAGATGTTTTACAACGGAGACGGCGAGTTTGACGATGAGCGTGTGTATGTAGGAGCCGTCGTGCCGATGAACACCGTGGACGGTCAAATAGTGAAAGCACAGGTTTGTGAGATTACCGACGAGAAAGTGACCATTGACCTCAATCATCCCTTCGCAGGCGAGGATCTGCATTTCAAGGGCAAGATTCTGGAACTGCGTGCGGCTACAGAGGCAGAGTTGGATGCCATCCGTCATCCGCGACGCGGTTGCGGAGGCTGCGGAGGATGTAATAGCGAAGGGAAAAAGGCGAATGGCGAATGTGGTAGTTGCGGAGAAGGCGGCTGCGGCAGTTGCGGAGGATGCGAATAGTACCGAGTTGTACCCGATTTGAACCCGAGATGTTCCCGAGATGATCCCGATCCGATTCTCTCTCGATAGTGTCTGACTAAACCTGAAAAAGGTTGACTCGAAAACTGAGTTAGGATCTTAAAAATCGTAAACTTTTGACTCGATACCTAAAAAGGTTGACAGGAGACCGAAAAAGGTTTACTCATTTGAAAGACGCTGCAAAGATACAACAA
>JAFVDD010000019.1 GCA_017478725.1 Paludibacteraceae bacterium
ACGCCACCGTCAGGGGCTCCACGAACTATACACCTACCACTTCCCCAAGACCTGGTCAGCCGCCTGTGTTACCAACCGCCAACTCATCAAAACTGCCCAACAAATAGCTCATTCCATCGAACGTGACCACTCCCTTCAAGCACTGGAGTGGCGCGTACGCTTCCTGCAACAACTATACACCCTTCCCGTTTGGTACAAAGACATGCAAGACGTGCCCGTCGCCCAGCGCCGTTACCCGCATTTCTACTCCTACGTCTTCACTACCGTCTATTATTCCCTCCGTGCCGCAACCCGGACGGAAGCCGTCACCGCCCCGGACGTTACCTTCGAACCGATTACCTCTACAAAATACGAAAAAAACGCACCTGCGCTTGCGTATGTGCAAAAAAATGAGTACCTTTGCACCCGATTTGCACATAGCAATCACTTACTAATCCATTTACTGAAATATGAAAAAGATTCTTTTTTCGCTTGCAGCGATCATGCTTATGACTACAGCTTGCACTACCAAACAACAGACTACAGGTATCGACCTCGCCAATCTGGACACCACGGCGGTTCCTCAGAATGATTTCTACCAGTACGCCTGCGGCGGTTGGATGGCGGCCAACCCGCTGACACCCGAGTACAGCCGATTCGGCTCGTTCGACAAACTCGGACTCAACAACCTCGAGCAGGTCAACGGTCTCATTCAGGAACTGGCTTCCAAAAAGCACAAACAGGGCTCCGTAGAACAGAAGATCGGCGACCTCTACAACCTCGCGATGGACACCGCCCGCCGCAATCAGGAAGGCATCGCCGCAGTACAGGAAACACTCGATGAAATCGAAGGAATCAGCACACGCGAACAACTCTCCGAAGTGCTTGGCAAAGCCATGGATTACCAGCTTTGGGCAATGTACGTGGACGCTGACGCGATGAACAGCTCGATGAATATCCTCAACGAGTATCAGGCCGGGTTCGCACTGGGTGAGAAAGAGTATTACCTCGACACCGACGAGCAGACTACCGCCATACGCAAAGCCTACGTAGCCTACGTAGAAAAACTCTTCGGACTCTTCGGTTTTGACAATGCCGCCGGGCGTGCCAACACCGTGCTCCGTCTGGAGACACGCCTCGCCAAAGCCGCTTACAGCAACGTCGAGCTCCGTGACCCGCAGCGCAACTACAACAAGATGTCTGTGGCGGACCTCCAGAAACTGGTGCCGCAGATCAACTGGAACACCTATTTCGCAGCAGTCGGCATCACCCTTGACAGCCTTTCCGTCGGCCAGATTCCTCACCTGCAGGAAGCCGGCAAGATGCTGGCGGACGAACCCCTCGAAGACCTCAAGACTCTCTTTGCATGGCAGGTCATCGACGGTGCAGCCGGGTGCCTGACCGACGAAATCTATCAGGCCAGCTTTGATTTCTACGGACGTGTGCTCTCCGGACGCGAAGAACCCAGCCCGCTGTGGAAACGCGCCGTAGGTATCGTCAACGGTACACTTGGAGAGGCTGTAGGACAAATGTACGTCAAGAAATACTTCCCCGAGGAAAACAAAGAACGCATGCTCGCGCTCGTCAAGAACCTACAAAAAGCACTCGGTATCCGCATCGAAAACCTTGCATGGATGTCTGATGAAACCAAAGCCAAAGCGCTGGAGAAACTCAACGCCATCACTATCAAGATCGGTTATCCCGACGAGTGGCGCGATTATAGCAAACTCGACATCAACGCTGCCGACACCTATTACGCCAACATCCGTCGGGCCGCCAAGTTCGAACAGGAGTACAGCCTCAGCTATCTCGGCAAACCCGTGGACAAAAAGAAATGGTACATGACCCCGCAAACCGTCAATGCCTATTACAACCCCTCCTCCAACGAGATTTGTTTCCCTGCCGGTATTCTCCAATACCCGTTCTTCGACATGTCTGCCGACGATGCGTTCAACTACGGCGCCATCGGCGTGGTGATCGGTCATGAGATGACTCACGGCTTCGACGACCAGGGATGCCAGTTCGACAAAGAAGGCAACATGGTCAACTGGTGGACCGCCGAGGACAAAGCCGCCTTCGACGCGCGAACCAAAGTGATGGAGGAAGCCTTCAACCGCATTGAGGTGGCTCCGGGCGTACATGCCAACGGTGCTTTCACACTCGGCGAGAACATCGCAGACCACGGAGGTCTTCAGGTTTCCTATCTGGCTTTCACTCTCAATGAGGCTGCCAAACCCGAAGCTGAGCGTCTCCAGACACGCGACGGCTTCACACCCGCACAGCGTTTCTTCCTCGCCTATGCCAACGTATGGGCAGGCAACATTCGACCCGAGGAAATACTCAACCGCACCAAGTCCGACCCTCACTCGCTCGGCCGCTGGCGTGTCAACGGCGCACTGCCGCAGATCAACGCCTGGTACGAGGCATGGAACGTAACCGAGGAATCACCTCTATACGTAGCTCCGGAGGACCGCGTAAGCATCTGGTAAGAAAAAGAAGCGGAATGCCCAATCAGCATTCCGCTTCTTTTGTTCTAATTCGCATATTATTAGATTCTCCTCGGAACATGATCCCGTGATGGTCCTGTTCTAATCCGCAGATTATCCGGATTATCCCACACGGCTTCCTGCTTTCACAAGTGCACTGACGGTCGTGACTACCAGTTTGCCGTCGGCATCTACTGCCGAGAGAATCATTCCCTGGCTCTCGATACCCATCATCTTACGCGGCGGGAAATTGGCAATATACAACACTTGTTTGCCTACCAGTACAGACGGATCGGGATAACTCTGCGCTATGCCGCTGAGAATAGTCCGTCCGCCCATGCCGTCGTCCAGCTTGAACTGCAGCAGACGGTCGGATTTCTTCACATTGCTGCACTCCAAAACCGTAGCTACGCGGATATCTGTCTTGTCGAACTCATCAATCGTGGTAGCCGCTTTCACAGGCTCCGGACGCCAGTTCTTCAGCGCCTCCGCCTTGGCTGCCTCCTCGTTCTCCTTTTTAATACGCGCGAGGCGGTCCAACTGACCTTGGATAACCGCGTCCTCAATCTTCTCAAACAGCAGCGATACCTCGCCGAGAGCCTGACCTTCTTTCAGCAGGTCGATACGGCCTAAATCGTCCCAGCCTATCGCGCCGTCCAGTTGCAGCATCGTCTTCAGCTTCTCTGATGAGAACGGCAGGAACGGCTCAAAAGCCACTGCCAGGTTGGCGGCAATCTGCAGTGCCAGGTGAAGCACTGTGGCTGTTCTCTCCATATCGGTCTTGGCCAGTTTCCACGGCTCGGTGTCAGCGAGGTATTTGTTGCCGATACGTGCCAGGTTCATCGCCTCTTTCTGCGCATCGCGGAAACGGAAATTGTCCAGCAGCTGCTCCAGCGTAGCCTTCACGTTCTTGAACTCCTCTATGGTCTGACGGTCATACTCGGTCAGCTCGCCGCATGCCGGCACTTTGCCCTCGAAATACTTGCCGGTCAGCACCAGCGCACGGTTGACAAAGTTGCCATAGATAGCCACCAGCTCATTGTTGTTGCGTGCCTGGAAATCCGCCCAGGTGAAATCATTGTCCTTCGTCTCCGGCGCATTGGCGGTCAGCACATAGCGCAGCACATCCTGCTTGCCGGGGAAATCCTCCAGATACTCGTTCAGCCAGACTGCCCAGTTGCGCGAAGTGGAGATCTTGTCGCCCTCCAGGTTCAGAAACTCGTTGCTCGGCACGTTGTCCGGCAGGTTGTAGCCCTGCGCCTTGAGCATGGCGGGGAACACAATACAATGGAACACTATATTGTCTTTGCCTATGAAATGAATCATTCGCGTATCCTCTTGCTTCCACCATTTCTCCCAATTGCCGTATTTCTCCGGCTGTGCGTCGCAGAGTTCCTTGGTGTTGCTGATATAGCCGATCGGAGCGTCAAACCACACATACAGCACCTTACCCTCAGCACCCTCTACGGGCACTGGGATACCCCATTCCAGGTCACGGGTCACCGCTCTGGGTTTCAACCCGCCGTCCAGCCAACTCTTGCACTGGCCATAGACATTAGGACGCCATTCTTTGTGGTGGTTCAGTATCCAATCCTCCAGCCATGCCTGATACTGATCCAGAGGCAGATACCAGTGCTTGGTGGCTTTCTTGGTAAGCGGATTACCCGTCTCGGCGTTATAGGGGTTGATCAGCTCGTCCGGCGAGAGCGTGGCGCCGCATTTCTCGCACTGGTCGCCGTAGGCACCCAGCGAGTGGCAGCGCGGACACTCGCCGCGGATATTCCTGTCGGTCAGAAAATGCCCCGTCTCTTCGTCATAGAACTGCTCGCTGGTCTCTTCGGTAAACTGACCCGCGTCATACATCTTGCGGAAATAGTCCGCCGCAAACCGGTGGTGAATCGGCGAGGTCGTACGCGAATAGATATCATAACTGATACCGAACTCCTCAAACGATCGCTTGATCAACTCATGGTAACGGTCAACCACCTGCTGGGTGGTGATACCTTCTTTGCGTGCGCGGATAGTAACCGGCACGCCGTGCTCGTCGCTGCCGCCTACAAACAATACTTCCTTGCCTTTCAGGCGCAGATAGCGCGCATAAATGTCCGCGGGTACATACACTCCAGCCAAGTGACCGATATGCACAGGACCATTGGCATAAGGCAGTGCCGCGGTGATTAAAGTACGATTAAATGCCATATTTTGTAGATTTTTTATGCAGAATTATAAAAAAATTTGCATGTTTCAAATATTTTTTGTAATTTCGCACCGAATTATGGCATGTTGAGCCATGCTCGGTTTGGAAATCGGGTGCAAAGATAGTGATTTTTTCTGAAAAAGACAAATATTTTGGTGAAAAAACTTTCTTCGTATATCATTCTTTTGGTTGCAGTGCTCATTTCAGGTACGGCAAAGGCCGATATCAAGCACTATATAGGTGCGCAGATCAACGGCGGCGAATGGTCGCTGTGGGATAATGCCGGACCTACTGGCAACGATGTGTCGTACGGCGCAGCCGGAGCTCTGGGTTTTAACTACGAGATGCAGGTTGGTCCTACCTACGGCCAGACACGCTTCCTGCTCAATGTGGGCTTGAGCGCCCAGGCAGGTATGACTGTTTTTATTTCCAAACGCAACTTCACATGCACGCTGCCGGGCCAAAAAGACAGCCAAAACGATGACTTCACATATGTGTACGAGTTATCCAACCGCAGAGACCGGTACAACAAACTGGTGGCACAAGTGCCCATTTTGGTCGGTGTGCAGCACAAGCGGTTCTATATGCTGGCAGGTGTCAAGCTCGGCTACAACGCACTGGGTACCTACAAAACCCAGGGGCAACTGACCACCTATGGTCGATACGATCAGTTCATTGACCCTATCACCAAATTCCCCGTTACACAGTTCTACGACGAGCCGCAGCTGGTGAGCAAAGACGGCAAATCCACTATCAACCCGATTAGCGTGGACGCAACGATTGAAATGGGCGGACGCATCGGATTCCTGACCAACGACAAGGGCTATGATGTTCCGAAACGCATTATTGAATACCGCATGGCTGTATTTGCTGATTATGGCGTGTTCGGCTATGCCAAATGGTACAGCAACGATGCGGCTTTCATGGTTCCCAAAGGCACTACCTACAGCGAAACGACTGACATGAGGGACTTCGTAGCAATCCATGATGTTTTGTCTTCCAGAGACTATATTCCGTCCAACGTGAAGCACAACGTAAAGGAGGGTGACTTTATTGGCCACAATATTATGATCGGCCTCAAATTCACCGTCCTCTTCCTCATGCCCGACAAAGGCAAGTGCGTATTGTGTAATGATAACTACAACGGCTCATCCCGCCGGTCAAGCGGTGGCCGCAGAGGCGTGAAGTACGAGGAATAAATCATCCTCTTTCACCTCGCGGATTTCACCACCACGGGCTACAGAAATATGCCCGGTCTCTTCGGACACAACGATACACGTTGCGTCCGTTTTTTCTGCCAGACCGAGTGCCGAACGGTGGCGCAGACCGTAATGCAAAGGGATGGTTTGATTGTGACTCACCGGCAAAATACAAGCCGCTGCCTCCAGTTTGCCGTTGCGGATAATCAGTGCGCCGTCATGCAACGGAGTGTTTTTGAAGAATATATTCTCTATCAACCGCGCCGAGACAGCTGCATTCAGCCGCTCGCCCGTGTCCGAGTATTCCTTCAGGTCGCTCTCACCGGCTATCACGATCAGCGCACCGGTCTTGGTGTTCGCCATATGGCGGCAGGCATTGATAATCTCCAGCACCTGCTGACGCGAAACGGTGTCGTCCTCCGCGCTCCGACGCAGAAACCTGAACGAAGAAAAACGCGCACCTATACGGTTGAAGAACGAGCGGATCTCTTCCTGGAATATGACAATCAGCGCGATAGCTCCTACAGAGATAATCCGGTCAAACAAAGCACCCGTCAGGTCCAGCTGGAATACAAAACTGACCAGAAACCACACCACGATAAACGCCAATATACCCCAAAACAGATTGGCGGCACCCGAGCGGCGCAGCAGACGGTAGGTCTCGTACAAGATAGCTGCTACCAGCAAGATATCTATCACATCCTTGAACCCGAAATCAAAAACAAACATACCTGTTTACGATTTATTCATTTATTTTCTCATAAAGCATTACCGTCTGGCGCGCCTCTTTGACGTCGTGCACCCGTAGAATGGTAGCGCCGTGCTGCAGGGCATAGAAATGCACCACCTGAGTCGCTGACAGGCAACCCTCCGGAGTTGTGCCCAGCAGTTTGTACAGCATTGATTTGCGGCTTACGCCTATCAATACAGGACACCCGTATTCTTTCAGTCTGTCCATCTCGCGCAGACAGCGGTAGTCATTCTCCACCCCTCCCGTAAAACCCAAACCGGGATCCAGGATCAGCTGCATACCCGCCAGCCTGTCTATTGTCTTCAGCCGGCTGTAATCACCGCGCAGTGTCCATATATACGGCACCCGGAAATCACGCACCACATCGTACATCTCCTCGCTTCCGCCGGAGATATCATTGATAATCATCGGCCCGAACTCTTCCAGCGCCCTGCGGGCTATTTCCGGACGAAAAGTATCCAGCGACAGGCGCGCTTGGGGCATTTCTTTACGTAGCGCATCCAGAGCAGGCGCCACGCGGCGCCACTCTTCCTCCGCACCGGCGGGCTGACTGTCCGGACGCGTGGAACAACCACCTACATCCAGTATATCGGCTCCCTCCGATCCGGCACGGCGTGCTGCTGCCAGCAACTGTGCAACCCCGCTGAGCCGGGACGGAGCAAAAAAGCTGTCCGGCGTAACATTTAATATCGCCATTACCTGCGCTTGCATTGTGCAAAATTACTAAAAAAATAGGACAATCTCGGTATCAAAAGGCAAAAAAATGAGTTTTTTAGGGGAAAAATACATTTTTTTTTCATTTTTGCTTGAAAATATTGGGGAGTTTGCAAAAAAAGTTGTATCTTTGCAGGCTGATTAGTGTGCACGTATGTACACGCGCAGCTGCATACACGTAAAATTATATTGTTTTAACCACGTAAAATTACTACACACAAACTATATGAAGAGCGTATTTAAGTATCTTTTGTTGGTTTCGGTCGTCGTACTGGCCGCTTGCAACAACCAACGCGAACTGAACACCAAGGTTAGTAACACTACCGGATGGAATTATTTCGAGCGTAAGATGAATTACGAGTTCCAGGCCAACGCCGGAGTAGGCAATGTCAACCCTACCGGCATGGTTTCCATCCAGGGCGGTACATTCACCGTAGGTGAGAAAGACGAGTTTATGACCGCGCCTCGCAACAACGAGACACGTAGCCTGACTGTTACCTCCTTCTATATGGACAAATACGAGGTTTCCAACATCAACTGGAACGAGTATCTCCATTGGCTGGAAGTAGTGTTCGGCCCTGTAGCACCCGAACTGGTGGACAAAGCACGCCCCGATCACACCGTTTGGCGTGAAGACATGGCTTACAACGAGCCGTACGAGGAGAACTATTTCGAGCACCCCGCTTTCTCGTTCTACCCGGTTGTAGGTGTTACATGGGAGCAAGCTATGGCTTATTGCCAATGGCGTACCGACCGTGTCAACGAGCTGGCGCTGATCAATAGCGGCGAGCTGGCTATGCCCGCCTTTGGCGACCTGCAACCTATTGACGACGAAGCCGCCAAGGACGAGTGGGAGCAGCAGACCGGCTACACGATGTACTCGTATGAGGAAACCAGTCCCGAGGATCCGGAGCAGACAATCACAATGTACCGCCCCGGCTATGAGTGGATTCGCGACAAGTTTGTATTCAATACCGAGAAATATCTGATGGATGAAAATTACGTGCCTGAGTTTGGCCGCAAACCCCGTCGCGACAGCTATGGCAACGACCGCAAGGTAAACCGTGGCGACGGTGTGCTGGTAGCCAGCTACCGCCTGCCGACAGAGGCTGAGTGGGAGTTTGCTGCGTATGCTCCGGTAGCAGGCCCCGACGGTCTGACCGTTGAGGGTAAGATCTATCCGTGGTCGGGTTATCATCCGCGTGATATGAGCAAGAAGAATGCCGGCTCCATGCAGGCCAACTTCGTTCGCGGACGTGGTGATATGATGGGTGTCAGCGGCGCGCTCAACGACGGTTATGTGATTACCAACCCCGTGGATGAGTTCGCCCCGAACGATTTCGGCTTGTACAACATGGCAGGCAACGTCAACGAGTGGGTGCTCGACGTCTTCCGCGAGACTACTTTCCAGGATGCTAACGAGTACAACGCTTTCCGTGGAAACATCTACGCCAAAGCGCTCAAGAGTGCAGATGGCAAATATGAGTTGGATTCCGTGGGCTGCATCCGCCTCACTTGGGAGCCCGAGGATGATAAACGTGACGTACTGGACGGTGATTTCGCCAGCCTTATCGTAACCGATTATCCTTTGGATACAATCGGTCTGGAGCATCCCGAGACTGCCAAGATCGACCCCACGGATATTCTGGCTCCGCGCGTTACCAAGAAATCGCGTGTTTACAAAGGCGGCTCATGGGCTGACCGTATCTACTGGCTCAATCCTTCCACACGTCGTTACCTCGACCAGGACAAGAGCTCGTCCAAGATCGGCTTCCGCTGCGCTATGTCCACACTGGGTGACCAGCTGCCGAGCAACATCAAGAAATAATCTACCAGAAAACAACCATTTAATACTGATATATGAATTTTCCTGAAAATCTTCGCTATACCAGCGAGCATGAGTGGATTCGCGTTGAAGGCGAAACAGCCTATGTGGGAATCACCGATTATGCCCAATCCGAGTTGGGAGAGATAGTATTTATAGACGTTCCTACCATAGGCGAGACTGTAGCCCAAGGAGAGGTCTTCGGATCGGTAGAGGCAGTCAAGACTGTGAGTGATCTGAACATGCCTGTTACGGGCGAGGTGCTCGAACTCAATGAAGCATTGGACGCCAACCCCGAACTGGTCAACAACGACCCCTACGGAGAGGGCTGGATGATCAAGATTACCGTCAAGGACGCTGCCGAGCTGGACAAACTGATGGACGCTGCCGCTTATCAGGCATCCCTCTGACAGGCTGCGTGAATGTATTCACAACAACGTTCGCACAACATAAAACGCACTCGATTACTCGAGTGCGTTTGTGTTTTCCCTGACTGGTTACCTGTCGCCTTTATCCGGTTCCCTAAAATCCGCTGTACACCATCTTGAGCATTAGTCCGCTGGATGGCGATTGGATAATGGTGGCTGACATCGTTTGCTCCTCCTTGACACGGGTGATGGTAGTACTGCTGGCGGACGCTCTGTTCACGGTCACTGGCACCAGCAGCATTCGCAACTCTGGGTCTATCTCGCCTCCGTTGTTGTCATGCAGACGGATTTGCTGGGTAAGCAGCGTCGAGAGGTCGAAATTATAGCAATAGATATACTCACCCGCCGAATCCGTCTCTTGGGTCAGGGTGGCCAGCAGTGCGCAGGTATCGGACGGCATCTCCAGCTGGCTGAAGAAACGATCCTTGCTGCTCTCTTTGACCAGCAGCATATTTTGCGCCGGACTCAGCCAGCTCTCACGCGATTTATCGATGGTCGAGACTACTGCATTCTTGACATTATATACCTCTACCTTCAGCTGCGCCATGTTCACATAGGGCCGCTTGCCGCCCTCCAGACGCGTCTCAATGGAGTCTATGATGGATTGCAGAGGCATTACTACGCGCGTGTACACGCCCGCGGGCGCTACAATATAATTATGTGTCAGCGAGTCATCACGCATCTCGTCCACCCATTCCTGCTTGTCCACATAGGTGATTTGATTGATCGTACGCACTTCCGAGTTGGCGTAGAACGCTTTCATGTCGCTCACCGTAGTATCCTTGCCGGCCTTGGGGTAACTGAAATGATAGAACACGCCCAGTGCCATGTCGGAGATATTCAGTATCGTGGACGATCCGAACGAACTCTCGATCATCAATCCGCGGAACTGCTGATTGAATTTCTCCTGGCTCTCAAACGTACGTATATTGGCAAATTCCTGCGTGAAATCGTCATTCAGACGCATGCGCAGCATAGGAATATAATTGCCGTTGCTGTCCTGTATGGAATCCAATTTCTCCGAGGCGGCTACTATGCGGTGGTTGGTCAATATACTCTTCTCGCGCGAGCAGTAAGTGTCAATATTGATATTGGTATAGTAACTGCTCATATAATTGAGTGTCGCCTTGTCCATCAGATAGGCATTGACAGCCATCGGCGAACTGCCGTCACCCGTCCAGCTGGCGTAGTACATAAACAGACACACGGAGTCTATCACCGCATTCTCCGGATAGTGGTAGCCCTCCGGACATGCCAACTGGGTCAGTATGCGTGCCTGCACCAATCCGAAATCGGTCTCCATCTCGCCCAGCAGGAATGAATCCGCCTGCGACACGATCGAATCAAAAGGCTCAACCGCCGTATTCACGTCAAATGTGTCTGCCAGCACTATGATGCGGTCCTCTTCGTTCAATACGGCGCTTCCAGCACGGTCAGAATCTCCCTTGCATGAACTGATGCCCACACACAACCACATCAAAGAAATTATGATGAAAAATCTGCTCCTCACGTTGGTTCCTTACTCCTCTCCCAGCAATTTCTGATAGAACTCCCACTGCCTGCGGCCTACCTCGTTCATATCCGCATTCGGCTCATACGGCAGAATCGGCTTGCCTTTGGTTTCCGCATAATTCATCAACCGCTGGTTGACTTGCGGCGTGGTATATACAATCGCATCGGCGTTGTCAATGGCCAGACGCATCAATTCCTCGTACCCTACAGGGAAACCCGCTACCGACCTCACATCCGTATTGGTCACGCCCTCCACACGCAACTTGTCCGAGTACTTGGTGCCAAACGGTGTTTTATACTCCTGGTCGTCCAACGCCAGCACTACCTTCGAGTTGGCAAAGAAAGGCTCATCGGCAAACGCTTTTTTCACATACAGCGGCGCCAGGGCGGACATCCAACCCGAGCAGACAATGATATTCGGCGTCCAGCGCTGCTTTTTCACCGTCTCCAATACTCCCAGCGCGAAAAATATCGTGCGGTCGTCATTGTCCTTGTATTCCACACCCTTGTCGTCTGCCACTCCTTTGCGGCGGTGGAACAGATCATCGTTGTCGATGAAATAGATCTGGATGCGCGCCGACTGAATCGAAGCCACCTTGATCAGCAGCGGATGGTCGCTTTCCTCAATGATCAGATTCATGCCGGACAAGCGGATCACTTCATGCAACTGATTGCGCCGCTCGTTGATTTCGCCGAATTTGGGCATGAACGTACGCGTCTCATAATTATGAGCCTGAAAATATTCAGGCATCTTGCGATTGAGCATACGAATCGGCGTTTCTTCGGCCAAATAGGGGTAAATCTCTTGCGAGATAAACAATATACGATTTGGCTCTTTCATAGGCGCATGGTGTTTGAGTGATGAACTACTAATAACCCTTAAGGTACAATTTTACATTGCAAAGGTACGAAAAAATTTTGATATTACGAAAAAAAATGACGAAAAATTTTATTTTTCGAGTATTTTTGACTATCTTTGCACGCTTTTTCGAACACTGTGCTTCGATTTTGCTAATCTTGTATCTTTAAACGAATCATTATATGCAAATTCTTACAACCAAAAAAGAGCTTCAGGAAACTGTCCGTTCCTGCAAAATGTCCGGCAAAACAATCGGACTGGTTCCTACCATGGGAGCGCTCCACGAAGGACACGCTTCACTCGTACGCAGATGCGTCAGCGAAAACGATGTTTGTGTCGTCTCTGTCTTTGTCAACCCTACCCAGTTCAACAACAAAGAGGATCTCGCCAAATACCCGCGTAATATAGAGCGAGACGCCGCTTTGCTGGAGTCTATCGGCGCACATTTTGTTTTTGCGCCTACGCCGGAAGAGATGTATTCCGCCGAGGAAATGAACAATACATTCTCCTTTGATTTCAATGGTCTGGACAAGGTGATGGAGGGAAAAATGCGGCCGGGACACTTCAACGGAGTCGTACAAGTGGTCAGCCGCCTTTTCTATCTCGTGCAACCCGACAGGGCTTATTTCGGCGAAAAGGATTTCCAGCAGCTGGCTATTATCCATTTTATGGTGGAGCGCAGCGAACTGGCGGGCACGTTCGGAAACCTCAAAATCATCGGATGCCCTATTGTTCGCGAGCAATCCGGCCTGGCACTCTCCAGCCGCAACGAACGACTCTCCGAATCCGAAAAACAAACCGCACTCGGTATCTCACGCACGCTCTTTGCGTCGCAGGAATGGGCGAAAGAGCCGGAAGCAACGGTTGCCGCCGTACAGCAACGGGTGATTGACACCATCAATGCCATACCCGGACTGGAAGTGGAATACTATGAGATTGTTGATCAGTCCTCGCTCCTGCCCACCGATACATTCAACCACGCCATCGGATGCGTCACCGTCTATTGCGGCCCCGTACGCCTCATCGACAACATCAAATATTAATCAAATATTAATCAAAGATTAATCAATATTGATCGGTCCAATGCCGACGGTCAGCCGACAGTCAGCCGACGGTCAAGTATGACGTCACTTACCCGTCACCTCAATATACTAATTCGTGAGAATCGTTTTTGACCAATATATTCCTTTCTTGGCGGAGGCCGTTCAATCTCACTGGCCCCAAGTGCAGATTTATCCGATGAAACCGGAGGAAATCAATGCTTCTGCAGTGTGTGAGGCGGATGTGCTTGTTGTGCGTACGCGCACACGGGTGGATGAACAACTGCTCTCCGGCTCACGCGTCCGGCTGGTTTGTACCGCTACTATCGGTTATGACCATATAGATACCGCCTGGTGTCAATCCCATGGAATACAATGGATGTCCTGCCCGGGATGCAACGCCCAAGCCGTTTGCGACTATATAGAAGAAGCCCTCTCCGAAGCAACGGATTTGTCTGTCTGCCCATCCTCCGGTTCTCCTACTATCGGTGTTGTGGGAGTAGGCCATGTGGGAAGCAAAGTGGCAGCGATGGTGGAGCGCAAAGGAATGAGAGTGCTGCTGAACGACCCGCCCAAGCACATCGGTGTTTCCCTCCATGACATCGCCGGCAATTGTGACATCATCACTTTCCACGTACCGTTGGATGCCACCACTCACCATCTCTGCAACGCGGATTTCTTACGCAGCTGCCGTCCCGGCGCACTGATTATCAATGCCGCACGCGGAGGAGTAGTGGACGAACAGGCGTTGCTGGAGAGCGGACACCCGTATATCCTGGATACATGGGAGAACGAACCGCATCTGAACCACGATGTGCTGCAGCATGCCCTACTCGCCTCCATGCACATCGCCGGTTACTCGATGGAAGGCAAACGAAACGCCACACAGATGTGCCTGGACGCTGTAGCAGCATATTTCCACCTGCCTCCGGTCACCCGGATCAGCGGAACCTCCGGACAATCCGCACAGGGAGACACTGCTCCCGGATGGCTCGCACGTATATCCGCACAACTGAAAGAGCAACCCGGACAATTCGAGTTGCTCCGCAAAAATTATATTCTCCGGTAACTGACAGCGGATAGGCGGTTGAAGAGGATCACGAATGATTTTGGCATGATTGCAGCAGTTGTTTGAGGGCTGCAGAAGAAGTGATATCCGGCTGAGCCGCCAGTAGTTCATCCACCGCTTGCGCAGTAGCCGCTCCCTTGAAGCCCAACTGGGCCATCGCTGCTACCAGCTCATGCCGCAGAGGATGTTCCGCTTTGGCGGGCTTAGGCACAACGGGTGTTTTCTTCTTACGTTCGGAGGGAGCATTGAGAATAAGCAGTTTGTTGATGTGCGGCACTGTGTGCGCATATACCCATCCGGCAAAACCGGCTTCCCATACATACGTATCCGGCAGAAGCAGACCTTTCTTCACCAGTTGCTGCAATTCCGTTTTAGTGAACGGTCCTGCTTGTTGTCCGTTGATTACTACATACGTCTGCACCTTTGTGGAGGAGGGGGTGGTACTGGGCCTGGAAGCCTTGGCAAGAGCAGAAAATAATGATTTGTATCCCATGAGTAGCGGTTTTTTCAGGACAAAGGTACAAAAATATTTGCACATATACAAAAAAAGCAGTAATTTTGTACGTTTTTTTCTAAGAAACAATGTTCAAACTTATTCAACAACCGCGTGGAATCCGTTTCCGTCGGTTCTGCCACAAGGCATACGCCGCCTTCTGTTCGCTTCATCGGGAAGTGACCATTGGCCGTATAGCCGGATACATGACCGACCTGGAGATGCTCAAACAGGGCAAAAGCATCGCCGTCTCGGCATTGCTGCTCTGCTCCGGCATCGCCGCTGCCGAAACGGACGAGGGTGCACCACCCGATTCCGCTGCCTTGACCGCTCAGCAACTTAGTCTTCAGGAGGTGCTGGTGGTGGCTCAGAAAGCTGAAGTTCATTCGGAAGCCTACCGACTTATCACGCAAGTGTCGCATGCCGAGATAGAGGCGTTGTCGATACAGACTGTGGCGGATATTTTGCAATATCTGCCGGGTATTGATGTGCGTACACGCGGCGCCAACGGCGCGCAGGCGGACATCAGCATGCGCGGCGGCACGTTCGACCAGGTGCTCGTCATGCTCAACGGGGTCAGCCTCAGCGACTTCCACACAGGGCACTATGCGCTGAATATCCCGATTTCAACGGAACTAATCGAGCGTATCGAGGTGTTGCAAGGCACATCCGCCAGCCTCCATGGCGCTTTCTCCGGAGCTGTCAATATAGTTACAAAGTCGAAAGTAGAAAGTCCGACGTCAAAAGACGTGACGCTCAAACTGACCGCCGGCATGAACGGATTGGTTAATCCGGAGGTCGCTGCAAGTATTCAACCTTCTAAACAGCGAAGCGATAAACTTCTAAACGGTGAGCAACAGCTTACCTTCAATCTCTCCGCTGAATACAGCCGTGCGGACGGCTATTACGCGCCATCGCCTACCGAGAAAGAAGCAACCGCCTGCAGAAACTCGGATTTCAAACTCGCCAACCTCTATTTCCAGACCCGCTGGCGCGGGTTGGATGTGCAGGCTGGCGCCCAATGGAAAGATGCAGGACTGGGAATGGGTTATGGTTTCGGCAGCCAGGATCAGTTTGATGCCACGCGCACCGCTTTCGCTTCCGCCGGATACGAGCATCGTTGGGGTGCCTGGCGGTTGGATGCGCAGGCTGCCTATCGAGCCAACTACGACCGATATGAGTGGCACCGCGGACAACGGCTATACGGCAATTTCCATTTCGCCCAAACAGCTTCCGCTGCCATAGCCGCCCATTACGCCTCACGCATAGGCACTACCTCGTTCGGCGTGAGCGCGCGCAACGAGAACATGCACTCCACCAACCTCGGGGACACTATCCATCCCGACGGACAAGTGCCCAACGTAGCGGATTTTCCGCTAAGCGAAGTGCGTGTGCTGGATCTTGTTCGCGGAGGTAACCGTTTTCACGCCAACTACTATGCCGAGCAGACGTTCTATTATGCAGGTCTGTCCGCCTCCATCGGTATCAACGGCACCTATAACACGCAGTTTGGCCATCATGTAGGCGGTGGAGCGAATATCGGCTATGCCTTCCAAAAGGGCGGCACGGTGTATGTCAATGCCAACCGCTCACTGCGTATGCCTACTTTCACCGACCTCTATTATAATGCCGGCAACCAGCTTGGCAACAGCAATCTCCGCCCCGAAGAAGCATGGCTGCTCTCCGTGGGGTATAAAGGCGAATGGCGAATGGCGGATGGCGAAAAGTCTGCCGGCACGCTGAGCGTAGCCGCTGACTGGTACTACCGCTGGGGAAGAAATATCATCGACTGGGTCTATGTGGCGGAAGATGCCAAACGCCCTTACCACGCCATGAACCAGCAGCAGGTCAATGCTACGGGAGTGGAAGTAAGTGTGGCGTACAGGCTGAATGAATGGCTGCGGTGTCTCTCGGTGGATTACGCCTACACCTATCTGGATCTCAATCTCAAGGAGAGCGGTTCGCGCTATCTGGATTACCTGAGCCATAAACTTGCCATCCATCTGGAGCATGGTATCTACAAAGGCTTTGGCGCCTCATGGACCGTACGCTGGCAGAAACGCGAGGGACAGTATAACAACGCCGAGGGAGCAGTTCACGATTACACACCCGTCTGGCTGTTGGATGGCTCAGTCTATTGGCAAAACCGGTTCCTGCGCGTCAGCGCCGATTGCACCAACATGACCAACACCCGTTATTACGACTACGGCGGAATCCTCCAGCCCGGTGCCTGGGCAAAGGTTACCATCAAAGCGATGTTGTAATAATGACATTTTGTGTGTTTCCGCAATCGATAATAAAAACAAGCGCCATCCGTCGGGTGGCGCTTGCTGGATAGATGTTGTACAAGGGATTATTGCAGTTTCTGACCGGTTACAGTATAGGTTTGCTCACCTCGTAGAATGTAGATTTGACCGTCGCGGAGAACCTTTGTACATTGTACTTGGTCACTTGGTACATTCTCGATTTCTGTCGAAGTTTCATTCCTTGCCACGATATTCAGTCTGCCCCAAACAGGATGAGCCTTGTAGGCTGTTACGCTGGATTCGGGTACATAAACAGGAGCAGTCGTAGAAACCTCAAAGAAAGTCTTGTCCTCTACTATAGGCGGAACTACAGCGCCCACCTCCATCTTGTTCAACTTAGAGCAGAAAGCGAAGGTGTTGTCGCCAATTGAACGAACTGAGGCGGGGATATGAGCCGTCTGCATGTAAGCGCAACCATAAAAAGCCGCGCTGCCTATCTCCTCTACTCCATCGGGAAGCGTTATGTCCGTCAGTTCATGACAGTTGTAGAACGCCCAGTTGCCGATACGTGTTATCGCATTGCCGGCAAACTCTACGGTAGTCAAGCTACGACAATTGTCAAATGCACGGTCATCTATCTCGGTAACATACGCAGGAATAGTGATTGCTTTGAGATAATAAGCGTCTGCTGCTATTGCATAGCCCACAGTGTTCAGCGATGCAGGCAGACGCAGTTCTGTCAGCTTGCGATAGATACTGAATTGTTCCTCTCGGAGCGAAGACACATTCGCTTTCTCCAAATCAAGAACACTCAGCGTGCCGGAGGACAACTCAATCTGTGCGAAGCCCGTTGGGGTTAATGTGCCTCCGTTGACTACAACGGTCCCGAGTTTAGTGCTGAACCATTGTGAGTATCTCGCTACATAGGTATTGAATGTGCTGGCAGGCGCCTCCACATACCGGAGATTCTGACATTCATATAATGTATAGGCGTCCACTATAGCATTGCCATTCAAGATACGCAAAGTGTCTAGTTTTGTGCAGCCCAAGAATGCTTCTTGTCCAATCGAATTAACACTCTCAGGGATGGTAAGTTGTGTCAATCCCGTGCAATCTTCAAATGCGGCTATCCCAATACTTGTGACACTGTTGGGAATACTGATTTCGGTAATACCTGCTAATCCTAAACATAACGCATAAGGAATAGCCTCTACTTTTTGACCGAAGGAAAATGAAGTAATGGCATCTAAACCATTAAATATCGAGTATTTATTTCCTTCATTATCGGACGAGATGGTGGCATTCTTAGCATTCCATACAACAGAGCTTAATCCTGTGCAACCTTGAAAAGTGGCGCCAGATCCCAAGTCTGTTACTCCTTCCGGTATGATAATGGACGTTAAAGATGTGCAATTCATAAAAGCTGCCGTTCCGATTTTGGTTACTCCTGCGGGAATAGTTACGCTCGCGAGTGCAGCGCAATCACTGAAAGCAAATTCACCTATTTCCGTGAGGGTTGTTGGGAGAGTTAGTGAAACAAGGTTTGTGCTTGCTCCGAATGCATCGTATCCTATGGCGGTAATCCCCTCACTAATCATTAGTGTTTTCATCTCTTTAGCAACCAGACTAAAGGTATAGTTCTCTGTCAATTCGCCGCTACCGATGACAGCTAACATTCCGCTGCTTGGCTGATATACCCACGAGAGGGCATTGTCTTTGCCGCAAGTACCGCTTAAATCCATAGCAAATTCCGCAGTAAAAGACGTATCTTTCGTCATTTCTATTGCACGCGGGTTAGTGGCAACACCATCTGACCATTGTACAAAATGGTAACCGGTAGCAGGAGTCGCGGTAAGAGTTACTATCGGTTCATCACAGATGGTTACATCTGCAATATTGCTGGTAACAGCGCCGTTTTCCGCAGTGGTGGAAAGGGTGTAGGGCAGGGGGTTGTATTTCACTCTGCTATCATTAGGCAGCATCTCTTGGAAACGTGTCAACTCACCGCAGGGTACATAAATAGAGAGATTAGAACAGCCTCTAAATGCATCGCTTCCGATGGCCGTGATAGTATTTGGCAGTTCAATAGATGTCAGGCTTGTGCAAGAAGCAAAGAGAGAACTTGCAATAACAGTTAAACTATTGGGAATCGTTACAGAGGTTAAATGAACGCAATTAAAAAAAGCATATCCTCCAATGCTGGTGACACTATTGGGAATCGTCACAGAAGTCAAATTACTGCAACCAGAAAAAGAACTCCCTCCAATGCTTGTGATGCCATTACCTATCACTACACTTACCAGGTTGGAACAGTCATAAAATGTATAACCTCCCATGTCAGTGACACTATTGGGAATCGTAATACTGTTCAAAAAGCTACCCGCGAAAGCAAATTCTCCAATGCTTGTGACGCTATTAGGGATAATAACAGTTAGTAAGTTTTTACATTCGTGGAACGTATTGCTATTAATGCGAGTTACAGTATATGTTTCGTCATTATACTCCACTGTTTCCGGAATGACAGCTTCTGTAATATTCCATCCGGCATTGTATATTCCACTTTCATGCGATTTGTACGTCACAGCGGCTGTTTTGTCATAGTCGTTTAGAACATAATACAACTCGCCGATTTGAACTGTCTCGGCATTAACAATACCGATTCCGGTCATCAAAGCAAAGAAAAAAGCAAGTAGTTTGTGTTTCATACGTGTTTCCCTAAATTCGTGTCGGGCGCAACTTTTAGATGGTTAATATTGTTGTTGATGTTATAGACAGATGGATTTCCTGATTACTGGTTGCCGGATTGCCGGGTTAGTAATACACAAAATTAAAAGCGTGAATGTTATCCACGCTTATTCTCCTTTGTATGGTTCTGGTAAACCTTGTATGCAAGAATAAACAATAACGTCCACGCCCGATATGTTTAACCCTCCCGCCCTGTGAAGGGCGCGAACGGATATTAACATACCCACGAGGACGCTTATTGCACTATCTTGTTTCGGGCATACAAAAATTTACCAGATTTTACAAAGCCAAAACAAGCGTCAATAAACGCCTTTTATGTCATGCAATGTCTCACTTTGTGAGAGTCGGCAGAGTGCTACTTGTGGTAGTTTACCCGCCCTCTTGCCCACGGCGTGAATCATTACGGCTGCAAAGGTACTACTTTTTTTTGATATGGGCAAAAAAAATCTGCACTTTTTTACAATGCAGATTAGTTTGTCCTGTTTCAGCAGTTGAAGCAGCTCAATGACACCTTTTATGTCACCGCTTTTTACGCTCAGGTACTTAGCCGCAAAGAGTTGCTCATTCTCATTCAGTGTAGAATAGCGTGCGACATCTTCGTAGGCACTTCGTAGGCGCGTTGAGAGCGCATCGGAAGCATCCTAGACTTTATACTTTTCAAACACCTTTAAGCAACTGTATTTCAGTGCTTTACAACACATACAAAAACTGCCGAAAATCATGTTTTCGGCAGTTTCATTTACTGTTTTTTTCTTATTACCGCAAGTAGTTCTCCCACTTGGTATTGCGCATGTCGCCGGACTTGAGGAACTCCTCATGCATAGCGAACGCGAGCGAGAGGTTGTGCTGCGTCTGGCCGTGCTTGGCGTACTTGAGGTAATCGCGCAGCATCTCGCGGTATTCCGGCGCGACACAGTTGTTGATCACTTCCTCGGCACGCTGACGCGGGCTCTTGCCACGCAGATCGGCTACGCCCTGCTCGGTCACAATAACCTTGACGGAGTGCTCGGAATGGTCGAGGTGGGTCACCATCGGAACGATCGATGAAATCGCACCATTCTTGGCCGTCGAAGCGGTCGTAAAGATACTAAGGTACGCATTGCGCGCGAAATCGCCGCTGCCGCCGATACCGTTCATCATCTTGGTGCCCGTGACGTGCGTGGAGTTGATGTTGCCATAGATATCGGCCTCGAGGGCGGTATTGATGGCAATGAGTCCGAGTCGGCGGATGATTTCCGGGTTGTTGGAGGTCTCCTGCGGACGGAGCAGCATCTTGTCGTGGTAGAAATCGAGGTTAGCGAGCACCTCTGCCATCTTGCTCTCCACAAGCCGCAGCGAGCAACCGCTGGCGAACTTGCAGTGACCCTCTTTGATGAGGTCCACCACGGAATCCTGCACTACCTCCGAGTACATCTCAAACGGCGGGATATGCGGGTTCTTGCCCAGTTCGCCGAGAACGGCGTTGGCTACGTTGCCCACACCCGACTGGATGGGAAGGAAAGTGCTTGGGATACGTCCGGCTTTCATCTCCGCCTCCAGGAAGAGGGCTACATTCTCGCCAATCTTGGCGGTAGTAGCATCTACTGGTGTGAAGGGTGCAATTTCGTTCGGACGGTTGGTCTTCACAACGGCAGCAATCTTAGCGGGATCGACCTTCAGATGGTCGGAGCCGCAGCGGTCGGAGGGTTTATAGATAGGTATCTCCTTGCGGTACGGCGGGTCGAGAGGCTCATAGAGGTCGTGCATACCGCGCATGGTAGCAGGGAACATCTCGTTGAGCTCGACGATAATCTTATCCGCCATGCGGCAGATAGTGGGCATGATACCTACTCCGGCAGCCGGCACGATGATACCGTCCTCACCTACATACGAAGCCTCGATGATGGCGAACTTAGGTTTGGGCAGAAAGCCGTAACGGAGGTCTTGCGCCATGTGGCTCAAGTGCATGTCGAAATAGTGCGTTCCCTCGGCGTTGATCTCCTCGCGCATCGACTTGTTCGACTGATAGGGCGTACGGAACTCCACGGCGTGTGCACGTGCCAAGGCACCATCGCAGCTGTCTCCCATAGAGGCGCCTGTCTCCAGTCCTACGCGGAAAGGTTTGCCCTCGGCGTGCAGACGCTCGGCGCGCTGCGCGAGTGCGAAAGGAACGGCCTTGGGCACACCGGTGGCGGTAAAACCACCCATGCCCAAGACGTCACCATGTTGGATCAATTCGGCCGCTTCTTCAGCGGACATAAATGGAAGCATATGCAATTAACAATTATCAATTTACAATTATCAAAGCGTCTTATTGGGTTAGGTACAAACTTATAAGTCTGTACGGGTCTTAAAACTTTAGTACCAAACCCTCTACAAGCCCTTTGTAAATTGTAAATTGTGAATTATAAATTATTCAGCCTTACCGTCGGAACCGAGGACGTTGATGATTTTGTGCTTATAGAGCTCTGTCATGAGGTCGCGAGCAGGACCGCAGTACTTACGCGGGTCGAACTCTGCCGGCTTCTCTGCAAACACTTTGCGGACGGCTGCGGTGAACGCCAGACGGCTGTCCGAGTCGATGTTAATCTTGCAGACAGCACTCTTGGAAGCCTTGCGAAGTTGCTCCTCAGGAATACCCACTGCGTCAGGCAGTTTGCCGCCGTACTGGTTGATCATGTCCACATACTCCTGCGGAACGGAAGACGAACCGTGAAGAACGATGGGGAAGCCTGGGAGTTGCTCCATCACAGCGTCCAATACATCGAATGCCAACGGTGGCGGAACCAGACGTCCTGTCTTCGGGTCACGGGTGCACTGCTCCGGCGTGAATTTGTATGCGCCGTGGCTGGTACCAATAGAGATAGCCAAGCTGTCGCAGCCAGTGCGGGTAGCGAAATCAACTACTTCTTCCGGTTTGGTGTAGTGGCTAACTTCAGATGCCACTTCGTCCTCAACACCTGCGAGCACGCCCAGTTCGGCCTCAACAGTTACATCAAACTGATGTGCGTAGTCAACGACTTTCTTGGTCAGGGCGATGTTCTCTTCATAAGGCAGTGCGCTGGCGTCAATCATTACAGACGAGAAACCGAAGTCCACGCAGCTCTTGCAGAGCTCGAAACTGTCACCGTGATCGAGGTGCAGACAGATCTGCGGATGCTCCCAACCCAGCTCTTTAGCGTACTCAACAGCACCTTGTGCCATGTAACGCAGCAGCGTTTGGTTAGCATAGTTACGTGCACCTTTGGAAACCTGGAGGATAACCGGCGATTTGGTCTCAGCCGAAGCTTTGATGATAGCCTGGAGTTGCTCCATGTTGTTGAAGTTGAAAGCGGGGATAGCATAGCCGCCCTTGATTGCCTTGGCAAACATCTCACGGGTGTTAACAAGGCCGAGTTCTTTGAAACTTACCATAAGAAATAAATTGTTAGATTGTTATTTATGTTTGAAAATGTTAGATTTTGCCGGTTGGTTTGGTCGCAAAAACCTTTGCAGAGTGCAAAGGTACAACAAAAAATCGACATATGCAAATAAAAGTTGCATCTGCACCCAAATCTTGATATTTTTTATAAAAAAAAGCGGCGACATCTCTGCCGCCGCTGATGCTATAGCCGCTAATCTTTCACTTTATTTTTTATTCGCTGCGCAGATGAAATAGGCGATGAGGACGAGGTATGCGACGAGGCCGAGGAGAGCGGCATAGCCGGACGAAGCCCATGCGGCGAGGAACCAGTCGGCACCGCAGAACTTAACGATAGCAGAAACAACACCCATCAACGCACCGCCGGCGATGAAACCGGAAGCAATCAGTGTACCTTTGTCCTGGCGTGCTTGGGCAGCCTCAGCGGCTTCGCCTTTGCGTTGGCGGCTGACGAGCCATGAGATAGCACCGCCGACCAGCAGCGGGGTATTGAGTTGCAAGGGGATGAACATACCCAATGCGAACGGCAGAACGGGAACGCCGAGCAGCGCAAGAATGAGTGCCAGTACAGCACCGGCGAGATAGAGCATCCACGGTGCGCCCTGGCCGGACATGAGGGGTTCGATGACTGCCGCCATAGCATTGGCCTGCGGCGCTACCAAAGCATTCTCGCCCACAAAACCATACGTTTTATTAAGCACAATCATCACACCGCCTACGGTAGCCGCCGAGACGAGTGTGCCGAGGAATTTCCATGTCTGCTGTTTATAGGGCGACGAGCCTATCCAGTAACCTATCTTGAGATCGGTGATAAAGCCTCCTGCCATACTCAGCGCCGTGCAGACCACGCCGCCTATGACCATGGCACCTACCATTCCGCTGGCACCTTTCATGCCTACCGCCACAAACACCACCGAGGCGATGATGAGCGTCATTAGCGTCATGCCCGAGACGGGGTTAGAACCGACGATAGCAATCGCGTTAGCGGCTACTGTGGTGAAAAGGAAAGCAATGACTACCACTACCAAGAACGCCACCAACGCCTGCCAGAAATTATGCAGCACTCCCACCCAGAAGAAGACGAGCGTGCAGACCAGCGCGACAGCGATAGCCAGCAACAGCACTTTCATACTCAGGTCGCGGTCGGTGCGTTCTATTTTGCTGGAATCTCCGGATTTACCGGACTTACCGGATAGTTCCTTGCCGGCAAGGCCGACCGCGGATTTGATGACGCCCCATGAGCGGACGATGCCTATGAGTCCCGCCATAGCGATAGCGCCGATACCTATATTACGGCCATAGGCAGTAAAGAGGACTTGCGGGTCGGCTGTTTCCATACCCGGCATGGCACCTATCATCGGCAGCAACACCCACCACACAAAGAACGAACCTGCGCAGATGATAGCCGCATATTTGAGACCGATGATATAACCCAGACCCAGTACAGCCGCCGAAGTATTGATAGAGAAAACGAGTTTGGTTTTCGCCGCCAAGGCTTCGCCCCAACCCATCATACGGGTAGATAACTGCTCGGTCCAAAGGCCAAAAGTAGATACCACAAAATCATACAAACCACCGATAGCCGCAGCCCACAGGAGCGGTTTGGCGGAGGAAGATTGAGCTGCTTCTTCAGTGGGCTGAGAGCTGACAGCCGATGGCTCACTACTAATCAGCACTTGGGTGGTGGCGGTAGCTTCGGGGAAAGGATATTCGCCGTGTTTCTCCTTGACAAAATAACGGCGGAAGGGTATCAAAAATAATATTCCCAAGCAGCCGCCGAGGAGCGAAGAAAGGAAAATCTGGGTGAAAGTAACCGTCATCTCCGGATATTTCGCCTGCAGGATATAAAGCGCAGGCAGGGTGAAAATAGCGCCTGCCACAATCACGCCCGAACTGGCGCCTATCGACTGGATCATGACATTCTCGCCGAGTGCGTTCTTGCGTTTGAGGATAGATGAGAGCGAAACGGCGATGATAGCGATAGGAATAGCGGCTTCGAACACCTGGCCTACTTTGAGACCCAGATAAGCCGCAGCGGCGGAGAAGATAACAGCCATCAGCACACCTATCGAAACGCTATAGGGCGTTACTTCCGGGTACTCTTTGTCAGGACGAAGGATGGGTTGGTATTTCTCGCCTTGTTTGAGAGGCCGAGAGGCATTTTCGGGCAGATTCATGAGAGTGAATAATTAAAAATGAATAATGAATATTTATGAATTACGAATTGTTGCAGCATGGTGACCGCGGATGAGAACGTGGTGGTTGGCAATAGGATTGGTGAGGAAATAACGGCTCACTTCAGGTGTTGCTTTTATCCAAACCTGCGTGCGGCAGAGATTGGGTTCGTACTGGCAACGTTCCAATGTAACATCCTCGGCTAAGAGGCGCGAAAGATCGCCGCTCAGTTTGACGAGCGTATAATCTCCCAGCGGCAGATCGCCATGGATAGCCACGCCTATACCTGACTCGAAATGGGTAGTATATTCGTGCTTCTCGGTCATGCGGAGCGGGAGCGTACAATGGGCGAAAAGCATTTGTCCGTCCGGCTGAATACGCGCCGGATTGACTTGGAAGCAAGGCTCGTTGGTCAGCCGTTGGCAAAGCATCATCGTCAGGAGCGTCGGAATATCTCCCTCGCAGGCAGCAGGAATACCTTCGTCATTAAGTTTGGACAGAGCTATACAGCCGGTATTTTTGACCGTAGTGAGCAGATCGAAGCAACGAAGCGTAACGCCCTGAAGATTAAATTCGGCGATTAGTTCTTTCAGACGATTGTATATAGCCTCGGCGCCTTTCATGTCCGGATCTACTATGCCTAATGAGGTGACACGCTCGATGGGGATATCAATGAGCAGGATATTCATTTTCTCCAGCACTTGCCGGTAATCGGTTTTGGAGGCAATAAGCCAATCGGACGGTTGACCGATTACGCCGAGACGAAGAGGCTGGGGATTTACACCCGATTTACCTCCGATATTCATCCGATATTCATCCGATTTGCCCCCGATAAAACCCCGATAATCATCTGAGTCATCCGGAAGAGCCGTATCTTCGGCTGAAGTCATCACTTTGCCGATACCGTTATGCTGGCGGATATAACTGAGTATTTCCAGAGATGCAGCGAGTGAGTTGCTATGCCCGCTTACCATGAGATAAACGGGCTGTTTAAGATCAATCAAACCTTCCTCTACCAGCTGGACGAACTGACTTTCGGTTCCGCCGGTAAGAACAGCCACCACTTGGTGGGATTGGATGAATGACTCAGGCAGTTGGAACGGGATTTCCAAGGCCTCTTGGTGCATACTGGATGAGAGAATGTGGAGAATCATAGTATTGGGTATTTAGTCGTTAGTCGTTTTAAACGAATAGTATTTCTGGCCGAAATAGGAGACAGCAACGGTGATAAGGGTGATAAACATCTTGCTGGGCGTCGGATACCAGCCTAAAGTTTCCACACACAGTTTGAGGCCAAAATAGTTGATTGCCAGATTAACAGCCACGACTGTTATATATCGAATCAGCTGGCGTGCACCATGCAGGTTTGAACTGGTGAAAGTGACGTATTTTTGCAGCCAGAAACCTGTGAGGAGTGTTATCGGAAACACAATACACAGCGTGGCAATATGGGGAGTGAGGCAAAAGCCTACCCCTTTCCCCTCCCTAAAGGGAAGGGTAATATATACCAAATCATGACCGATGACGAAATTATAGACAAGGAAATAGAGCACCCAGTCAAGCACCATGTTTCCTCCTCCGCAGGCTGCATAACGGAACAGCTGCGGTGAGAAGATCTTGCGAAACGGAGGATAGAAAAAATCAATTATTTTTGTTATTATTTGTGCCAATTTACGCATTTTTTCTTATTTTATTTGGTAAATTCAAAAAAAAGTCTTAACTTTGCAGCCAAATTTGCGTGCAAAGGTACAAAATATTTGCGACATACGCAAATTTATTAACTAAATTTACCAATTCTATGGACGATTATCACCCTGCTAATGCAACAAGTACATGCCAAAAAATTTTTGGGGCAGCACTTCTTGACGGACTTGACAGTCGCCCGGAAGATTGCTGAAACCCTTACCTCCGGCCGAACCATTGAGATCGGGCCGGGAATGGGCGTTCTTACCCAGTTTCTCCTACAGAACAAAGATATCCGACTCACGGCGATAGAGATTGACCGTGAGAGTGTGGCGTATCTGAGAGAGTGGTATCCGGAACTGGATCTTATCGAAGGAGATTTTCTGAAACTGGATTTGAATACGATTATTCCCGAAGGCGAATTCAACGTCATCGGCAATTATCCGTATAATATCAGCAGCCAGATTTTTTTCAAAGTACTGGAATACAAAGACCGCATACCTGTTTGCTCGGGTATGATCCAGAAAGAGGTAGCCGAACGCATTGCTTCCAAGCCGGGCAAGAAAGCGTACGGTATTCTCTCCGTTCTCTTGCAAGCCTATTATGATATAGAATATTTATTTACGGTCGATGAATATGTATTCAATCCGCCGCCTAAAGTCAAGTCGGCTGTTATCCGCATGACGCGAAACAAACGACGACGGTTAGATTGCGACGAAGCACTCTTCAAAACAGTAGTAAAGACAGCTTTTAACCAGCGGCGAAAACAGATGCGCAATTCATTAAAAAGCCTTCAGCCATCAGAAGTCAGTTTTGAGCCTTCAGAACGATTAGAATACTTTTTAACCCGAAGACCGGAACAATTAAGCGTAGAAGAATTTATTGAACTAACCAATTTAATTGAACAAAGCCATGTCGGAAATCAAAATATTCTATAAAGACAAGGAGAAAATCAAGGTAGCCCGCTCTATCTCCGCTCTCAAAGAACTGGACAAGAAAGATATTATCTGGATTGATCTTTTGGATGTGAGCGACAAGACGGAGGATACATTGGAAGGATTCCTGAAAATAGAGATTCAGGAAGACGAGGAGATGGAAGAGATCGAGCTCTCCAGCCGTTATATCCAGACAGATGATTCTATCGTAGCCAACAGTAACTTTCTCAAATCCGATTTTGAGATGGAGCCTGTCAACTTCATTGTTAAAAACTCCATCCTTGTTTCCATCCGAGATGTGGAACTGGAGAGTTTCAACGAGACGGTGAAGAAGATGTTTGTCAATACCCGTAATTTCCCGAGCGGCTATCATGTGCTGGTAGCTTTGCTGGAGACTCGTGTGGAGAAAGACGCTGACCTTATAGAGGACACCACGGATATGATTACCGAACTGTCGCAACAGATCAATGCGAACAGCGAGCACGTGGATGAAGATTTGCTGGTACAAATCAAGGATATGCAAGAAAAAGTGACTATTATCCGTCAAAACCTCATGGATAAACAACGCGTAATCAGCAACCTTATCAAATGCGATTTCTTCCCTGAAGAACTGAGTGCTCGTTTGACGATGATTATAAAAGATATCAACTCTCTGTTCGATTATGTCAAGTTCGGTTTTGACCGTCTTGACTACCTGCAGGATACATTCCTTGGTTTGGTAAACATCGAGCAGAACAAGATTATCAAGATTTTTACCGTTATTAATATCATTTTCCTGCCTCCTACACTCATCGGCAGCCTCTATGGTATGAACTTTGATTTTATGCCGGAGTTGCATTGGCAATTCGGTTATCTATGGGCTATCGGATTAATGCTGCTGTCAGTGGTACTTATTCTTCTGATTTTCAAACTGAAAAAATGGTTATAAACATATTGTTGACAACTTGTGTGCTACACAGTTTAAAACATGTTCCACATTGCATTTGTCAAATTTATTAACCTTACAACTAAAAATATTAAATGCCGTAATCCGTTGAAATCGAACAAACTTGCGGGTTTATCAACAGTTTCAACATACTAATATATCCAAAAGATTTTTAAATTTAATAAGATATTTTTTATATGAGTTTAGAGGAGCAGGATAAGATTTTAGATTTAAGATTTAAAATTTTAGAATTGAAGAAGCAGAAGAATGCTGTCATCTTTGCGCATTATTACACCCGTCCTGAGATACAAGACATAGCCGATTTTATCGGTGACAGTTTGGCATTAGCCCAACAGGCAACGCGCGTGCAGGCGGATATATTAGTAATGTGCGGTGTGCACTTTATGGGTGAGACCATGAAGATTCTTTGCCCTGACAAAAAAGTGCTCATTCCGGATATGAATGCCGGTTGTTCACTGGCAGACAGTTGCAGGGCTGAAGATCTGGCGGCATTCAAAGCGCAACATCCGGATCATATGGTAGTGAGTTACGTGAATACATCCGCTGATGTCAAAGCGCTGACGGATGTAGTGGTAACCAGTTCCAACGCCAAGAAGATAGTGGATCAACTGCCTAAAGACGCCAAGATTATTTTCGGTCCGGATTATAACCTCGGCTCTTATATAAATTCCGTTACCGGAAGGGATATGCTGCTTTGGAACGGCGCTTGCCATGTACACAGCCGTTTTTCGCTGGAGGCGTTGCTGCAACTCAAAAAAGAGAATCCGGGCGTAGAGGTATTGGCTCATCCTGAATGCAAGGCGCCTATTTTGGCTCATAGCGACGTGATTGGTTCTACCAAGGCATTGCTTGAGCATACTATTCAATCGTCCGCCAAACGCTTTATAATAGCTACTGAGAGTGGAATTCTGCATGAGATGCAGAAGGCTTGTCCGGACAAAGAGTTTATACCCGTTCCGCCCGAAGTGACGGAAGGTATAGGATGCAGCTGCAACGAGTGCGAGTATATGCGCATGAATACCTTGGAGAAAGTGTATGCGTGTCTGCGTGACGAGCAGCCGGAGATTAAGGTAAAGAAAGAGACAGCCGAAAAAGCCGTCTCCTCTATCCAACGTATGTTGCAGATGAGTTAAAACTCATTTACCCATTTTTTCTTTCAGATGCTTATGGCTGGGACCTTCCTTAAGGATGTCTCCCAGTTCTTGGCGTCTGCGCTCGTAGTACTCATGCCGTTTCGGGTTCTCGGGAAACCACCCGCGCAGCACACGCATCTCCTGCTGCATCACTTCGTGAATACCCCAGAAGCACGAGAAAGCAAAGGCGGCTATAATAGTCGAAAGTATATAATTATCCACCAACAGCGAAACAACGGTGCATATAACTCCCGGAATAAAAAATCCCCACCAGCCTTTGCGGCCGAAATAATACTCCAGTTTGATGGTAATAGGATGGCAGATGCCAATACTTAGAAAGACAGCTGCTCCGATAATAATTCCTGTGAAATTCATATAGCAAATAGTATTAGTTTATTTCTTATCAGTGCGTTTGCCGTGATAGACGCTTGGCGTAGTGCCATAGTAGTTGCTCAGTATAATAGAATCGGCTGTTATTTTTCCCTCCAGATTACGGATGATATATTTCTCATACGGTTTGCCTCCGGCAGTAGGTACTATACTGTCACCATAGAAACGGATTTCGTTTCCACTGATGGCGTACCCTACTCCGCTAACCAGCATATCTATGGTAACCGGCATAGCTGCGGCGAACTTGACGTCAAACATATACAGATCCATGGTAGCATCGTTTTTCTCTACCAGTTTGACACGCAGATTGTCTTTGGTAAATCCCGAACTGGTGATAGTGAGCAAGCCGTACGCCTCATAATCCTGTTCGTTTTCCTTAACAGGTTCTTCCGGCGTAATGATATGGCACGACGCCAGTACAAAAGTACAAAATAAAAATAAAAGATTTTTTCTCATAACTATAATAGATTTTATATTTCAAACTTGAATGTGGCACCCAGTTCACGTGGTTTGCCTTTCTGCAGAAAATCATTACCCATCGAGCGGAAATAGAATACATTGTATTCCGTGCCGGTGAGGTTCTTAGCCCAAAGTTGGAGTTGTACGTATTTCCATTCCAACGATATATTAGCACCTAAAAGGGCATAAATACTCTGGATGCAATCGTTTTGTTCGTTCCAATAAACAGGTCCGTTCATATTCACCCGTGCAGTGAAAGAAACTGCTTGCAGCCATTTTTTACTGACTCTGTATTGTGCGGTCACCAATCCATGCAGCGTGTGTTGCGGCGCATAGGGGATAAAATGGCCGGAGTAATCACCCATTCCGTCGTTGAAATCGATAAAACGTGCATCTGTAAATCCGTACGATGCATCTGCTATGCCATGCCAATTTCCATGGTTCCACCGGTAGTGCAGTGCTGTTTCCGCTCCCCATACTCGTGAGCGGGCGGCATTGGCCATCATACGGCCTGTGGTTTTGCCATTCGGAAAAACAGTAACCTGCTGGTCAATACATTGTATATGAAACGTATTGACATCTATTTTTAATCCTTCAACCGGCATAAAATGCGCACCTATTTCAAATATCCAGTCTTTCTCAGGCCGGTATTGTGTGATAGCCACATCCGAGAAATGCGGATCCGCCATATCCAGGTGCATACCCATATCTGCCGCCATATCCGTCATCACTTGGTTTTGTGTGATAGTGCTGAATATCTGCGGGTTGTATCCTCCGGCTTTATATCCTTTAGCTGCATACGCATATGCAGTTACCCAATCATGTTGATAACTGATTGCAAGGCGAGGCAGAACTTGAAAATAATGCGCCTGCTTGGTGCCTTGAATACGGGTACTGACAGGTGCCGGCTCATTCATAATCATAGTGAACCGATAGTTGAGATCGGCAGTACTCAGATAATCCATCTGCGTGTACTCATAGTCCAGCCGTATTCCGGCATGTATATGCCATTTATTGAGCTGCAAATGGCTCTGATGGTAAACAGCCGCTCCGGCGTTATACAGTCCGAAATCACTCAGGATAGGCAAAGTTTGATTGCTTATCTCAATCGAGTCCTCAGGAAAAACCGTCTGAATACCGCGGTTGGCGTTGCCTAAGATCAGTTCCTCTATACCTTCCCGCATAAACGTCACAGGTGCACTCATTTGGTTGGTTTTTACAAATCCGCTGAGCCCCACTGACCATTCATATTGAAAATCTGAATACTGAATGCTGATGGCTGACAGCTTGTTACCAAGCATTGCATCGATGGTAGCATTATGTTGCTGTTGCTTCTGATTCAGCGTAAAGATATCTTTGGTGGTATAGTCCTGATCCATCAGCATATTGTCGCGCAGCATCTGATACGAAGCTGCCAATGAGAGGTGGTATCCGTTGTTTTGATAGACAGCCCGGATACTTGGCAGCACTACCAACCGCTCATAACCTGCCGGCGCATTATAGGCTATTATTCCTGTTTCAGCCGCGGCATAAGGAAAAGCCCCTTGTTTGACCCAATCGGCATTCACTGTTCCGGTCACACGCCATGCGTCACCGGGTTTGCCGTCCAGAATAATCCTTCCGCCCGCCTGTTGTCCGCCGTCAATGATTGTGCCGGTATGAGCGTTGGTGTAAAAACCGTCCGTTCTCCTGTAGCGCGCAGCGATACCCCATCCGAACGTATTTCTGCGTTCTGACAACTGATCATAGTAAGAGACTTGTGCATTCACCTGGTTAGCCGTGGCATAACTCACTTCTCCGCGAATGAGTTGCGTGGTCAGATCCAATGGTTGGATAGTACGTATCTCCATCACTCCGCCCGGCGAGTTACGGCCATACAGAGATCCCTGAGGTCCGGTCAGCAGTTCAATGCGTTTGATATCCTGCATGGTATGGTCGTACATGTTCTTATCCAGCAGTGGAATACCGTCCACCACCATACCCATCACCGGTTCGTTGATACGGCTGCCCATACCGCGGATATAAATAGTACTGGTCATTGCACTGCCGTAATCGGGCATATACACATTGGGCACCAAAGCGCTGATATCTTTCGGCGTAAGGGCTTGCGTTTCTTCTATCAACCGGCTGTCTATCACGCTGACAGCTGAAGGCTGATAACCGGCTGCCGAGCCATGGCGGCTCACCGACACCTCTATATCCGGCAAAGAAACAGAATCGACTACAGCAACGGTCTCTACGCCATACATAGAGACTGTAATCAGACCAATTATGAATAGTACCTTCGTACGCATAAATATCAAAAAAGCGTGCAAAGGTACTATTTATTTTTTAAATAATGCTTAAGAGAAACTTAAAATTCTATTCTTTTTAGTACAGGCTCTACTGAGAGTTCGCCGTCAACAGCCTCTTTCATCCATTGCTGGGGTGTAAGACGGCCCAATCGGTACCAGCGTTCATAGGCTTCTGCCCATGCTCTACCCTCTTTGTCGGCCAAGGCTTGCTCCAACTGGAACTGTACAATATGTCCGATGGGATAGTTAGGCAGATACATCGGGCTGTTGACCATATGCGAGTAAATAGCCAACAGCACGCAGTCTTTCTCACCCAAGACGGGTTCATAGTATTTGTTCCACACCTCTGCGGCAATCCGTAGCACGGCTTCCCGCAATTCGGCGGCGGTGGCTTTCGGATGAGCGTAGAGCCATTGCCACATCTGCATATCCACCAGACTCACACCCATGATCTCATACATACCCCAGAACTGATCCAGCACCGCCTCACGATCCATTGCCTGTTTGCCGTACCCCAGCAACTGCAAATCACGTGCCTGGAAGAGGAAAGCGCTGGTTTCCGTGAAACCTGTGTTAGGGATGCCATGCAGCATGTAGTAATCTATCCGGTACAGGCTGATCACTTCCTCTACATTATGTCCCATCTCATGCACGGCTATGTTGTAGCCTTTGTAGTCCATGCCTTCAGGCGCAATACGTGTACGCAGCCGCGTAGGCTCGTTGCGTCCTACGCACGGCCATGCATGACCCGAGCCGCGGGCGGGTTCCACTACTATATGCCGGGCAATATCCTCTGCGTCCTCTTTGGCAAATCCCAAAGCGGTGAGCATAGCGGGAATCTTTTTCTCATAGGCAAGCGGAGAAGGAAAACGTTTGCGTGTCTCAGCCGACAGTGCTTCTTCGTCCATGCCGCTGCGGGCTTTGAATCCGTCATACCAGATATCGTATGGACGCAATTCACGCCCGAGGCGTTTCCTGATTTCTTTTGCCACAGTTGCCACCTGCTCCGAACCAAGAAACTCTCTGAACAGGCTGTCCACTTCTGCTGCCGTCATCTCGATATCCCCTTCAAAATTGCGGATGATGCCCGTCGGCATATTCGGGCAATATTGGTCCACCTTCTGCATGGCATGAAACACATCCAATATCTTCTGATAGCGTGTATCCGGTTCACGGGTGGAAGAGCCGTTTTGTACGGTATTGCTGTATGGCTGCCAGACAGGCGTAGCATTGTTGATCACCGCCTGCGGAATATCCTGACGCACGATGCGTTGCATCACTTGATAGATCATCTCCTGCTTCTCCTGATCAGCATAATCGACCTTTAATTCATCCCTGAGGTTCCAATGACTCAGCAGTTTCATGCCGTCCGGGAACAGTTGTCTTCCGTCCTCCGTCCGCAGGCGGTCCATACAGATGTTGTAATCAGCGATATAGTTCTCTGCATTAGCCATCGCTTCAGTCAGGTTGGCTTGCACCTTGGCCGGCACGCGGCTGGTGAACACATCTCCTAACCGCGCCTCAGCCCATTCGCGACGTGTCCAGTAGCTGCCCAACGCGTTCTTTTCCTCCAACGTATAGAACGGGAAATTCAGGATAGTGATGAACGCTATTTTATTGGCAAACAGGTCATCCATCAGATGTGCACGGGCGTCGTATCCTGACATGATCCAATCTATGTCAGTAGGTTCGCCGGCATTGGTCAGTTGTGTAGGTTTGAGAAGTTCTACGGTCAGCATATCCGCACTCTCGTTCAGCCGTTCCATCATGCGGCTGAGGCTTTCAAACAATGCGGTGCGTTCAGCCTCCGTACGGGCATAATGAGCTTCGGCAAACGCGCGGAAATCCTCAGCACTGCCGTCTTCTTCCGTCCACAGCGCTGCGGCTTGTTTCACGCCACGCTCCATCCTCTCATCCGCAAACTCCATTCCTTCGTATAGCGTACATGTGTTCTTTGTACATTCACTGCATCCTGTCATAATCATTCCCACGGCGCAAGCCGTCAAAAAATAAATAGGTCTCATTGTATAGGTATTTTCAATTCATTTATCGTGCTGTTGATATCCAATGCCAGAACAAAATACTGCATCGTCAGTTTGCTGCTCAATTTGAGGTGTCCCGGTTGCGCAGCCGGCAGCAGCATTGCCAATACGGCATCCAGCATCCGTCTTAATGCTTCCGGTTCAATCGTCAGTTCGTTTACAAACGGACTAAGATGCATACTTGCCACCAATCCTTTGCTCTGTAGTTCCACTTCATGGCTATGCAGCCAGTCGTTTGCAAATGCTTGCAAATCAATGGTGTAGTGTTCTACTTTCTGCTCCATCCGAAACACTAATCCTGCTCTTCTGATCGTTTCTATCGGTTGGTTTTTCTGAAAACCCAACTTACGCCGGATAGCATTCAAATGCACATCAATGGTACCCTGATCGTATTGGAACCGGTTGCCCCATACATGGTCGATCAACTCATCTCTGCTGCAGATTCTGTTTGGCCGTGAAACCAGATAATCCAGTAAACCGAACTCCAAACCTGTGAGTCGGACCGTTTGTCCGTCCACACATACCGTCTTTTCTTCGCGGTCAATAGAGATATGTTCTGTAATGGAAATAGTCATTATTCATTCATCATTAGTACAATAGGCAGATGGTCGGAATAGCCGTCTTTCTGATACTGGAAACCAATATATGTGCGTTTGGGTTTCAATCCAAGGTATTTCTCATCGGGCTCTTGAATCCATTCGGCGTCATAAATATTCGCGGTACAGATACTGTCAATTGCCTGCGACACATAGAACTGGTCCAGACAACTCCATCTGCCCTGATACTTATGTGTTCCCTTGCTGCCACTATTCGTCCTTTTGCCATTCGCCATTATGACCAACATCTTGTTTTTCAAACCGGTCAGGTCTTCTTTAGGCTCGCTGTTCATGTCGCCCATCACGATAATCTTAGCCTCCGGCTCAATGGTATAAACGCTATCTACCGCTCTTTGCAGCACCTGTTTTACAGCCGTTCTTTTCCATTCGCTCTCTGCTGCTCCGCCACGTTGGCTCGGCAGGTGGCAAACAAACAGATGCACTGTATCCCGCTTATCTATCCTTGCGCAGACATATAGGATATCCCTTGTAACCCATTCACCCTCTTTGCAGCAACGGGTCGGGCTGAGTTTTTTCGTCCGGATGGTATCTACCCTTGCTTTTTTATACACCAGTGCCACATCTATCCCTCGCGGATCAGGGCTTTCATAATGTACAAAATCATACTCGCCTCGTCGCAGCGTATAGCACAACCGCCTCAAGCATGCCGCGTTCTCTACCTCCTGCAACCCCGCTATATCTACACCCTCCCATTCGCCTATATTCGTCAGCACACGGGCTATGTTCTCCACTTTTCTGTAGTATCGCGTGAAGGACCATTTTCTCTCTCCTTCCGGCGTCCATTCCCAATCGTCTTTTTCCATCCAAACGGTGTCCGCCATTATGCTGTCATGCTTTGGGTAAAAGAGGTTCTCTACATTATAGCTGACAATCCGCAGAGGTTCTGCTGATATACTATTTATACCCGTAAAACCCAAAATCAGGATACCAATTATTCTACAGCAATCGAACAATCTCCTCCAGATATTTTTTATCGGTTTCATCGAATGTATTGAACTCTTTGCTGTCTATATCCAGAACGCCTGTCACCTCTGATTTTCCGCCTTTAGCCTTTCTGATCGGCACAACAATCTCGCTGTTCGATTCAGCGGAGCACGCGATGTGACCTTTGAACTCATGCACATTCCCTACAATCACCGTTTCGCCTCTCTCCCATGCCGTTCCGCACACGCCCTTGCCCAACGGAATACGCGTGCAGGCTATCGGACCCTGAAACGGACCGAGAACCAGTTCATGACTGCTGACTGCTGACGGTTTGACCAAATAAAATCCTGTCCACCAGAACCCGAACGCCTCATGCAATACTGCCGCCACATTCGCCATGTTGGCTATCTCATCACTCTCTCCGTTGACTATTGCAGCTACCTGAGCCACCAATTCTTGGTATTTCTCTTCTTTGTTCATATGTTATTTCATTGCTTCGAGCATTTGCCTTTGCACCATTGCCACCATTTCTTCAACTCCTGCCAGCCGTTAGCGGACCAAAGGGCGAGGAAGATGAGCACGGGCTGGAAGAACAGACGGATGAGACGTGCCTGATCGGTGTCCAGACCGAAAGCGTTGATACCCTCTACATACTGGTTAATATTGCCGGGGAAGATTGCCACGTAGAACAGCGCCAACAGCGCACCTACCACACCGCGCCAGTGTTTCCATTGGGTCAGCATGCCCAGACCAAGCGTTATCTCCACCACGCCTGAAGCCAACACGATAAAATCGGTGAAAGCCGGTGTGAATTGCAACCATACGGGCACTTGTGCCACAAACTCTTCACGCGCAATCGTTAGGTGCGTGATACCTGCGTAGGTCATAAACAGACCCAGCAGCACTTGAAAAACAATCTTCAGGTATTTTTGTACTTCTTCCATATTGATGTTAATTAAATTTAATCGATTGTACACACGTTTTTATTCAGTCTCCGCTCTATCTTATTGACCGTGTCAAAAAAGCGATGGGTTGCAATGGCCGGACCGAAAAGCAGCACGCCAAACGTATTCCACCCGAACATGTGCCACCACGAGGTGTACGGCCCTTCGATGCCCAGTTCAATCGCTTTTTCCTTGAGTTCCTCCGCGATGCGTGCCATCCAAACAAGCGTGTAGATAAAGGCTGTGGGGATACCCCATAAATATGCTACCCAGTATGGTTGCACCTTGTGCCCGAGTATCTGTTCCAATTCGTCCTGAAGCCCACCTAATGGCATGTACAACAAGAAGAACAGACCCGCCGTGCAAAAGTCGATGCAGCCAAGCAGAAATCCCGGTCTTTTCGTATGTGGGTATATCTTTTGAGCCATATCAGTGTCCTCTTACAAACTGGCACTCGGGTACATCGGCGATGAAGCAGGAATCATCTTGCAGCCCCTCATCCATTGCCTGCTGCTGTTGTGCTATGTAGTCTTCGTATGTCATTTACATTAGTCAAAAATTACTCTTTCTGTTCTTCTGTAGGCAGATCAGGTAATGCAAAGAGATCAAAGTCCGATTGATACAGGCGGTCTTGGATGACGCGGTATTTCTCAAACTCGGACTCTGCTTTTATCTGTGCCAATTCGGCTGAAATCTTGCCGTTGTCTTGCAAAATATCTCTATCCCACAATTTGAGGAATCCGTTTAGTCTTTCTTCCCAATCTGCCATTGTCATCGGTATATGCCGGATTGCCTGCATTTCTGCAAAATCCAAATATGCAGAGACTATACGCGCCAATTGCTGCAGCTCGTCTTCCGTAAGATAGTTCTTCGCCACAACCACATCGTAGCGATGTATCTTCCCGTTAGGGGCTCCTTCCCAAGAAGTCAGTCCCATATGCTCTTTTTCGGCATCGGCGCGTTCGTAAATCAGTTCAGCTGCTGTATGCTGATGAATGGAGTAATGCATTTTGTTCTGC
>JAFVDD010000020.1 GCA_017478725.1 Paludibacteraceae bacterium
ATTGCTATCGCTAACAAACTTATCCGACAGGCGTTTGCTGTTGTTACTCAAAATCGACCCTATATAGATGGATATGTATCATCTTTAGCTTAAAAAGGTAATTTTTTATCACTTTTTTAATATAGTTCGTTTATGTCTTTGTGTGCTTTATACTCGTAGAGTTGTACAAATTGGTAGTAAAAGCTGTCTGTAAGCTTGCTTATAAGCAGGTTTTAGTAGCTATTTGTGCAGGATGCTTCAGCATCTAAAGCACGCAAAGGGTTTATCTTGGTTTTTGTCTAATTTTTATGGAACACGAGTGATAAAATACATATTTTCGAAAAAAAAAACACGAAATATTTGGTCATGTCAAAAAATTGTTGTACCTTTGCACGCTTTTTTGTCGGTCGAGAGGCTCGACACCCATTGTGCCATTCGGCGGAAAAAGCAATATTTATACGGAAAGGCCAGAATAAGTATTACCCCGCAGCGTATGAGTCGTACGACAGCAGCGCACAGGACATTGGTAATCGCCGCACCGCAGTAACAGCTATCAGCCGTCAGAAGTCAGAAGTCAGCCATTAGAAATCAGTTTGAAAGCTGAAAGCTGAATACTGAAAGCTGAAAGCCCAAAACAACATACAATGTACGCAGTTGTAGAAATGAAAGGCCAGCAATTCAAAGTAGAGGCCGGCAAAAAACTCTTCATCAACCGCATCGCCGATCTGGAGAAAGGTGCGACGGTTGAGTTTGAGAACGTCCTGTTGATTGACAACGAGGGCAAAGTAAAAGTAGGCGCACCTTATGTAAAGGGCGCAAAAGTGGTTTGCGAAGTACTCGACAACGAGGCTCGCGGCGAGAAAATCCTTGTTTTCCATAAGAAACGCCGCAAAGGCTTCCGCAAGCTGAACGGTCACCGTCAGGATCTGACCAACGTAGTAGTTAAAGAGATTGTTATTGCTTAAAAGAAAGGACAACAGAGTATGGCTCACAAGAAAGGTGTCGGTAGTTCGAAGAACGGCCGTGAATCAGAAAGCAAACGCCTGGGCGTGAAGATCTTTGGTGGTCAGTTCGCTAAGGCAGGTAACATCATCGTACGTCAGCGTGGCACAGTCCACAACCCTGGTGAAAACATGGGTATGGGCAGCGACCACACCTTGTTCGCACTTTGCGACGGCATCGTTACGTTCCGCAAGAAACGCGACAACAAATCGTACGTCTCCATCCAGCCGGTGGAAGTTGAAGCTTAATCGGCGGAGAGACCCAAGAAAATCTCCTACCGAGGCTTCGGCTCAGGTGGGAGATTTTTCATTATTTTACTAGTCGTCTAGTCAACTAGCCGGCTAGCCAACTAAGTTAACCAAACAACAAGATACAATGCTTACATTAAAACAAATCTATGACGATAAAGCCCGCATCATAGCCGGCTTGGAGAAGAAACACTTCGCCGGCGCCGCAGAGGTGATAGACGAGGTGCTTCGTCTTGACGGAGAGCGCAAGTCCGCGCAGCAGCAGAAAGACGCCGCAGCGGCAGAGATGAATAAAATAAGCAAGTCGATCGGTCAGCTGATGGCGCAAGGCAAACGCGAGGAAGCCGAGGCTGCCAAAGCGCAGACGGGCAAACTGAAGGACGATTTAGCGATATACGATGTACGAATGAAAGAGGCGGAAGAGGCGCAAACCAAACTGCTGCTGACTATTCCCAACGTGCCGTACGACATCGTTCCCGAAGGCGCGAGCGCGGAGGACAACCTCGCCGTGACCATCGGCAACTGGCCCAACCAGCCGATGATAGACGCTATCGCCAAGAACGGCGCAGTGGCTCTCCGCGACTGGGACACCGCCACTGACGAGGCAATAGCAGACGACCGCCTAACGAAATGTTCGGGTGGCGAGCCGCTCGCCCCTCACTGGGAGCTGGCGAAGAAATACAACCTCATTGATTTTGACCTGGGCGTGAAGATCAGCGGCGCCGGATTCCCGGTGTATATCGGTCAGGGCGCACGCCTCCAGCGCGCACTCATCAATTTCTTCCTTGCCGAGGCCAACAAAGCCGGCTACACGGAGATCATGCCGCCGACAGTGGTCAACGCCGCTTCGGGCTACGGCACAGGCCAGCTGCCCGACAAAGAGGGTCAGATGTACCACTGCGAGGTGGATGACCTCTACCTCATTCCTACAGCCGAAGTGCCGCTGACCAACCTCTACCGCGATGTCATCATCGACGAGAAAGAGCTGCCTATCAAGAACTGCGCTTACACCGAGTGCTTCCGCCGCGAGGCAGGCTCGTACGGCAAGGATGTGCGCGGACTGAACCGTCTGCATGAGTTCTCGAAAATCGAGATTGTGCGCATCGACACGCCCGAGCACTCCGATGCGAGTCACAAAGAGATGCTTGCCCACGTAGAGGGATTGCTCCAGAAACTGGAACTGCCGTACCGCATCCTCCGCCTCTCCGGCGGAGACATGTCGTTCACCGCGGCGCTCTGCTATGACTTTGAGGTATATAGCGAGGCACAGCACCGCTGGCTCGAAGTCAGCTCGACGAGTAATTTCGACACCTATCAGGCTAACCGCCTCAAGTGCCGTTACCGCCGCGCCGAGGACAAGAAAGTGACGCTCTGCCACACGCTGAACGGTTCGGCACTCGCCCTGCCGCGTATCGTGGCGGCACTCCTCGAGAACAACCAGACGCCCGAAGGGATCCGCATCCCCGCTGCGCTGCAGCCCTTCTTCGGCGACGACATGATCCGCTAAAAACGTACAGGCACACCGAAAACTCAAACTTTCGGTAAAAAACTCTAAAATCAATGGCATATGCTTGCATATGTCATTTTTTTTGTGTACCTTTGCACGCAAAATAGATTCGTTATGAGTAATACTACAACTATATTGCTGCTTATTTTCGCCGTAGCGGTGGTCATCTTCGGCTTCTGGATGATCCAGTACTCGCAGTTCCGCAACGAGGAGAAGAAACGTCAGTGGGACCTCAAGCGTGAGAGTCAGAAAACGGTTTCGCCTATCCGTCTCCGCGCCTATGAGCGGCTGGCGCTGCTGCTGGAACGCACAACGCCGGAGCACCTGATCATGGAGCTGCGCGCCAAAGAGCCCGAAGCGATGAGCAGCTGGAGTATCGGACAGATGCAGCAATACCTGTTGCAAACCATCCGCGCGGAGTTTGACCACAACCAAAGCCAGCAGATCTACGTGAGCGACGAGGTATGGAGCCACATCATCCATTCGCGCGACGAGATGGCGGCGTTCGTAGTAGGCATAGCCTCCAAGATGCCCCAAGGCGCCACCACCATGGACTACGCCAAGACGCTGCTCACCGCCTACGCGGAGAACGGCACCACGCCCAACGAAGTGGCGATGGAGGAACTGAAAAAGGAGGTCAAAACGCTGATGTAATGGCGAATGGATGAAAGTCAAAAGTCAAAAGCTGACGGCTGATGGCTGACGGCTGATGGCAAAAGTAATGTCAAAAGGTGAATGTACGAAGGGAACATAGCAGATGGCGGAGACTGACAGGTTTATGTCTTTTGGCCGTTGTATTGTGTCCATTGTGTCTCTCAGCCCAAGAGGCAGCGGCGGATTCAGCGCAAGCAACGCCGGTGTATCAGGGCATGAGTATCAAACTGGATGTGGGTGCTACGGCGCTGGCATTAGGTATCAGCAAAGGACAGATCCAGCACTATGAGTTGGGCATGAACTGGCGGCTCATCAACCGTCTCTACCCTACTTTTGAAGCCGGCTACGCCGGCACACTGCCTGCCACCTCCGCCAACCCTTCACGTGGCGAACAGATAAGAGGCGACTCGCTCCATTACCGCGGTCAGGGAGGATTCATCCGCGTGGGACTGGATATCAATCCGCTCAAGAAAAGCGCCGCTACATCCCCCCACGCGTTGCTGGTAGGCGTCCGCCTGGGTACAGCCGTCCAGCAGATGAGTCAGGAGAACAGCAACAGTCCGGCAGTGACCTACAACGGCGTTCGGGCGGATTGCTGGGGAGAAGTGGTAGCAGGATGCCAGGTGGATGTATATAAAGGCCTGACGATGGGATGGATGGGAAGAATACGGTTTCTCTTCACCCGCGCCGTGCCGACCGACCGTGTAGAGGCATTGACGGTACCGCTATACATACCCGGCTACGGTCATTACGACACGATGGCATGGGGACTGAGTTACTATATAGGTTATAAGTTTTAAGTCAGAAGTCAGCCGTCGGAAGGTTAATGGCGAATGGACGAATGTCTGACGCAGGTCTGACCTGGCTGACGGCTGATGGCGAAAGTAAAGTCAAAAATCACAATGATAGAAGTAAAAGACATCGTTAAATCGTTTGACGGAAACGTGGTGCTGGATCACGTCAGTGCTACGCTGCGCGACGGCGAAGTGAATATGATAATCGGTCAGTCCGGTTCGGGAAAGACGGTGCTGATGAAAAGCCTGATAGGCCTGCACTCGGTGGATAGCGGACAAATACTGTACGACGGGCGCGATCTGGCACAGATGAAGGAGAAAGAGATCCGTGCCCTCCACCGCGAGGTGGGAATGCTGTTTCAGGGCTCGGCGTTGTTCGACAGCATGACTGTCATGGAGAACGTGCTCTTTCCTATGGAGATGTTCGCTCACCAGACCCAGGCCCAGATGCAGGCACGCGCGGAGTTCTGCCTGAGGCGCGTAGAGATGCCTGAGCGCGTATGGCACCTGATGCCCAGCGAGATATCCGGCGGCCAGCAAAAACGAGTAGCTATTGCACGCGCGATTGTGCTGGAGCCGAGATACCTGTTTTGCGACGAACCCAACTCAGGTCTGGACCCGAAGACCAGCCTGGTGATTGACGCCCTGATACAGGATATCACACGCGAATACAACATCTGCACCATTGTCAACAGCCATGACATGAACTCCATTATGGAAATCGGCGACAATATCGTCTTTCTCAAAGGCGGCAAGAAAGAGTGGCAGGGCAGCCGCCACGATGTGTTCACAAGCGACAACGAAGCACTGAATGATTTCGTATTCGCAAGCGATTTGTTCAAGAAAATAAAACAAGCCAGTATATGATGAAAAAGATTTGGATAATGGCTTTATTGGCCATAATGACTGTAGGAACAACAGCACAAGCAGAGGAAAAAGCAATCCCCGAGCGGCACAACATGCCCGCCTACCGCGGACTGATTGAACGCGAACAGCCGAACGGATATATCCTGCGTACGTTCCTGCGTGGCGACGAACACATGCATTGGGCCATGACAGAAGACGGATGGCAGATCATGGAAGACAAAAAAGGATGGCTCCGCTATGCCCGGTTGAAGAAGAACGGCAATGCAGTACGCAGTTGCCGCAAAGCGCACAACGCCGCAGACCGCAAACGTTGCGAGCAAAGATGGCTGGACAAACACGGCGTCAAGAAGATATGAGAAAATCCATCGTTACCATATTTCTCTGCTATCTCGCGCTATACATAACAGCCAAGCCCGCCTACCGGGGTCCTATCACACGGATCGCGGCAGACGGCAGCGAACAAACAGTCTATCTGCACGGCAACGAGCATTTCCACTATATGACTGATGCAGACGGGCAATGGCTGGATGAAGCCACGCTGCTACCGTTGAGCGAAGAAATGAAAAGTGAGAAACTGAAGCAGAAAGCAGAGACGGCCGCTATCCGCCGTGCCCCGCAACAGACCGGAGCCATAGGCGACCAGCCTAATCCCGCCCCGCGGGGATTGCTCATTCTCGTCAATTTCGCGGACCTCGGTTTCACCACTCCTGTCGCCACTATCGACAGCATGCTCAACGGACAGAACTTCAGCCGGAGCTACACGTTTATGCAGGACGGACGGCGCCGCCGCATTACATCATCCGGCAGCGCACGCAAATATTTTCAGGACCAGAGCTACGGACAATACAACCCTGTGTTTGACGTAGTGGGGCCTGTCACGCTGAAGAACAATGCTTCCTACTACGGCGAAAACAACGCACAAGGCAACGACAAACGTGCTGGACAAATGATCAACGAAGCATGCCAGCTGGCGGACACGGAGTTTGACGTTGATTTCACCCTGTATGACAACGACGGAGACGGATATGTTGATTTTGTATATATCATCTACGCAGGCTACGGCGAAGCGGACGGAGGCGGTGATTCCACTATCTGGCCTCATCAATCCTACACCTATTATCAGGTTGACAACAAATATGTGAGCCGTTATGCATGCGGCAACGAGCTCAATAATTTCAGCAAGAAGTACGACGGCATAGGCACTTTCTGCCACGAGTTCAGCCATGTACTGGGATTGCCGGATTTATACATCGTAGGCGACGGCACGCATAAAACGCTCGGGCAATGGGATATCATGGACTACGGCCCCTACAACAACGACGGAAACACGCCTCCCGCCTATTCAGCCTACGAGCGGTTCTATATGGGCTGGCTCACTCCGCGCGCACTCACGGCAGCCGAGACGGTCGAACTCAGTCCTATCAATGAAAACGGAGGAGAATCGTTGATCCTTTCGTCCAGAGCGCATAACCTCGTCGGGTGGAACCCGAACCCCACGGAGTTTTACCTGCTGGAGGTAAGAAAGAAAGAAGGATGGGATGCATATATTCCCGGTTCCGGCATGCTGATCAGCCGGATCAGATACAGCCGGTCCAAATGGCAGAACAACTCCGTCAACGCTACTGCCGGTTCCATGGGAGTGGATATTCTGGAGGCTGACGGTTCAGCCCCGGCATACTCTGATGATCCCGAAACATATGATGCAGGTTATTTCGGCAAAGCCGGAGACGCATTCCCTGCCGGAGCTACCGAATGGACGGCGTTCGCCGGACACGAGATCACCAATATACAACTGCTAAGCAACGGAACTGTGCTGTTTGATTACCTCGGAGGATCGCCTCAATCGGTTGAGCAGACTACTACAGGCACCTCCGCTATACGGATTCTGCGCAACGGGAAGGTTCTGATTATCCGCAACGGCATTACCTATGATTTGAACGGACGAATAATAGCATTATGAAAATCATCAGTTATAATTTAAACGGAATACGCTCGGCCATCGGCAAAGGGCTGCTCGACTGGTTGCAGACGGAGAATCCCGATGTATTCTGTATCCAGGAGAGCAAGGCGCAACCGGAACAGATTGACGTCATGGCTATGCAGGAACTGGGCTACCGCAGTTATATTCACTCGGCGGAGAAGAAAGGTTATTCCGGCGTGTGCATCTTCACCAAAAACGAGCCGGACAAAGTTGTTGCAGGCATGGGCATCCCCAAATACGACCGCGAGGGACGGGTTTTGCGGGTGGATTTCGGCGAGCTGACAATCATCGATGCCTATATCCCCAGCGGCACAACCGGCGACGAACGGCAAGCGTTCAAGATGGAGTTTCTCGAGGATTTCCTCATCTGGATTACCGAGCTCCGCAAAGAGCGGCCGAATATTATTGTCTGCGGCGATTACAACATCTGCCACAAGCCTATTGATATCAACCACCCCGAGCGGCAGATCGGTGTTTCGGGATTCCTGCCTGAAGAACGCGAATGGATGGATAGGTGGGAGGCAAGCGGATTAGTAGATTCCTTCCGCGTGTTCGACCAAAGCCCCGAGCGGTACAGCTGGTGGAGCTGGCGCGCAGGTGCCAGGGCACGTAACGTAGGATGGCGTATTGATTACCTGTGGGTAAGCGAAACGCTGAGAGACAGATTAGCGGATGGAAAGATTTTAACAGAAGCCGTTCATTCGGACCATTGCCCCGTAGCGTTATGGATAGACTAAGAACAGAACATCTGGTAAAGAAATACGGCAAACGTACCGTGGTGGACGATGTGTCCATTCAGTTGGAGCAAGGCGAGATTGTCGGTTTGCTGGGACCCAACGGAGCCGGCAAAACAACTACGTTCTATATGACCACCGGTCTGGTGAGTGCCAACCATGGTAAGATATTTCTGAACGACCAGGACATCACAGGTTTTCCTATGTACCGCCGCGCACAAATGGGTATCGGCTATCTGCCGCAGGAAGCAAGCGTGTTCCGCAAAATGAGTGTGGAGGACAACCTGCGGTCAGTATTGGAGCTGACCAAGTTTGACAAAGCCTATCAGGCGGAGAAACTGGAGCAACTCATCAAAGAGTTCAATCTCGAACACGTGCGGCATAACCTTGGCGACCGTCTCAGCGGCGGCGAACGGCGGCGAACGGAGATAGCACGTTGCCTGGCTATCGAACCGAAGTTCGTGATGCTGGATGAGCCGTTTGCGGGCGTGGATCCTATTGCCGTGCAGGAGATACAGGATGTCGTATGGCGTCTCAAAGACAAGAACATCGGTATCCTCATCACCGACCACAACGTGGATGAGACACTGATGATTACCGACCGCGCATACCTGCTGTTTGAAGGAAAAATCCTTTTCCACGGCACGCCGGAGGAGTTAGCGGCAAACCCCATAGTAAGGCAAAACTATCTGGGACGGGATTTTGAGTTGAAGAGGAAAACGAAAGCAGTTGAAAATTGAAAAGTAAAAAATATATAGTATTATTGCTGACGGCAGCAATGTGTGCATGTGCAAACGTACCGGAAATGCAACCGGTTATCAGCGAGTGCAGTCCGATGCCGGGAAACGGCATTGCAAGTGCTTGCGCGGCTGTATTGGACGGCAAGGCATACATATTCGCAGGAAGGGACAGTGCAGGCAATTACACCAATAGCCTATGGCAATATGAGGCGGCTACTGACTCATGGACAAAGTTAAGTGATTGTCCCGGCCAGACACGCGTGAAAGCTGCCATCGCAAATTGCAACGGGGTTCTGTATATCGGATTAGGACACGCGCGAAGCGGTGTGTACACCGAGGACACATACTTGTATGATTGGTGGCGATATACACCTGAAGATGACTGCTGGCAGGCACTAAGCAAATATGAACGCAGAAGTACTATAGCACCTACCACATTTGTCATAGGAAACCGTATTTATGTAATTTACGGCAGTACGGATTGCTTTACACGCGATATCACCTATTATGACACCACTAACGACACATGGCATTTCGTAGCAGATAATCACCGACGCGCCAAAGCGGTATTCTGCGGCATAGGTGCACAAACGAACGGAAAGACCTTTTTCGGTTTAGGCAACAACACTGCCAACCAGAACCAGTGGTTTGAGATGGATCTGGAAACCGATCAATGGACACGCCGAAGCAATCTGCCGGCTAAAGGAAGGGCGTTCAGTGCTTGCAGTACATCCGGCAATTATATCTATGCGTTCGGAGGGCGATATTTCGCCGGAGAGCTCACAGGCGGAGAAGTACTGGCAGATATATACCGCTACGACACTCACGACGATCAATGGACTCGATGCGGTACTATGCCCTGTGGCAGAGCGGAAAACCAGATTGCATTTACCATCAACGGGAAAGTCTATTTCGGCCTGGGAGAAAACGAAAAAGGCCGAACCATCAACAAACTATACTGCATTGAATAGAACCGCCGCTGTCATATTATTGTTGTTTGTTTCCCTTCGCATAGCTGCCTGGGATTGGTGGCCGTTGCCGATGGCAGAGCCAGACTCCTGCCGCGACAGTCTTTTCATCGTTGCCGGAATTGAAGCTCATGCATCCTCCGGCAAACAAGCTCCGGCACTCTTTTGGCGCAATGCATACGGGGACATCTCTTTGCAGCCATATGCAGGCACCTTCTCTGCCGGTGTTATCAAACCCGCCTCGCGTCCGAACCGCTGGTTTGACTATGATTTTGGTGTAGAATTAAGCGGCCGCTTCGGTGGAGGTCAGCCCGGAGCCGGACAGACGGAAACCACCGGCTATTTCAAGCAACTATATGCACATACACGCTTATACATTGTGGACATCACCGCCGGTATTCATCCTATGTCTTTCACTCCCGGAGATGAGGAATTATCTGTCGGAGGTCTGCTTATTTCCAATAACGCTCATCCTATGCCGCGTATCAGTATCGGGATAGACCGCTGGACGGCATTTCCCGGACTATATGGTTATGTAGAAATCCGGGGCGGATTGACCCACGGATGGTTAGCCGATAATTCCAAGGTTGTAAAAGGAACATTGTTCCATCATAAATATATAGGAGGCCGATTGGGTGGCAAACTTCCCGTGAATATCTATTATGAGTTTCACCACGCGGCACAATGGGGAGGTTATTCCTCTCAATACGGAGATCTGGGAAATGACTTGAATTCATATAAAAATATATTCTTAGCCCGTCAGGGAGGCACTACCCGCAGCGACCAATTGAACACACAGGGAAATCACATGCTCAGTCAGACCCTCTGTATTACAGCCAAGGGCGACCGATGGCACGTGGATATCTATTGGCAGGACATACAGGAAGACGGGCGACCGCGATGGATAGGCAGAGGCCAGAACTCAAAAGACGGGTTATGGGGAATCTCTGCCGTACAGGATCATTGGCGTTTTATTCGCGGGATGACGATAGAGTTTTTCAACACAACAGATCAGTCCGGTCCGTGGCATGACCGCGACGGAATGGTATTTGGCGGCAGAGACAATTATTATAACAACAGTTCTTATCCACAGGGCTGGACCTATTACGGACGGCTCTTGGGTATGTCTGTATGCACTCCTGATAACAACCGCGTGATAGGCGGAAACTTGGGAATGAAAGGCGACATATATGGTTTTCGCTATCGCGTACAATGCACCCATGCCTATAATTTGGGTACCTATCAGAAACGGACAGAGAGTGCAAACACCGCCGTACTTTTGGAAGTCAAGAAAATTGTGCCGCAGGCATGGAACCTGGAATTCGGTTTAAGCCTCGGCGGCGATTTCGGAACCCAGTATGGCAACGCATTTGGCGCGATGGTCACCATCCGCAAACAAGGACTAATTACATCATGGTAAATATGAATTTTGTAGAAACAAGCAACCACATTTTCGCACAAGCCGTCAAGGAATATCACCGAACAGATAATGTCGATGCGCCTATCCAAAATCCGTATCAATCCGGAACTATTGAGCATGACCTGTATCTGAAAAACTGGATTGACACCGTTCAATGGCATTTAGAGGACATCATCCGGGACCCGAATATCAACCCTGTAGAGGCATTAACGCTAAAGCGCAGGATTGACCGCAGTAATCAGGACCGCACTGATCTGGTAGAGCGGATTGACAGTTATTTTTGGGAACTCTATCACAATGTTCAGCCTCAGCCGGACGCACGTATCAATACCGAGAGTCCGGCATGGGCAATTGATCGGTTGAGCATCTTGCATGTCAAGCTTTGGCATATGCAGGAACAAGTGGACCGCACAGACGTGAGCAAAGAGCAACACGATAAATGCGTAGCCAAAATGGCTGTACTCAAAGAGCAGTTATCCGACATGACTACCTCTATCGGGCAGTTGTTAGAGGACTACGCATCGGGCGCACGCATCATGAAGGTATATCGGCAAATGAAGATGTATAATGACCCGACGCTCAATCCGATTCTCTACGGCAAGAAGTAATCAGCTGAAGTGATGAAACGACTATTGGTCATACGATTTTCCGCATTAGGCGATGTGGCTATGCTCGTGCCGGTAGTGCGGGCACTGGCAGAGCAACACCCTGAGATAGAAATCACCATGCTCTCGCAGGAACGTATGGCTGATTTGTTTGCCAATATGCCGGAGAATGTTTGTTTCCATGGCGTTGATGTACATAGGTTATCACTCCGGGAGATTGTTGCCGGTTTGGGACGATATGATGCCGTAGCAGATATGCATGGTGTATGGCGGAGTATGTATATACGGATGGTTATGCGATTGCGCGGAGCACGTGTGGCAACGATTCATAAAGGGCGAATAAGCAAGTTTTTGCTTACGCATAAAATAGCACATAAACCGCTGAAAACAAACATATTACGCTATGCTCATGTGTTACAAAGTCTAGGATTGACAGTATATGCCCCCGATGCGCCCTGCATGAAGCTCCGAAACGAACAGGAAGAAGGTATCGGCATAGCCCCATTTGCCGCCCACTGCGGGAAGGTTTATCCTATTGAACGGATGGAAGAAGTGGTAAGGATACTGAGTGAGAGAAATGAGAGAGGTGGCAAAAGTGAGAGAAATGAGAAAGTAGTGCTCTTCGGAGGGGGGCAGAAAGAGCAGGAGATATTAGACGGATGGGCAAAGAAGTATAAGGGTGTAGAGTCCATCGCCGGCAAATACAGTTTGGCGGAGGAATTGGAAATCATGCGCGGGTTGCGTGTGATGATAAGTATGGACAGCGCTAATATGCATCTGGCGTCGTTGGTGGGATTGCGCGTAGTATCGGTTTGGGGGGCGACCGACCCAAAAGCAGGTTTTCTGGGATTCGGTCAACGCATAGAAGATTGCGTTAAACGCGACGATTTAGATTGCCGGCCATGTTCCATATATGGTGAGCGGAGATGTAAATACGGCGATTACCGATGTATGAAAATTGCATCGGAAAATATTGTACGGAAAGTAACGGAGAGGAATGAAGATTGTCATTAACCCGACATATGAAGTGTTGCGGGAATGGATAACAACCCTTCCCGAGCGCTTTGCACATGAAGGCGAGGTGATTTACGATGCACGCAATCAGATACGACTGATGACTGCGCCTGACGGGAAGGAATATTGCGTAAAGCGATTCCATGCACCGCGGTCGTTGAACCGATGGATATACTCCTTCCTGCGTGCTCCAAAAGCCGTACGAGCCTACGAGAACGCTTTGCGTCTCCGGCAAGCAGGTATCGGTACACCGGAGGTAATAGGATATATACTGGTTTTTCATCGAGGATTGCTCAGCGAGTCGTACCTGGTGAGTCTCCGCAGCGTCCTCACACGCGATTTCTATGAGTTCCGCCATCATCCTTTAGCCGGATATGAAGATATCGTATGTACCTTTGCCCTATTCACGGCTAAGATGCATGAGAAAGGCATTTTGCATAAGGATTATTCACCGGGAAATATCTTGTTTGACAGGCAACCTGATGGTTCCGTTTCGTTCGAGATAGTAGATGTCAACCGAATGCAATTTGGTTATGCAGTAAGTATAGACAATGCCTGCCGTAATTTCTGCAGGCTATGGGGTCAAGAGGACTTTTTCACCCTGCTGGCGCAGGAGTACGCCCGGGCACGCGGATGGGACGAGCAACAATGTGTTCGCTTAACTCTCCGATATTGGAGGCGCTTCTGGCGGCATAGAACATAATGGTAGTATTACAGTACATAGCATCCCCTTTCTGGGGCGGCGGAGAGCAGTATGTTTTTGACCTCGCCAAAACAATGCGAACCCAGTATAACGTCCGTACGGTATTCGTATGTCAACCCGATACACCGACGAAACTCATTGAACGATGGGAACAAATAGGGCATGTTTATACGCTGCATCCGAAAACGAAGAACGGGAAATTCTCCTATCTTGAGGCATACCGTTTAGCGCGGATTATAGAGCGGGAGCAGGCAGATATACTGCATATGCATGAGATGAAGGACTTTTTCCTATGCGCTTATGCCAAGTGTTTCTGCCGACGACAGATTCGTTTAATCGCTACGCGTCATATTATCGGTCCAGCGAAACATAAAGCTTCGTGGCTTTGGGTGTATCGTCAGATAGATGCTATGATCTTTGTATCGCAGTGCGCTGCAGACGCATTCCTGAGCCAGGTTCCTGTAAGGCAAGCCTTCCGGTCGATACATATCGTACCTAATAGTATTCGTATCCCGGATAAGAAGGCGGAAACGATTTCGCTTCGGGAGCAATACAATATTGATCCTTCACTTCCTATGGTATTATACCACGGACGGATATGTCCGGAAAAAGGAATATTACAACTACTACAGGCTATAGAGCCTGTTTTTAAAGGGACTTACACTATCATTTTGGCTGGTCAGACAGCCTCGGAATCCAAAAATGAGTTAGAGAGACTCATGTATCACTCACGTCTTAAAGGTTACATCCTGTATCTTGGTTTCCGCACCGACTGCAAATCATTGATAGAACAATGCCTCGTAGGTGTTTTACCTTCCCTTGTACCAGAGGCGGCTTCTTTGGCGTTATTAGAACACATGGCTGTCGGTTCTGCCGTCATTGCATCGGATAACGGGTCACAGCCGGAGTTCGTCACAAACGGCAAGGAGGCTATTCTGCTGCCTCCCGGCAAATGGGCGTTATGGAGTGAGATGATTGAGCGGATGATTAACAACGAGAAAGAAGCCCGACAAATGGGCGAAGCAGCCCGGAAACGGTTTGAACACGAGTTCGGCTATACAGCTTTTACCCAAAAGATCTATTCCGTTTATACAGATACCTTACCCTCCTCATCGAGTGAACGGTAGATAGCCAAGTAAGATTCCATATGTTGCTTCCAGGAAAAAGAGAGGGCATATTGGTATGCCTTTTCCAAAGCCTCGGGAGTAGCATGAGCAATAGTCCTTTGTATCTGTATAGCGGACTGTTGGGCGGGATAGGTGTCTTCGAAATACGACACATACTCACTTCCTATCTCACTCAGACTCGTTTTACGGGAACAAATCACGGGTTTGCGGAATAGCATGGCTTCCACAACAGGAAGACCAAATCCCTCAAAAAGAGAAGGGAACACAAATGCCTCGCAATGCCTGTATAGCCATACCTTTTGTGCTGTAGAAACGATACCTAAAAGATGTACATTAGTCAGGTTATATCGGGTGATAAGTTGTTCAATCTCTTGTGCATAAAGGGTGTTGTTGTTGCCTGCTATATAGAGTTGCTTATCCGGCAAGAAGCGCATCATTTCTACCAACACATGGAAATTCTTCTTTGGTTTGATTTCCCCTATTGAGAAAATGTACGGTGTTTTTACCTCCGGCATCTCCTCTTCCTGCAACAGGTCTATTCTCTCTATCCCGTTATAAATCACCTGTATAGGTTTCTCTACATGCGTATGTCGTAGGATTTCTTCCTTGGTAAATTGCGAGATAGCGGTAATCACGTCTGCGCTATTTTCTTTAGCCTGAATTTTATTCAGATAAGCATCTACACGCTTGCCCTGTTTCTCATAGATAAAATTGAAATCATGGATAGTCAGTATATAATGACGGGCAAAGGGTTTATACCGCGAGAGTTGGTGAATAGCGTGCCATACATCAAACCGCTTGCCTATCAACCATGGCATAACACGGTATATCTTATGGGCCGAGATGTAATGCACATGGTTACCGAACGCGCCTATGAATGCCTTCGGCACTAACAAGTAAATCTCTTCTCCTTCTACAGGTTGATACAGGTCTCGGAAATAATACCCATAGTTGAGTGCCACTTGCCCCAAGCCGCAATTGAGGTTTTTAAGAATGGATAAATCGATTAAGATGCGCATAAGCTTCGGTACACTTGTATTAAATGGTTAGCCACTTTCTCATCTGTAAATTTCTCTGCCTGTTCTTTGCCCTTGGCACGCATGGTTTCGCGGAGCTCCTCGCTGTCGAGAATAGTCTTCAACTGCCGGCCTATCTCCTCAGGCAGGAGCGGATTGGCATATAGCGCGGCACCACCGCCTGTCTCGTTAAAACAACTGCCGGTAGAAGTCAGTACCGGCGTGCCGACACACATAGCCTCCAGGATGGGAATACCGAACCCCTCGAAGATAGAGGGATAGCAAAAGAGGTCAGCGCCCTTATAGACAGCAGGCAATAGGGCAAACGGGAAGTCGTGAAGAAAACGCAAATCCACTCCGAGTGTTCGGGCTTCTTGAGCCAACCGCTCCGCATAGGCATTCTTCCCACCTACGGCGATGAGCGGCATATCGATATGTGCTATGTGGATTGCCTCAATGAGACGGCTTAGGTTCTTGCGCGGCTCGATCGCTCCTACTGCCAAGAGGTAATGCTCAGGCAGGCTATAATGTGTTCTAACCTCCGCTACCATCGAATCCGTAACAGGTTCGCGAAAACGGTTATTGCAACCCTGATAGACCACTTGAATCCGATGCTCGTCAACGCTAAAGAAAGAGATAATATCCCGTTTCGTTTGCTCTGAAATAGCGACAATAACATCCGCTACACGCAGGGCATAACGCATCTTACGGGTAAAGAGACGACGGTATGTAGTGCTATATAACTCCGGGTAACGAAGAAAGATAACATCATGGACAGTGACGATGGTCTTTACTCCGGTACGATGGATGCCGAAGGGCAGTTCACCCGAGAGCCCCCAATAGACATCCGCCTTCTCGAGCGCAGATACACACCCGAAGCTACGCCATAGAGAAGGACAGAGCCTCCATAGACCGGATGGGGCGACAGTTCGGGTATGAGGGAAGGTATATTTCTCTGTAGGGCTGGCGTAGAGCATGTACTCTTCGTCTGGCGCATAGGTAGTCAGGAGACGGATCACGTCCCTGCTGTAGTTCCCTAACCCGCGATGGTTATGGTACGCTCGTTTGGCATCAAAAGCTATTCGCATGGTTCTGTCCATTTTTGGTCAATCGCAAGGAGATTGACTCGTTGCATATTCATTCCGAAAGCTCGCATGTCAGCGGTTTCTTGAGATTCATTAAACATAAGAGACAAGATATCCGACAACTCGTCCAAAAGATTTTACCGTGTTTATTTCGTGTATTCGTCATCTTTCTCCAGACCGATGCGGAAGGTGAACAGCAACCCGCGTGGTATACAGAGATTCATGGCTGTGCGGTCGGGCAATCCGTCATAATGACAGAAAGTGTACTCCGTTAACTCCGTTCCAAAATCGTATAAGTTGTAGCATAGCACTTCGAGCGACATCGGCACTTCGCGTATCCACCATCGGCCTGTTGCTCGAAGTTCTATATTAAAGAACGCATCTTTCCGTTTTCCGAAATGCTGGTTATTCATATTGATACCGCGTGCATCGTACGGAATAACGGCTATCTGCTGATGGCCGTTAATCGTGGCATTACGCGTCTCGAAGTCTGTAAACGGTTGACCGTCCTTGAACTTGCCGTTGAGCGCCACCGAGAAATACTTACACGCGTTGTAGGTCACTTGCAGGCGGAAAATATACGATTTGTCCTGGTTCAACCGGCAGTTGCCTTGATACGGCAGTTCACCCTCTCGCAATGCCATGTAGGTGTTAGGATTAGCCGAACTCTCTGAAAGCGAACCTATATTATTATGCAACGGACCGTTACCCATCGTGCTCAGTCCGGACATCAAATAGCTCTGCCAACTGAGGAGCACAAACCATTTCTTTCCGGTATAGGTATATTTGATCAAGTTGGACATGTAGTATGGTGTGCGACCACCGACGGTGGAGGACATTAAATGGAGCGGTTGGGTTGTAACCGTGTAGTCTTTAATCCCTTCAAGCAGATAATAGCAGTCATCTACCTTCTTCATGTTGGCATCCAAACCGTCCGTGAAATCCGTAAACCATTGGTTGTAATACTTTCGAATAGAACTGATGAGGGCTATTTGATGGCGACGCGTCTTGCCGAAGGTGAAGGCTATCGGCAAGTCGAGCACAGCATAGGAGGGCTGGTGCATCCAAAGGTTTTTGTCGGGTGTATGGTACGCACCGCCCGTCGTAGCCAAGAGCGTATTATCGGCATACCGTATCTCGCCGTTTAGGTAATCATTGCTTAGATACCTCACCTGATCCCACGTATAGGACATGCGGTGATGACTCAGCGAGAGTCCGAAACGGAACCACCACACAGGGCTGTAGTCTATTGCTATCTTCGCAAGTGCGTTGGGTGTCACAACCGATTGCCCGTTAGCTAAGAGGATAGCATCCAAGGAGACACCGGCATGCGCATACAGATTAAGCCCTTTGGCCAAATCCTTTTCTGCAATCACAAGAGCCTCGTTCTCCAAAACACCTGCCGTAAAAGGTGACGAATGCCAATAGTAGGTATATAAATCAGTAGGTGCTGTGTCCACGAAAGACTGCGCATAGAGGTCGTTGGACCAGGATGTGGTGGTAGGACGGAAATAGAGGATGGAGTTGTATCCCTCGGCATGGATACGCAACCACGGCAGTAGCGGTTGGTCGTACTGCACTGAGAGGTTCACGCTATGCAACCTGCCGTCGGCATACCATGGTTCAAATGCCTCACCGTCTTGGTCGAACAAGTTACGGGCAAAGTTGAGCGTATCGTGACGCATATTTGTCAGTTCATAACTCAAGCCGGCAACTAACGAGCCTTGGTTAGCGAAGCGTGTCGTGCTATATACACCTGCTTGGTAGGCTTGGAGATGCGCCACCTCATTGGCGTTATACAAAAACTCCGAACCATAGTCCGAACGGCCGTTGGCCACCAGGAAATAGTGGAGTTGCTGATTCATCGCCTTTATCGGTATCTCGCCATCCAGTTGGGCTGTGTAATAAGGAGCCGTGTACATTCCGCTAAGACCGGTATGATCGAAGGCATCTATGCGTCGCTGCCCATAGTTCACATAAGCATGCTGGTAATAAGGGCGGGAAGCGGATGAACGAATGGCGAAGGTGACTTCTGCCGTTCCGGCACCAACCACATGGTTGCGCAAGCTCATCGGACGCGAGTCGATGGTTCGTTCTTCAGCCGATTTATGGAAGAGATTGATTAGTTGGCGCGTACCGGGCGATATTCCCCCTAAATTACCCACATTGCCGGTCAGACGGACTTGCTGACGTTGGAGTGTATCGTCAGTAAAGAAGAGTTCGCCGTCGTGGTAATCGAGAGATAGCGAGGTGCGGTCCATTTGGGTGTGTAGCCAAGTATGTCCTGGAGCCGTACGGCTGTCTATACGCATACCATTCCAACGGTATTTGTTCTGGCGGAATGAATTGCCGGCAATGGAGAAGACGTTTTGATCACCGAGGTTCCATTCACCTGTGGTTTCAGACTCATACACGACGTAGTCGTTGCAGTTGTCAAGATAGTGTCCGAGGTCGGTCGTCTGATACCACTCTCTAAAAAAAGCGCTACTTGTGGTGTCCACGCCAAGAAGCGGAAATGCCTCGGCACGAACCATCATCGTGCTGAGGCATACCATGAATAGAGCTATGGACATCCACCTACGCATCATCCAAACAGGTTTTGGAAGAAACTCTTCTTTTGTCCGGCTCCCGGCGCTATGTTCGGACTGTTCTGCAACTGTTCAATCAACTTGCGTTCGTCCTTGCTCAGTTTCTCGGGGATATAAACGCCTACATTGATAAGCAGGTCGCCTGTGCCGTAGTTGCGTCCGTACTGGTCGATGCGCGGCAGACCTTTGCCTCTCATCCGCAGCACTTTGCCAGGCTGCGTACCCGGGGTAATAGTAATCTTGACATCTCCTGTAAGCGTGGGTATTTGTACTTGTCCGCCCAGTACGGCTGTCGGCATATCCAGCAAGAGGTTGTAAATCAAATCGCTGTCCTGACGGATGAAATCCTTGTGTTCCTCTTCTTCGATAAGTACCAGCAGATCGCCGTTAACGCCGCCATGAGGAGCGGCATTACCCTTGCCGGGAACGGTAAGTTGCATGCCTCCGGATACGCCTGCAGGGATGGTGATAGTGATGATTTCTTCGTCACGGATGACGCCCTGACCGCCACATTTCGTACATTTGTTCTTGATTACAGTCCCTTCTCCGCTGCAGGTCTCACACTCAGTCTGAACCTGCATCATTCCGAAGATACCGCGTTGCTGACGGACGGTGCGTCCCGATCCTTTGCATGTCGGACATGTCTCCGTACGTCCGTCTGCCGAACCTGTTCCGTTGCAGTCCTTGCATTGAACGAGTTTGCGGACTTTGATCTTTTTCTCGCAGCCCGTGGCGATCTCCTCCAAAGTAAGGTGGACTTTGACACGCATATCACTGCCCCGGCGCACACGCGGTCCGCGATTTCTGCCGCTGCCGGCCCCGAAGAAATCTCCGAGGTCAAAGCCTGCTCCGCCGAAGATATCGCCGAAATGAGTGAAGATATCCTCCATCGACATACCTCCGCTTTGGAATCCGCCGCCCTGCATGCCGGCATGGCCGAACTGGTCGTAACGCTGACGTTTCTGCGGGTCGGAAAGCACCTCGTACGCCTCTGCCGCCTCCTTGAATTTCTCCTCGGCTTCTTTGTCGCCGGGGTTTTTATCAGGGTGGTATTGGATGGCTTTCTTGCGGTAAGCCTTCTTTATCTCTTCAGCACTGGCGGTCTTCTCGACACCCAGCACTTCGTAATAATCACGTTTTTCTGCCATAGTCTTACTTGTTTCAGGTTTATTCTCCTACCACTACTTTGGCAAAGCGGATAACCTTATCACCCAGTTTATATCCCTTTTGGGTACAATCAATCACTTTGCCTTTTTTGTCCTCGCCTGCCGCGAAAGTTGTTACCGCCTCATGCTCATCGGTGTTAAAGTCCGCTTTTTCAGTCTCGATGGCATGTATATCCTGTTTGTCAAGGAAAGAGAGGAACTTCTGCTGAATAAGACGGATTCCCTCACGGACGGAGTCGATATCATCGGTTTTGTCCATAGCATCTATGGCGCGCTCGAAATCATCGATGAGGGGAAGCATTTCCTTGAAGATACGCTCGCCGGCTGTTGCCATGAGTTCAAGTTTCTCCTTGTTGGTACGACGACGATAGTTGTCAAACTCAGCCATCATACGCAGGTTCTTGTCTTCCAGTTCCTCTATATGCTGTTTGGCCTCGGCTAACTGTTCTTCGGCTGTAGGCTCGGTGGGTTCCTGGGATCCCGGAGCTTCCTGAGTTTCCGGGGTTTCCAGGTTTTCGTCTTTTATTTCTTCGTTTTCTTTGCTCATAATACAATTATTTATTCAGTTGTGATTGTTCAAAAGCTATGCCACGACTCCTGCAACTGCCAAAATGTCATAGTATATTCATTATTTCACGGATGTCTGCCACATCTCCCTCGGGATGAACCCATATGGTATCTATCCCGGCATTCTTTGCTCCGGCAATGTCGCTGGTTAGGCTGTCACCTATCATGATTGCTTCGTCGGCACGAACGCCGTTCAGCTCCAATGCTTTCTCAAAAATGCCCGGTTGCGGCTTGTTAACTCCCACTTCTTCGCTGATCAGTATATATGCAAAGCAGTCTGCCAGGCCGGAATGGGCGAATTTGTAATGCTGCACTTCTTTGAAACCGTTGCTGATGATTGTGAGCGGATACTTGGAAGCCAAATACCGCACTACTTTTTCGGCATGTGGCAGAAGCGAGAAATAGCGGTTGGTGAGTTGCAGATAGGCATCCCCTATTTCGCGTGCCAAGGCTTCCTGTGTGTTGTCCGGCAACACATGCAGAAACCGCTTCAACTGGAGTTCTTCTTTGCTGATTCCGCCACAACCGTATTGCTTCCAAAGATTCTGGTTATAAGGTTGGTAAGTTGCTATGAAGTCGTCAGCCGAGGCATAGACAGCATCTAAATGGTAGAGACGATATACATCGCAGAGCGCCGAATACTCAGCCCTGCTCCAATTACCTATCGTGTCATCCCAGTCCAGAAATATGACCTTGTATTGTTTACGCATAATCAGAACATACTCTGCTGGCCGTCCGGGGAGAGGGGTGTTTTGCCGAGGTGCTTGTACGCCAGTTCGGTGGCTTCGCGACCGCGGGGGGTACGTTTGATGAAGCCCTCTTTGATCAGATAGGGTTCATAGACATCCTCTATCGTGCCGGCATCCTCGCCCATGGCGGTAGCGATGGTATTGAGTCCAACAGGACCGCCGCGGAACTTGTCGATGATGGTCGTCAGCAGTTTGTTGTCAATCTGGTCAAGGCCGAAGGTGTCAATATTAAGTGCCTTAAGAGCATACCGCGCAATCTCCAGATCAATCGTGCCGTCGCCTTTCACTTGTGCGAAATCACGCACGCGGCGCAGCAGGGCGTTGGCTATACGGGGCGTGCCGCGAGAACGGCGGGCAATCTCTCCGGCGGCTTTCTCGTTGATTTCCACGCCTAACAGGCGCGCCGAGCGCTTGACGATACCAGCAAGGATGTCGGCATCGTAGTACTCGAGGTGGCAGTTGATGCCGAAACGCGCACGCAGAGGCGATGTGAGCAGACCGCTACGCGTGGTGGCACCGATGAGCGTGAAATGGTTGAGGTCAATCTGTATGGTGCGCGCCGAGGGACCTTTGTCAATCATAATGTCAATGCGGTAGTCCTCCATCGCCGAATAGAGATACTCCTCCACGATAGGGCTCAGACGGTGTATCTCATCAATGAAAAGCACATCGTTCGGTTCGAGCGAGGTCAGCAAACCAGCCAAGTCACCGGGTTTGTCGAGTACCGGTCCGCTCGTCACTTTGAAGCCCACGCCCAACTCATTGGCAATGATGTTACTGAGCGTCGTCTTGCCCAGTCCCGGAGGGCCGAAGAGCAGCACATGGTCAAGGCTCTCGCCGCGCAGTTTGGCGGCCTCCACAAATATCTTGAGGTTCGAAGTGACCTTGCTCTGCCCCGCGAAATCCGCGAAGCACAAAGGCCGCAGGGCGTTGTCCTGCTCCTTCTCGCTCATCTGGTTTCTAATATCGAATTCTGCCATACTAACTATTTAACGTTTTTCAGAGAAAAACCATTTTAACTATTTAACGTGGAAGACCTAAACAGCGTTTCAAGGTCTTCAACCTCTTTAACGAGTCGGTCGGCTTTCACTTGCCCGTGGTCGAGGATGACGACGCGGTCGCACATCTCGCGTACTTCCTGCATGATATGGGTAGAGAGGATGACGGTCCGTTCTTTGCCCAAGTCGCGTATCAAGGCGCGTATCTCCACCAGCTGGTTCGGATCAAGACCCGTAGTCGGTTCATCGAGGATCAGCAACTGTGGGTCGCCCAACAGCGCCTGCGCCAAACCTACGCGCTGGCGGTAGCCTTTACTCAATTCGCGGATATGCTTGTGCCGCTCAGGGGTCAGCCCTACCCGCTCGATGAGGGCATTGACCATCTGATTTCTGATTTCTGAAGGCTGAATGCCTGTCATCTGCGCCATGAACATCAGGTATTCGCTCACATACATCTCCTCGTAGAGCGGGTTGTTCTCCGGCAGATAACCGATGCGCGGCGGGGCTTGTACGGTGCCCGAATCGGCACGCCAGAGACCGATGAGTATTTTCATCAGCGTCGATTTGCCGGCACCGTTGGGACCCAAAAGACCCAGTATTTGTCCCTCGGGAATATCCAAACAAACGTCACGCAACACCTGCTGCGCACCGAACGATTTGCCAATATGTTGTATCGACACAGACATATCGACCGCAAAATTACAAAAAAAATCCCACATACACAAGAGTATGCAGGATTTTTTTTGCTTTTCACCTTTTAGGTGAGTGCCAGACGGGGCGTAATTATCTACACAGTGGCTTCCACATTCCAGACGAAGGCGCGGACGCCGACTTCTTCGTTGCGGAGGTCGAGTTTCTTGATTGACTCGAGGAGCGCGGGGACTTGGTCGTCCTCCACGACGGTGATGACACAGGAGTTCATCTCGGGCCATGCGTGGGTGCCACGGCGGGGTTCGCCGCCGTTGGTACCACGACCTTGGACTTGCTCGAAGAACGTAAAGCCATGAATATTTAACACATCAAGCATGTACTCCACCCTTCCGGTGTTGGCTTGATTGAACACTATCATTACACTTTTCATTTCTCTTCTCCTTTCTTTACTTTCAAATCCATGAAGATGAATTTCTTGCGGAGGGCTTCTTTCTTGTCACGGTCGCCGTGCTTGGTCATTGTGCCGTAGAGCGTGGGGACCAGATAAAGGGTGAGGAACGTAGAGACCGTCAGACCGCCGATGACGACGATACCCAGCGGCTGCCACATCTCCGCACCCTCACCGCTGGACACAGCCATCGGCACCATACCCAAGATGGTAGTAAACGCGGTCATGAGGATAGGACGTATACGGCTCCGGCCGGACATGGTGATGGCGGTGTTGAGTTCGTAGCCGCGCTCACGCATGAGATTGATATAGTCCACGAGCACGATACCGTTCTTGACCACAATACCGACAAGCAGCACTATACCCAGCGCGCCGATCATATCCAGCGAACGGCCGGTGATCCACAGCGCCACGATGACACCCGTGAAGGCAGGGAAGATGGTGAGCATGATAATCGCCGGCATACGCAGGCTCTCGAACTGGGACGCCATGACGATATACACAAGCAGAATAATCATCGCTGCCAGCAGAATCATGTCGCGGAAGGTATCCTGCTGGGTCTCGTAGTTACCGCCGATGTGGGTCGAATAGCCGACAGGCAGGTCGAGTTGCGGCACCACTTCCGACTGGATAGCCGCAGCCAGTTCGCCAAGAGTGGTGTTATACGGCGTAGCCTTGACGGTGACGATACGCTGGCGCGCCTTGCGTTCGATGGTAGGCGGCGCCCAGTATTCGCCGACCTCCGCCACTTCGGAGAGCTTGACGGTCTTGCCCGTAGCGGTCGGGATAGAGAGGTTGAGAATGTCGGAAATCGAGTTGCGGTCGTCCTCCTCGAGGCGCACGACGATGTCATACTCCGAACCGTCATCCTTGAGGTAACCGCAGGACATACCTGCTACGCGGTTACGCAGATAGGTGGAGATAGTAGCCGAACTCAAACCGAGGCGCGAAGCCTTCTCTTTGTCCACGGTGATCTTGATATCCGGACGGTCGTCCTCACGGCTGATATTGACGTCACGCGCACCCGGGAGCGCCGAGATGAGTTGACGGCATTGCTCGGCGAGCTGGGAGGTCTTGTCGAAATCATATCCGTAGATTTCCAGGTCCACGGTGTTGCCGCCAGAGCCGCCCATTCCGGAAGCCACGGTACACTGATACTCGTTGATCTCGGGATGCTTCGCCATCTCCTGACGGAGGATCTCGGCAATCTCCCAGATAGAGCGGTCACGCTCCCATTTCTTGGGCAGACGGACGGTCATGGAGATCTTGTTGTTCATCGTGGATGAGAAGAGCGCGGCGATAGAAGCGTCGTCGTTGGAACCGGCGGAGGTGTTGATAAGCTCAATCTCCGGCACCAGTTCGACGAAGCGTGCTTCGAGTTTGCGCGCGGTCTTAAGAGTCTCCTCGATACGCGTACCGCGCTGCAGCTTGACGGTGACAGACAGACGCCCGTTATCCTGCTGCTGCATGAAGTCGGTGCCTATATAGCCCTGGAAGACCGGGATAAGCGAAGCGAAGAACGTACCGAAGATGATGAGCAGGGTGATAGCCTTATGGCGCAGACACCAGCCGAGCGAACGGGCGTAGTAGTCGTCAATCACATCGAGGGCGCGCACCACCGTGCGGTCGTACCACGATTTCTTGCCGGCCTCGTCGTCCACGAGGTTACCGTTCTCGTCCACATGCACTTTCTTGGCTTTCAGCAGCTTGGAACAGAGCATCGGCGTCAGGGTGATAGCCACGGCGGTGGAGGTACAGCAGACGACGGTGACGATCCATCCCAGTTCGTGGAACATGATTCCCGCCATACCCGAAAGCATGGTCAGCGGCACGAACACGGCGACAAGCACCAGAGTCGTAGCGATGACGGATACCCAGACCTCGTTGGTCGCGTAGATAGCCGCCTCGTGCGGATCTTCGCCACGCTCGACGTGACGGGTGATATTCTCCAAGACTACGATCGCATCATCCACCACCATACCGATGGCGATAGTGAGCGAACAGAGCGAGATGATATTGAGCGACGAATCCGCCAGACCAAGGTAGATGAACGCCACGATAAGGGCGATAGGAATGGTGATACCGATGATAATGGTAGCACGCCACTTGCCGAGGAAGAAGAGCACGACCAGCACCACGAAAAGCAGGGCATAGAGCACGGACTCTTCAAGCGAGTTGATGGAGTTCTGGATGTTCTCCGAGGAGTCGTAAATCTTCTCTATCTTGACATCGGACGGCAGCTGTTTCTGTATCTTCGCCAGTTCTTCGCGCACCTCTTTGCAGACCTGCACGGTGTTGGCACCGGTCTGCTTGGCGATGACGAGACGCACGGCTTCGCGGCCGTTGGTTTTCTCATCCAAAGAGAGGTCTTTGATGGTATCCTTGACGGTAGCGATGTCGCGGATGAAGACCTGCTGGCCCTGCGGGGTCATGGTGACCATGAGATTCTCTATCTCCGAGGACTCGATATACTCGCTTCGCACCTGCATCTGGTACTGCTCCTGGGGCATCTTGATCGTACCCGAAGAGAGGTTGAGGTTGTTCGCCGTAACGACTTGTCCCACCTGCTCCAACGTGATACCGTACGCATCTAGTTTCTGCTGGTCGATATTGACATAGACATAGCGGTCCGGCGCACCCGAAAGGGAGATATTACCGATACCGTCGATGTGGTTTAGCTGCGGAACGACTTCGTCGTTGAGGATCTTGTCCAAGCCCGCGTAAGTCTCATCCGCCGTAATGGAATACTGGCAGATAGGCATGGAGGACGTGGAGAGTTTGAAGATGACCGGCTTGGCGCAGTTGTCGGGCAGGTTGTTCGCCGCCATATCGACGAACGAACGGACATCGTTGACCGCCTCGTCCATGTTGGCGCCCCACTCCAGCTCGAGCGTGACGACAGAGATGTTATCCTTGGACTGGGAGGTGATATGCTTGAGGTGATCGACCGAGGTGAGGGCGTTCTCCATGATCTTCGTCACGTTGGTCTCCATCTCACTCGCCGAAGCACCCGGATAGGTGGTCATGACCGTTATGTACGGCGGGTCCATCTCCGGGAACTGGTCAATAGGCAGCTTGAGGAAGCTGTAGATACCGATGACGATGACCGCCACAAAGATGAGGGCGGTGGTCACCGGTTTTTCTATCGCGGTTTTGTAAATAGCCATAGGATTGAATCATTAAAGTCTTTAAGGTCTTTAATGTCGTTAAAGACGCTAAGGACGTTATTCAACAACATTAACTTTGACGCCGTCCACGAGTTTGTGCTGGCCGGTGGTGACGAACTCGACGCCGGCGGTTATCTCGGGCGCGATGATCTCGATGTCCTGGTCAAAACGCTGGCCGAGGGTGACGCCGACACGTTTGGCGCGACCTTCCTCGACGATGAAGACATAGCGGTCGTTGGCGCCGACGAGTTTCTCTACACTCTGGTAAGGCACCACAATCGCGTCCGCCTTGCCCAGACCGATGGTCGTCGTCACGTACATACCCGGACGAAGCAGATTCTTGCCGTTCGGGATGACAATCTTGCACTGGAACGTGTGGCTGGACGGGTCAATCGTCGGATAGACAATCTCCACCGTAGCGGGGAAAGTCTTGTCGGGATAGATGTCCGTCGTGAGGCTCAGTTTCATGCCCTCTTTGAGCAGCGGGAAATAGGTCTCTGGGATCGCCACGAGCGCTTTGAGTTTGTCTATCTGCGTCAGCACCAGGATCGGCTGTCCGCCGTACAGTTCGCCGTCCTCGTAGTTCTTCGCGGAGATGACTCCGGCAAACGGTGCCTTGACATAGGTGTTGGTCTCCAGAAACTCCAGCTGCTCCTTGGTGGAGTTGTACTGCGTGATAATCTGGTCGTACTGCTGCTGGGTAGCCGAGCCCGATTTCAACAGCTGCTCCACACGGTTCTTCTCGATCTCAAGATTAGTCATCGAAATCTTCGTCGTTTTGTACTGAGTCTGGTCCATACGCACCAGATTGTCGTTTTTCTTCACCGGATCACCCACCTCACGATAGATATGCTCGATCTTGCCGGTGAGGGACGGTGCCACGTTCTGCGTCAGGTAGCCCTGCAGGTTCGTAGAAACGCTGATGGCGCGTTCTATCTCACGCGGCTGGAGAACAACCGTGCGCACTTGCTCAACGCGTTCTTCCTCCTCCGTGGCGGTGGTTGCTTTACTGCCACAGCCCATGAGCGTCAGGGCTGCCAGTGTTAAAAGGAATGATTTTTTCATATTGATTGGTTATTTTATTATCTGATTGACTAGTTGGCTGGTTGGCTATTTGTTGAGAAACTCCTCCAGTTCGGATTGCGCATTAACCAGCTGCAGCATGGCGTTGACATACGTCGATTGCGCGTTGATGAGATCGTTCGAGGCATTGGTCAGCTCCAGGTTGGAGGCTGCGCCCCATTTGTACTTCTCGGTAGCCGAGTTGAACACGCGTTGGGTAACCTCTATATTGTCTTTCTCGTTCATATAGGTCTCATACGCGTTTGTCAGGTTGAAACGCAACTGGCGGTACTGGATGGCCAGATTGTCGGTGGTCTCGGAGAGCGTGTTCTTGGCTTCCTCGTAGGCTATTTTCTTCTCCACCACTCCTGCAGCGCGTTTGCCCGATGACCAAAGCGGCATGGTCACACGCACCTGAATGGTGTTCGGCGGTGTCATACGCATACCGCCTTCGCCGTAATACTGCTGGTTGGCATAGTTATAAGCCAGCGCTACGGTAGGTCCGTAAGCCCAGCCCGCCATGTGTACATTGCGTTTGGCCAACTCGGTGGACTTGGCTACTTGCTGGTAGGTAAGGTTGTTGTGAATATCAAAATCCTCGCCAAGAAGTGTCAGCACACGTTCCGGCGATAGTATCTCGTCTATATTCTCCGTCAGCGTCAACTCGGTCTCTACCGGCACATCCAGCAGCACTTTCAGACTGTTGGTAGCCAGCTCTATATTCCGTTTCTGCGTGTGGATGGAGTTCTTCAGCGTATTGACGCGCACGCGGATCTGGTCGGCGGCAGTCTGCTCGGCGGCTCCGGCATTCACCGAGTTCTGCGTGATTTGTTCCAGGTTCTGTATGTTCGTCAAACTGGAGTCCAGCAGGTTGGAAATACTCTGCAATGCCAATACGGAAACATAACTACTCATCACACTGCTGCGCAGTTCGTTCTCGGATTTCTCCAGTGCAATCTTTTTCATATCGATGGCTATATTATTGAGCAATGCGCCTACTATGCCTTGACCGTTGATACCCACCGAAGCCGTCACACCCAGCGCGCCTACGTTAGGCATGTTAATTGGCACAGCTGCTCCGCCCATCGACAGGGTGGCGCTGTAGCCGAGGTAGTTGCTGTAGGTGTATGTCCCGTCAGCCTGCGGCAGCATGGCTGCAATCGTCTGCCAGCGTTGCGCATAGGCTTCCTGAACCGCCAAAGAGGCGTTCTTCAGACTCCTGTTTTGCTGCACCGCATACTCCTGCGCCTCTTCCAACGACAGACTCAAAGTCTGACTGCTGACGGCTGATGGCTGTTGGCTTTTAGTAGCCGCCATCACATGATCCTCTGCCATCACTCCGGCACTCATCACAAGCGCCATCATCATAAATAATACTTTCTTCATATATACTCGTTTTTTATTTTTCCATTTCACTAGTCAGCTAGTTAGCTAGTTAGCTAGTTAGCTATTTAGTTGGCTATTTATACAGTTTCATCCCCTCTTCGCTCAGCACGCCGCGCACGAAAATATCCATCGCGGTGTGACTCAACTGGTGCATATTATGCCCGTGAGCCTCTATTTGCTCCAAATCCCGCACGGCGTCACTGTGAATCTTGGCAAACAGCGTGGCTGTCAATTCAATATTAAGGTTCGCGCGCACGAGTCCTTCTTGCTGCCCCAGCTCCAGATAAGCCCGGATATATTCCTTCTGCGCACGGAAACACTCCTGCTGGAAATCCGCGAACTGACGGGGATAGTATTTCTTCAGGTCATACACCAACTGCGGCACTCTCCGCACATCGTTTTTCTCCGCCTCCTGGTGTTTTATAAACCGGGCAACCAGTTTGCGGAAGTCCTTCATCTTGAGCAGCTCCTCCATCTTGCCGGAGATATAGACTACATTGCTATGCAATAATTGTGCCACCAATTCTTCTTTAGAGGCAAAATAAACGTAGAAAGTCTTTTTCGATATACCCAGTTCGCGACAGATATCATCTATCGAAACACTGCGTATCCCCAGGCGGAAGAACATCTCGCCTGCTTTCTTTATGATGGCACTTTTCTGATCGTCTGACATATTCCTTATTTCTGACAGTTGATTTCTGACAGCTGATGGCTGATGGCTGACAGTCTATTTCCCAAATCGGCTGCAAAATTACATCTTTTTTTTAACATATGCAAGAAACTTGGAAACTTTTTGCACAACAAAAGTTTCCTTGTAAAGTCCACTTTGCAAAATCCCCCCCTCCATCGTTACAACGCAGCACTCTTACACGGCTACGGTCTTACACTCCGCAGAACAATTCTGCAACCTGTAACCGGCAACCTGCAACCACAATCTGCAACCATAACCTGCAACATGTAATCTCTGCTCCAACAGCATAACATAAGCATAACATAAGCATAACACAAGAACGAGACAAGTATAAGGATAGCGGCCTAACGGTATGCCACAAAACACCTCAAAGCCTGTGCATAGCAAAAAAGAGAGGAATGCCGAAGCATCCCTCTCTGTCCTTTCTGTTCCCTTCCTATAGGGAGGGGTTAGACTTGTTTAGCGAACCTGTGCGCCCTGGAGATTAAAGAGCTTGTTGTCGCGAACGATGTAAACAACGCCGTCAACCACTACTTTCTGCGCCTTCTCGGTCAGGATGAGATTCTCGATGCCTTGCGGAGCCTCAGCATGAACAAGTGCACCATTGGAGATCTCATAAGTATGGTATTCTCCGTTGTTTCCTTCGCCATAATAGTGCTGGATCTTACCGGTAACGATTACATAGTCACCTTCTGCAACATCTTTGTCAATCGAAGCACATTTGTATACTTCGAACTCACCATAAGCACCGACCTCATCAGCCATATACCATGTTTTTTCAGTCTTGGTTGATGTGCCAACGATAAAGCCCCTTACAGCATAAGTCTTGCTGGTAGTTTGCGATTTGCCCTTTTCAGGAGTCAATGCTTTTGCAATATCGATAGCCTCAGCAACAGTAACCGTATCATATTTTACAACGGTTTCCTCAATAGTACGGTCTCCCTCTACTTCCTCCAGGAACTCAACGATAGGATTAGCCATCTCCAGTTGGGTGTATGCGCCGACGTATTTCTTGATTGCACCAAAAGCCAGCACCTTGTCGCCTTCCAGCACAGGATAAACTTTGCCGTCTTTGGAAGGATAAGCAGCATATGCTTCGAATACCGAGTCAGGAGCGTTTACATCGTCAGCCAGATAGAAGTTCTGGTTGCCATAGAGAGTGTTATAGGCAGCCACATTTACAGCATAACCCACTATGTAATATTTCTCCGTTGTCGTTGCATTGTCAGCCAACGCCTCTGCTTTGGTAATAGCCTCAGCAACCGTCAGCGTGTCGTAGGTAGGCGGAACGATAGGAGTACCTCCCTCGGGAGTGATGAACTGAACCTTGTCTATACGGTTGAAACCGTTCGCAGTACCGGCTGCCATATCCAAGACCACCCGATAAAACTTGTTTTCCGCAGGCGCGGACACCTCAAAAGCCACTTCACCTACAGTGATAGTTTGGGCTATCTTGGTCGCACCGGTAAAGTTTGCATCGTCAGCAACCAACAGATAGAGTTCGTTGGTCAAACCTGCGTTCACTTGCGTGAAATCAATCACTACTTTCGATACTTTCGATGCTACAGCCTCAGATGTGATAGTGGCTACAGATGCATTCCCGTTTCTGCCTGCGCGGATTGCATCCCAGTTATTTGAACTTTGACCATTGTTGAAACTGGCATACTCCAAGGTGTAACCGTCTGTCGTCAGAGTGAACGACGATGTGTAATTGTTGGTAAATTTAGATGGATCACCCGGATAGGTTTGCTCAAACAAAAGGCCTTCTGCCATCATACTGCCAACGAAAAGCACAGCAGCGAATAAAGAGAAGATTTTTTTCATGATAATAAGGATTTAATGGATTAAATAAAAATTGGGTTATAATATGCTATAGAAGATTTTTTCTAATGACATATGAATACGGCACAAAGGTACAACTATTTTTTCATATAGCCACATTGCTGTCCCATTAAAATCAAATAGTGTTCTTTGAAATCATTGTAAATTAGTCAGTTACGAGAAAACTTGGAGTCAACGGATATTTTTTGTAACTTTGTAGCCAAATCGGAATAACAAAATGGCACAAGTTAAATTCGTTTTCTCACAATTGGTATCGTTTTTAGACAGGAATCACTTCAATTACCTTGTTCGCAAATACGGAGGAGATAAATATGTGAAGCACTTTTCCTGCTGGAACCAACTTCTCGTGATGATGTTTGGTCAACTAAGCAACCGTGAAAGTATGCGTGACTTGACTACGGCCGTAGCTGCTCACAAGCGCAAGAGTTATCATCTCGGCTTTGGTAAAAATGTATCCAAAACCAACTTGGCCCACGCGAACAGCACTCGTAACTATCACATCTTTGAGGACTACGCCTACTTCCTTGTAGCACAAGCTCGTAAGAAGCGTGCGACTGATATTTTTCAGTTAGGAGGAAACGTGTACGCGTTCGACTCAACCACGATAGATCTCTGTTTGAGTGTCTTTTGGTGGGCAAAGTTCCGAAGACGTAAAGGTGGCATCAAAGTGCACACGCTATACGACATTGAGACATCTGTTCCAGCATTCTTTCATATCACGGAAGCAGCGGTGCACGACTCGAAGGCGATGAGCGTAATACCTTATGAAACAGGTTCTTACTACATTTTCGATAGAGGCTACAATAACTTTAAGCAACTCTATAGAATAGAGGAGATTGAGTCATTTTTTGTAGTCCGAGCGAAGAAAAACTTGCAGTATAAGCGTGTTAAATGGAAGCGCAGAATGCCTAAAAACGTCTTGTCAGATGCAGAAATAGAGCTCGTAGGATACTACCCTAAACAGTATTATCCAAAGCGTCTACGTCTGGTCTGCTATCACGACGATGAGCAAGATAGAGACTTTATGTTTCTCACAAATGCGATGTCGTTGAGCGCCCTCCAAGTCGCCAACTTATACAAGAACAGGTGGCAAGTAGAACTCTTTTTCAAGTGGCTGAAACAGCACTTAAAGATTAAGAAGTTTTGGGGAGCAAGCGAGAATGCTGTCCGCATACAAATCTATTGTGCGATATGTGCCTACTGCCTGGTGGCTATCGTTCAACACGATATGCAACTCGACTTGAGTACATATGAGGTACTACAGATTGTTGGGATGTCTCTCACCGATAACTCTCCTCTGCGAGACCTTCTCGATAAAACTAATTTACAAAATGTCAAAGATCAAAATGACCACAATGGGCAATTATTAATAAATTTTTAAACGTCCCAAATTTTTATGGGACACTAGTGA
>JAFVDD010000021.1 GCA_017478725.1 Paludibacteraceae bacterium
TCCGCCGCGAGGAATAACAGACATGAATACCTACGACATCATCTCCGAGCGGCAGGAGAAAGTGCTGCGCTATCTGGAGGAGCACCACATCCCCTTCACCACCTACAACCACCCCGAGGGCAAGACCATCGAGGAGGCGAAACGCTGGTGGCATGACGACGGCTCCGTGCATTGCAAGAACATCTTCATGCGCAATCACAAGGGCACGCAGCATTACCTCATCTGTTTCCCCTGCGACTGCGATTTGGCTATCCATGACATCGAGCATTGGCTCAAAGAGGTGCTGGTCGCGCAAGGTCAGAACGCCCCGGGCAAGCTCTCTTTCGCCTCGCCCGAACGGATGATGCGGTACCTTGGGCTCGAACCCGGCAGCGTCAGTCCTTTCGGACTCATCAACGATACGGACCACCATGTCATTCTTTTTCTGGACAGCCGCCTCAAAGAAGCCGAGACGCTCAGTTTCCACCCCAACGACTGCCGTGGCACGGTCGTCATCAGCCAGTCCGCTTTTCAAAAATATCTATCGCTGGTAGGCAACAAAGTGGAGTACATCCATACAACTAATTAGTTTCTATAGGAAGAAATCGGCAACGACATGTATCCCCCTGCCAAGCGCAAACTGCGTGAGAAAGGCATTCCCTTCACGCCCCGTGCCGCCCGTCGCATCACGCAGGCGGATTATGCCTATTACGACCATATCATCTGCATGGACCAAAGCAACCTCCGCTGGCTCGAACGCCTGCTGAGCGAAGACAAAGACCATAAAGTGTCATTGCTCCTCAATCGCGATGTCGCCGATCCTTGGTACACCGGCGATTTCGAATCCACCTACCGTGATATCCTCACCGGCTGCACTCATCTGCTGCAACGGCTGAGAATATAGGAGTCCAACGATTTTTATGATTTTTCTTGCATTTTATTTGCACATTTGAAAAAAATGTAGTACCTTTGCACCGTCATTGAAAAATGACATGACATAATTGATTTTCGCGTTTGCGATTTATTTGGAAACTCCAGAATGTAGGAAGTTCAATGAGTAACACCAAATAATAAGTCAGCAAGCGTCCATAATACATATGGACGTGACTTATCGGTGTTATGGGCATTTCCTACAGCCTTGGAGTTGATAAGGAAACGTCCATATTTTTTGTATATATATGGTTTGGAAACTTTAATTTAATTATTTTAAACCCGATGCTCGATGGGATATAAATGAGCAAAAGAAACAATGAAAAAGTTTTTAATGTATTTCATGTCAATTGCTTTTGCATGTTTGATGTGCACAAGCTGTGAGAAAAAAAGCGATGCAGATCTTCTTGTGGGAAAATGGAGCGTAACATCTATTTCCATTACGGAAGATGGTAGATCCTTTGAAACGAAAATTGAAGGTAATGAGTATGTGTACTATACCTTTGTCAGTGGCGGTAAGTATGTTCGGGAAATAAATATGTCAGATGACAGATATACTGAAAATGGAACATGGGTATTGGATGGAAAACAGTTAACTCTTACGATGGGAGAAGGAATACAAGTGGATCATTGGTATTACAATATCCAAGAGTTGACAGCATCTAGACTCACTATGGAGGACAGAACTAGTTCAAAATATAATTCAGTTTATCATCTTGAAAAAGTGAAATAAATCACACTATCGTACTATAATTAAGTCACGTCCTATGGGGCGTGATTTTTTTTGCTGTTTTATCATCCGTTTTTACACTCCTTATTGTCCTTAAATCCCTTTAAAACCTTAAGGTCTTTACCAAAATCAATAAAATCAACGATTTTATTTGCATATCTCAAATAAATTTGGTACCTTTGCACGCTGAACAGTAAAACACTGAACAGGAATACATGAAACGAATACTAGCGATATTATTATGTATGTTGCCGCTGTTTGCGGCAGCGCAGATAGTGCAGCCGGTGAAATGGAGCGGCACAGAAGCCGGCAATGTCAATGCCGAAGGAGTAGGCGACAGTGTGCGGCTCAAGGCGGTTATCCAGCCGGGCTGGCACATGACCATCATCGAGTTCGGCGAGCGAGAATATGACGAGGAGTTTACCGATTCGTTTGTAGTAACATTGGCGAAAGCAGATGTCGTACCTATCCGGTTTAACGCCTGCGACGACAAGATGTGTACCGCGCCGGAAACTTGGGAGTGGATCGGCAATCAGCCGTCGGCAATCAGCCGTCAGCCTTCATCATCCAATGACGGGCGGTCGTTGTGGGTGATATTTCTGTTAGGATTGTTAGGCGGTCTCCTTGCTATCTTCACGCCGTGCGTGTGGCCGATTATTCCGATGACGGTATCGTTCTTCCTCAAACGCTCGGACAATGGCGTGCAGAACGCCATTCTCTACGGACTGAGTATCATCATTTTGTATGTAGGATTGGGACTGCTGGTGACGGTGCTTTTCGGTGCCTCGGCATTGAATGATTTGAGCACGAACGCCGTTGTAAATATCGTCTTCTTCTTGATTTTGGTTCTCTTCGCACTCTCGTTCTTCGGTCTGTTTGAGATAACACTGCCTGCGTCATGGTCCACTGCATTGGATAGTAAAGCGCGCTCGACGGGCGGTTTTCTGAGTATATTGTTGATGGCTTTCACGCTGGTGATTGTCAGTTTCTCCTGCACAGGCCCGATCATCGGCACGCTGCTGGTAGAAGCCGCCGGACACAGCCTTCTGGCACCGGCGATAGGCATGTTAGGCTTTGCTATTGCACTGGCACTGCCTTTCTCGCTGTTTGCCATGTTCCCGCAGTGGCTCAAACAGGCGCCCAAGTCCGGCGACTGGATGACCAGTTTCAAAGTTGTGTTGGCGTTCCTGGAGTTGGCGTTGTCGCTCAAGTTCCTGAGCGTCGCCGACATGGCGTACGGCTGGGGAATCCTGCCGCGCTGGCTGTTCCTGCTTATCTGGATAGCCTGCTTCCTCGGCATCGGTATCTACCTGCTATGGAACATCCGCAATGTCTCCACCACGCGCAAGATCATCCGAGCGCTGGTCATCATTCCATCGCTCACCTTTGCGTTCTATTTGGCACCTGGATTGCGTGGCGCGCCGGTGAAGGCGGTGAGCGCTTTTGCGCCGCCGATGGAGATTGAGGGTCGTGAGGTGTTCAACGACTACGAGGAAGGCTTGGCGTACGCGCGTCAGACAGGCAAGCCGGTGCTCATTGATTTCACTGGCTACGGCTGTGTCAACTGCCGTAAGATGGAGGCGTATGTGCTGGACGACGACAGCGTCAAAGCCCGCATGAAGAACTACGTCTGCATTGAATTGTACGTGGATGACAAGCGCGACGGCATAGGCGACAAGAACAGCCGCATCCAGCGTGAGCAATTCGGCTCGAACGCCCAGCCGTTCTTTGTGCAATTAGATGTGCAGGGCAACCAAGTCGCCGAACCGATGGCTTTTACGACTGACCCGATGGAGTTTATTAACTGGTTAAAATACTAAACTATTACTTTATACTTTTTGCGTGGCAAAGTATATTTAATGTAAAAAAACGTCCTACGGGGCGTTTTTTTATTTATTTTCTTGCATATGTGCGAAATTTGTTGTATCTTTGCAGCGCAAAACGGAAGTTTTGCCGTATGAACCCACGCTGAGGAAATATGTCTTTTGGGATGGGCGAAATGCGGACATATTGAAAAAGGCGTCTTAAGCGCTTTGTTTTGGCTCATCAGAATCTCGCAAATTCACAAATTCCAAAACATTGCAGCAAGGATGCCCATTGGTATGTATTAAGTTAGGTACGTGTATGCGTACGTATGTACATACGGCGTGGGCTTCAGTGTTGTTTGTTCGGAATTGAAGGCAATGCGAGAGCCTTGATGAGCGGAACGGCAATAGTGCAGTCCCGCTTTTAATTTTGTACCCGATTTTGTGAAGAAACCTTAAGAAGGTTCATTGAAACGGCAAAATAGCGATTTTTGAGAGAATTTGCATTGCACACAACGTACTGGAATACAGATAGTTATATGGGATAATTTTTAGCATGGTCTAGGATTACCAGGGAAAGACTCTGTTCCGATATGCTTTTGACTCCCAAGCGCGGCCTATATGCGAGTAAATATAGGAACTGAGAAAAACGAAAAAATAATGAAATATAGAATATGAAAAAACTATTAATGATCTTGCTATCGGCTTTATCGCTGATGACAGTGGCACAGGAAAAGAAAACAGTTGCAGTGCTTGACCCCATATGTCGGGACAATAGCGTCAATGCTTTTTTTCAGCAGATGGTACGTGGAGCTATGGAGTCTGCTGTGACATCATCTGCTGAGTATGAAGCATACGACCGGTCGGCATTTGACATGATTCAAAAGGAACAAGCTTTCCAAAGAACCGGTGCAGTCAATGATTCCCAGATTAAGAAAATGGGTGAAATGGCAGGAGTAGATTACGTGCTTGTATCTGAAGTGAGTGCTTATGAAGGATATTTATCCGCGGTAATTAAGATTCTGAATGTTACAACAGGTAAATATGACAAATCTGCTGACGATTTCATGGAACTCAAGCCTGATGCGGTCAAAAGCAAATGTAAGGAAATGGCATCGTCACTGTTTGGCGAAATTATTTCCCCAAATACAAGTCCTCAACCGAAAGAATTGTCTACTATAGATCATAAATGGGAAAAGAATCCGGTTATCACAGAAGAATGCATAATTAACATAGCAATCTTCCATGAAGCAGTAAGAAAAAAGCAATATGCAGAAGCATATGAGCCTTGGTGGGAAGTATATACTACATGCCCTAATGCTAACAAAGCCATTTACACGGACGGTCTTAAAATCTTGGAATGGAAATATGAACATTCTATCACTGCTTCAGAAAAAAACAAGTATGCAGAAATATTGATAGAACTATATGACAAAAAGATATTTTATTTTGGTAGCAATCCGAAGTAGTCAACGTATTATATATGAAACGAAAAAGATGAATAGCTTATCTATACAGATTGAAGATGATTGTTAAATTGTACTAACGAGCAATGTATCAATTTAATGACATGTGAAGCAGCAGAGAAATTAGGGAATACATAATGATTATGGTAAAACTCTTTAATGAACTATCGTACATGAAAAAACTATTTATCATTTTATTCTCAACACTCTCGCTGGCGGCAGGGGCACAGGTGCCAGATTGGGTGAACCCTGTTGCGCGGGAGGAAATCTATCCGGCAGGAGTGTATTATACCGGTTTCGCTTCGGCGAGGGTATCCAAGGGCGAGGACAAAGAGAAAGTCTATGAGCGCGTGCGGCAGAACGCCCGCGTGGAGGCGGTGGCATCCATCCAAGTGTCCGTCGAGCAAACTATTGAACGGTATATGCAAAACATACAGGCGCATGGTGACGTTTCCACAACAGATATTATGACCTCGCACGCCGCCACACGCACGAGCATAAAAGATATTCCGGGACTGAAAGTAGAAGTCTGGGAGAACCCCAAAACACGTGATGTGTATGCCTTTGCGTGGGTGAAAATCACCAACTTGTCCAGACAACTGATGCGGCGGATTGCCGCCAACAATGCGAAAGCAGAAGTCGAGGTGGAATCGATTGAAGCAATGATTGAACGAGGTGATAAAGTGCAGGCGAAGAACAGCCTGCCGAAGATACAAGCGTTGATTGAGGACATAGAAAATGACCAGCGCGTCTTGCTGAGTATTGATGCGAATGTGACGGATGAAGATATGGCAGTTGAAGAAACAAACAGCCTTAAGAAACGCTATCAGGCTTTGACTGCTGACCTTAAGAACGGCATCAATATCTGCTTGATTTGCAGGGCAGATATGTTCGGGCAGGAATACAATGCGCTGAAAGGCGAGATTCAAGGGGAGTTGAGCAAGATAGGGTGTAGTTTTGTAAGCGAAGCTGATAATCAGGATTGGACAATAACGGTTACAGCCCAGGCACGCGAGTACAACAAGAATGATTTGGGAGGAGTGAGCACGTATTATGCCTATGTGGACGCGAACATCATTGTGGAGAAAACAACTACCGGCCAGCGTATTTACGAAGATGCCATCAGCGAAAAGGGCGGACATACGCACAATTACGAACAGGCAGCGCGACAAGCGTACAAGGATATTTCGCCCAAGATAAGCAAAATCATCAAAGAGCAAATACAACAATAGCAGGACAAGCACCCATTTGTGATGTTTTTTACAAAAAGTGGCATATGCGTTTGCACATGTCATTTTTTTTTTGTACTTTTGCAGCGTAAATAAAGATTAACTATGATTCATCAAAAACAATACGAAACGAGACGTCCGAAAGAGAAAGAAATGATTTTCGGTATCCGGGCGGTGATGGAGGCGATTGACGCCGGCAAGGTGCTGGACAAAGTGCTGGTGCGCCGGGATATGAGTTCGGCAATCGGCAGAGAGTTGCTTATCAAGCTGGAAGGCACCGGTACGCAGATTCAGCGTGTGCCGATAGAGAAACTGAACCAGTTTACGGACAAGAACCACCAAGGCGTGATAGCTTTTCTCAGTCCGATCGAGTTCTATCCGCTGGAGAATCTGGTGGCATCGCTGTATGACGAAGGCAAGACACCGCTGCTGATGATGCTGGACGGCGTGACGGACGTCCGCAATTTCGGAGCCATCGCCCGTACATGCGCGTGTGCAGGCGTGGACGCGTTGATAATAGGTACGCGCGGAAGTGCGGCAATTAACGGCGATGCCGTCAAAGCGTCTGCCGGTGCGCTGCATACACTGCCGATTTGCAAGGTGGAGAACCTGCAGAACGCCTTGCGCTATCTACAGGAGAGCGGATTACGCATTGTTGCCGCCACCGAGCACACCGACCGCAATTATACGGAAGTGGATATGACTGTGCCGACCTGCATCGTTATGGGCAGCGAGGAAAAAGGTATCTACGAGGAGAACCTCAAACTGTGTACAGATCAGGTGAGGCTGCCGATGACCAGAGTGATAGAGAGTCTGAACGTGTCCGTAGCCGCCGGAGTCTTTATCTACGAAGCGGTCAGACAGAGGGGTTTATAGTCCAAATCAGACTGGCGAGACACTATCGAGAGAGAATCGAGTCGGTATCAAATCGGTATCATATCGGAATCAATTCATGACAATATTATACGAAGACAATCATATTATAGCCGTCAACAAGACCTGCAACGAGATCGTGCAGGGCGATAAAACCGGCGATACACCGCTGTCGGAAACCGTCAAGGCGTATATCAAAGCCAAGTACAACAAGCCTGGCGAGGTCTTTCTGGGTGTGACGCACCGGTTGGATCGTCCTACAAGCGGGGTAGTCCTCTTTGCCCGCACCTCCAAAGCGCTTGCGCGGCTCAATGCCATGTTCCAGAGCCATGAGCAGATCAAAAAGACCTATTGGGCGATAGTGCAGGGAGAGCCAAAGATACCGGAAGCAAGGCTTGAAAACTGGCTCGTCCGCAACGAGGCGCAGAACAAATCCTATATTGCCAAACCCGGCGCCAAGGACGCCAAGCAGGCAATCTTGACCTACAAGACGCTGGCTAAGGGTGAGCACTATACGCTCTTGGAAGTGAACCTTGAGACAGGCCGCCATCACCAGATACGCTGCCAGTTGGCGGCAATCGGTTGCCCGATAAAAGGCGACCTTAAATACGGCGCGAAGAGGAGTAATCCCGACGGCGGCATCTGTCTTCACGCACGGCAAATCGAATTTATTCACCCTGTAAGCAAACAAGAAATATGTATCACAGCTCCTGTTCCCGAAGACTCCTTGTGGCAGCAATTTGCTGCGTTAGTTCACTAATCGCATCAGCAACAATCCTTCCCGATACGATTGTAGCTTTCCCAGGTGCAGAAGGCTTCGGCAAATACACCTCCGGCGGTCGCGGCGGTCAGGTGGTCTATGTCACAACCTTGATGGACGATGCCAACGGAGACACCGAAGGTTCGTTGCGATGGGCGATGAAGCAATACCCCGACGAACCGCTGACAGTATGTTTTGCAGTAAGCGGAGAGATACGTCTTGTCAAGGATCTACGTATCAATCGTAAGAACTATACAATCGCCGGACAGACAGCCCCCGGTATGGGTATTGTAATCACGCATAACAAGGTCAACTGCGGCGGCTCGCAGAACTTCATCATCCGCAACCTCCGCTTCCGTATAGGCCGAAACGATGCAAATGGAAATATCATTACCCAGAACGCCTTCGGCGCAGAAAACTGCAGCAATTATATCATCGACCACTGTGAGTTCGGCTGGTCCACGGAGGAAAACATGAATACCTACGACAGCCATTTTATAACCGTCCAATATTGTATCGTCCATGAAGGTTTGAATAACTCCGGTCACCCCAAGGGCGCTCGCGGATATGGCTGTCAGTGGGGAGGTTCACCGGCTACGTACCATCATAATTTGCTGGTCAATAACGAGAAACGCTCCTGCCGTTTCAACGGTGCACAGAGCAATGACTGGGTTGTTTATCTCGATTATATTAACAATGTGGTATATAACTACGGCGCAGGCTCCAACGGTTGCTATGGCGGCGAGAATACCGCCAAACTGGCAGAAGGCGAGTATAACGGTCTCAACTCCGCCCATGAGTGCAATTTTATCAACAACTACTATAAGCCGGGGCCCAATACAACCAACTCTACCAAACTGTTCTTCATGTCCTCTGTGGCGCGTAGCGGCGCTACTTCATGGGCACCGGCTCAATGGTTTGTGGACGGCAATATCATGGAAGGCTATGCTGCGATAAATGCTGACAATTGGAAAGGCGTGAAATCGGAGAATACATCCAAATATCCGCTGGACACACTACGTGTGGACACCCTCATCCGTCCTGCTACGCCTTGGTGGCGCTGGACGGCTGATTCTGTCTATGGCCGTTATGATTTCGATATGTACGCCTACGCCGCGGAAGACTATCAGACGGCAGAAGAAGCCTTTGAAACGGTGCTGGACACAGCAGGTGTTTTTCCGCGTGACCATGTAGGATTGCGTCTGGTGAACGATACGCGCCAAGGCACATATACCTATTCCGGTTCCAAGACATCCAAAAAGGGTATTATAGATACTGAAGAGGATGCCGAAGGGTTCTATGATTATCCGTCAATCGACTCATTAGGCTTTGCTCTTGCTGCTTTCGACACCGACCTTGACGGCATGCCGGATGAGTGGGAGAGTGCCAACGGCTGCAATCCCAACGTGGCAGATAACAACGTCCGTCATGCTTCCGGCTATACGATGCTGGAGATGTATCTGGACTACGCCATGACCCACAAAACGCCGATGGATGACGGCTATAAGCCTTCAACGGAAGGAGTGGAGGTCGTTGAAAGCCGGCAACCGAAGGCAGAATACAAAAAAATACTCCGCAACGGACAATTGCTTATCCAGCGCGGAGAGAAGAAATATACCATTACCGGAGTAGAACTTCAATAACGGTACGTAGTGGTAACGGTGTGGTAACGTAAATGACCCGATAAAGCCCGATTAAAACCCGATGATTTTTTTTAAATCCGCAGATTTTTATAAGGGTAAATAAATAACAGATTTGGTCTCGAACCATTCGCCTTTGAACCACTGGCTGCAAGGAGTAAGCTCCGCCTCTTTGAAGGGGCGGAGTTCTTCTTTTAAGTCGCCTCCTTTCAGAACAATCAGCCCGTTTGGCACTGCATTGATTTGATGGTTAGAGATGTTCTTGCGAATTAATCTGACCAAATCGGGTAGGGGCATTACGGCGCGGGAAACAACGAAGTCAAACTTTTGCTTTTCCTCTTCTGCACGTTCCTGTTTGCATACAACATTCGTAAGCCCGAGCGCCTGTGCCACTTCCGATGCCACCTTTATTTTCTTGCCGATCGAATCAATCAACAGGAACTGACATTCCGGAAACATAATAGCCAACGGAATACCGGGGAAACCACCGCCGGTGCCGACATCCATGATCGTTGTGCCCGGTTGGAACGGCAGCTGTTTGGCGATAGCAAGCGAGTGGAGTACATGGTGTTCGTACAGATTGTCAATGTCTTTGCGGGAAATGACATTGATTTTGCTGTTCCAGTCGCGATAAAGCGCGTCAAGCTGAGCAAACTGCTCAGCCTGACGATCGGTTAGATGGAAGTATTCAGAGATCAGCATTCAGATTTTTCAGTTTATTCTGCCATGTTGGTGAATACATTCTGTACATCTTCGTCCTCTTCGATTTTGTCGATGAGTTTCTGAACGGACTCGCGCTGCTCATCAGAGAGTTGTTTGGTGTCGTTCGGAATACGTACATATTCGATGGACTGAATCTCAAATCCGTTCTCCTCAAGGTATTTCTGCATGTTGATGGCCTCGTTGAAGTCAGAGTAGATAACAATAGTGTTCTCTTCCTCGTCCACGCCGAGTTCCTCCACGCCGAAATCAATCAGTTCCAACTCCAATTCATCCAAGTCAATACCGTCTTTCATTGTAACGGTGAAACAAGCCTTGCGGTCAAAGAGGAACTGGAGCGAACCTTGGGTTCCGAGAGTACCTCCGAATTTGGTGAAATAGGATCGGATATTAGCCACCGTACGCATGTGATTGTCAGTAGCTGTTTCGACGAAAATAGCAATACCATGCGGCCCGTAGCCTTCGTAGTTGATTTCCTTGTATCCCTCGGACGACTTGTCGGTAGCTTTTTTGATAGCACGATCAATATTGTCCTTCGGCATGTTTTCGCGTTTGCACTGCTGAATGAGTGCACGCAAACGCGGGTTGGAATCAGGATCCGGTCCTCCCTCACGGGCGGCGATTGTGATTTCTTTTCCCAGTTTGGTAAATGTACGGGACATGTGTCCCCAGCGTTTCAGTTTTGTGGCTTTGCGATATTCAAAAGCTCTTCCCATAATGTTAGTATTTAAATTTTATTGATTAACTGTTTGCGTGCTGTCAGCGGGAGCCGGATCGGCGTGGTCAAGAATGGTCTCGTAGTGCACTTCCTCGAAACTGATCTTGAACTCAACGCGGCGGTTTTTCTGACGTCCCTTGGCAGTCTTGTTGTCGGCAATAGGTAACTCTTGTCCATAGCCTACTGCGGTCAGACGCTCGGCAGGCACACCCTTCTTTACAAGGTAATTCTTAACCGCTTCTGCGCGTTTCTGCGAGATCTTCTTGTTCTGCTCGGCTTTACCGGTGTTATCGGTATGGCCTTGAATCTCAACGATATAATCCTTGTTGTCGATAAAGATAGTAGCAATCAAGTTGAGTATATCGTAGGATTTGGGTTTGATAGTGGCTTTTCCGGTTTCGAACTCAATACCTTGCATAGCTTTTTGCAGAAGAGTGCGAACCTCGCGTTTAACCTCCGGACAACCCTTGTTGGCTTTGACACCGATAACAAACGGACATTCATCTAGATAATCGGGTACTCCGTCTCCGTCGCTGTCTTTTTCACAACCTTTCTCATCTACAAATCCGATAGCAGCTTTCGGGGTATTCGGGCATTCATCCATATAATCGGGCACACCGTCGTGGTCGCTATCAATCGGGCATCCGGCCGAGTCAACCTTTGCTTCAATAGGCGTGTTCGGACATTTATCCAGATAATCGGGAACTCCGTCTCCGTCGCTGTCAATAGGACATCCGAGTGAATCCACAGTACCGCGCGCCTCTGCAGGCGTGTTCGGGCATCTGTCTAAGTAGTCTGGGATTCCGTCGCCGTCGCTGTCAATCGGGCATCCGACTGAATCAACATATCCAATAGCTTCTTTGGGTGTGTCGGGGCACTTGTCAAGATAATCAGGAACTCCGTCACCATCGCTGTCTTTGGGACAACCGAGTGAATCAACATAGCCGATAGCGGCTTCCGGGGTCCCGAGGCAGTGGTCGAGATAATCAGGCACTCCGTCGTGGTCTTCGTCCAGCGGGCAGCCTACACTGTCCACCTCAACGCCTCTCGGAGTGTCCGGGCACATGTCAATCTTATCCCAAACACCATCTTTGTCACGGTCGCGTTTGTTAGTTCCCCAAACGATGGTGAAACCAAGAGCGACATTTACATTTTTGGCTTTGTATGGCAAGTAATATTGCTTGGGAGCAGCCGGGTCGCTATTAGGCAAAGCGGCATAAGAGGTAGGAATATAATCCATTGCCAGCGTGAGGTTGATACCGTCGTACGGCATAAAGCTCAGACCTGCGCCGATATTGCTGTACTTGCCGTTTTCCATGAGCGAGTAGGAAGCCGCGATGTTGAACCAGTTGACTGGCCGGAATGCTACGCCGAGTGTGATCTCCTCATACAAACGGGCGTTATACAGACGCGTCGCAGAAACGACACCCAGTCCGACGCGATTGTCCCAGAAATTTGCGTCCAGACCAATGTTGAGACGTGCTGTAGTCATACGAGCATAGCCGGCAGTGCCTTTGTGGATAATCATTGCGCGGGTTAACCCTTGCAGGTTGTTGACAACCGAATCCATCAACATCTGTGTGGAGAAATTACCTTGTTCGTCACGGTATTTATTGTATTCAATATTTCCGACACCGTTGAATGTGGTATCAATGGCTACATTGTAATTGTGTCCCGTCCAATAAAGGAAACCGAGGTCATTCAGTGCAACCGAGAGTTGCAGATTCTCTATCGGCTTGTATGTGAAACCAAGATCAATGGCCGCTCCGTATCCGTTTGGCGTCAGCAGTTTGGGTATGTTATTCATGTCAATAATCTGTGTCGATTGCTGACCGGATGACGAACTGCTTTGATTGTTATTGTCCTGCAGCGAATTAATCACGTCATACACACTGTTGCCGTCCTGAACAGGCAATGCATTATAGTTGATCGGTCCGGAAACAGTCATTCCCAGTGTTCCTTTCAACTGCCACTGATTGCTGTTGGCGTTGATATTCAGTTGACGGGCATTCAGACCACCATTCATTTGTCCCATCAGGAATTTCACTTTCCCACCGACTGTCCATTGGTCGTTGATGCGGTGACTATAGCCGCCGGCTACTTCCGTATAAGCAGATGCGTTAAGTCCCAGTCCAGAGAGCCCGAACGTATTATTAACACCGGGTGCCAGATTCGCCATACCGCCTCCGATGAGGAAATTGAAAATGGATTTGGGAACCGAGCCGCCCATGTCGATGCGCTCATTGATTCCGATTGTAACATATCCATCCTCTTTGTAACGGAAACCGAAATTCAGGAAACTGATGGTTATACCTCCGTTGACAAGTGTCATGTTACGTACAGAATTGAGGAAGGCATTACGTCTCATCGTCGGATTATTCGGATCACTGCTCGGGTAGAGCGGTGTAATGGTCTTGCCGGTAGCAGGATCAACATACAAGATGTCGCTCATTGTCAGTGAGTTGTTGCCAACGGTCATTGACGTCCAGCCAAGAGGGCTGAAGTTGAGGTAACCTTGACTGACCGGTTGGAATGCCGGGTTGATGGTGTGGCGCATAGGGGCGTTCTCCAAAAAATAGAGCGTAGTCACTTGTTGTGCGCCTGCATTGATTGCTATGACTCCCAGAAGGGCAGCCAAGATATATTTGCGAATATTTTTCATTGTTCAGCCCTCCTTATTTTTGATTATTGGAATTATTGTTGGTGTTGAAATGCAGAATGGCATCTACTTTAGCAGCCAGACCAATCGTAAACTTCACGCCGTCGGTCGAAGTGAGCTTGGTGGTAAGGCCGTCTTGGATCTTGCTATTGTCGAGATATTTGTTGTCGATATATACGGAATACAAAATAGCCTTGGTCTTAGGGAACGCATTTAATTGTTCCTCGGTAAGGGCAATCACTACATTTGAGGTCTGTACATCGGCTTTCCATTCACCACCGACCTTGCTGTAAGCAGGCGGAGCAATCATCACAGTATCGCCTTCAACCAGGTTCAGAGTATCGCCTTTGGCGTCCTTGAGTATCTGTCCGTTCTCATCCAGGAAACGGAAGACGGCCTTGACATTAAACGGAAGTTGGTTCTCAACCCCAAGCAGTAGTTTGACATTAGAGGTCTGTTTGATACTATCGATCACAACAGTATTGCTTTCGCGGCGTAGGGAATCAATACTGAACTGCGAGATATCTATGTTGCGAATAGTATCGGTATAGACCATTTTGAACGTGTCGTTGAACTCAAAGGGTAAGCGGATTTTGCCGTCCAGACGCACGGTGGTGGAAGGAGTAATACGGATCTGCGGCGTCTCTTGCTTGTTAATATCAAAGCCGAACTTGTAGCCCAGTTTATATGGCGTTTTTTCAATCAATGTGCTGATCTTTCCGGAATCAGGATGGTTGGTGAACACCAAACGCATATTAGTGGTAGAGTCGGTGATTGCACTTGTGTGCGGGTTCAGATACTCACCGGCAACGAAATTCCTGGTATAATTCGTAGCACCTCCGAATGTGGCAAAATGCTTCTGGTCGTTGGCATCAACGGTGTAGATAGAGTCGGCGTGTACAACAAAAGCACCGGCGATATGGGTAATTATAGAAGCGTCAATCAGCGGTTTGGCAACAGGAAGACCGTCAAAGCCCGAAACGGGCAGGTCTTTCCATGTGTCGCTGAAATCAATTAAATCGGCATCCGACATCTGTTGGGACGGAGCGAACATACCCCAAATAGCTTGGTAATCGATAAACTGAACCTCCAGATTATATACAAATGCAGAGTTGTCAGTCACATGTACGCTCTCACCCTCAGGAATCTCAATGGTCAAATGTACTTGGAAATCGCAGGAGGTGAGTACATTGTCGTCGCCGGGAGCCTTGCTTAGATCCTTCATGAGGCACAAGGTGAAATTATCAATATTCAGCGGGAATTTCTCGCCGTAGGTCATTCCTGAGGCGTATTGCGTCTCGCGATCGTAAATATTTACATTTGTTTCTTTCCGGCGAATAGTCGAACCCAAGTCCATCGTGATTTTCTTTATCCAATCCCATTTGAGGTCGTCCATTTCAGTACGCCCTATTTGAGACATGAACTTGGCGTTCTCAATCCAGGCGCTGTCCAAACGCTCGGTGCTGGTAGCATTGTTAATTCTATCCAGATTGAGGAGCAGGGGGAAATCAATGTTCAGTACTAACGGCCCACTCACAGTACCGGTGGTTTCAAAATATGTCTTGGCAGGCTCCGCCAATTGGTCAGACACTTTATTTTTGATCTTAATAGAGTACTGACCATCTGAAATATGCTGACTCAAGTCCACTTGGTGGAACATTTTCTGCTGGTTGTGCGCAAAGCCGAATTTCTGCTCAAAAGTGAGTACTCCGTCGGCATCGTAATACAATGTCGGGATAGAGTCTGTGTTCAGAAAATCGCTGAGAGTAGCATTGATACTGCCGACCGGCAATACCAAACCCATTGACACGTCGCTTTTTGTGTCAATGTTGTTGAAATCAATGTCTGACCGGCAACCAGCCATCAGACACCCCGCAACAGCAATAATGCTCAGTGCGTGTAAGTGATTAAATTTCATTGTGTTATAAGATTAGATTGTTTATTCCCCTTATGTGTGATATGCGGGCGCATATACGTGCATACCTAAAATAATCGTGCAAAGATACAAAAAATATTGCACATATCCAAACTCAAATGCATAATTTTGCATTTTTTATTCAAATTAGTCTATCTGAGCAGAAAAACGCGTTCAGTGGCACGCGTGGTAGCGGTGTAGAGCCATCTGAGAAACTCCCGTCGTTCGCGTGAATCTGCCATCCGTGCGGCATCTTCGTTGACCGCAGAGGTGTCAATATACACGTGTTTCCATTGACCGCCTTGGGCTTTGTGGCAGGTCACGGCGTACGCCAACCGCACCTGAAGAGCGTTGTAATAAGGAGAGTCGTAAATTTTCTTGACCAGTTCCTTGCGGTTGTGAATCTCGGGGTAATCTTCGGCTACGCGGTCAAACAGGTCTTTTTGCAAGGCGTAATTGGCTTCCGGCGAGTCGGTGGTCAGGGTGTCGAGCCAAACGAGTGCGTCTATTTCCCACTCGTAATCGACAGAGCGGAGCGAGGCACGGGCAAAATGGTAACCATACATCTCATGATGATTGTATAATCGGATGACTTGGAGCATATCTCCGTTGGCAATAAACTCCAGATCTTTGTATTCCTGTGCCCAGAAATAGTTGTTTTTGGACACCATTACCCGGTCGCCGTTGGACAACTCGTCTTCTTTCCATAATACGCGGGCGCGAACGGCCTGATTATACAGGTTCGCCATTTTGTTGCTCCGGGTGATAATCAGGGTTTCCTCGCTGCCTACTTTGCGCCAACTGTCCTCAAAGCGCTCTATTACCTCTTCTCCGCGCAGTTTGATGACGTCCGCTGATGGATTCAGATGCAGGTCCCGGCCGGGCGGCAACGGAGATTGCTGCAGCATAGTACGCAGTCGTGTGGCTTCGCTGAGTATGCCGGAATCCAGCGCCTGGCGGGCTACATGGGTGAGTTGGTAATTGGTAGTTGAAAGTTGATAGTTGGCCGCCATGTAATCTGCGTCAAGGGCTGGACTGGTTGTACTGCCTACGGGCGGCAACTGTGCATCATCGCCCAGCAACAGCAGACGGCATCCCTGACCGTTATATACGTACCTGACCAAGTCGTCCAAAAGACATCCGCTGCCAAAGGCTTCGTTGTCGCGCAGTGTACTGAGCATAGAAGCTTCATCCACGATAAAGAGGGTGTTGCGACGGATATTGTCGCTTAGGGTGAATGCCTCGCGACCTAATTGTGTCTGGCGGTAAATAAACTTATGGATGGTGTAGGCAGGAAAACCCGAATAGCGGCTCAAAACCTTGGCAGCACGGCCGGTAGGGGCAAGCAGTACACAGGGCTGTTTCAGCGCTTGCAGGGCTTTGACCAGAGCGCTGACAACACTGGTTTTTCCCGTACCGGCATAGCCGCGCAGGATAAACGCTTTGCGTTCCTCACGTGAAACCAAGAATGCACCAAGAGATTTGAACAAACCCTCTTTTTCTTCATTCGGCTCAAAAGGAAGTTCGGCCTTGATGCGTTCTATAATGAAGTTTTCAAGCACTTTTTTGCGAATTTATTTGCGTATATCAAAAAAAAGCAGTACCTTTGCATCCGTTTTTAAGAATTATAGAGCAAGTCCTATACGACCAGCTCCCTCTGAACTCCCCCAGGCCTTGACCGGAGCAAGGGTAGGAGGTTGTAGCGGTGCGATGTAGTCAGCTTGCTCTTTTTTTATTGTACCCGCTGGCCGCCCAGATTATATACGTGTCCGTGGCGAAGAATGTATATCTGTTCGCCTCGGAGTATTTTTGTGCACTTGTCCTGCCCGTTGGAGGTGTCGGGTATGTTTTCCGTTCCCTCCGGGGATTGGGTATAGGCTTTCCATGCATCGGGAATACCGTAGCCGTACTGATTATCCGGACGGTAGTATCGGTCGGCAGAACGAATAATCCGTTCGCGTATTTGCATAGCGTTCTCGTCCGGTAGCGCAGACCATAACGAGGCTGCCATTCCAGCCAGAAGCGGAGTGGCAAAACTGGTGCCGTTGGAGCGGATGATTGTTCCTTGGGGAGAAATCAGAACGCTGCGTGCGCCCACAGCGCAGACTTCCGGCTTGACCCGTCCGTCGGATGCTGGGCCGTAACTGGAGAACGCGGCGATAACACTGTCGGTTCCAACGGCTCCTACGCTGAGAATACTATCGGCGTCGGCGGGTATATCTATATAATGCCAGGTGTCCTGCCCCTCGTTGCCGGCGGCTGCGCATACCAACATCCCTTTGCGCGCGGCGATGGTGGCTGCACGGCTGACACACGCAGTCATGCCGTTGAGGTCTTTGTAGGTAAAATCCCAATCACTGTTGTCGAACACAAAGTATCCCAGCGAGACAGAGAATATATTCACACCCAGCGAGTCGGCTGTCTCCAGCGCTGCAATCAGGTTGTACATTTCCTTGGGTGACTCAGTATCGTTTTCCTCCGAACGCATGAGATAGTACTGTGCTTTGGTGGCTGCGCCTTGGTAGCCGTCGGTTATTCCGGAAATAGCACTCAGACACTCAGTGCCGTGTGTGCCGGTGTTGCCATAGAAATCATCCAGATCGTCAGTGAAGTCAAAATGCCCGAGTTCAAGTTCTTCCTGTCGAAAACAGTCTAACGTGTTGGCGTTGTAAAAGCCTCCGTCGCAAACAGCCATAACAATGCCTTGTCCCTCAAAACCGGCTTGGTGTAGGGGAAGCAGATTGTATAGTTGCAGCTGTTCGGAGGCCTGGTTGATGGCGGGAAGGGCTTGGATGGTTTGAGTTTGGGCTATCAGGCGGCGTTCGGGTGTCCAGAACGGACGCGGCGAACTCTCGTCGCGAATGGTCTCTATTTGCTCCACAAAATCCCACGAACCGGCTACAGTTGCCAGTGAGTCGCTCATCTCTACAGTGGCTCCGTTCATCCATCGGCTGGTATGAAAAATCTTTGCGCCTTTTGCACGCAGGCTGTCCAAATAGACATGGCTGACTGGATAATCCAGCTGATCGGTAGGAATATTCCATTTCTCTCGTTGCTCGATTGCTCTTTCCGAGAGAGCCGGTGTCGCATCCAGTGGCTTGTCGGCAAACGAGACGAAAAAGACGTTCAATAGAATCAACAATGCACGCATAATTTACCTTTCGCCTTTTAGTTCCAACTGCACTACGTTTTCAACATGCTGGGTGTGAGGGAACATATCTACGGGTTGCACTTTGCTCACGCGGTATTTCTTGTCCAACAGCTGCAAATCACGGGCCTGAGTGGCGGGATTGCAACTCACATACACAATACGTTTGGGCTCGGCGTTAAGAATAACTTCCACTACATCTTCGTGCATTCCTGCACGTGGCGGATCGGTGATAATGACATCCGGACGTCCATAGCGGGCAACAAAATCGTTATTCAAAATGTCTTTCATGTCTCCGGCGAAAAACAGGGTGTTGTTGATGCCGTTGAGCCCGGAATTGATTTTGGCGTCCTCGATAGCCTCGGGCACATATTCGATACCAATCACTTGACGCGCCTGCCGTGCCACAAAATTGGCGATTGTACCGGTTCCTGTGTACAGGTCGTACACCAATTCATTGCCTGTGAGTGCCGCAAAATCGCGTGCCACTTTATATAGTTCGTACGCCTGTTCGGTGTTGGTTTGGTAGAACGATTTGGGACCCACTTTGAAGCGCAAGCCTTCCATCTCCTCGAAAATATGGTCTGCGCCGGAATAAACTTTCACTTCCTGATCGCCTATCGTGTCGTTGTATTTGAGGTTTTCTACGTATAGTAGGGACACTATTTCAGGGAACTCTGTATGAAGATATTCCAACAGACTGAATGCTGACGGCTGATTGCTGACGGTTTCCCCGAATGATACGATGAGCATTAGTTCTCCTTTGTGATTGTTGCGGAGGATGAGAGTGCGCAGCAAGCCCTCATGGGTATGTTCGTTGTAGAAAGTCAGTCCTTTTTCTTTGGCATAGGTGCGAACGCCGTTACGGATACGGTTGTTGATCTCGGGCATGAGGTGGCACTCCTTTATATCCAGCACTTTGTCAAACGCGCCCGGGATATGAAAACCGATGCCCGGCTCTCTTACGGCATCTTTTCCCGGCGGAGTTTGCTCCCATTGGCGGTCTGAGCAGCTGAACTCCAGTTTGTTGCGGTATTCATAAATATGTTTGCTCCCGAGTATCGGACTGATCTCCGGCAGTTCGATTTTGCCGATGCGTGTCAGGTTGTCGATTACCTGTTGTTGTTTGTATCTGAGTTGCTCGGAATAGGGCAGTATTTGCCATTTGCAACCGCCGCAAACGCTGAAATGCCGGCAACGTGGCTCGCAGCGGACGGGAGATGGTTTAACCAGCCTCGCCACACGCCCTTCCATGAACGAGTGTTTTTTCTTGGTCACCTGTATATCCACAATGTCGCCGGGTACGCAGTTCGGTACAAAAACCACAATGCCGCTTTGCTCTTTCGTACTTTGCTCATCGCTCCTTGGAACATCTATATTGTCCCTTTGTATCTTTGCCAAAGCTTTGCCTTCGGCGGCTACACCGGTAATTTCCACGTTCTCAAGCAGCGGTAGATTTTTCTTCTTTCCCATAATCATTCAATTTGACCACAAAGGTACAACAAAAATTGCATATATGCAAGCTTTTTCCAATTTTTTGTGGTTTTTCAATTTACAACGCGTTACCATCGGAGGCACATCGGGGTTTTATCGGGGTTTTATCGGGGGTAAGTCGGGGGAATATCGAGGGAATATCGGATGAATATCGGATGAATGTCGAGTCGTTATTTATTCTTCCTTGCCTGTTAGGAGCCGTTGGATAGAATAGCGGTAGATGGATTCGAAATCAGTGACCGCCTCCAGCGGAAAACCGAAGACAAGTGATTGGGATGTGCCGACGGCGGCAGGGCAGCGCATATCCGTGTATTCGGCTACGCGTGTGGCTTCTTCCCCATAGGGCATTAGTCCGGTAGGCGTAGCCGAGAAGAGTTGGTGCTCGTTTGGGGTCAGGAGAATCCTGTACGGATGTTGAAGACTGACGGCGATGCGTCCGGAACGTGTGGCGTGGGACGCATAGGGATAACAACGGAGATTAGCCTTGCACCACTCGTTAGAGAGTGTCTCCAAATGGTCGCTGCTGAGCAATAGTCTGCCGCCTTGCTCCAGATAACCGCTCAAGAGTTGCTGCATAGCAGAGTCGATCGGCAGACGCTGGCGGCCGGCGATATAATCAATGAGGGCAAAGGAGTCGAAGGATGAAATTGGAAAGTCTGTAGAGCCGGCGGTGCAGGAAACATAGCTGATGTTCATCTCCTGCAGCACGCGCCCGTGAAGAACGGCATAATCGCGTGTGTTGCCGATAGTGAACTGACCGGCATGGTCGCGGTAGCATGATCCCCAGCCGCAGTTGTCATCGTTGATCCACAGGCTGGCACGGCTGAAATTCCACTGCTCGCCGATGTAGGCGCAGGAGAACCGGTCCTCGCAGGCATATGTTCCGGGCACTATACCGGCGTACGTGGAATCGGCAAACCAATCAGGGCCGTATGTGTCGGAGAATGCATCAATAATATTTACCATTCCTTTTCTCTCTACGGTCGAACGATCGGCTTCGCTGTCAGAGGCTTTTAGGAAGGTGCTGAGAGTGGGGCTTGGCATGCTCAATCCACCATCGTTGCCGGCTACTACATAGCAATCGTAACGTATTCCCTGCTTTGGACTGAGTGCGAGAATGGGTTTGTCAGTCTGCTGCACCTCCCATTCGCCGTCATTCTCGCGGATATACACCATATAATAACTCGGCTTGGCTGAGGGCTCAATCGAATCAATGGCAGGAGTCCAGTGTAACACAAAATCCGTGTCTATCCGCATCTTGTTTACCGGCAGTGGCTGAACAACGGCAGACGGTCCGTTGAGGTAACGGAGAATACCTTTATAGATGGCACGTGCGGCTGCAAAACGGAATTTTGGGTCAAGTCCGTAACGCATATCAGCCATGTTTTTGTGACTGACGAGTTCGACCAGCACACTCGGTACAACGGGTACACGGCTCTCGCAATAGTTGGCTTCCATTAACTGCCGTCGTGTCCATTCGGGGGCTAAATGTCTGAGGTCGGATGTCACTTGTGTCTGTATCCAGTCAGCCAGGTTACGGTTCACTTTCTGACGGTTGCGTCCGTCGCGGAGCGAGCGGTTGCCTTCATCGTCGAAAGGCGTATAGATACACAGGGTGCCTACAATAGCGGAGTCGTTGCCGCTGTCGGCTCCATCGGTATGGAGCGCAAGGCAAAGGTCTATCGGCTCCGTAAGCGAATTTACCCACATACAACGGCTTTTCATATCATCCTTGTAATGGTCGCCGTCATACAGGTTCCATAGCGAACTGTCTGCTCCTTGGCTCTCGATCCAATAGCGCGCGCCCTCTGTCCAGCGGGGCATTCCCGACGGTCCCGTTTCGCCGTGTTCCAAACCCGGACGGGGCATAAAAGTGGTAGCTCCTGCATTCTCTAGCATCGGACGAAGCAAGCGCATGTATTCCTGACTGTAGAGGTCTTCCACTGTTGTCCATAACGTAGCGCGCTGCCAGATCCATTCGTCGCGGCCGGTGTTATAATACAAACCGTGGGAGGGCCACAGCGCAATATTACGGTTGCTGAGGTCTTTTTCTTTTTTGCCTGTGTGGACACCGCGGGCACAATCGGTAATCAATTCGCTAATCGGCTGCCAGTTGGTGTAGATGGTTACTTTACCATGGTTGTTGCCCAGCACCCACTGGCTTACTTTGAGATTGTATCGGTTGACCTCCTCCTTGGTCCATCTGACTCCGCTGAGAATATTGTTGGTCTGAAGGGAAATGTTGTTGCCGTTGACACGCAGGCTCTTGATCTTGACGGGTGGACACCACGCCCTTGAAAAACCTGTGAGTGCTGTCAGTGAGTCCGCCAATTCCTCCATGCCGATAGCGTAGGAAACGGAAAACTGAAAACAGAAAACGGGAAGGAGAAGGAATATTTTCTTAGTCATTAGTAATTCGTAATTTTTAATTCTTGATTTTAATGCCTCTGTTGACGGGACGGACGCGGTAGCCGGCGGAACGCAACAATTGGATGAGTCCCTTGTCGCCTCCTAAATAGACGGCATTGAGAGTAATAAAACACGAACCCTCTGCAAGGTAGGGTTTGAGACGCTTGATCCACTGCTGGTTGCGCGCACAATATACTTGGTAATCCGAATAGGAGAGAGTGGTGTTGTTGTCTGGTCCTGATACTTGAAACGCTATATCGGCGAGCAGGCCGTTAAGATATAACCCTTTGATAGCACGCTCCTGTTTGACCTCGTTCTCCGGATATTCCGTTGCCTTCAGCAGTTCTTTGCACTGCCAGTGGAACGGTTCGCGGTCGAAGAGCATATACATGGTCTCGCCTATATTGTCAAGACCGTAAACAGGGATATTGCGTTCTGCTGCTACTGCCTCAAAGAAATTCTCCATCGAGCGCTGCTCGTTGTAGCCGAGCCATTGTTTCATTAACTCGTTGCGGTACATTTCCGTAAGATAGGAAGGCTTCATGCGGCACAGTTTATCCAACCCCATTCCCAAGTTGATAAGCAGGCAGTTGTCAATGAACCGGTATTCCTCGGGAGTATAGAAATTGGACAACTTGATCGAGTCGGGCAGTATGGCCGCCTTGCGTAGTGCTGCGATGGCTTCATAATCCTGCATGGCAAATTCTGTCACCACTTTATTGCATTTGCTGAAGCATTTGAATACGTTGGGAATCGTGTCCAGAAACTGCATATCCACCAACCTGTTGGTAGCCAGCAGATAGGATTTCTGCTTACTGCCGTTGCCGCTGATCTCGTATAGAAGTTGAGCTTGTAATGGCGAATGGCTAATGGCGAAAGGCAAAAGTAGCAAGGCTAAGAGCCCCGCTCTTAACCAAGGAATTATACTATGTGACATTTGTCCATTCTCCATTATTTAAACCGGCTGATCATGTTATATGCCTGATAGATTCCTAATTCACCTGCTTTGCTGAGGTCGTCCAGCCCTTTCTCGTTTTCGCCGATATAAATATAGGTGAGTCCGCGGTTGAAGTATGCTTCGGCAAAGTCTCCGTCTATTTCAATAGCGCGTGTGTAACAGTTGATCGCGTCTTTCCATTCGCGCTGAGTGCATAGGATATTGGCTTTGTTGTAGAGAGCAAAACTGAAATCCGGCTGCAGACGCAGCACCTGGTCGTAGTCACGTAGCATTACATTGTAATCCATCGGCGACGTATTCTCCTGTTCACCTGTTGAGCGTTGGTATTCCAGCAACCGGTACCGCCAGTTGGCTCGGCAGAAACAGATTACTGCTTCCAGCTCGCCGCTAACCATATTTGCCGCGCGTGTACAATCGTCGATGGCGCTGTTGTAGTCCTGTACAATAGCAAACTCGATGGCACGTGAGAAATAGAGAATGGCATTGGGAGCCATATCTATCTGCTGCGACAGCCTGGCAATCTCGGTGAAATGGAAATCTACCATCTCTGCCGTCAGAGCGGTCTCCTGATTGGTAAATCGGAGTGCTGCCGGTAGTTGCTGGGTGCGGTTGAGCTGGTCAACGATTGCGTGGTAATAGTTGGTGCGCCGGAGCCGCTGGTCCTGACCGTAATAACTCAGCACAATATTAGGCTCATTGACTACGTCCTGATAACGTTTCTGGACTGCTCCGCGCGTGAGCGAGTTGTATTTCTGCTCATCCTCGGTAGGCTCCGGTTTGTTTTGAGCGGTGGAGGCGGAGAATTCCTTGCGGTTGTCTTTCTTGCGAGGCTGTGCATCGGCAATCTGCATGTCTGTATTCGGCTGACTTTGCTGAGCCTGGATTTGCTCTTTGCGGTCTTCCAGTTCTTTTGCTCTATGACGGTATTGGTAGGCTCCTTTGGCGTCACCCAACTCTGTCTTGGCTTGTGCAGCCAAATAATAAGCAGGCAGGAAATAGGGATAGTGTGCAATCATGGTGTCCATGTCGCTGATGACGTTACCCCATTGGCGCAAATGCATCTCCACTAATGCCCGCTGGTAACGCATCTCCGTACGCTCCGGCTCCAGAAGTATCGCATGGCTGATATCCTCCAAAGCGCGGTTATAATCACCTACCTCCTGACGCATGACGCCACGGTTGTAATAACACTGTGCGTCGTTGGGCGATATACTGACTGCTTTGTCGTAGTCGGAGAGAGCGCCGCGGTAGTTGTGGCGGTGGTAGTGAATCAGTCCGCGGTTAAGGTAATCGCCTGCCCATTTGGAACCCAGATTGATAGCTTGAGTAAGTTGAACGTACGCCTCATCCTCGCGATTGAGCATGAGGTTGGTTACACCCAGTGCCGACCATACGGCAGGATTGAACTTGTCGTACTGGGCAGCATTCTCAAATGCCTTCAGCGCTGCCAACGTATCCTGACTGAGAATGCACACATGTCCTCTCTCGCTCCACAATGATGATGACTGTGGCTCGCGGTTGAGCATCATATCCAAATCAGCCAGCGCTTCATCATATCGTTTCAGCGACGCGCGTGTGTCTGCGCGCAATAACATATACGTGCGGTTTTCCGGCGAGAATCGCAGCGCCTCACTGTAATCCTGCTCCGCCAACTCCGGCTTGCCCAACTGGCGATAGACATAACCGCGAGTGTAGTACTCGCTCGGTGCAAACGGATTACGCTCGATGGCGGCGTTGCAATCACGCAAGGCTCCCTGATAATCTTCCAATTGGATCTTGGCTATTGCGCGGTAGAGGTAGGGCTCACTCAGGTAAGGCTTGAGGCGGATGACCTGGTTAAAATACTGGATTGACAGTACATAGTCCTCAAAATACAAAGCATTCCTGCCGATTGCTGTAATGCGGTCGGTATTCATCTGACTGAATGTACAAAGGGAAAATGTACAAACTATAAGGGTTGCTATGTATCTACGAACTTTCACTTTTACCTTTCGCCTTTCGCCTTTTACTTTACCTGCAGCCTTCCTCGGGGTCAAACCACGCCGGAACATCAAATTCTTCTTCCGGTGAATAACCTAATTCTTTGTCTGCGTATATCTTCTGCAAATAGATGGCACTGATAGGTAGCGCCATAGAAGCACCTTGCCCTTCCGCCAGATTGTCAAAATGGATTGCGCGGTCTTCGCCGCCCACCCAGGTGCCGTTGACCAGCGAAGGCGTAAAGCACATAAACCATCCGTCGGAGTTGTTGTTGGTGGTACCTGTTTTGCCGCCCATCGGTGATTTGATTCCGTATTTGAAGCGGACACGTACTCCTGTACCGTGATCCATGACGGCACGCAGCATATAAATCATTTTATAGGCAGTGGTCTCGCTGATGATCTCATGCGTCCGCGGTGTAAAAGTGCGGATTACATTGCCGTTGTTGTCCTCAATGCGTGTCACGTAGAGCGGTTCTGTACGGATACCCTTGTTGGCAAAAGTGGTATAGGCGTCCACCATTTCCTCCACGCTCACCTCACACGGGCCAAGGCAGAGGGAAATAACTGGATCCAGTTGCCCTTGAATACCGAACGAGCGCATCATTTTGACCAACTGTTCCGGTGTAAACATCGACATGAGGTAGGCGGAAATCCAGTTGCTGGAGTTCTGCAATCCCCAAGTCAGCGTAACGGTGTCGCCTTGGTTCTTGTCGTGTGTGTCGCGCGGTGTCCATTCTTCGCCGTTACCGTCAATCAGCGTAATCGGCTCATTGACGGTTGTTTCGCAAGGCCACATACCTTCATCCATAGCCAGCGTATAAAGGTACGGCTTAACCGTTGAACCAACCTGGCGACGGCCTTTAGTAGCCATGTCGTACTGGAAATGTGCGAAATCAGGTCCTCCTACATATGCTTTTACATGCCCCGTGTGCGGATCCATTGACATAAATCCGCAGCGCAGGTAGCTTTTCTGCCAGCGAATGGAGTCGTAGGGCGACATTATAGTGTCAATCATGCCGTCATACGTAAAAACGTCCATCTCGACCGGTCTTTTAAAAACAGCCATAATGGAGTCGTTGCTTACTCCTGCTTTTTTCAACGCACGGTAGCGGTCGGTCTGACGGATCGAACGAGTCATGATACCGTTCACTTCTTCTTGTGTCAAGTCAATAGAGAAAGGCGCATTACGCTTGCGTTTGAGTTCCTTGAAAAAGCTTTTTTGCTGGTCGCGCATATGTTCGTTCACAGCTTCCTCTGCATAGTGTTGCATCCGCGAATCAATCGTTGTATAGATGCGCAGGCCGTCTTGATACAGGTCGTATTTGCTGCCGTCCGGCTTGCGGTTTTTCTCGATAAAACCGTATAACGGATTATCCTCCCACTGTTTAAGGTCAATGCGGTATTGCTGTTTGTTCCATTCGGAGTAGTCACTCTCTTTGGGTTCCTTGGCGGTCAGTATTCCGCGCAGATATTCACGAAAATAGGGTGCAGGACCTTGTTTGTGATCAACCGAGCGGTAATGCGTCTCCAGCGGCAATGCGGCTACCGAATCGCGTGTGGCTTCGTCAATATAACCGTATTTGGCCATCTGGTTGAGTACAGTGTTGCGGCGGTTGGTGGCGCGTTGAGGATGACGGATAGGATTGTAGAGCGAAGGGTTCTTGCACATACCCACGAGCATGGCAGCCTGCTCCAGTTTCAGGTCTTTCGGAGTAGTGGAGAAATATACCTGTGCCGCTGTGTTGATGCCTACAGCATTGTAGAGGAAATCAAACTGATTCAGGTACATCAACAAGATTTCGTCCTTCGAATAGAGCCGCTCCAATTTGGTGGCAATGACCCATTCTATAGGTTTCTGCAGCGCACGCTCAAAAATATTGTTGGCGCGTGGCGACCATAGTTGTTTAGCCAGCTGTTGTGTCAATGTACTACCGCCTCCGGCGCGTCCGAGTTTCAATATAGCGCGCAACATGGATTTGAAATCCACTCCCGTATGGCGGTAAAAGCGTGCATCCTCTGTGGCAATCAGCGCGTCAATCAGTTGCGGCGAAAGATCTGTGTACTTGACACCTACGCGGTTTTCATAGCGATAGTAGCGTCCAAGCGACTGCATGTCCGACGTAATAATCTCGCTCGCGAAATTATTCTTCGGGTTTTGCAACTCCTCAAGCGGCGGCAAGTATCCCAATGCGCCTTCTGCAATCAGCCAAATAGCCAGAAAAGCAGCGATAATTCCGGCGAAAAAGAGTCCCCAGAACCACTGGAGAAATGTTTTGTACCACGGTTTTGTATTCATAGTATATATGTTTTATTCATCAATCATCAACTTTTCAATAATCCGGTTGAGCACATGCAAACCTTTTTGCGTGGCGATGACGCGTCCTGCGGTGCGTGTAATGAGTTGGTCCTTTTCCATCTCCAGGAGCAGCGCAGGGTCGGCGTAACGTCTGCTGATTACCGCCTCCTCAACACCGCGGTTTGTACGCAGGCCAAGCATAATTTGCTCGTTGTAGATGTCAGTTGCACCGAGTGTCTCTCGTTCCCGATGCAAAGAGTGTGCCAATATTCCGCGGATGTATTTGTCCAGACTATCAGGATTCCAACTGCGGACATTACCGATTAAACTGTGCGCACCTGCACCTATTCCTATATATGGGGTATGATTCCAATAGTTGCTGTTGTGTTGTGCCGCACGGCCCGGCAGTGCAAAATTGCTGACCTCGTAATGCTCAAAACCGGCTTGCTTCAACCGCTTGCAGAGATAATCATACATCTCGTTTTCAACGTCCTCGTCAACAGGCGTCAATTCGCCTTTGTCCCGCATACGAGTCAGTTGTGTGCCCTCTTCGTACATGAGTCCATACGACGAAATATGTTGTACCCCCAGCCGTAATGCCAGCTCAATATCCGACTCCCAGAGTGTTCTGGTCTGTTGGGGCAAGGCGTACATGAGGTCGATTGAAATATTGTCAAATCCCGCCTCTTGTGCCCAGTGAACGGCATTGATAGCCTGTATTCCATTATGGCGGCGGCCGATTAGCTGCAGCAGTTCATCTTTGAAGGTTTGTACGCCAATTGACAATCTGTTTACGCCGCATTGCCTCAGTTCGCGCAAGTATTCTTTCGTCATGTCCGCCGGGTTGACTTCCATCGTCACCTCTTCGGCGTCATCTGTGCCTATTGTGCGCAGAATACGGAAGATATCTATGCTATCCAGTTGGCTGGGTGTGCCGCCGCCCAAGTAGATAGTGCGTATCGGTTCACCGGCTTCCTCTTTGCGTTCGGCTATTTCCTGCAACAATGCATCCACGTATTCCTGCCGCCTGTGCAACTGGGTTGTCGAGAAAAAATCGCAGTACAGGCAACGTCTCTTGCAAAAAGGTATATGTAGGTACATTCCTGCCATAGCCATTCACTATTACTTCTCTCCCCAAAGTTTCTTCATCCAGTCTGCGAGTTTCTGTTCCTGCGGACTGCCTTGTGCCTGCCAGAAAGTCGTTCCTTGCAATTCATCCGGCATGAACTGCTGTTTGACAAAATGGTTGGGGTAGTCGTGTGCGTATTTGTATCCGTCGGAATAGCCGAGTTCCTTCATTAACTGGGTAGGAGCGTTCCTCAGGTGTAAAGGCACCGGCAGGTTACCTGTTTCTTTTACCTTTCTTAAAGCCTCATCAATAGCAATAATGCCGGAGTTGCTTTTGGGACTCGTAGCCAGGTAAATGGTTGCTTCCGCCAAGGGAATACGGCCTTCAGGCCAACCGATTTTGGTCAGTGTGTCAAAGCAGGCATTTGCTATGAGCATGGCATTGGGATTCGCCAAGCCGATATCTTCACTCGCCGATATAACAAGCCTGCGGGCAATAAATTTCGGGTCCTCGCCGCCCTCAATCATGCGTGCCAGCCAGTAGATAGCAGCATCAGGGTCGCTTCCGCGGATGGATTTAATATAGGCGGAGATGATATCATAATGCATCTCGCCGTCCTTGTCGTACGCAACAGGATTTTGTTGCAGTTGTTTAGTAACTGTCTTGTTGTCAATCACTTTGACACCGCTATTGCTGACCAGTTCAATAATATTGAGCAACTTGCGCGCGTCTCCTCCGCTGTAACGTAAAATAGATTCCGTTTCCTTGACTTCCATGCCAAGTGTCCGAATATATTCGTCCTGCGTCAGCGTGCGGTTTAGCAGTGCCAGCAAATCGGCTTTCTCCAAGGATTTCAATACATACACCTGGCATCGGCTCAGCAGCGGTGTGATGACTTCGAACGAAGGATTTTCCGTTGTGGCACCGATGAGGGTGATTGTTCCTTCTTCTACTGCTCCGAGCAGGCTGTCCTGTTGCGACTTGGAGAAACGGTGTATCTCGTCAATAAAGAGGATAGGACTCCGGCTATCGGACGGCGTGAACAAACCGCTGTTCATTGCCGACGTACGTTTGGCTTTGTCAATCACGTCGCGAACCTCTTTGACACCACTGGTAACTGCACTCAGGGTGTAGAACGGCCGTTGCAGCCGGTGAGCAATAATGCGCGCCAGTGTCGTTTTTCCTACGCCCGGAGGCCCCCACAGGATGAAACTGGCTATATTGCCGCTCTCAATCATCTGCCGTAGGATTGCTCTTTCGCCAACCAGATGTTTCTGGCCTATGTATTCGTCCAGTGTCCGCGGACGCATTCTCTCAGCTAATGGCAACATAAAGGAATGTACAATTTGGTCATTTACGATTTACGATGTATAGCCCAGCAACTGCTTAGCCGTCATGATCGCCGCTTCAGTAGCATGTTTGCCGCTCAGCATGGATGCTATCTCGGTAATCCGTTCTTCGTTGTTCAGCAGGCTGATGTGTGTCTCCGTACGGGTGGCTGTGTCTGCCTTATATACTTTATAATGTGTCTGTCCGATTGCGGCAATCTGCGGCAGATGGGTGATTGCGATAATTTGTCTGGTGTCAGCCATCTCGCGCATAATGGTAGCCATCTGGGTGGCGATGTCACCGCTCACGCCGGTGTCTATTTCGTCGAAAATGATGGTAGGCAGTCCTTTGGTGGAGGCTATCAGTGCCTTGACACACAGCATCAAACGGCTGATCTCTCCGCCTGAGGCCACTTCGCTCACAGGTCGCAGACTCTGATTGAGGTTGGCGGCAAACTGTATCTGGACCTCATCGCAGCCGGAGGGCGTAAAATCAGTTGTGGCAGTAACAGGAATTTCAATCTTGGCATGCGGAACGCCTAACTGCTTCATACCTTCCACCAGTTTCTTGCCGATTTGCGGCACTACAGCCTTGCGGCTCTTGCTGAGCGCGGCAGCGGCTTTGGTCAACACCTCGCGACAGGCTGCTACTTCTTTCTCCGCTTGTGCGATGTCAAAATCAAAACTATCCAAACGGTTGACTTGCTCTGCCAGTTCGTCACGTTCTTTGATCAGTTCATCTATTGTCTCCGCGCTGAATTTATGGAGTAGGGAGTTCAGCGTATCCATTCGTTCTTCCACCCATTCCAGCCGTGCGGGATTCATCTCTATGCGGTTGAGTTTGCGTCCAGCTTCTTCGGCTATGTCCTGCAACTCAATTCGCGCGCTATCAATACGTTCTTGCAAGTCTTGCGCAATCTCGTCCAGCCGGCATGATCTGAGTGCCTCTATCGCGCCGCCTTCTTCGTTGGTCAGCGCAGCAACAGTTGTCTCCAAAGCCGCGCGAATTTCCTCTGCGTGGCTGAGGGTGTATTGTTCTTGCTCCAGTTCGTCCAACTCTCCTGATTGCAGGTTTGCTTCGTCCAACTGCTTGTAGTGGTATTGGATGTAATCGGCGTCCTGACGACTTTTGCGGGCAAGAGCCTGCAACTCGTTCAGTTTCTGTTGTGCTGTCAGGTATGCGTCGTATTTTCCGCTATAGTCGTTCAGTAGTTTTTCATTGCCTGCTACGGCATCTACAATCCCTAATTGGAAATCCACGTTCTCAATCAGCAGATTAGCGTGTTGCGAGTGAATATCGATCAGCCTGTTTGCCAGCGCTTTCAGTTCCTGCAAAATCACTACGCTGTCATCCACAAACGAACGGCTCTTGCCGTTGGCGTATAATTCGCGGCGGACGATGCCCTCGTCAAACTCCGCCTCAATAATACATTTATCCTCGCCGTCCGTGATTGCTTTGCTGTCCGCACGGGCACCCATTACCAGAGCGAGCGCGCCGAGAATGATACTTTTGCCGGCTCCTGTTTCGCCTGTCAGCACAGAGAAGCCTTCGCCGAAATCAATATCCAGCCGGCTAATCAGCGCGTAGTTTTGTATGTGAAGATGCTTTAACATTATTGATTGATTCTGTCGTAGGTGGCTTGGCGTGTAGGGTCTATATCCGTCAGTATCTCATAGACGGTTTTCTTCTCTTTGTCGGTGCCATGGCTGAAAATATCTGCCAACTCATCGGCTTTAGCGTCCAGAAAGGTGTTGATGACGTACGTGGCAGGGCGTGAACGGTAAGCCTCTTTCAGCACCGGCATACCTTCCGCAATGCGTGCACGTCCGTTAGCTACGTTGCCGGCCATCTCGTCCAACCCCAGACGGTGGTATTCGTAGTAATAATTGCGGTATTTGCGGAACGCCTCGTCCAACAGGTTGTTTATCAGCGCATAGCGGTTGCGGTTGCTGTTGAAAGCCTGCCATCCTTTTTGCTCGGCAGTCTCCATTCCTGCTGACTGGCAGGTATTGACAATATCCTCGCATATCCGGAAATAAGGTGTGCCTCCCAGACGCTGAAAACTATCCTGGTCGTGCCCGATAATCAAGTAGCAGTAGTACGCCAGCATAGCCGTGAGGTTGGTTGTGAACTGGCTTTGCTGGTAGTCCAGCCGGTCATACTCCTGGTATGCAAACGTGAAATTCGGATCCACGAAATTGATCAGCGGAGTGGTGTAAGTGGTGCCATAAACGGGCCGGCGGCTCTGCAAAGTCATCTCGCAGGAATAGATGTTGTCGGCTACTGAATTGACAATCAGCAGCATGCTGCATTCTATTTTTTCTTGCTCGGCATAAGCCATATTGGTCCATCGGTTGTGGTTCATGTATTCCTCAATCGAAGTCTTGAGGGTGGCAAACACTTGTTTGTTCGATCCCTCAACTTTCTCGGTGTTGATACTCACCGTGCAGTTCAGCTCCTGCGCCGGAGTGGGGCATGCAATCCCCAAAACGCACATCCAAACGGCTATATATTTTATTACTGGTGTTCTCACAGGAAAAATATTAATTATTCATTGTTCATTATTCATTACCCGTCATTTGCTGATTGAAACGATGTTTCCTGTTGTCTCGTTGAACCGGATCACGGGCAGTGTCTTGCCGGTGAACAGATCTTTCGCCAGCGGCACATCTATACCGAATTGTGCCAGCGGCAGCGTACGTTCTGCCAGTGTCTCGCCTTTGTAGCGCACCATCACCTGGCCTTGCCCGGGCAGGTTGTACACAATCTGCGACGGCTCGTTGCCTTTCTTCTTGTTCTTGGCGTCATCCTGTGCGGGTGTCACCTGCGGGCGGGTGTGCTGAATGGTCACACCTATTTCTTCGGCTTCTGCGTTCTCTGAGGTAGTAAAACCATGGTCGGCGGAAAAGTACAGTTTCTTGTGGAAATTCTTGCCGTCCTCAGCCATCGGGAGGTAGCTTATGCGCTTGTGCTTGGTGGTGCGTGAGATTGTACCGGTGAATAACTCAGTCAGCTGTTTCTCCTGGTTGTTCAGCTCTTCCAGCACCAGCTTCATGGCGTTGCCGTCAGCCGGAGCATGCTCCACTTCGCCGCTCAGCAGGTACATGCGGCTCTCGCGAATGCGGTAAATCTGTTTGGCAACAGCCTGTGCCTCCGCAGCAATGGATTTAGCCTCCGTTACCTCCTCGCCAAACGGGAAAACGCGAACGGGCACAACGCCGGCTTCGCCGTCAGCCGTACGTTTGTTGTTGTGCGTATTCTTTTTCTCGTTCACGGCAGGCAGATTGTAGCCGACAAGGATGTTTTTCTCGTTGAGGGTAATATACTGAACAGGCACTCCCGGCTCGGCCACTATTTTGTGCGGGCGGCTCAAATCGGCTTCTGTGCGGGTGTTGATTTGCACTCCCTGAATAGTGTAAGTTGTTTTGTTTTCCGATACTACGTCATCAATGCCCAGCAGTTCCTCGGCATACCCGGCATAAACGCCCTGCCGGTGGATTTCCTCAGTATAACTGAAATCCAGTATAATGTTGGTCTTGGGACTGTAATAAACAACCGCCGGCTCGCCTGCTTGCAGTGTTTGTGCCTGCAGGGCGGTGGTTAGTGTCAATGCTGCAACAAGCAGCGCAAATGTCTTTTTCATATATGTTTTGTGTTATTAGCTGTTCCAAATTTGCCATGCGGCTTGTGCTTGTCCGAATAGCATTTCCATCCCGTTCTTGATAGTTGCGCCTTGTGCTTTGCCTCGTTTGAGAAACAACGTTTCTTCGGGGTTGTAGATGCAGTCAAACAGCAAGTGCTTGGGCGTAAGCAATCCGTATGGAATATCCGGGCAGGCATCTACGTCCGGGTACATACCCAGCGGCGTGCAGTTCACAATAATGGTATGTTCCTTCATTGTTTTCTCATCCAGTTGCCCGTAGGCCAACATGCCATCCATAGGCGTGCGGCTGACGAGGGTAGGAGTGATGCCTGATTTCTTGAGCCCGTAGCAGACTGCTTTGGAGGCTCCGCCTGTGCCGAGCACCAATGCTTTGCGGTCATAATCGCGCAGCAAGGGCTTGAGCGAATGCATAAATCCCAGGCAGTCGGTGTTGTAGCCGATGTGTTTGTAAACCACGTTCACGGCTCCTATAGCCTTTGCCGTTTCGTCCAGGCTGTCCAGAAACGGAATCACCGCCTGTTTGTATGGCAGGGTTACATTCATACCGTCCAGCGTATTGATCAGCTGCTTGACTTTCCCGCCGCCGTCTTGCTGCCATTCGTCCGCATGAATGGGGTAGAGCGAGTACTCCGCGTCAATCTGTTCGCCGGCAAACTTCCGGTTGAAGTATTTGGCGGAAAAGGATTGTTCCAGCGGGTAACCTATTATACCGAAGTGACGCATAATTTCTTGTGTTTGATAGTTGCCTTGTGTGTTTTGGAGGTGAATGTTTTTCCTCCCTCGCCCCGCAGGAGCGCATCGTAAATTTTGTCAATTTCCGCGAAGTTGCATCCGCGAAGACTTTCGTATAGCCGTACCAAACCTGCTTCGCGTGTCTCTTTGCCTTCCAGCAAATCAATATAGCCTTGTATATATTCGGCGGTTTGTGACATGTGCTCAACCTCTGCTTTTGTATAGGATCGCAGTTGTTCGCGGATGGCGTTACGGGTGATTGCGGTGTCGCTGTTGGTGCTGTCGGTCACCCAGTCCTGGTGGCGTTTGTCGCGCAGGTAGTGCTCAATGTAATCGCGTGTGGTGCAGAGCAGGGGTCTTACTACCGGCACACTCTCCGGTGCCATCGGGTTAGGGCTGAGGGGTCGCATCCCCGCTAATCCGCGAATGCCTGTTCCCCTGCGGAGATTGAGCAGGAGTGTCTCTGCCTGATCGTTCTGATGGTGGGCTACGGCTATCGCTTGGCAACCGTGCGCCTGTGCAGCCTCGTCAAACCACCGGTAGCGCAATTCGCGTGCAGCCATCTCAATGCTCAATCCGTGCTCTTGGGCGTAGCCGGCGGTGTCAAAAGCCTGCACTTCCAGCGGTACGTTCAGTCGGTTGCACAGAGTCCGTACAAACGCTTCGTCACGGTTGCTTTCCTCGCCGCGCAGATGAAAATTGCAATGCGCTGCAACGCATGTGTAGCCTGCGCGTAGCAAAACATCCAACAGCGCCACGCTATCGGCTCCGCCGCTGACGCACACCAGCACCGGCTTGTTTTTTTCCAGCAATCCGCGCTGCCTGATATATGTGCTTACTCTCCTTAGCAATCGGCTATAAACGGTCAATATCCACCAGTTTGTTGACGATGGCATAAATCGTCAGGCCGGCGGTGGAATGGATGTTCAGTTTCTTGGTGATGTTCTTACGGTGGGAAATGACGGTGTGTGTGGATATGCACAGCACATCGGCGATCTCCTTGTTGCTCAAGCCTTTTACCACCTGCACCAGCACGTCTTTCTCTCTCTCGCTCAGTTCCTCGTTGTTCTCGTAGGTGGGTTTGCGGCTTTGCGTCATTTTCTCTCTCGACCTGCGTGCCGCCGCCAAAGCCGGGCGGAGGATGTCGTCTTCAATAGCGCAGTGGTCGGCAAAATCCTGCTCCGTGTGCCACAGGTCGCTCATGACGCTGATAAGCGGATAACTGATGCTAAGGTTGCCTGTTTCAGAGGGGTAGTATTTGATAATCAGGTTTTTGATCTCGGTCAGTTTGTCCGTTATGCGCTGGTCGTCATGTTCATGTTCCTCGTAGTTTCCCTCGTCCTCATGCTCGATATGTGTGCGTATTTCGTTGACAAACTCGTCGTAGCAGCGGAGTATGAGCATGGGTATCTGGCTGGAGGTGTCGCAGGGATTGACCGCCTCGATGAGCGAGCGGCGCAAGCGCGGCAGGCGGAAGTCCAGAAAATAGACATGCGCGTTCTTCAGGTACATTTGCAGGGTGGCGAGGTCGATGTCCGCGGGAACCGCTTTCTGGCGGAAGACTTTGTTGTTCACCACCGCCAGAAAAGTGGGGGTATGCACATCGTGAGCCTGGCATACTTGTTCAATCGTTTGTTCTCCCACGCCCATGCTCAGCCCGAAACGGCTGATGATCTGTATGGCTTCTTCTTCGTGCGCCATCAGGTCGCACATCTTGTCGTTTGCCTTATACATAACAACTTAACAGTTTAACAACTTAACCATTCAACCCGCGGTAACGTACACGTTTGGGTTCGGCGTCCTCGCCCAGACGCATCTTCTTATTCTCCTCGTACTCCGAGTAACTGCCTTCGAACCAGAACACTTTGCCGTCTCCCTCGTACGCCAGGATATGCGTGCATATACGGTCAAGGAACCATCGGTCGTGCGAAATGACTACTGCGCAGCCGGCGAAGTTCTCCAGACCTTCTTCCAATGCACGCAGGGTGTTCACATCAATGTCGTTAGTCGGCTCGTCGAGCAGTAGTACGTTGGCTTCGCTTTTGAGCGTCAGTGCCAAGTGCAGGCGGTTTCTCTCACCGCCGGAGAGCACGCCGCATTTCTTCTCTTGATCGGCACCCGTGAAGTTGAAGCGGCTCAGGTAGGCACGCGCATTGATTTCACGGCCTGCCACGCGGATAAACTCCGTGCCGCCGCTGATAGTCTCGAACACGCTCTTGTTCGGATCGATGTCCGCGTGTTGCTGGTCCACGTAGCCTATCTTGACGGTCTCGCCGACAGAGAACGTGCCTTTGTCGGCTTTCTCTGTACCGATAATCATGCGGAAGAGGGTAGTCTTGCCGGCACCATTGGGACCGATGACACCTACGATGCCGTTAGGCGGTAGCATGAAATTGAGGTCCTCAAACAGCAGTTTGTCACCAAAACTCTTCGCTACACCTTCGGCGTTGATAACCTTGTTGCCCAAGCGCGGACCGTTCGGGATGAATATCTCCAGTTTCTCTTCTTTGGCTTTCTGCTCTTCGTTCAGCATTCTGTCGTAGGCATCCAGACGGGCTTTCTGCTTGGCGTGGCGCGCTTTGGGTGCCATGTGTATCCATTCCAACTCGCGCTCCAGGGTCTTGCGGCGTTTGCTGGCCTGTTTCTCCTCCTGCGCCATGCGGTTGGTCTTCTGCTCCAGCCAACTCGAATAGTTGCCTTTCCATGGGATTCCTTCGCCTCTATCCAATTCTAAAATCCAGCCTGCCACATTGTCAAGGAAATAGCGGTCGTGTGTGATACAGATTACTGTGCCTGCGTACTGCTGCAAGTGTTGCTCCAGCCAGTCGATCGACTCAGCATCTAAGTGGTTGGTCGGCTCGTCCAGTAATAGTACATCCGGCTGCTGTAACAATAAACGGCATAACGCCACGCGGCGGCGTTCACCTCCCGAAAGGGTAGTCACGTTCGCATCATCGGGCGGGCAACGCAGGGCGTCTATGGCACGGTCGAGCTTCTGGTCTATGTTCCATGCGTCGGCGGCATCCAGTTTGTCCTGCAACTCCGCCTGCCGAGCCAGCAACTTGTCAAAGTCTGCGTCGGGTTCACCGAAAGCCATGTTAATCTCGTCATACTCCTTGAGCATGTCCATAATCGGCTGCACACCTTCCTGTACTACCTCGCGCACCGTTTTTGCAGGGTCGAGTTTCGGGTCTTGCTCCAAGTAGCCCACGCTGTAACCAGGACTCCAAACCACCTCGCCCTGGTACTCTTTCTCGATTCCGGCGATGATTTTGAGCAGCGTACTCTTGCCCGCACCGTTCAAACCGATAATACCTATCTTGGCGCCGTAGAAGAAGCTCAGGTAGATATTGTTCAACACTCGTTTCTGGGGACCGAAGTTCTTGCTCAGCCCTACCATTGAAAAGATGACCTTTTTGTCGTCTGCCATAATATCCCAAATTAAAAAGTGTGCAAAGTTACAACTTTTTTTGCACATATGCAAGCGCGGGCGTATTATTTTGCCAAAAAATCCACAAAATCATACCAAAAAATCTACATAATCCCCACCTATCTCCTATCCGCCACATATAGCAACTGCGCGAAGATAAGAGAAAGGAGAACACCCGAGTTGCCTCCGATATGCTTCCGATGCGCCTCCGAGATGCCCCCGATAACCTATTATGCAAACAGCTAAAAATGTGAAGATTATGAAAAAAACGAACAAAGACTGGATGATTCACGATGGACCAAGGCTCCGTAAACATCATCCCCACTGGCTGAGCGATATAAAACGATAAGGGATAGCAGAAGATTGGCACTGATGACCTGACAAAAAAAACGTCCTTTCGGGTGCCTTTTTTCTAAAATTCCGCAAATAAATTTGCGTAAGTCATTTTTTTTTACTATCTTTGCCGCGTTTTTGTGTTCTATACATGAACGCGGCTTTGAATATATAATTCTAAAATCTAAAATACAAAATAAAATCCAATTATGAAACCATCCCACATTGAACATCTGGGCATTGCAGTGACCTCGCTGGAGGAGGCAATGCCGTTTTTTGAGTTCCTCACCGGCAGCAAATGCTACTCGATTGAGGTAGTAGAGGATCAGAAAGTGAAGACTGCCTTCTTCAAAGTAGGCGAAGTCAAGATCGAGCTTCTCGAACCGACCAGCCCTGAGTCCACCATCGCCAAGTTTATTGAGAAAAACGGCGGTCGCGGCGGCGTTCACCACGTAGCCTTCAACGTTGAGAACGTGGCAGAGGCACTTGCAGAAGCAGAGGCAGCAGGCTTGCAGCTCATCGACAAGGCTCCCCGCAAAGGTGCCGAGAACCTCATGATTGCCTTCCTGCACCCCAAATCAACGAAAGGCGTACTCACCGAGCTCTGCCAACAACCCAAATAAGTAGTACATCGTAAATCGCTAAATCGTAAATAATTTTATGGATCAGGAAAAATTGAATAGGCTGATTGACAACCGCGCCAAGGCAATGGCAGGCGGAGGTGAAGCAGCTGTTGAAAAACACCACGCGAAAGGCAGCTACACCGCCCGCGAGCGCATCAATATGCTGCTCGACGAAGGTTCGTTTGAGGAAGTTAACATGTTCCTTACTCACCGCTGCCACGATTTCGGAATGGAGAAAAAAGTGTTCCTCGGCGACGGCGTAGCTGTCGGTTCCGGTACCATTGACGGCCGTCTGGTCTTTGTTTTTGCACAGGACGCTACCGTTATCGGCGGTTCGCTGAGCGAGACGATGGCACTGAAGATATGCAACGTCATGGACCAAGCCATGAAACTGGGTGCGCCGATCATCGGATTGAACGACTCGGGCGGAGCACGTATTCAGGAAGGCGCATGCGCACTGGCAGGCTACGCCGAGATATTCGAGCGTAATATCCTTGCTTCCGGCGTTGTGCCGCAAATCAGTGTCATCTTCGGCCCTTGTGCCGGCGGTGCCGTGTATAGCCCTGCGCTCACCGATTTCATCATGATGACCGAGCAGAACTCCTATATGTTCATTACCGGTCCGAAGGTGGTTAAGTCCGTTACAGGCGAGGACGTGACCGTTGAGCAACTCGGCGGCGCCAAGATTCACGCTACCAAATCGGGTGTGACCCATTTCGTGGCAGCCACCGAAGAAGAGGCGCTTGCCGAAGTACGCCGTCTCGTTTCCTTCATCCCGCAAAACAACATGGAGGAAGCACCGCTTGTAGAGTGCACTGACGACATAACCCGCGTGGATGACAACCTCAACGACATCGTTCCTTCGGATCCGAACAAGCCCTACGACATGCACGAGATCATCAACACCATCGTGGATAATGGTGATTTCATGGAGGTGCACAAGGATTTTGCCAAGAACGTCATATGCGGTTTTGCGCGTTTCAACGGCCGCTCGACCGGCATCATCGCCAATCAGCCTTCCTGGTTAGCCGGTGTGCTGGATTGCGACGCCAGCCGTAAGGCTGCACGCTTCGTACGTTTCTGCGATGCCTTCAATATCCAGATTCTTACCCTCGTGGATGTGCCGGGCTTCCTCTGCGGAACCGGACAAGAGTACGCGGGTATCATCGATCACGGAGCCAAACTGATGTTCGCCTATGGCGAAGCCACTGTGCCCAAGGTGACGGTAACCGTTCGCAAATCATACGGCGGCTCGCATATTGTGATGAGCTGCAAACAACTCCGCGGCGACATGTGTTACGCATGGCCCAACGCAGAGATTGCCGTAATGGGTGCCAGCGGTGCCGTAGGCGTACTGCAAGCCAAGGCCATCAAGGCGATCGAAGACCCGGCGGAGAAGAAAGCCTTCATCGCCGAGAAAGAGGCAGAGTACAAAGACCTGTTTGCTTCGCCCTACCAGGCAGCCAACCGCGGGTATATTGATGACGTTATAGAACCGCGCAACACACGCGCACGCGTCATTCGTGCGTTCGAGATGTTGCAAACCAAGCGTCTGACCAATCCGCTCAAGAAGCACTCGAATATACCTCTGTAAATCGTACATCGCAAATCGTTAAATCGTAAATGTATATGGTACTTTTAAGTGTAACTGCTGAAACCTGGATTGTGACCGGATTGGGCTTTGGTATCGTTCTGGTGCTGTTGTTCTGCCTTGTGTTTATCATACAGGGGCTTGGATGGGTGATGCAACGCCTCACCGCGCCCAAACAGCCCAAAGCCGCTGCTCAGCCGGCTCCTGTTCAGACCGCGGCTCCGGCTCCTGCTGCAGCCGTGAGCAAGAATGACGATGTACATGCCGCCATAGCTATGGCGCTGTACCTCAGTCGGGAAGAACGTCACGACCTACCCAACGCACGGTTGTACCTCCAAGCACATGAGACGGCTTGGAACGCCAAAGAAATAGGATTAAACAACAAAGGATTTTAAAAATACAATGAAAGAATTCACATTCAAAATCAACGGCGCAGAGTATAAGTGCGCCGTAGAAGAAATAGGTGACGGCAAAGCCAAAGTCACAGTAAACGGCAAGAACTACGAAGTGGAAACCGGCGAGGCACAGCCTAAGATTGCAGCCGGCAAAACCGTAGTAAACGCACCGAAGCCCGCAGCAGCCACTCCTGCGCCTGCTGCTCCCAAAGCAGAGCCCAAACCCGCAGCCGCTCCGGCAGCAGGGGTGCAGGTCAAGAGCCCGCTGCCCGGAAGCGTCATCAAAGTGCTGGTTAGCGAAGGACAAGCCGTTAAACGCGGAGACACACTGCTCACGCTGGAATCCATGAAGATGGAGAACGCCATCATGGCAGAGCAAGACGGTACGGTGAAACAAATAGCCGTTTCCGCCGGTCAAAACGTGATGCAAGACGACCTGCTTGTAGTGCTTGGATAATCTAGTATTTTAGTCAACTAGTTGAATAGCCGACTATTAAACAAACAGATTATGAATATTCAGGATTTTTTTCTCGGCATGGGCTTCATGCAGATGACTTGGCAGCAAGGCTTAATGCTTTTGGTGTCTTTCTTCCTGCTGTACCTTGCCATTCATAAGAAATACGAGCCGCTGTTGCTGTTGCCTATTGCGTTCGGTATGTTGCTCACCAACCTGCCCGGCGCAGGTATGTTCCATAACGAGTTATGGACGGCATTCCTTGATCCCGACAGCCCTGCGTACCACTCCTACGGTGCCATACTGAAGGACGCCGGCTTGCTCGATGTGCTCTATATTGGCGTCAAAGCGGGTGTTTATCCATGCCTCATCTTCATCGGAGTTGGGGCAATGACCGATTTCGGTCCGCTGATTGCAAACCCCAAGTCGCTCCTCCTCGGTGCAGCCGCGCAGATTGGTATCTTCGTTACTTTCCTGTGCGCCAATGCAATGGGCTTCACGCCTGCTGAAGCCGGCTCTATTGGTATCATCGGCGGTGCCGACGGTCCTACATCTATCTTCTTGACATCCAAACTGGCACCTCATCTGCTTGGTCCGATTGCCATCGCGGCATATAGTTACATGGCGCTGGTGCCGGTGATTCAGCCGCCTATCATGCGTGCGCTCACGACTAAAAAAGAACGCGCCATCAAGATGGGGCAACTCCGTCCGGTCTCCAAGACAGAGAAGATCGTCTTCCCGGTTATCATCACCGCCATCGTGGCGCTCATCCTGCCGGACGCAGCACCGCTGATCGGCTGCTTGATGCTTGGTAACCTGATGAAAGAGTGCGGAGTAGTGGATCGCCTTTCCAAGACTGCGCAGAACGAACTGATGAACATTGTCGTCATCTTCTTAGGTCTTTCAGTAGGCGCGACGGCTACCGGAGACAGCTTCCTCAACCTCAAGACCTTGGGTATCCTTTCCATGGGTATCGTAGCTTTCGGTTTGGGAACGGCAGGTGGAGTCCTCTTGGCTAAGTTCATGAACCTCTTCCTCAAGGACAAGATCAACCCGCTTATCGGTTCTGCCGGAGTATCGGCTGTGCCTATGGCTGCCCGCGTATCGCAGACGGTAGGACAAGAAGAGAATCCCTCTAACTTCCTGCTCATGCACGCCATGGGCCCGAACGTAGCCGGTGTAATCGGTTCGGCCGTTGCCGCAGGTGTTTTATTAACCATGCTCGGCTGATAGCTGAAAGCGAATACCATAACTTCACATGTCCAACCGACGCATTGGTACGATAATACTGATGATAGCCATGTTAATAGTGGCTGTCTCAGTATTGTTTACCAACAATTTGGCAAAGCAGCTCCAGTTGGAGGAACAGCGTAATATGGCCGTCTGGGCGGAGGCTACGCGCCAACTGGTGTTAGCGGAAGATGATGCGGATATTGATTTTGTGAGCTCAATCATCGAAGGCAATACCACCATCCCTGTGTATATATGTGACGAGCAGGGCAACGTGCTGGCAAGCCGCAACGTGACGAAAGGAAATCACAAAGCGGGCAAGCACGGGCCTATAGAGATCCAGATATCCAAGGATGTAAAGCAGTATATTTTCTGGGATGACAGTCAACTGCTGACACGCCTTAGGTATGTGCCGTATGTTCAGTTTGCGCTGATTTTTGTTTTTATTGTGGTGATTGTATTCACTATGATTACAGTGCAGCGCAGCGAACAAAACCGGCTGTGGGTCGGGCTGAGCAAAGAGACCGCTCACCAACTCGGTACACCCATTTCTTCGCTCAACGGCTGGCAGCAATTACTGGCAGAAGAATACCCCGCGGACGCTTATGTGCCGCAAATGCGCAAGGATATCGACCGGTTGCAGATGATTGCCAACCGCTTCCAGAAAATAGGCAGTGAGCCGGAACTGAAGCAGATGGATGTTATTCCTGTCATTGAAGAGACGGTTGCGTACATGCGCACACGCGTTAGCAATAAGGTGTTGCTGGACGATTCTGCACTATCCGGCATAAGCCGTGTAGTGGCGGTCAATGCGCCGTTGCTGCAATGGGTGGTTGAAAATCTCCTTAAGAATGCCGTGGATGCCATGGCAGGAGAGGGCACGATACGATTCCAACTGCATGAGAACGATCATGAACTCATGCTCGACATCTCCGATACCGGCAAAGGCATCGACGGACATACGCAACGGCGTATATTCGAAGCGGGCTTTACGACCAAAGATCGAGGGTGGGGATTAGGATTGCCACTCGCCAAACGTATCATCGAGCAGTATCATGGAGGCAAACTCCTGCTCAAAGAGTCGCAACTTGGCATTGGCTCTACTTTCCGGATTGTTCTCAAAAAGCCCGAACACAGTTGAACCGCTACCGCTCATACTCGCATAGAGAGCGCCTGCTTCCAGTAGGCGCTCTTTTATTTGCGCGATGGAGGGATGAAGCGGGAATACCGTTTGCTCAAAATCATTGATAAATAATTCCTGATGACTGCCTATTATTTCGCCTGAACGCATTCCTTCTTGCCCGAAAAGCATAGCTTTCATTTGGCCGGCTGCCTCCGGATGGCGTATAATACCGCTGTAGGCTTCACGTGTGGAGACGCCCTCGTCCGGCTTTACCAGCACTATCCGCCAGCCGTTCATGTCGAGTGGGATAGGAGTGAGCTGGTCACCTATGCCTTCTGCATAGCAGGGTACGTTATATACAAAGAACGGACAATCCGCGCCTAACGGACGAACCTCGCTTGCCAACTGTTCGTGGCTCAACCCCAAGTGATACAACTCGTTCAGAGCTATTGCCATATGGGCGGCATCACTGCTGCCGCCGCCTAAACCGGCACCAAAAGGAATATGTTTCCTGAACCGGATGGAAACGGAGCCTATCTGGGGATATTTTGCCCGCATGAGCCGGTAGCATTTGACAATCAGGTTATCCTCCACTGCGCAATCAACCGCGATGCCCTCCTGAATGAAAGAGCAACCGTTTCCTTCTTTTGCACATTCGCCATTAACCGTTACTTCCAATTCGTCATGAAGACCATAAATCGGCACGAAGATGGTTTCCAAATCATGGTAACCATCCTCGCGTCTGCGTATAACACGCAATCCAAGATTTATTTTGCAATTGGGGTATAATAGCATAATATCCTATTGGGGCTATACCGTATCCATAAAGGATTTTTGCACCTTGTTGAATACCACTACTCCCAGAGCCAGCAGCACTACCATAAACCCGAAGCTATAACCCAGCATCCACCATTCAGGCGGAGTACTGGCTCCCAGAAAACCGTATTTGAAAAACTCAACGATTCCTGTCAGCGGATTGAGCATCATTACCAGTTTGATTTTCGGATTGGTAATTGTGGATAGTGGATAAATGACAGGAGTCGCGTACATCCACAGGCTGACAAAGAAACTGAGGAGAATGTTCAGGTCGCGATACTTGGTGGTCATGCTGGAGAATAATATACCAAAACCAAGTGCCAGACCTGCCAGCATTAGTACCAGCAGCGGCAACAGGCATAATGTCCAATTGGGCTCGATAGTGAAGTCACCCGGCCAGATCAGATAATAAATATATACAATCAGAAATAATCCGAATTGAATAGCAAAACGGACCATGTTGCTTACAACATCGCTAAGCGGACTGATTAGACGCGGGAAATATACTTTCCCGAACATGTGGGCGTTGCTTAAAAAGGTGTTGCTCGTTTTTGTCAAACAATCCGAGAAATACTGCCAGCAGCATATACCGCCAAGATAGAACAGTGCCTGTGGGCGGTTATCCGTACCAATACCGGCGATGCCGTTGAACACCACCATATACATCACTACTGTCATCAATGGCTGGATAAACCACCATAGCGGACCAAGGATGGTTTGTTTGTACTGGGTAATGATATTGCGCTTGACAAACAGAGTCAATAAATCCCTGTATCGCCATATCTCGCCGAAATCTACACTCAGCAGTTTATCTTTCGGTTTGATAACTGTAGTCCATTGTTGTTCGTTTTCCATATTCAAGAAATTCTGTGCAAAGGTACAACTTTTTTTGCATATATCAAAATAATTTTGTAATTTTGTACCCTCATATGAGAAAGATAGCAACTATAGGATTTTTTGACGGAGTTCACAAAGGGCACAGATTCTTGTTCTCTCGGTTGCGTCAGGAGGCTTACAAACGCAGTTTGGAACCTTTGATAGTGACATTTGATCACCATCCCAGATCGGTTTTGCAGACGGATTATGTGCCGCAATTGTTGACTTTGCCGGATGAACGCAAAGCACTGCTTGCGAATGAAGCTAAAACCGTTTTCTTGTCATTCGAAGATGTTCATACGCTCACTGCTGCTGAGTTCATAAAGATTTTGCACGAAGAATACGATGTGGATGTACTGATGATGGGTTATGACCATCAGTTTGGCTCTGACAGGCTTCGTCATCCGCAGGATTACCGTCGTGTGGGAGCAGAATATGAAGTGGAGATAATCACAATGGGGGAATTTATCGATGGAGAATGGCATGTCTCGTCCACTGAGATCCGTCAGGCACTGGAAAACGGCAATATAGCCTTAGCCAACGAATTGCTTGGTTATCCATACCAACTGAGCGGAACGGTTGTGCACGGCAATGGTATCGGACGGCAAATAGGTTTTCCTACTGCCAATATATGTCCCGATAGCAACGAAAAAATTATCCCTAAGAACGGCGTGTTTGTGGTCTCAACTATACTCCATGGAATAGGATTGACCAGGGGAATTCTCAATATAGGAACAAATCCTACGGTGGGAAATACCAACAGGACAATAGAACTGCATATACCCGGATTTCATGGCGATTTATACGGGCAGTCGCTTGTTGTCTGTTTCGAGCGTTTTGTGCGTGAGGAGAAGAAATTCGATACTCTGGAGGATTTGCGCCGGCAAATCAAAGACGATCTGGCGGAGGTCCCATAGGCGGCATCCCGCCTTTGCCCGGCTCGTTGCTGGATTCTATCATTTCCTGCATCCTGGCAGCTCTGCCTTTGGCTTTCAAATCACCCATCTTGTTAAGACGAATAGTGCATGTGAGCATGAAATAGGTCGGCAAGGTGTTGTACTTGGCATAACTAATCGAATTGTCGCTAATCGTTTGAACGATGTTTTTCCGCTGGTGCAGAATATCATATACATTAAGCGCCAACGTGGCGATTGACCATGTTTTCTCGATCGAGGCATTCAGTATTACTTCATTTACATCGCTCAAGTCGTAGCCATAACGAGCCGTGTAACCGCAGTCCGCGGCTATGTTCCATGATTTAGGCAGGTGGAATACTACATCACCTGTGATTCCCCAGTTAAACACATGGCTGGTATTGGATAGCGCCAGGCTGTTCTTGGTGTAGCTGTACGTTACATTGGCTCTTATGCCTACGTCGACAATCGTATGTGTAAAACGCAACGAAGCGTCTTCGCTAGCCTGCAAGTTACCTGTGAGTGATCTTGAACCCAGTGTAACACTGCTGGCGGCTATCATTGTCTCTATTTCGTTGGTTGTCAAACCGCGTTGTATATAAGCCACGCGCTGGTTGTACGCTATTGTTGTGCGGGTGTTGAACTGGAATAGTTTGTTGTAGAACGGCGTGTTGAACATTAGATCGCCGCTTATGTTCCATGGCAGCATATCAGCATTCACCGTTTGCTGGTATTGTTTGCCGGTTTGGTCATATAGGGTGTTGTTTACAAGCGCATTCTGTGTCAGTGTGCCGCGCATACCTGCCATGATGGAGGAGAACTTGTCTTGGTTGAACTTGCTGAACATGAACTGCAAGTTGTGGGCAAAAGCAGGATTGAGCGCGAGGTTGCCAATCGTTTCACGCATGGCGTTGGAGTTGTTACGCACAGGTATCATCTGTGTGATAGACGGTTGCGATGCTTTGCCCTGATAATTGATACGGGCGAATTGTTTCTTGCCGAACTTGTATTTGAACTTCAGTCTCGGAGCAAAATGCAGCGAATATACGCTTGTGTCACGTAGGAGAACTCCTCCATAACTTGTCTGGCTGTGCGTCTGGGTCGCCAGACCGCGTACACCCACCGTCAGGTCGATTTTTTCGCTCACCCAGCGGTAATTGAGTTCCAACTGTTCGGTGTAATAGTGGTTGCCAAGGTTGTTGGAATAGGTTGAGTCGAACGCAAATGCGCCAATTGTGCTGTCCATGGAGTATTGGTCCTTGTGGCTCGTGCGGTTGCGTCCCTGTACATCTGCTGCGATCTCGATCAAGTGGTTATTGCCGTAAACAGGCTCCACGTACGACATTTTGAGCGAGTAGGAATGACTGTCGTTTCCTGAATTGGTAAACTGGTTTACACTGTTGGTACCTGTAGCCAGTGTGCGGTTATAACCCGTTGTGTTGCCAAAAGCGTATTCGCCTTTGATGGTTAGTGCACGGCCTCTTTTGCGGAACTTGTGGTTGTAGGTCACCTTGGCGCCTGCGTTCACCTCACGGGTGGAATCTATCTTCGTTTGGTCGCCTTCGTTGATTAAGACGGAATCCTGATAATACGTATATTTCTGTGTGCTTGCGGAGTTATTCGACGTATAGGACAGAGTAGGTTGGATGATTACTTTGTTCATCGAGTCAATCTGGTACTCCCATTCAAATCGCAGGTTTACATCCCATGCTTTGCCGATTTTGTCGGAGAGGTCAGAACTGAGGTATTTGCTATTGCCTGCGTATTCTGTTTTGTTCTGCTCGGATTGTGTGTTATTATAGGCATGATTGAGTGCTCCGTCGCCGCCGAACACCATCTCGGTGTTCTTGTCGCGTTGTGTAACACGGCTTGTAAGATCAATATTGGTGTTTACACCTAATGCTTCCGACCAAGTGATGCCGGAATTGGAACTGCTGCCCATTGCCTGCCGGCCGCGCCCCATCCGTACCTCGTTGGTGTTGTTGGCGCTACCCAGAATAGTTGTCTGGGTATTGCCGAGAAGGATGTTGGTGAAAATATTGACGTTGTATCGGAAATCGTCTTCAAAGAAATGTCTTGTGCGTGCGGCTGGTGTGGCTCCATAAGCCGGATCTCCGTAGTTGAACCAACGGCCGTTGGCTGTGACCATATCCGCTCCTAATGCTCCTGTGTATTTGCCGAAAACGCCGCGTTGTTTGTTCTTCTTTAGTGTCAGATTGATGATGCGTTCGCCCTCATCGTCATCAAAACCCGTGAGTTTGGCCATCTCGGATTTCTCGTCAATGACTTGCACTTTCTCAATCATGTCTGCAGGGATGTTTTTTGTGGCGGATTGTACATCATTGCCAAAGAATTTCTTGCCGTCTATTCGTACTGCGGTTATACTCTCGCCGTTGACGGTCACATTGCCTTCTTTGTCCACTGTAACGCCGTTCATCTTCTTCAATAGGTCCTCCACCATGGCGTTCTCGCTCACTTGGTATGCCGCAGTGTTGTATTCAATCGTATCGCCCTTGACGGTCATCTCTGCCGCATGGCCTTGCACTTGTAGTTCCTGCAGTGCTTGCACCTGTTCCTTGATACGGATGGTTTTTAGCGTCACATCTGCATCTTTGACTACCACCGCCTGTTTCTCTTCTTGATACCCGACCGACGAGATCCCGACGACATACCGTCCTGGGGCTACATTGTTCAGACGATAGTATCCATCCATATCTGATTGTGCTCCCTGGATAAAATTACTGTCCTTGAATAGTTGGATAGTAGCCATCTCAATCGGCTCGCTATCGTTGGCGGAAAGCACACGGCCATTAACGCTATACTGCGCATTTGCGCAGATACAAGTAAGTAGCAATATAGATAAAAACAATGGACGCATGGTTATTCGTGCTGATAGCACCCGGCATCAGGTTTCTGCATTGAACGGGAAATACCGTTTCTGTCTGTGGAATAGGGTAGGGCGGCTATGCTGTCGCCGATACCTATAGCCGGGCTGAGACTGTCAAGACGGAAATCGTAATACACATATTTCTTGTATTCGTAAAAATCATTACGGAATACGGCATTGGTATCGCTTTTTTGCCAATAGATGTTTTCTTGGGCATGCGGTATGCGCAGTGAATCCGTCTTCAGATAATTGCCAAGAAAAATACCCGGATAATATTGGTCAAACGGAGTGGCTACGACCAATTGATTCTTTTGATAGCCGGTGATGATACTGTTGTAGAACGATGAGGTCGTTTTAGGCCCTGTCTTTTGCAGGTTGTCAATAAACACGGCTGCCGCATCTTCTTTCGCTACCGATTGTACATGGATAGTCGTGTAACCGAAATACGAAGCTATTGTGGAATGGATAAAATCATGGGTACCGCCCGAGCAATAGACGCAATACGAAGCGCAATTGCTGATTTCTGTATTTACTACTGTCGCATCTGTGTTCACTAACACAAGTCCGTATAGCGAGTGATTGTGTATTCTGCATCCGTTCATTGCCAGTTTCGGCAGTCGGCCGCTGCAAGTGCTATAAGCGTACAATCCCACATTTCCGGATAATATGTCCACATATTGCAAATGATATGTGCGTGGAACGTCTGTCTGTAGGTAGATGCCGTCCCAACTGCCTGCTGCGTATAAATAGGGCACGCTGTCAAACAGTCGGTCTAATCGGTCGCCGCGGATAGTAATAGGCTCTGCGTGAGTCCCGATAGCTGTCATGTTTCCGCCTATATACAAGGCAGCGCCGTTATGCATGTAAATCGTTGTGCCGGCATCAATGGTGACGTTGCCGGTTACGATCACGGTATCAAATAGCAAATATGGCTTGTCGGCTGTGAAATGATAAGTTCTGTATTGCTGTCTTCCGCCTTTGATTCCCAGCCGCTCTGCATCCTGGCTGTAGGCTTCCAGTATAACGGATTGTGTACTGCCGGTCTGCAAATGAAAGTGCAGTCGGTCTTCTATCAGTACTGCGTCATTGACTCCTGTAGCCCCGAAATCGGCCACTCTGACAAAGACGAACAGACTGTCTCCGCCGTATATCGGCAAATCACTCAACCGGCTCAAATCCTGCTCGCCGTCGATATTCACTTTGAATGCTTCTCCGTCATCCAGCCATACGCGGTCAATGATGACGGACTCTTTGTTCGGATTATAAACCATCAATTGCAATGTGACCGACCCTTGTTCTGTCAGTACGGTGTCAAAACACAACGTATCGCATGAGAAAGCCAGCTTGGCTCCGGGATCCGAACTCGGCTGATACTCACGGCATGCTGTCAAGGCGCCTATGCATAATATGATGAGGAGAAATTTGCGCATTTATTCGAAATTGAAGGTCAGGCATATGCAATGGTTGGTCATCCTTGAGATGGCATTGGTATAAAAACTGTTCTCGGCAATCAGGTTAGGGTGCTGGTCTGCGGGACATAGTTGGTTGGCAAAGCCGATGCGGTAGGTTAGCTCCGGGCACCATTTGAACCATTGGAAATACAAATCCACACCGAATCCTACTTCGCAAAAATAATCCATCACATTCATTAATACCGGTTTGTTTTTGTCACGGCTGACGTTGAAACTGACGCCTCCTCCGGCTATTACATACGGGCGGTAGTTACCTTCCCGTTCAGCTGAGAATTTCAGATATAATGGCAGATAAACCGGCATGTACATAATATCAATGCTGCTGCCGAAACCGGGATTTTCCTGGGTGTGAACAGGGTGATTTTCGTTCGATGCCTTATAGCTGATAGTACGGCTGGAGAACTGCATACCGGGACAGAAACGCAGGTTCAGAAACTTGCATAATCTCAGGTCGGTCACAAAGCCTACATGAAAGCCCGGCATTACACTGCTCACTCGCGCGTGCAGTGTATCTGTCTGACCTGCCAGCATTTGGATACTTGCCTCGCTGTCGGTTATACCGAAACTGGCGAAGTTCACGCCCAGCTGAAAGCCGAAATGAAATAGTTTCTCATCTACATACGGCCTGTTCATGCCTACTTGTGCCGTGGAGCTCATGCTCACCACGCCCAGCACGAATACTATGATTACTTTCTGAATCTTCAAAATATCAACTCTCAATTATCAATTCTTAGAATTCGCTTGTTGTAGTACTGTTTCCGCTGTCGTCGAAGTCATCGCTTCCGCCGCCAAGACTGTTGTCGCCCCGGTCAGGACGGCGTTTGCCGGACTGATTGCCGAAATTATAGGTCACAGTCAGACTGATGGAACGGCTGTGCCATCTGTTCTCGCTGAATTGCCAGAACCCGTCACCCCAGGTGGTGTTGCGTCTTGCACGGCTGTCGAGCAGGTCGCGCACATTGAGTGCGAGTGCCAGTTGTTTGTTGAGGAAAGTGTGTCGCAGTCCGATATCAATGGAGTAACTATGGCTCGTCGTACCTTGCGCCACCACGCGCGGAGAACGGTAGTTGGCGGAGATCTGACCGCTGAAATTCTTGGTGAACAGGAATTGTGCGTTCACACGTACAGAGCCTGCGAAAATGTTCTGTCCGGGCAGGGAAACGGAAATGGTGTCTCCCAAATGGTACAGATCCTGGTCAACGGCAGACACGTTGTTCCAATAGAAATTGGCGGAGGTGGTCAGTTGCAGCAATTCGCCGAAAAGGCGGTTCTTTGCTACTACTTCAACGCCTAACTCTTGGCGGTTGGAGATGTTGAAATAGGTATTCTTCATTACATCGCCGTCCATGTACTTGACGTTTTGCACAGCACCTTCCTGGTACTTCCAGAATACGCCTGCGCTCAGCGTGTGCCGTTCCCATGTCTTCAGGTAATTCAGCTCCAGATTGTTGGAGTAGGCGGGGAGCAGGTCCACGTTTCCATAACTGATATTAGTGCTGTCGCTGAAGTCCATGCGCGGATTTATCTGGTGTCCGCGGGGGCGGTTCACACGGCGGGTGTAATTGAGTTGCAACTCATGTCCGTTACCGAAATCATAACTGATGTACGCGCTCGGGAACAGTTGGAAATACGCGGTGTCCTTCTTGCTCTCCATGCCGGCGTATGAGTCTTGTATGATACCGGCTGCATCTTTGTAGTTCGACTCTAAATGACGCATGTAATACTCGCCGCGCAAGCCAACCTGCAGCGATAGTTTGTCGAAGAACCGGTTGCCGTAAGTGATATACAGCGCGTGGTTCTGGGTCAGACCGTTGAAATCAGCATAGTAGGGGAACAACTCATTGACGGGCGCACCGCTGGCATTCAGGTTATGCGCGTTGGCAAGGCTGTTGCTCCAGTTGCGGGTATAGTCATATCCGGCTTCCAGACGGCTCTGTTGGGTTGGTTTCCATTCATAGTCTGCTTTTATCTCTATGCCTTGGTCCGTGCTGTAGGAGTTCTGGTCCTGATAGGTCGTGTCAGCCTCTTCCGTCTGCATGTAGTCCGTGAGCATGTTGAATCCGAAATTGTTATACGTGCCGCTGACCATCAGTTTATGGTTGTCCAGTTCGAATGTGTAATCGAGCGTCGCATTGCCGCCCGGATGACTTCCCGTACCGTTTTGGTTGCGGTTGTAGAGGCGCGTCGTGTCCCCAAGCGCGTTCGTCAAAAGGTAACTACGGCTGTTGGTGTTGCTCATCTTGAATACATTGGGGTCACTCACCATGCCGAAGCCCGATACTCCGATCGTGTGCCCCTCCGCCACATGGAAATTGAAGCCGGCGCGGGCGAACAATCCGCCACCGCGGTTGTTTTGCTGTCCTTCTTGCGTTAGATGGCTCATGATCAGCGTTGAGTCCAGCACCTGCGAGCCTGTACCGCTGAGGTTGTAGCGGTCGGTTTTGCTGCCGCCGTTGCTGATATGGTAGCGGTAACCGACGTTGAAATATCCGTCCACAGGCCCCGCATTGAAATTGATGTTAAAGCCTGCATTGGCACCGGGCGGTACGTTCCATGGCGATGCCAGGGCATAGTCCAAACCAGCTTGTACAGAACCGTAATAGCCGGCGCTACGGTCTTTTTTCATTACCAGGTTGATGATGCCGGACGTGCCTTCAGGCGAGAACTTGGCGGAAGGGTTGGTGATAATCTCAATCTTCTCAATTGTCCCTGCGGGCATTTGTTGGAGTACCTGACCGCGGTTGTCGCTGTTCAGACCGGCGGGTTTGCCGTTTATCCATATCTCCACGTCCTCGGAGTTACGCAGTGTAATCGTGCCTTCCTGGTCCACATCGACGGAAGGGATGTTCTCCAGCACATCCGTCACGCTGGCGCCCGCAGAAGCTATATTCTGGTCCACGGTGAATACTTTCTTGTCCAGTTCAAAGCGCATGGATGAGCCTTGACCCACCACTTCCACCTCGCTCAAGGTCTGGCTGTCCTCTTTGAGTTGTATGCGTCCCAGGTTCACAGACTTACCCGCCACAGTAGCGGTGCGTTTGGCCTCGCTGTACCCCATAAATGATACAATAATTGTATATTGGCCGTCTGCCAACTCGAGTGTGAAACTACCTGTCGCATCGGTTATGGTACCCGTAATGAGCTTCGTGCTGTCTGTGGCGGAAACCACACTCACGTTGGCAAAATCAATGGCCTGTTTGGTCCCGAAGTCCAGCACTTTTCCGGTTACTTGCGCCGCAAATGTACCCAGGCTTATCGCCAGCAACGCTAAGATGTTAACTATTCGATTCATCTATTATCCACTTTACTGCCTGTGCGTAGCAGTCGGTTCCTACACCGATTATTGATTTTGCGCACACGTCCGTGAGCAGACTCACGCGCCTGAAATCCTCACGCTGGCTGATATCGCTGATATGTACTTCTACTACTGGCACTTCACTGTCCTCCACGGCATCCCGTAATGCCACACTGGTGTGCGTGTAACCGCCTGCATTCAGTACTATCCCCGAGTATTCTGATGGCTGATGACTGATGGCTGATGGCCCATTGGCTTCCTGGATCCAGTCGATTAAATCGCCTTCGTGGTTCGATTGTTTATACACAAAATGAACATCCGGCCACGCACGTTGGATCTCCAGCAAAATTTGTGCCATAGATTTGGAACCGTATATCTCGGGCTTGCGAACTCCCAAACGGTTGAGGTTGGGGCCGTTCAAAATAGCAATTTTCTTCATAGCAAAAAATATACGATTATTAAGATTTTCCGATGTCGGGACTAAGTCGGATGAATATCGGATGAATATCGGGGGCAAATCGGGGTTTTGTAGGACGCTTTTTTGCCCTAAAAAGTGTACGATTATTAAGATTTATCGTGCGCCGTTCACTGCCAGCAGAAACTCGTCGTTATCCTCCGTGCGGTCCATATAACTCTTCAGTTTCTCCATCGCTTCCTGACCGTTCATCTCGCTCAGTTGTTTGCGGATTTGCCACATGCGTGTCAGCACGTCTTGAGGCAGCAACAAATCGTCGCGACGGGTGCTCGAGGCAGGAATATCTACGGCGGGGAAGATGCGGCGGTTGGCCAGTTTGCGGTCCAGCTGCAGCTCCATATTACCCGTTCCTTTGAATTCCTCAAAAATCAAATCATCCATCTTGCTTCCGGTTTCCGTCAGAGCCGTAGCAATAATGGTGAGCGAACCGCCGTTCTCTATGTTACGTGCGGCACCGAAGAAACGCTTGGGTTTGTGCAGAGCCTGTGCCTCCACGCCGCCTGACAGCACTTTGCCGCTGGACGGCGCTACAGTGTTGTAGGCACGCGCCAGACGGGTGATACTATCCAGTAGGATGACTACGTCATGTCCGCTCTCTACTAATCGTTTGGCTTTTTCGTGTACGATGTTAGCCACCTTTACATGATTCTCTGCCGGTTCGTCAAAAGTCGAGGCAATCACCTCTGCATCCACCGAACGGGCCATGTCGGTCACTTCTTCCGGACGCTCGTCTATCAGCAGAACAATCATATATACCTCAGGGTTGTTCTTGATAATGGCGTTGGCTAACTCCTTGAGCAGCACCGTTTTACCTGTTTTTGGCTGCGCTACGATCAGGCCGCGTTGACCTTTGCCGATGGGGGCGAACAGATCTATGATGCGTACGCTCAAAGGATCGTTCTTGCCGGTGCATAGCTTGAATTTCTGATCGGGGAAGAGTGGGGTGAGGTTCTCAAACGCAATCCGCTGTTTGGCCAACTCAGGGGACAAACCGTTGATGCGGATTACTTTGTCCATCGGGAAGAACTTGTCCGGCTGGGGATTCACCCGGATTGAACATTCAACCGTGTCACCGGCTTTCAGACCGTACTGGCGCACTTGCTCTTTGCTTACATATACATCATCAGGGCTGGGCAGGTAGTTATAGTCTGCGCTCCGCAGGAATCCGTAGCCGTCGGGAGCGCACTCCAATGTACCCATCGCAATAACATTCTCGCCTAAGTTAGGCAGTTTGTAATCGCTCTTGTTCTCAGCCTCTTTCGGCTCTTCTCCAGCCGCTTCCGCTACAGCCGCTGCCGGTTCGGCAACTGCTGCCTGCTCTGCCGCTTTTTCAGCCTTGGTCTTACGGCTTTTCTTCTTCGGAGCTTCTGCTACGGGTGCTTCTGCCGGCTCTGCTGCCGTAGACGCCTCTTCCGGCACTACGCTGCTTTGTACATGGCTCTCTTGGATATTCTCTTCTTCCTTGGGGCTTTGTACAGTCTCTTTTTGTATTGTATCCATTGCCTCCTCGATCTGAGCCAGCGGCTTGCGTGACTCCAATGCCTGAACAGTCTTGTTGGGCTTGTGGTTATTGGCTTTCAGCTGTTCTTGCATTTCTGCCATCTGCTCGTTTTCACTGCCTACGGTGGCTACCACTTGTTCGCTCTTCAGGTTAGAGGTGTTCACTTTCTTGGCGGCCTGACGATGTACACCGCGCGCACGTTCACGCTTGCTGGGAAGACCTGCGGCGATACGCGCATCTTCTTTCGCTTGTACGTTGGCGGCACGGTTGTCGGCTTGCGCATCCAGAATGGCATAACTGATCTCGCGTTGGGATTGACTGCGGCGGGGACTCAAACCCATACTCACAGCTATCTCACGCACTTCGTCGAGCGACATACGCTCGAGTTTTTGTAATTCGTATTGCATAAAATATAGAAAAGGGATTCTTTAGACTTGGATGGTCAGAACGATTATTCTTCCCTAAATCCGCTGCAAAATTACTAAAAAAATCTCATATACACAAATATTTTTCCCATTTATTTGCAAAAAAATAACAAAATACTTGCGTATATGAAAAAAAAGCACTAATTTTGCACTCGCTTTTGCGATTCGTACATCGTACATCGTTAAATCGTAAATGACGCGACTTGCATCGCGAGGGGTATTAGCTCATCTGGCTAGAGCGCAACACTGGCAGTGTTGAGGTGAGCGGTTCGAGTCCGCTATACTCCACAAAAATAGAGAATCACCACAAGGCGATTCTCTGTTTTTGTTTTTGTCAGTTTCTTGTCAAATTGGGATTATTCCGTTTCGCTTCAAATCATTTTTTCAAACGCTCTGTTTCCTCTCTTGGATACAAGTGCTCTAAAGCGCGGAGAGTAAGACGGGAGAGGGCGTATTGGTCCAAATCCTGCCAAGGGATACAAATGGTGTCGGCTATTTCAGGCAACACGTCTGCTTGATGGACAACAAATTGTGCATGCAGACGTTGGTGCGAGAGCACATGCGTGCATGAGAAAACGGTCTTCTGCTCTGTTTCCGGCTGTGCTCCCGTGACCGTTTGTGCCCTTCCGCCTGCTCCGTTTTCTGGGCAATCCGTTTCTTCGCATGGAAACTCATATAGATGATACCAGATGTCTTTTTCCGTACGTTGGCGGATGAGTGTAACGGTTTCTCCGTTCGCGCGCGTAATATAAATATGGTAGATCAACCATCTGTCTCTTACTTTTGGACGGGGTTTGCGTATCGGCAGCAGTTCTGCCGTGCCATGAGCATATGCGGCACATACACCCTGCAACGGACATGGCAGGCAGTTTTCTCCCAAAACAGGGGTGCAATAGAGTGCTCCGAATTCCATAATGGCGGTATTGAACAACCGGGGATTCTCCTTGTCTAACAGCATATTTATCAGCTGCCGGAACAGTTTCTTGCCGCTTGTTGTGTCAAACGCCTCATCTATGTCCAACAGACGTGCTACAACGCGGTAAACATTGCCGTCCATGGCAGGATAGGGTTGGTTGTATGCGAAACTGGAGATGGCACCTGCGGTGTAATCCCCTACGCCTGGTAGCGTACGGATGTCTTCATATCGGGTGGGAAAGGGCGTCCATCCCCGTTCTACTACCATTTGCGCTGCTTTATGCAGATTGCGGGCACGGCTGTAATAGCCCAAACCCTGCCATTCACGCAGCACTTCATCCTCCTTGGCAGAAGCCAGCGATTCCACATCCGGCCAACGTGATACGAAACGCAGGTAATAATCCATTCCCTGGGCTACGCGGGTCTGTTGCAAAATTACTTCGCTCAACCATATGCGATAGCCGTCTTCGGTCTCTCGCCAGGGCAGGTCACGATGATTGCGCGCATACCACTCATATAAACGGCTATATAATAGCGATTTAGTCATTTTAGGGGTGTTTTAGGGCATTTGAGAGTGCAAAATTACAAAAAAATAACGAATTTTGAAATTTTTTTGCCGAAAAACTTTTATATTTCAATAATTTGTAGTAATTTTGCAAAGATTTTTCGGCATATAACAAAAATACATTCATATAACTATGACTAAAGCAGACTTAATTAACGAAATAGCCATCTCAACTGGCTATGACAAAACGACTATCGGAATCATCGTAGAGTCGATGATGGAGCATGTAAAGAAAAACGTTGCTGCGGGGGAGAATGTTTATCTCCGCGGCTTCGGTAGTTTTATCACCAAAGTGCGCGCAGCCAAAGTGGCTCGCAACATTAGCGCCAAGACCTCTGTACAGGTGCCTGAGCACAAGATCCCGGCTTTCAAACCGGCAGCTGAGTTCATGAAGGACGTACGCGGCTGATCCTCACGCATCATTCCGAACACAACTAAATAACATTATACTAACTATTTAACATTCTTCTATTATGCCAAACGGAAAGAAGCATAAGAGACATAAGATGTCTACACACAAGCGTAAAAAACGCCTGCGTAAGAATCGTCATAAGCATAAGTAATTGACGGTTTGATTATTGCTTTGTGGCGATAAACCGGTCTAAGCGTAGACGGGTTTGCCACAAGGCTTTTTATTTATTTATAAAACTCAACAAGTTATGAAAAGCGAACTGATTGTGGACGTACAGCCGCAAGAGATCGCTATAGCGTTGACGGAAAACGACCGCCTCCAGGAAGTTGCGCGCGAAAAGCGCAATCAAGACAATTTCGCGGTGGGGAATATCTATTACGGTCGTGTCAAAAAGGTAATGCCGGCGCTTAATGCAGTCTTTGTGGATGTAGGGTACAACAAAGAAGCTTTTCTCCATTACTTGGATTTGGGTTCTCAGTTTAGAACGCTGCAATCCTATGTCACCAAGGCCGTTTCCGACCGCAGACGTATGCCGCTCATCCAAAAGACGCAACGCCTGCCCGAGGTAAGCAAGGAGGGAGTCATAGCCGATTTGCTCAAGGTCGGAGATCCGATTCTGGTACAGGTTACCAAAGAACCTATCAATACCAAAGGACCTCGCCTGACGGCCGAGATTTCTATTGCCGGACGCAACATCGTGCTGATTCCTTTTGCTGACGGAGTCATGGTGTCCCAGAAAATCAAGCGCGAGGCGGAACGCCAGCGCTTAAAACAATTGATGCTCTCTATCAAGCCACAGGGCTTTGGCATCATCGTACGCACTGTAGCGGAAGATAAGCGTGTCGCTGAACTGGACAACGAACTGAGGCTGCTGATCGAACGATGGGAGCAGACGGTCAAAACGCTGCAACAGCGTGAGCCGGTGAGCCTTGTCAGCGAAGAGATGGGACGTACTCTGGGGATTGTTCGGGATGTATTAAGCCCGGATTTTACATCCATTCAGATCAATGATCAGGAGATTTATGATGAGGTTCGTCATTATCTGGAGCTCATCGTCCCGGAAAGCGCAAAAATAGTGAAACTGTATCAGGGACAGCAGCCTATCTTCGATCATTTTGACATTACCCGCCAGATGAAGACGGGACTCGGCAGAACGGTTGGTTTCAAACATGGAGGTTACCTCATCATTGACAAAACCGAAGCACTGTTCTCCATTGATGTCAACTCGGGCAGCAAGAAAATCTATGAGGACCAGGAGGAAAACGCCTTCCAGTTCAATATGCTGGCTGCTGACGAACTGGTACACCAACTGCGATTGCGCGATATTGGCGGTATCATTATTGTCGATTTTATCGACATGGATAGCAAGGAGCACCAGCAAAAACTCTACGATTACGTACGCGAGTTGATGGAACGCGATCGCGCAAGGCACAATGTGCTGCCGCTCAGCAAATTCGGACTTATGCAAATCACGCGTCAGCGTGTGCGTCCGGCTGTTGAGGTAGAGGTTATGGAGACTTGTCCTACTTGTATGGGCAAAGGGAAAATCCAACCCTCAATCCTCTTTACGGAGCAGATTGCGGAAGAGTGCGAGCATATGAGCGGACACTATGGACGGGGACTTAGCCTGCATGTGCATCCGTTTGTATATGCCTATGCCGAGAAAGGGTGGTTAACTTCTCTCAAATGGCAGTGGCGGCGCAAATATGGCATTAAATTGGTTGAAAACCAATCGTTGGGCATGTTGCAGATGCGTTTCTTCGATTCCAAAGGGAAAGAGTTGGTGCACGAACATCAGCCGGAAGCCAAGCAGGAGAAGCCTGTCGTTGTAGAAAAACCGGTAGAGCAGCCCAAACAGCAAACCAATCCGGCGCGGCAGGAGAAACAGGAACCTCAGGAGGTTCAACCCAAAGCTGCTGAGCAGCCGAAAACTAAGAAGGCAAAGAAGTCCAAACAGAAATCTGAACAACCCAAGCAGGAACAGCAACCCAAACAGGAGCAGCAACCTAAGCAGGTACAGCAAGAGCAGCCTGCCGAAAAGCCTAAAAAGAAAGCCGCACGTACCAAAACCAAAGCGGCTCCCAAAGAGGCTCCGGTGGGACCTGCAAAGCAATCACCGGCTGAAACGAAAGCACCCGCTGCGGTCAAACGCAGGGCTCGCAAGAAAAAAACGGAAGTTGTCGCTACGGAGAGTAATCCTGCCAATAATGGAGAAAACTAAAAAAGAGAGACTGAACGGTCTCTCTTTTTTTATGGAAGATGCGGAAACTACTCCTCCGCTTCTGCGGGCTCGGGAGTATTATCACCTGTGTATTTCTTGAGCGCGCGTGCAACACCTGTGGTCCAGTTGTTGATGGAATCGCTGTCCATCTGCAAACCGGTTATCATCTTGATTACCTGATCAATAGGCATCCCGTATCGCAACACACCGGATATGAGTTTTGCATAGTTCCAAAACTCTTTGTCGAATTTATAACTAAGTCCTTCTACGGTCGTCTTGAAACCACGGGTGTTGACAAACTGGAAGTCATAGCGGTGGTGTCCGTCCTCGCCGGGTACCTTGATTATCTTGCCTTTCGTAACGGATTTGGGTAGTGCTATTCCTTCTTCATCATCGGCAAGACCTGTGAAAATCTCATATGGTTTGCCGTCTTTCAAACCTACAAAGGCAATCCATTTGTCTTTCTGTACTTGAAAGCGCACTACATCCGCTTCCAACTCTACAGGGCGTTTCAGCGGAGCGGAGTCTCTCACGGGTTCTGTCGCCGGTGATTCTGTTTGAAACAAGTTTCTTTCTTCCATTATTGTATGGTTATTTTGGCAGAGCAACTGGTCTCGCCGTGTTCGTTCTTCAGTTGGTATTGTACGCCGTCTGGTGTAAGCAGATAGAGTGTTTGCATATTATCGCCCGGCATGGCTTCTTTCTGATAATTGATATCTACGCGTACTTTTTTGCCATAGTAATCAGGCAGATAGGCATCAGTCATGGCCTGCAGGTAGCGGCAACTGTTGCAGTGTCCGTTGTAGTCGATGTCGGAATAAACAATCTTGTGCGGCACGCAGCCCGTTGGCTCTGGGATAGTCGTCATGCGCACACGGCTCATCTCAATCATTTCGCCGTCCACACAGCCTTCGAACATAGGGTCGTCAAATATATTGACTATCTCTCTCTTCTCCAGATCCAGCACAGCCCACACACTCTTGCAAACGCCGATGAGTTGCCACGCCTCTGATGGCTGACCGCTGACTTCTGACGGCTTTGCGTAAATCCTGAAATCACGGGTACTGAGCATATGGGCGTTGCTCTCTATCCAGGTTTCGAACCGCACTTTCTGGCAATGCGTCGGCAACTCATACATCTCTACCGACAATCGTGTCAGTATCCATGTCAGGCCCATAGGATGGAGCTTGGCGATGCCGAAACCCAACTCATCGGCTACCGTTCCGGCTACTTCTAACAGGTAGTTCTCCAGATTGAACAAGCGCAGTTTCTTTTCGCCGTCCACCTCCTGATATTTAATCTCGTATTCGTAGTTGTATTTCATCTTTTCACCTTTTATTTTCACTTTCCTTCAGCCATCTGTCAAGCCATCCGCGGAACTCGCGTTGCCAGAGGATGCCGTTCTGGGGTCTTAATACCCAGTGGTTCTCATCGGGGAATATCAGCAATTTAGCCGGCACGCCGCGCATCTTGGCGGCGTCAAAAGCGGCCATGGCTTGGTTCGCTAAAATACGGTAGTCTTTCTCCCCGTGAATGCACAAAATCGGTGTGTCCCATTTATCGACAAACTTATGCGGGCTGTTGGCGAAGGTGCGCTGTGCTATCTTATTGTCTTTCTCCCAATATGCACCGCCCATATCCCAGTTGGCGAACCATTTCTCTTCGGTCTCCAGATACTGCATCTCCATATTGAAAATGCCGTCGTGTGCAATGAAGGCTTTGAAGCGTCCGTTATGGTGTCCGGCAATCCAATACACGCTGAACCCGCCGAACGAGGCGCCTACACAACCCAGCCGGTCTTTATCCACATATGGCTCTGTGCAGAATTCGTCAATAGCGCTGAAATAATCTCTCATGCACTGACCTCCGTAGTCTCCGGAGATCTCTTCGTTCCACGCCTTGCCGAAACCTGGCAAACCGCGGCGGTTCGGGGCTACTATGATATAATCGCCGGCACTCATCATCATAAAGTTCCACCTGAATGACCAGAACTGGCTCACAGGACTCTGCGGTCCGCCCTCGCAATATAGAATCGTCGGGTATTTCTTGCTCGGGTCGAAATGCGGCGGATAGATAATCCATGTCAGCATATCTTTGCCGTCAGTCGTCTTTTGCCATCTCGGCTCAACGGTCGAGAGCTCGATCTGAGAGTAGATATTATCGTTTTCTCTGGTTAGTTTGTCCAGCAATTGGTTATAGGTGTCAAATGGTTGGTCATACCATATCTCGGTGTGGCCGTAATCGCCATTGTCTTTCTCTATCCATGCGCCTACGTCCATCCGGTATATCTCGTTCGCTTGACGCATGGAGTGCCCTAACACAAATGCATAGAGGTCGCTCACGTCTCCCAACCCCAGGTCAAACTGACCTTCGGTCAGCCGGCTGATGTAGCCGTTCAGATTTACATGGTAGAGTTGTACGGTGCCGTGCCAGCAAGCCGTGAAAAGCAGGCTGGAGTCGTCATACCAGGCGAATTCATCTACGTTGGTGTCCATTGTGCGGCTGAGGAAGCGCTTCTCGCCGGTCTTGAGATGCATCACCATCAGCCTGTTCTCATCGCTTTCATAGCCGTCGCGCTCCATCGACTGCCAGGCTATCCACTCGCCGTCGGGTGAGTAAGCCGGATTGGTGTCATATCCGCCGTTGCCTTCGGTAATGTTGCGCTCCTCGCGCGTGCGAACATTATATAAATATATATCGCTATTTGTGCTGATGGCGTAATCCAAACCGGTCTTTTTGCGGCAGGTATAGGCTATCTCCTCGTTATTGGGATTCCATGCCAACTGCTCCACGCCGCCAAAGGGCTTCATCGGGCTCTCAAAGGCGGTGCCTTCCAAGATGTTCTCGCTTTTGCCGAGTTTGGCGGATTGGATCCTCTCGCCCTCGCCGTAATAACTTGTAATCAGCTCGCATACAAACGGTTGCGGGGCACTCTCTGTCCATTCGTCCCAGTGCTTGTACATCAAATCTTCATGCACATGCCCCGTGGCTAATGGCAGGTCGGGATATTTGTCGGCTGTTGCCTCTACGGTTTTCACCTGTTTGATGAGAATTACTTTGTCGCGCATGGGCGAGAGTAGGAAACCTTCTGCATCCTCGCTGCCTTCCACACATACTTCCTCTTTGTCGCGACGGATGTATAGTCTGCCTCCTTTGAGGTAGGCCAGCGCACCGCTGTTGCCGAACCATGCCGGATCTGAGCCGACGAACTCATCCACGACTTGCATGTTCTCAAATGGATTGCAAATCCGGATCCATGTCGTGCTTCGGTTCTCTTTTACCGAATAGTAACTCACGGTGTAGGCGAGTAGCCCGGTCTCGATATCGCTCTTCACGCTACCGATGCGTCCCATCGCCCAAAGACCTTCAGGAGTCAGGCGTCCGCCTTCAATCGTGATCTCGGGTTTTGTGATTGGGGCTTTGCCCGTGTCTGTACTCTCTTTGGCGCACGATACGCCCAGCATCGTCACAACTGCCATAACAAAAATTTTACATTTCATAATGTTCTATTGTCAACTTTCTGTTGTCAACTGCTTTTAAAAATCGCTGCAAAGATACAAAAAAATTTGCATATATGCAAAAAATGTAGTAATTTTGTGGCATTAATCATAAATACTATGAAAATACAGTTCTTAGGAGCAACGCGCGAAGTGACGGGCAGCAAACATCTTGTTACCACCGATTCGGGACACACGATTCTTTTGGATTGCGGTATGTATCAAGGTAAAGGAATGGAGACCGATGCAGCCAACCGCGATTTGGGCTTCGACCCCAAGAAACTCGATTGTGTTGTTCTCTCCCATGCTCATATCGACCATTCGGGGCTCCTGCCGTATATTTACAAACTCGGTTTCCGCGGCGATATCTATTGCACGCCGGCTACACGCGATCTGTGTGCGCTCATGCTCACCGACACGGCTTTTATCCAGGAGCAGGATGTGCGTACCTACAACAAGAAAATCGACCGCCAGCATCCGCATAAGGAGAAAGGCAAGAAATATAAGATTGAGCCGCTCTACAACCAGCACGACGTGGATGGAGTCATGCGCCATTTTGTCACGTATGGCTATGACAGGCGTTTCCGTCTTTTCGATGATGTGCTCCTTACGTTCACCAATTCCGGCCATATGCTCGGTTCCGCTGTCTGTTCGCTGGAGATATATGAAGAAGATACAGCTTCAAACACCCCCAAACGCTGGAAACGCTTGACCTATACCGGAGATCTCGGGCGCAGCAAAAGCCATATATTGCCCTCGCCGCAACTCTTCCCGCAGTGCGATTACCTCATTTGCGAATCCACTTATGGCGACAGGCTGCACGAAGATCCTATGGCTACGGAGGAAGCGCTCCTCGGAGTGGTGGAGGACACCTGCGTTTACCGCAAAGGCCAGTTGCTTATCCCTTCTTTCTCCGTTGGCAGAACCCAGGAAATCGTCTATGTCCTCAACCAACTTTACAACGATGGACGTTTGCCGCAAATACCGGTTTACGTGGATTCGCCTATGTCCACCAACGCAACCCAGATTTTCCGTATGTATCCGGATGAACTGTCCGACGAAGTGCGCGATACCATGCGTTTCGATCCGGACCCATTCGGATTCAACACATTACGCTATATCACCGATATCCGCGAATCTAAAATGCTCAACCACAAGGAGGATCCGTGTATCATCATTTCAGCTTCCGGCATGCTTGAGGCTGGGCGTATCAAACACCATGTGGCAAACCATATTTCCGATCCGCGGTGTACCATTCTTATCGTCGGTTATTGTGAGCCGGCTACGCTCGGCGCGCGTATCCAGGAACCCGGACTCAAATGGATTTCCATCTTCGGACTCGACCGCAAAATCAAGGCGCAAATCACCAAGATAGAGGGTTTCTCAGGACATGGGGATTATAAGGAAATGATTGATTATCTCTCGCGAAGCCTGCAAACAGGCGATGTTAAACATATCTTCGTGGTGCATGGAGAACTGAATGCTGCCGAAACCTATAAGGAGCATCTACATGAGGCTGGCTTCCGGAATATCTCTGTTCCGCAAAAGGGTGAGATGGTGGAATTATAAAAAAAACGGAAGCCGCATTGCTTCCGTTTGTCGGGTAGGCGAGATTCGAACTCACGACCTCCTGCTCCCAAAGCAGGCATTCTAACCGGGCTGAACTACTACCCGTTTTGCCTCGCAAAACGGGTAGTAAATCGACAGAACGGAGTGGCGGAGAACTACTACCCGGAATGCATTTTGCAAAACCGGCTGCAAAATTACTGCTTTTTTTTGAATTGACCAAATTTTTTAATAAAAAAGTGAGATACAAAGCCATTTTTATAGACATTGACGACACGCTTCTCGACTATATTCCTTGTTGCCGGGAGGCGTTCAGTGCCGCCATGCCGGAGCACCCCGAGTATTTCAATCTGTTTTTCGATATTGCTGGCAGGCTTTTTTCCGAGGCCAAACATGGGCTGCATACTATCGCCGAGGTGATGGAGCTGTATCCGCAGGAGTTTATTGCCGCTATCGGTTATCCGCCCGAAGCCGTAGAGCCTTTCAAACAGGCTTTCCGTGAGGCATGGGCTGAAACACATGTGCTGGTGCCGGAAACGGTTGAAACACTCAATGCCTTGCAAAAGAAAGGCTATCGTCTCTTTGCGGCAAGCAATAGTTTCGGTCAGCTTCAGCGCCGCAGGATGGAAAGGGCAGGAATACTTCAATTTTTCGAAGCTGCATTCATTTCCATGGACATTGGCTATGACAAACCGGACGTTCGTTTCTTCAACCATGCGCTGCAGGCGGTCCGTCTCAGCGGCAGCGAGGTGCTCATGGTCGGAGATAGTATGACTACGGATATTATCGGAGCGAAAAATGCGGGGTGGGACGCTTGTTTCTTCAATCGTCGTCCTCAGGAACCCCATCCCCGGAATGTCGCGGACTTCGAGATACTCTCTCTCTCCGAACTTCTCCAAATCCTATAATAAAAAACGCGCTTGCTAATGCAGGCGCGTGAATGTTCCGCAATGCGATTGAATACAATACTTATCCTCGTTTCGGGGATGAGTGTTGTCGCCGTCGTAAGTGATAAAACGCAATACCAGGTGTTCTGCGCTTTTCAGCCATATTTTCAATTGTCCTTTCACAGGAATAATAGGTTTCTGAAATCGACGACAAAGGTAGTATAAATTATTTACATCTGCAAACAAAATCTTCAAATTTCTGTGCAATAAATGTGAACACGCCAAACGACTGTTCCTGCCGTCATTTCTGATATTCACAAATCACAAAATCCGCTTGCAACTTTCCTGCTTATTCACAAAAATGGAGGCCAATGCCGGCTGTCTAGATCTCGTTGGCGCCAACTGTCGGATGTGAGGGTAGGGAAGTGTCTGCGCTTGCAAATCCACGCCTGTAGCCTCTCGATAATCAGCCGACTCCGTACATTAACTGCTTGTAAAACAGCGGTTACAAAGATTACTTGAAATCATATTTCAGTATTGTTCCACATATTTCAGCATATGCGGCATTTTACAACCTTTGTATGCGAAGCAAATACCGCAAACAACTGAAACACAACTATTTGTGGAGTTTTCTTGAATATTGTTAGCGTCCTGTGGATAGAGACTCTCGCAATGAACCGGTCCAGCCCTCCTGATCGGCTGTCTTGATTGCTAAAATTCCGGCTCACGCACCTCAAACCAAATGTTCACCAATTTCAATTCACATTTAAAAACCCGCGAGTATTCATATGCGTGAAAAATAATTCACAAAATTATGGTGTATAGATTTGTGTAATTCGATTATTTTTTGTAACTTTGCAGCGTCATTTGAAAAATCGCATTTAGTATGAACGAACGGGAGCGTATAGAGAAATTGATTCAGACGCTGAATCTGTCTGCACGGCAGTTTGCGGAGCAGATCCGTATTCAGCCGGGTACAATCAGTAATATTATGGCGGGGCGCAACAAACCCAGTCTGGATGTCATGCAAAGGATTTTGGACAAATATCCGACTCTTAATCCGGAATGGCTCATTGCCGGGCGGGGAGAAATGTGGCGTTCTGTCCCGGGGGAAGACCCGCAACTCTTTGATACGCTGCCCCCTGACGCTAAAATAGCACGCCTGACTGCTGTACAGCAAAAAGAAGAGCCGCAGTTGCCTGCAGCTCCGCCTAAAAAAATCAGCAAAATCGTTGTCTATTATTCCGACAACACATTCGAGGAGTTCTCAAACCTCCGTTAGTGTTTCCCGATCGCCGAACGCTACTGGAGCGCTTCTTTGATTACTTCGCTGATATCATGTACGTAATGGAATTTCAGACCTTTCAGATACATGGCTGGAATCTCCGTCACATCTTTGCGGTTGTCCTCGCATAGGATAATATCGGTGATGCCGGCGCGTTTGGCGGCAAGCAGTTTCTCTTTCACGCCGCCTATCGGCAGCACTTTGCCGCGCAATGTCATCTCGCCGGTCATGGCGATGCGCGGTTTCACAAGCCTTCCGGTGAAAGCGCTGACAAGCGCCGTGGTCATGGTGATACCGGCGCTCGGACCATCCTTGGGAATCGCTCCTTCCGGCACATGGATATGCACGGCGGTTTTCTCAAACACATCGGGTTTGATGCCGAACTGCTTGGCATGAGCCTTCACATAGCCTAAAGCCAGGGTCGCGGATTCTTTCATCACATCGCCTAAATTGCCGGTCAGAGTGAGGCTCGGAGCCTTTGCGGCGGAAAGACTGGTCTCGATAAACAGAATCTCGCCGCCTACCTGCGTCCATGCCAGACCGGTTACTACGCCTGCATATTTGTTGGTCTCCCAGCTGTCGCGGCTGAAACGTGCCTGACCGAGATAATTCCTCAGATCCTCAATCGTCACGGACACGTTGTATTCCTCGCCCAGAGCCAGTTTGGTGTCTATCTTCCGGCATATGGTGGCTATCTGTCTCTCCAGGCTGCGCACACCCGACTCGCGCGTGTAATCGTCTATTATATGGGCGATTATCTCTTTTTTCAGCTTCAGCTGCGAGGCTTTCAGACCGTGGTTGGCAAGTTCTTTGGGAATCAGATGTCGTTTGGCTATTTCCTCTTTCTCTTCTTGCAGGTAACCGGTCATCTCTATCAGCTCCATGCGGTCCAGCAGCGGACGCGGAATGCTGTCTAAAGTGTTGGCGGTGGCGATAAAAAGCACATGGCTCAAATCATAATCTACATCCAGGAAATTGTCATGGAAAGTACTGTTCTGCTCAGGATCAAGCACTTCCAGCAGTGCGGAAGTGGGATCGCCTTTGTAGTCGGCGCCTATCTTGTCTATCTCGTCCAGCACAAATACGGGGTTCGAAGTGCCGCATTTCTTAATACTGTCAATGATACGGCCGGGCAATGCGCCGATGTAGGTTCTCCGGTGGCCGCGTATCTCGGCTTCGTCGTGCAGGCCGCCTAACGACACACGCGCATATTTCCGTCCGAGAGCCTCGGCTATGCTCTTCCCGAGACTTGTTTTGCCTACACCCGGAGGGCCGTACAGACATAGGATAGGGGACTTCACCGGATGTTCTTCTTTCTCCTTTTTGCTGCGAAGCCCCAACTGACGCTGAACCGCCAGATATTCGACGATGCGTTCCTTCACTTTGTCCAGACCATAGTGATCGCGGTTGAGTACTTCTTGCGCATGAGGCATGTCAAAATTATCCTCGCTGTAGATGTTCCAGGGCAATTCCAACATCGTCTCCAGATAAGTCAGTTGCGTGGAATAATCGGGCGAGTGGGTGGTCATGCGTTCCAGCTTAAGCAGCTCTTTTTCAAACACTTTGCCTACTTCTTCCGACCATCGTTTCTCACCCGCACGTTCGCGCAACTCTTTGACGGTCTCGGCGCCCGTGTCACCCAAATCCTGTTTGATGGTCTCTATTTCTTGTTGCAGAAAATACTCACGCTGCTGCTTGTCCATCGCTTCGTGCGTACGCTTCCGGATGTCGGCTTTGATAGTCAGCATCTCGTTGTCTTTCTCCAGTATGGCAAGCAACGCGGTCGCTCTGTCCGACAGCGAATCGACGGCGAGCAGTTCTTGCTTCTCCTCCATCGTCAGCTTGTCGTAAGTCGCACAGATATAGTTGATTAGGGTAGGGCCGTTGTGTATCGAGCGGAGCGTCATCTGCAGATCTACCGGAGGATTCTCACGGTTGCTGAGAATCCGTTGGATCAACTCGCGGATGGAGTCATGGGTCGCCACAAACTGTTTGTCGTTTTTCAGCGGCATCTCTTCATCCATATCCTGCACTTCAGCCAGCAGTTGACCGCTCTCATTCTCCTGAAATTCAACGGCTTGCACGCGTCTCTTGCCTTCCAGAATGGCCATCACATGTTCGCCGGCTCCCAGGTCGGGCATCGGCACTATTTGAATGACGTTGGCCAGTGTACCGAGAGCGAACAGATCGTTGCCCTCCGGCTCTGAAACGGAACTGTCTTTCTGAGTCAGCACAACTATCGAGCGGTCGCTTTTGTGCGCCGCTTTGATTAGTTTGAGACTCGATTTGCGCGATACCGCCACGGGTATCAGCACACCGGGAAACAGCACTGTGTTTCTCACAGGCAACACCTCGTACTGCCTGATTTCTTCAATATCTTCGATTTTCTTTGCCATTTCTTTATGTACGTTTGTTTCTATCTATCTGTCTGTCCGTTCTGCCTAGTAGCGTTGTGTATTTCTGTCCGTTCTGCCTGATAGCGTTTCTTCATCGCGCATTGATGCGCGATTTATATCGTCATCCGCCATCCGTCCCTCCGGTTCTTGTATTCTGGCTATCTGGCTTTCCTGTATCTCGTTTTTCTCTTCGGTGGCATATTTGCCGCCGGTAGTATCTATTGCAGCGTTGTCCGCCTTGGGCGTTTTTTTGTATAGTTGTGTGTTTCTGTCCGTTCTGCCTGGTAGCGTTTCTGCATCGCGCATTGATGCGCGATTTATATCGTCATCCGCCATCCGTTTATGGTCTTCTGGAAATCTGGTCTTCTGGATTTCCCGTCTTTTTTTAGTAGAGTACCTTTCTTCCAATATGCTATTTTACATAATCACGATTAGGTTGATTTTCGTGCATGATCTCACATGATCAGTTGTACAAAAATAGTACCATTTTCAGCAATCAGCTTATGGCAGTTACATTTATGACATTTTGGCAGTCTTTTTTTCTTTCAGGATCACCATCCGCACAAACACCGGAAACATTCCGTAAACTACGTTTTTGTTTTTCCCTTCATTCAGGTATTCATCAGCTCCTGCATGGAACTGGTTGTTCCATCGCGCTCTCAGTTCGGCGTATCGCGGATGATTTTTGTCTTTGATGATCTCGCTGGCCTCGCGGCAAACAGCCCGCCATAATTCGGCCTGTACTTTTTCTGCCTCTGTCCTCGGGCTGCGTTTGTAATCACGGCTCCGCCGTTTGAAATACTCCTGAGGACCTGTTTTTACGACATTTCCGTTGTCGTCTTTCCATTGTTTGTAGCGCATCTGAACGCTCGACCTTCCGGCCAGTTTCCCACTCAACCGCTCCAAACCCGGACTTAATTCTGCTCTTGCCATATCCTTCCATTATGTTTTTTGACTTGTTATTCTTTTTTCTGATTTTTGTCTGATTTTCATGTGTTTATATCACATTTTTATGTGTTTTTTTATCAGATTTTTCCTGTTCTTTACCTGATTTTCATGTGTTTATATCACATTTTTATGTGTTTTTTTATCAGATTTTTCCTGTTTTTTACCTTATTCTCTTGTGTTTATATCATATTTTTTATGTGTGTTTTTATCAGATTTTTTCCTGTTTTTTATCTGACTCTATTGATTTTATACCCATAAAACATTCGTTTCTATTTTACATAACTCTTTAGTTCTTCTTTAGTACATATTTAGTTCTTTTTTAGTTCTTATTTGGTTCTTAACGCGACCATTACGGCACCACTTTACTACATCCTTTGCACGAAATTACCCTGAAATATGCTGCAAATGTACTAAAAATTTCTGACATATGCAAGTATTGCCCTCATTTTCCGTTCATATTTTCCCTGTTCATGTTCATTCGTTGCGCCCACCCTTCCCTCTCAGCTTTCATTCCTATAAAAACGCATCAAAAAAGGGCGAGGCACACTGCCCCACCCTTGTGTATTATTCATTTAATCAGGGTAATTTTATTTCAGTTTCATGGTCTTCCATGAAGAAGAAGCTGCGGGACTTGTTGCCACAACAGGGGTCTGCGGCTTCTCGTTGATAAGGAACGCCTCTTTCTTCACGTTCTTATTGATATAACCCGCCAGCTCGTCATAGGACACATCGCCGTTGGTCTCTTGTAGTTTCTTCAGCAGGAAATAAGTGAAGAGCCCGTGCCCTTTTTCGGGATAGGTCATTGCCGTCTCGTCAGCGGAGGAAGCAGAGAAAACAACCGCATTTCCGTCCAGCTTCTCTTTCTTCGCCTCGCGTGCCACGCCGCGTGCAGCAACCAACATACTGCCCTCTTTGTTCGCGCCGGTAAAGCATGCGTCCATGAAATAAGTGATGTTCTTTGCTTTGGTTGCAGCCAAAGTGGTGTACAATTTGTTCAAACTATAGCAAGTAGCCGTGTTTGTTCCCTTGCCGTCAACAGGCACAATATACGCATCGCCTGTCTTTTCGTCCGGTATTCCGTGACCGCAGTAATACACAATCGCTTTGCTGTCCTCGAAGTTATTGAGGGCATAACTCAACCAGTCCACGCCGCCGGAAATAACGCCGTATGATGCGTTGGAGCAGTAACGCACTTGTTTCTCAGGGATGCCTAATGTCTTGATACAATACTCCTTGAATACCTCACCGTCATGGGAGGCAAAATTCACAGGGTCAACAAACTGATAATCCTCGTTGGCAATTATCAATGCGTAGGTATCTTCCGCAGACTTCTTTGCTTGTGGAATATTGGAATCTACATCGGATTGGATAGTTTCTTGTTTTTTAGATGTATTTTTACTATTTCCGTTTTGATTTGACGCTAATTGCTGTTCTTCTGCTTTGTGAGCATTTTCACCAACCGGCTTTCCATTTGCATAAAACACATCGCCTTTCAACTCTAATTTTCCAGCCCATCTCAAAGGCACATATTTTTCATTTTTAGCTTTTTCAAATTTATCAAAAGGAACAAGAGTAATAACCTTTTTCTTATCATCTACACTTGCGTAATAAGTATTGCCATTAATGGCATCAATTGTTATCGAATACGCAGCTCCTGCACTCCTTAGTTCTTCTGGACTTGCATTGCCAATATATCCTTCAATAGTATGTTTACCTGGTTCGACGATGACTTCATAATAGATAGTAGAAGGAATATAACCGAAATTTTGTCCATCAAAATACAACAAGTGTGTTGCATTCATATTTTTCCATCCACTGGAAGAGAATGGACGGAACATAATAATCTTTGCCGTCCCTTCGGCTGCAAATACTTGCCCGATACTCATTAGGGCTACTAAAAGAATCATTAGTTTCTTTTTCATAATACGTTATTTTTTTATGGTTAATACTATTTCTTCCACTTGTGCGGTTGTGTCATAGACGCGCAAGCCGTGAAGCCATTTTTGGAATTTGGAGTTCTCCACTTCGGGTACGAACTCACCTTTGTTACTCAACGAGATATGGAATTTCTTTTGCGAAAAGACAACTATCAAGGTATTGTTCTCAATACTTTTTGAGGTCGTCAGAATAGTTTCCTCTCCATAGGGATATTCGGGGTCTTGAGTACACAAAAATAAATATTCCTTGTTGCTTTTCACCTCGCGTGCATTACCGTCCGTTTCCTCGTAGGGTATCATCACATTGACAATATCGTTGTCATCGTCTCTGATGAAGACGGCCACATAGCCGCTTGCCGCAGATTTGAACGAAAGAGAGAAACGGTCGTTGTTCTTAAAAAGCGTGCTTTCTATTCCCTTGTTTAACGGTTTTATTTGTAGTTCCACCTTTTCACGTTTTTGTTCGCGTACTTTCCCGCATACTTCGGCATGAATGACCATCATGTCGTTGTTGTATTTGATTGAAACTTCAGGCTCTTTTGTGTCGCTGATCCAAATACCGCGTACATTATTTTCACTAAAAGAATTGAAGGTACTATTTGTTTTTCCATCCTTGTTGTGCATAGCCATGGTATTGGTTTGACTGACTATTGTTCCAAACTCATCAGCGATTGCTTTTAAACGGGCTCTGGTTATGGCTGTCTGCTTTGCTTCTGCAAGAGTCTGTGTCTCAGGTACTGCATAATCCACTTCTCCACAAGCATTTACTATTCTTTGGGCTTTAAGCAACGACGCCCATAACAAGATGCCGATAAATAATAGATATCTGTTCATAATACTTCTAATTTCTTTTTGTCAACATACAACAAAAAAGCGGGACTGCAATATTGCTGTTCCGCTAACTGAGGCTCTGGTATTGCCTGTAAATCCGAACAAACAACACTGAAGCCCACGCCGTATGTGTATTATACGCCAATACGCGCGTACTTTATAATATACACACTCATGAGCATCTTTGTGCTGCAATGTTTTGGATTTACAATGAATTTACCAGATTCCAGTTAGCCAAAACAAAGCGCGTAAGACGCTTTTATTATGTCCTCCTGTTTTACGTCTGTGAGGTGACTGCATTGGTTTTTACCATCTTTGCGAGTGCAAAGGTACTACATTTTTTTGACATACACAAGAGAAAGATGTATTTTTTTCTTATGCAACAAAAAAATCTGCACTCTGGATGCAGATTTTAACATAGGATGAGATAGGTTGTTCTATTGTCTTATCTCATACTTTGTAGTATTGCCTTGCATGATATATAAATATCCTGATAGGCTGTCTCAAAATCGCGCGTGTACCATGGATCGGAAACATCTCTGCTCTGCCCAGCCCACTCCATCATCATGGATAATTGGGCATGTGAGTTATTTATCACAGATTCGCCCAAATGATATTCAATAATCCTAATATTCGATTTGTCCGCACAAATGATGTAGTCGTAATAATCGAAATCCGATGGCGTAATCCGCCGTGCTGCGTGATGACTAAAAGGAATACCATGAGCCGCAAGCACACGTTTGGCTGGAGGGTATATATCATTGCCCGTCTCTTCCGTCGAGACGGCGGCAGAAGCTATCTCAAACTGCTTCTCTACTCCGGCCTCCCGGCATAAATGACGCATGATAAACTCCGCCATCGGCGAACGGCAGATGTTGCCATGACATATAAACAAGATCTTTTTCATCAACCTACAGTCACGTCCGGATTGATTTTGCGGATCAGACCTTTGAGCACATCGCCGGGGCCGAACTCATAGAACTCTGTTGCGCCGTCGGCAATCATCTGTTGCACGGATTGCGTCCAGCGGACGGGAGCGGTGAGTTGTTTTACCAGATTGACACGGATGATTTCCGGCTCCGTTTCCGCTTGGGCGGTCACGTTCTGATAAATCGGACAGAAAGGCTTGCGGAACTCAGTCTTGAGAATAGCCGCTTTCAGGTCTTCTGCCGCCGGCTGCATCAATGGTGAGTGGAAAGCACCGCCTACAGGTAGTCTGAGCGCACGGCGCGCACCGGCTTCTTTCATCACAGGGCATATGGCATCCACGGCTTCCGTTTCTCCGGAGATAACCACCTGACCCGGGCAGTTGAAATTGGCGGCAACCACTACTCCGCTCTCCTGCGATTTGCAGATCTCTTCTACTTTCTCATCGGGCAAACCGAGAACGGCAGCCATGGTTCCGGGATTGGCTTCGCAGGCGGCTTGCATGGCTTGCGCACGCGCGGATACTAACAACAGGGCATCCTCAAACCGCAATGCGCCGCAGGCTACCAGTGCGCTGAACTCTCCCAGACTGTGTCCTGCTACCATGTTCGGCGTCTCAATCGTCATCAGACGTTGTGCCACTACCGAGTGCAAAAACACGGCCGGCTGGGTCACCTTGGTCTGTTTCAGATCATCCGCTGTTCCGTTGAACATCACATCCGTCAGCGAAAAGCCAAGCAGCCTGTCGGCTGCCTGGCACATTTCGCGGGCTTCTTTATGCGCATCGTAGAGATCTTTGCACATTCCGGGGAACTGGCTTCCCTGTCCCGAGAAAACAAATGCTTTCATTACTTAACCATGATAGCGGCAACAAGTGCCAAGATAGCATAGAACTCCGGGAGAGCCGCATAAATCATCGTGTTGGTCTGTACGTCATGTCCAGCAGCGATACCGGCGATACCATTGGCGCATACCATGCCTTGACGAATAGCGGAGAAGAGGCAAGTGAGTCCAACGAGGGTTCCCACGCCGAAATAGATTGCTCCGTGTGCAGCAATGTACTCGGGGGTGCTGCCCAGGAACCACATTAAGAATCCTACGAAACCGTAGAGACCTTGTGTAGCAGGCATGGCAGACAGCACCATGTACGAAGATGATTTAGCAGGGTTCTTTTTGAGTGCGCCTTCTGCTGCATTGGCAGCAATAGTGGTGCCATACGAAGAACCGATACCGGCGAGACCCAACATAAGGCCCAAGCCGAGATAACCAAGAATTAATTCCATAATAGTTTTATTTTTTTAGTGTTATTATTTTTTAAAGGGTTGATATAATTGGCCTTTACCTTCGTAGCCGGAGTTCTTGAAATACTCAACGAAAGTAAGACGCAAGGGGTGTACGAACGCTCCGAGAGCAGACATAAGTATATTCAGCACATGTCCGAAAAGGAGGATAAGCAGGAAGGGCAGCCACTGCCATGTGGGATGTTCCCCGAGTACCATGAGCGCAATACTGTTGAACGCGCCTCCAAGCATGCCGCCTGCCAATCCGAGAGCATAAAGACGAACGTACGAGAGGACGTCTCCCAATAAGCCTGTTGCCATGTTGTAGGTGTCCCACAAACCTGCTCCTATATTGAGTAGCGGATTGCGTCCTGGCTTATTGAAGATGTAAATGGCCAGCGCAGAGATGCCTGCAATAGCGATGATAATCCACTTGGTCACTTGTGTCGGCAGGTTGAGCAATGCTGATACAGAGAACACAATCAAACCTCCCACAATGAGCAGCACCCATCCCCATACGGATAGCGTCTCTGCAAATCCGAAACGCTTGGTGTAGCACAAAGCTTTGACTATCATGGCCAAGCAGATATGGAAGACACCAATACCGATAGCAAGTACCATCTGGGCGTCAAATCCCATCACATTGCCGCTGATAATCAAGTGTTTGAGTGATTCAGGGTACCATGATGCTTCCAAGAGCGGCATTCCGAAGAACGTGCCGAGGAAGAAGCCTACGATGGTCGTGCCGACGCCAAGAGTGGCGATAATCGGTCCGAGTCCTTCGAACATCTCAATATTCACTTTCTTGTAGTGCGTAAGAAGTCCAAAAGCAATCAGCACAAGGCCGTAGCCTGCGTCTCCCATACACATGGCAAAGAAGAGAAGGTAGAACGGCGCCAGTATCGGTGTCGGGTCGAACTCGCCATAAGTAGGCCATCCGTACATACCCGTGAACACTTCGAACAGTTTGGCGAACCGGTTGTTGTGCAACTTAATAGGCGTAGCGTCTTCTTCTGTCGGGTCGGTCTCTTCATAATAAACTTGCGATTGCTCAAGCAGCGCGTTCAGTTCCGCCTCCTTGTCTATCGGGCAGAAGCCTTCAACGAGGCAGAGTGCGCCTTCGGCGAGTCGGTTGGTAGAGAGTTGAACTCGCTGCCAATCAATCTGTTGACGAGCCTCTTTGAGTTGTTTCTCTATGCTCTCCATATTGGCCAGCTGCCAAGCCCCAATGCGGGCGTTAGCGGCAGCGAGAAGACCGTTGAGATGCTCAATCTCTTGAGCAAGATGGGCAGCGTCCTTCTCGGGGAGAGTAACCGGCTGAGCCGAAGTCTCACTCAGGTCGGCAGGCTCTTCACCGGCGGGTGTCACTTGTACGAAATAGGTGCGTCCTGCTTCGCTGTTCACTACAATACCCCACTCCGCTTGGAAAGCCTTGTCAGAGCACGAGAAGAAACGCAAAGTATGGCCTGCCTCTTCCAGTGCATGAATCTGCGCGGCATCGAACGTGCCCCAAACAGCTGTTTGTTTCGCCAATTCTTGGGTGTCGCGAATACGTTGCGCTATCGCATCTCGCTCTTGGAGCAGCTGGTCCGGTGCTCCTTGTTTGAGCAAACGGCGCAACTCGTCTTCATGCTGAAGGGCTGCTTGCAGGTCCTGGTTCTCTTCGAGCAGTCCGGCGGCTTTCTGCGTGATATGTACTACTCCCGCTTCGCGCAGAGACTCAAGGAATGCATCGTAATCACGATGGAACACCAAGAAGGTGTATTTCTTCATTTGGGTAATCATGCCTCGCCTCCTTTCTGTTCCTCTGCTGCGCGTGCTTCGGTTTCACGCTTGGATTTAACTATCTTCTGGGACGACTTGGAGAGGTTCTCTTCGTCCTCCATGAATCGCTTGATCTTACGGATAGCATCCTGATAGCCAGGAATCTGTACTTTCTCAAAGAGGTTGACCTTCTGCGTCGTTTTCTTACGCGCGTATTCTAATAGGTCCACTTTGCGGCGTACAAACTCCTGCCGGATACCAACATCGGCGATGGCTTTGAGTTGTTCAAAACCATCGGCAAACCACTTCGGGCTGGAGAACAGCGAAAACTCTTTGGTGGAATAGACAACCTCGTCCAATACGGGAATGCGTACGCCTGCTATCTTCTTGATAGACATGCGTACATCGTCCACGTGTATGAGGCTGGTGTCAAACTCACCCCAAAGTGCAATCATCTGGTCGTAATCCTTAATGCGGCGGTTGACTTCCTCGTCGAGGTCAGCCAATTCCTGCTTGGCGCGCTTCACTTCCAAACGCAGAGCAGTCTCTTTGCTCTGCAGCGTTGGCAGTGTGCGTTGCCGCATTTTCAGGTCTTTCTCCAAACCTTGCAGCGATGTTTTATTGAATTGATAAGTTATTGCCATAATTTATGCTTTTGGCCAATATTTTTCTACAAGTGCTTGCTTGATGTTTACCTCTTCCGGCTTGAAGTACTTGCCGAAGAGCTGCCATGCTATGTCAAGCATCTGGACGGTATTGATATTCACGTCGATAGCCAGAATCTCGCGGCTGTAGTCGCGCGCAAAGTCCAGACAGCGGTTGTCGTAGTCCGTCAGGTCGAAACCGTTCTCTTTCTTGGTCTTTGCATTAGCGGCGTCGGCATAGAGACGAACAGCGGCGTTCATCACCTGCGGATGGTCTTCGCGCGTCTTCTTGCCTGCCACAAGCTGTTTCAGACGACTCAGCGAACGGAACGGATCCACGATGACTTTACCGATCTCGCTATCGCGGCGGAGGTACAACTGACCCTCGGTGATATAACCCGTGTTATCAGGAATAGCGTGTGTGATGTCGCCGCCGGAAAGCGTGGTGACTGCGATGATCGTAATAGATCCGCCGCCAATCTCCTCCGGGAACTGAACCGCCTTCTCGTAGATTTTAGCGAGATCGGAATAGAGCGAACCCGGCATGGAGTCCTTCGACGGAATCTGGTCCATACGGTTCGAAACGATTGCCAGCGCATCTGCATACAGCGTCATATCGGTCAGCAGAACCAGCACTTTCTCGTGTTTTTCTACTGCGAAATACTCTGCTGCTGCAAGTGCCATATCCGGAATCAGCAGTCGCTCTACAGGCGGATTCTCAGTCGTATTGACAAAGGAAACAATGTGGTCAAGTACGCCGGCGTTGCTGAACACGTTCTTGAAATAGAGGTAGTCGTCGTTAGTCAGACCCATGCCGCCCAGAATGATCTTGTCCGCCTCAGCACGGAGTGCAACGTTCGCCATCACCTGGTTGTACGGCTGGTCCGGATCGGCAAAGAACGGAATCTTCTGACCGGAAACGAGCGTGTTGTTCAGGTCGATACCTGCAATACCCGTTGCAATCAGTTCCGACGGCTGTTTACGACGAACGGGGTTCACGCTCGGACCGCCGATCTCGATTTCCTTGCCCTCAATCTGAGGTCCGCCATCAATCGGCTCACCATATGCGTTGAAGAAACGGCCGGCGAGTTGGTCGCTCACTTTGAGGCTCGGAGCCTTGCCCAGGAAAACCACTTCGGCATTAGTAGGAATACCCTCTGTTCCCTGGAATACCTGCAACGTTACTTCATCGCCGATGATTTTTACTACCTGCGCCAACTTGCCATTCACGGTAGCCAACTCATCGTTTCCTACCCCTTCGGCCTTCAGCGAACAAGTCGCTTTCGTAATAGCAGTAATCTGCGTATATATCTTTTGAAATGCTTTAGCCATAGTACTTTACTTGTTAATTTGTTTTTCAGCTAACAGTTCATCAAGTTTCTTGCGATAGTCCTCAAACTCTTGTGAGCGGAACTCGCAGTAATTCATCTGCTTGCAGAGGTTGATGACGCGTTTGAAATAATCGATAACATCAAGGAAGTTGTCGAAATCATAGTCGTGCTTGCAGATGTCCATGACGAGGTGCAACATATATTGCTGACGCTCCAACGGACAAACAGCGTCAATCTTGTCAAATGCATCCTGCTGAAGGATGACAAAATCAATGACTTCCGATTTCCAGAAGGCCTCGTGGTAATCAACAGGTACACCGTCATCACCGAGGATGTTGATCTGCTCCTGAATCTCCTTGCCCCGCTGCAGATAGGTCTTCATGTCGTTGACCATCGGCAGCCATTCTTTGTCAATTAGATTAGAGATATATTCCTCGAACTCCGGATACTCTACATATTTCGAATAGGAATCAATGGGATTGACTGCCGGGTAACGCTTGCGGTCGGCACGCGCCTGCTCCAATGCATAGAAGCAACGTGCCACTTTCTTCGTGCCTTCGGTCACCGGCTCTTTGAGGTTACCGCCGGCAGGCGATACGGTTCCGAGGAAAGTAACGGATCCAGTAGCACCGTTATTCAAATATACGAATCCTGCGCGTGCGTAGAAAGCACCGATGATAGCCGAGAGATCCATCGGGAAGGCGTCCTGTCCAGGAAGTTCCTCCAGACGGTTGGACATCTCACGGAGCGCTTGCGCCCAGCGGCTCGTCGAATCCGCCATCAGCAGCACGCGGAGTCCCATAGAGCGGTAGTATTCGGCGATGGTCATAGAGGTATAAACGGAGGCTTCACGCGATGCAACAGGCATGTTGGATGTGTTGGCGATGATGATGGTACGCTCCATCAGTTTGCGGCCCGTGTGCGGGTCTTCTAGTTCGGGGAACTCGGTGAAAGTCTCTACTACCTCGTTGGCACGCTCGCCGCAGGCAGCGATAATAACGATGTCCGCTTCGGCTTGCTTGGAGATAGCGTGCTGGAGTACGGTCTTACCGGTACCGAACGGACCGGGGATGAAACCTGTACCACCCTCGCAAAGCGGGTTGGCGGTATCAATGGTACGCACACCTGTTTCGAGCAGTTTGAAAGGACGCGGTTTCTCGCGGTAAGCAAGGATGGCTTTCTTCACCGGCCATTTCTGAACCATAGTCACTTCGTGGTCAACTCCTTCCGCATCGGTCAAAACGGCCATTACTTCGTTGATGGTATACTCACCGGCTGGTTTGATGGATTTTACCGTGTAGGTTCCTTCAAACACGAACGGCACCATGATTTTGTGCGGCTGATGGTTCTCGTCCACCTCACCGAGCCAAGCAGCGGCTTCTACTTTGTCACCTGCTTTGGCAATGGGGGTAAACGCCCATTTTTTCTCTGTGTCAAGCGGGAAATTGTACTCGCCGCGCTTGAGGAATACACCTGTCAGTTTATCCAAGTCGTTCTGCAATCCGTCGTAGTTACGGCTCAGCAAACCGGGACCGAGCGTAACCTCAAGCATGTGTCCTGTAAATTCCACCTTGTTGCCCACTTTCAAGCCACGGGTGGATTCGAACACCTGCGCATAGACGTTGGCGCCGATCACTTTAATTACTTCTGCCATCAGTTTCGTCTCTCCCACATAAATGTAGCAGATTTCGTTCTGGGCCACAGGTCCATCGACAACCACGGTAACGAGGTTAGCGATGATGCCTTTTACTTTTCCTGTTGTCATAAAGATATTTACGATTTAATCATTTACCATTTCTTCATTTAGGCGTCCAGTTTCACGCCTTTCTTCATGTCTGCCACCAACTCGCGGAAGACTTTTTCGCCTTCTTCTACGGTCAGCAAACTCCAACGGTGAAGCATTTGCGCCTCAAGATAATAAGCAAACACCATCTCCGGTGAGAAAAAGTCGAACTCAGTACGGCCTTGTAGCCATTCAAAACGCACAGCGTCCATGGCTTTTTCGCGCGCCATAAGGTCGTCAATCTGCGCGAGAGCAAGAATAGATGTGAAATCGCCGGACAGTTCGTTTAAACCGAAATCCTTCTGCGTAGTGTGGGTGCGCAGTTGTTCAGCCACTTCGCCCTCACCCACAATCTTCTGCTTCACATCGAAATTATGCTTGCGGCAGATTTGTGCCACAAGTACATTATTCATATCTCTGTTGAAAGCGAACCACTCGCGAATAAAGCGGCTTTTGGCTTTGAGTCCGAGCTCCAGCGTCTCTTCGTCAATAGGCTTGCGCAGCAAATCAAGCAGTAGTTTGTCCGACTCGCGCAACTGCTCATCAAGCAACTCGTCAAGTTTCTCGATATTAATCGGCGCGTCGGATCCGGCTTTCAGCTCAGGCAAGCCTGTTAGTAAATATTCGTAAGTCATATTAGAATAATTCCTCTACCAATTGCGGACGAAGCATTTCCTTGAAGTATGCGATGAACTCGGCATCACCGAAAGCGAGTTTATATCCGCCCTTAGCAGATTGGATTGTAAAGTCGGTCTTGATACCCTTCACTTCCTTGATAGCTATGCCTTTGTCCAGCAATTCTTTTGCGTTAGCGGCAAAGTATTTCTTCAGGTTCTCTGCATCTTTGGCTTCTATCTCCACTTCGCCGTCCTTAGCCATCTGTTCTGCCAGTTTAGCAATCAGGCTTTGCATGAATTTCGCATCAGCCGTAGCAGCTTTTACGCTATCCGTAGCAATCTTGTCTGCCAACAGATTTACAATCTCTGTCTTTACGGCATTCACGCTCTGCTCAGCGTACAATTTCAGTTCCGCACGTGTTTTCTTGTCCAGATCAGCAGCTTTGGTCTCAGCGTCGCTTACCAGTCCGGCTGCTTTCTTATTAGCCTCGGCAATAATCTCTGCAGCCTGTGCTTGGGCTTTTTCTACGATTTGTTGTGCTTCAGCGTTACCTTTCTCTACGCCTTCAGCGTACAGTTTGTCGGTTAATTCAGATAGATTCATAATAGGATATATGTTTTAATAATTCACAATTTAAGGTAATCTTTTATGTATTTAAAAGATATTATACATAAAGCCGATTTGAATTTGAATGTCAAATCGGCTACAAAGGTACAAAAAAAATCGGATATACGCAAATTAAAAAGCGGAAATTTAGAAAATTTCCTGAATATGGCTATTCTTCAGGTGCAAGGAACCGATATACATTACATCCCATGAAATTGCCGATTACTATACAGAGGTAGTAGGCGGCAAGCGGTAACCATGGAACGGATGAGAAATGGTTGAGCACATACACCGAGCAGTAAAATGCATCTGCGATGCAGTGCGGGAAACCGCAGAGTATAAATGCCGGTACCGCAAAAAGCAAAGGAAGCCAATCGGAGAAATCGCGGTTTCGTCGTGCAAAATCCACAGCCAGAGACATCAACAGACCGCATCCGACAGCCAATAGTCCTGTTTCCCACCACCCTGTTTTCAATCGTGCCGCGATAACCCCTTCAGACGCTTCACTCAATGCGAGGGGTGAGCATAGCGAGAGTGCTGCCACGACCAGACATCCGGTGATATTTCCTATGAGTATATATCCAAGCAAGGGCAGGTCACGCCAGGATGCAAGAAAGCCGGCAGTTCCTGTATATAACTTGGCACAATATTTAACTACGGCAATCAGGCCGACACAGAACAAGAACATACCAAGCACGGAATTGGCAAGAAATCCCCACCCCGCTATTCCGATCAGTATGCCGGCAAAAACCGAGGATGAAAATGTAATGGCTAATGGACGAAAGGTGAGTTTCATACTTACCAATTATTCAAAAGGTTGGCGATGCGGGACATAGCTTTGCGTATTTCATTCTCACTGATGGCATAAGAAAGACGGATACAGGACGGGCAACCGAAGGCCGCACCGGAAACGACTGCGACATGTGCTTCCTCCAAAAGCCGTTCAGCTACCTCATTGCCCGTTCCCCACGTACTGACATCGGGGAAGAGATAGAACGCGCCGTCGGGTTCGTGGAATTTCAGTCCCAGTATCTGTGCTGCCAGTTGGCAAATCAGTTTGCGCCGTGACGCAAAAATACCACGCATCTGCTCTACACACTCTCTACCGCCTGTCAAAGCCGCCTCTGCCGCTTTCTGTGCCACCATTGTGGGGTGCGTATATTGCTGGCCTTGCAAGCGCGAACAGGCGGAGACAAAAGCCTTGTTTTTGGACATCAACCACCCTATGCGATAGCCCGTCATGGCATAAGCCTTGCTCACGCCATTGATGATGATGAGCCGTTCGGCAATATCTGCAAAAGACGAGAAGGTTATCGGTGAGTCTGAACAGCTATAGACCAACTCGTTATAAACCTCATCGGCAAGTATGTACACATCGGGAAACTCGCGTAGCACATTCACTAATCCTTCCAACTCCGGCATGGAATAAACACTACCGGTTGGGTTGTTGGGCGAGCACAGGATAATCAGCCGCGTCTTGGGTGTGAGTGCCTCGCGCAGTTGTTCCGGCGTAAGACAATACCGGTCTTCGAAGTTCGTCTCTACGGGAACAACGACACCGTCGGCGAGCTTGACCATCTCGCTATAACTTACCCAACTCGGCATAGGGATAATCACCTCGTCGCCCGGATTGACGACAGCCTGAATCGAGTTGTAGATTGCCATTTTGGCGCCTGTTGACACAATTACATCGTCTGCACTCCAGGAGATGACATTGCCTTTAAGAGCGTTCTGATAGTCTGCCACCGCCTGTCTCAGCGCAGGGATTCCGGGTACCGGTCCATAGTGCGAAAAATGGTTTTCTACTGCCTCTTGTGCAGCTCGCTGCACATGCTTAGGCGTGTCCATATCGGGTTCGCCCAGTGACATACTAACCACATCCACTCCGGCGGTTTTCATTGCCTTAGCACGCGCCGCCATAACCAAACTTTGCGAGGCCTCAATTTTCGATATACGATCAGATATTTGCATGATATAGGAGATTTACAAAGTATGTGCAGAGGAGCCGTCGAAGCAATGCGTACAAATACATTTGCGCGGCAAACCAATCGCACGGATAAGGGTTTCCAATTTAGTGAAACGCAAGGAGTTGAGTCCGAACTTCTGGGCAATCAGATCCACCATTTTCCGGTATTCGGGCGTGTCGGTCGTTGCATAAACACGTACGCGTTCATCATCCCGAGCGGCTTCTTCACCTTCGATTTCAGCGATAACACGCCTTGTAATCAGTTCCATGATGGATTTGGATTCGGAGAAATTGATAAACGGACAAGCATATAACAGCGGAGGACACGCTACACGCATATGGATCTCTTTAGCTCCTCCTTCGAGCAGGCAGCGCGTATTGTCCCGCAATTGCGTGCCGCGGACGATAGAGTCATCGCACAGCAACACTTTGCGGTCATGAAGAATAGCGTTGTTTTGAATCAGTTTCATTTTAGCCACCAAATCCCTCATGTTCTGGTTCGCCGGCATGAACGACCGCGGCCATGTAGGCGTGTATTTTGAGATAGCGCGGCGGTAGATAACGTTATGTCCCTCCGAATATCCGACCGCCATGCCGATACCCGAGTCGGGCACACCACAGCAGCAATCTACCTGCGTATTATCTTCTTTGCCCATTGCATAGCCGATGTAGTTGCGCACATCCTCCACATTGCGTCCTTCGTAGTTGGAAGTGGGAAAACCGTAATAAACCCAGAGGAAGGAACATATCTGCATATGGTCCGGAATAGCCGGAGCCATCTGCTCTACCCCGTCTGCACGCAAACGGATAATCTCGCCGGGCCCGATGTCACGTAGATGGGTGTATCCCAGATTGAGGAAAGAGGAGGACTCGCTGACAGCGCAATACGCATCCTCTTTATGACCGATGATGACGGGAGTCCGTCCCCACGCATCGCGTGCACATACTATCCCGTCTTCAGTCAGCATCATCAGCGAGAGAGAACCTTTGATTTTCTCCTGCGCATTGCGGATACCCTCGACGATGGTAGGTTTCTGTATAATCAGCAAACCCACTAATTCGGTCGGGTTCACCTTGCCGGACGAGAACTCGGAGAGGTGCATGTCGCTTTGCAGAATCTCGTTCGTCAAGTCCTCCAGATTGACAATTTTACCTACCGTGATGAGTGCAAACCGTCCAAGATGGGAATTGAACAAGAGCGGCTGGGCATCGGTGTCTGAGATGATACCTATGCCGGCATTGCCGATAAACTTGGGCAACTCGCTCTCCATCTTTGTGCGGAATGAAGCCTGAGAGATAGAGTGAATTGTACGGTTGAACGTGCCCGTATCTGCATCATACGTTGCTATGCCGGCACGCCGGGTACCCAGATGCGAGTGATAGTCCGTGCCGTAAAAGACATCGGTGATGCAGGGCGTTTTGCCAATTGAACCAAAGAATCCTGCCATTATGTAATTGATTTAATTATACAGACTATTTCAAAATCACGGGATATATATTATATATAATATATATAAGGTGGGGTATGATACGGGATTAGCCCGAGGCGCTCTCGGCGTTGTCTCGGCGCGTTCCTGAGAGTCAAGAATACTTCTATAAAGAGAGCGTTTGAAGGTAAGCGGTAATGTTGTTCTCGATGCGGTCAGCAAGATAGGCTGTGTCCTCGCGGACAAAAGTGTCTCCTGTGATGCCTTCAAAGAGTTCCACATAGCGGTCTGTGATTGACTGTACGATAGCCGGAGTCATCTCAGGCACTTGCTGACCGGTTTTCCCTTGAAAACCATTGCTCATGAGCCATTCGCGTACGAACTCTTTCGATAGTTGCCGTTGCGGCTCTCCTGCCGCGAAACGCTCGGCATAACCATCCGCATAGAAATAGCGGCTTGAATCCGGTGTGTGAACCTCATCCATCAGCATCACTTGGCCTTTGTATTCTCCAAACTCATACTTGGTATCTACCAGAATCAGTCCGTGCTGTTTGGCAATCTCTTGTCCGCGGGCGAAGAGCGCAAGCGCATATTTCTCTATCTGTTCGTATTCCTTCTCCGGGACCAGACCACGCTTAATAATCTCTTCACGTGAAATATCCTCGTCGTGCGTGCCGATCTCCGCTTTGGTCGTCGGGGTGATAATGGGGGTTGGAAAAGCTTCGTTCTCTCGCATTCCGTCCGGCAGAGCGACTCCGCATATTTCCCTGACCCCGGATTTATAGGCTCTCCATGCAGATCCGCACAAATAACCGCGCACGATCATCTCTACAGGGAATCCCTTGCAACGATAACCGACGGATACCATAGGATCCGGAGTCGCCAACAACCAATTCGGGACAATATCTCTGGTGGCATTCAAAAACTTGGCAGCAATCTGATTAAGGATTTGTCCTTTGTACGGAATACCTTTGGGTAATATAACATCAAAAGCAGAAATACGGTCGGTCGCTACCATGCATAGTAGTTCCTCGCCTATGGAATATACGTCACGTACTTTGCCATGATAAACACCTGTTTGACAGGGAAAGGAGAATTCAGTTGTTGTTAAAGCGTTCATACCTTATGTGTTTATGAATTAATTTACGGATTATTTATATTCATCCCACGCCTTGATAGCTAAGGTGTCTATAGGGACATCGAGGAAGGCATTGATATAGGCTTCCGCCAAGCGGGCATTGGTGAGCAATGGTATATTGAGATCTACCGCCGTACGCCTCATACGATAGTAACTGTCATGTACCAAATCAGCCTGGGTGTCCACAGGGATTCCGACAAATAGTTCTATCTCTTTGCGATGCATCAGTTCAGATACGATAGGCTGTTTGAGTTGTCCGTTCTCATCCATATGCTCATTCTTATAGACACGTATGTTCGGCACCCCAAGTCCGTTGAGATAATCGCTGGTTCCTCCTGTAGCATAGATAGTATATCCGCGAGCAACCAGACGTTTGATTGTGTCAAGCATGTGCGCCCGTTGTTTCGGACCGCCGATAGCGAAAAGGATATTCTTTTTCGGGATACGCATGCCCACGGACAGCATCGACTTGAGGAGTGCGCAGTTGGCATCCTCACCCAAACAACCTACCTCGCCTGTGGAAGCCATGTCCACTCCAAGGATGGGGTCAGCGTTCTGTAACCGGTTGAAGGAGAACTGCGATGCTTTAACACCCACGTAGTCGAAATCGAACAGTGATTTATGCGGACGCTCTACGGGAAGCCCCAGCATAATTCGAGTGGCAATATCAATCAGGTTGATCTTTAGAACTTTGCTCACAAAGGGAAAAGAACGAGACGCGCGCAGATTACATTCAATTACCTTGATTTCGTTTTCACGTGCTAAGTATTGAATATTGAACGGACCTGAAATATTCAGTTCGCGGGCAATTTGACCGGAGATACGTTTGATACGCCGAACCGTTTCTACATATAGTTTCTGGGCAGGAAACATGATAGTAGCATCACCTGAATGGACTCCGGCATACTCTACATGTTCTGAGATTGCATATGCTATGATTTCACCATTGCGTGCTACGGCATCCATTTCCACCTCTTTGGTATTGGTCATAAACTTGGAAATCACCACAGGATGCTCTTTGGATACTTTTGCAGCCAATTGGAGGAAACGATTGAGTTGCTCCTCGTTGGAGCATACATTCATCGCAGCTCCTGACAACACATAAGACGGACGGACCAAAACGGGGTAACCTACCCTGTTTACGAAGTTCTCTACGTCATCCATGGATGTCAAGGCGCTCCATTCGGGTTGATCTACACCGATACGGTCGAGCATAGCAGAGAACTTATCGCGGTCTTCGGCGTTATCAATTGACTTGGCCGAGGTTCCCAATATAGGCACCTGCTGGGCGTCAAGTTTCATCGCCAGATTGTTCGGGATCTGTCCGCCGGTGGATACAATCACTCCATGAGGGTTCTCCAAATCAATGATATCCATAACACGCTCAAACGTGAGTTCATCAAAATACAAGCGGTCACACATATCATAATCAGTAGAAACCGTCTCGGGATTGTAGTTGATCATCACCGAGCGGAATCCATTATTGCGGATTGTTTGAAGAGCTTGCACACCGCACCAGTCGAACTCTACCGATGAACCTATACGATATGCACCGGAGCCAAGCACTACAATGGATTTTCGGTCTCCTGTATAATGTACGTCATTTTTAGTTCCGCTGTATGTCAAATACAGATAATTGGTTTGCGCGGGAAATTCGCCGGCTAAAGTGTCTATCTGCTTGACGACAGGGAGCACTCCTGATTGTTTGCGATAGGCGCGCATCTTAAGCACAGCTTGGTCCATTGGCATTTCACGTCCAAGCCCCACAGCACGTGCAATCTGAAAATCCGAGAATCCTAACTGCTTGGCGCGTAATAACAATTCTTTTCCCAAATTCTCCAATCCGCCTAACTGATTTAATTCGGCATCTATCTGTATGATATGTTCCAGGCGTTGTAAGAACCAATTGTCTATCTTTGTCAGTTGATGGATGCGTTCTATGCTGTATCCCTCATACATGGCTTGAGCAATAGCAAAAATACGCTTGTCTGTCGGTGCCTTAAGTGCGGCATCAATATCATCTACACGCAGATCTTTGTTCTCTGTAAAACCGTGCATACCCTGCCCGATCATACGAAGCCCCTTTTGGATTGCGTCTTCGAATGTACGGCCAATAGCCATTACTTCGCCTACCGATTTCATGGAACTCCCTAACTCCCTGTTTACTCCCCGAAACTTACCCAAATCCCAACGGGGTATCTTGCACACCACATAGTCCAGCGCAGGTTCAAAAAATGCAGAGGTGGATTTTGTTACCGAATTGGTGAGTTCAAACAGCCCGTAACCCATACCTAACTTGGCTGCCACAAAAGCCAACGGATACCCTGTGGCTTTAGATGCCAGCGCGGAGGAACGGCTGAGACGAGCATTGACCTCTATAACTCTGTAGTCTTCCGACTCGGGATCAAAGGCATATTGTACGTTACACTCACCTACAATACCCAAATGGCGGATGATACGAATTGCCAAAGCCCTCAGTTTGTGGTATTCGGAGTTGGTCAATGTTTGCGATGGCGCAATCACAATAGATTCTCCGGTGTGAATGCCCAGTGGATCAAAATTTTCCATATTGCAGACCGTAATGCAATTGTCATAGCGGTCACGCACTACTTCATACTCTATTTCTTTCCATCCTTTAAGCGATTTCTCTACAAGGACCTGCGGCGAAAATGAGAAAGCTTTCTCCACCATGACATTCAGTTCCTGTTCATTATCGCAGAAACCGGAACCGAGTCCTCCTAAGGCATACGCTGCACGGATGATAACAGGATAACCTAATTCAGCTGCAGCACGACGCGCATCCTCAATCGTCTCGCAGGCTTCGGATTTGATGGTCTTGACACCAATCTCGTCCAACTGACGGACAAAGAGTTCACGATCTTCAGTATTGATGATTGCCTCAACAGGAGTGCCCAGTACTTGCACGTTGTATTTTTCCAGTACGCCTGATTGATAGAGAGCCACTCCGCAGTTAAGTGCTGTTTGTCCGCCGAATGATAGTAAGATACCATCTGGCCGTTCTTTCTCTATCAATCGTTCTACGAAATAAGGAGTTACAGGCAGAAAATATATGTGATCTGCTACTCCCTCTGAGGTCTGGACTGTAGCAATATTCGGATTGATCAATATGGTTTCCACTCCCTCTTCGTGCAAGGCCTTTAGTGCTTGGGAACCTGAGTAGTCAAACTCACCTGCTTCACCTATTTTGAGTGCGCCGGATCCCAGAACCAATACTTTATGGATATTATCTAATTTCATTGCAATTAAATAGAATCAAAATCATTGATAGAGCAGTTTGATAAAATCATCGAACAAGAACTCGGTATCTACAGGTCCGGAACAAGCCTCCGGATGGAACTGTGCAGAGAACCAAGGTTTGGTTAGATGACGTATGCCTTCATTTGAACCGTCATTCATATTTACAAACAATGGCTTCCAATCTTTAGGCAATGTGTTGGCATCTACTGCATAGCCGTGGTTTTGCGATGTAATAAAACAACGGTCTGTGCCTACCATTCTAACAGGCTGGTTATGAGAACGGTGACCATATGGTAACTTATATATAACAGCTCCGGCTGCTTTCCCCAGAAGTTGATTTCCCATACAAATACCTGCTATAGGTTTGCCGGTCTTCATATATTCTTTGATATGATCCACCAATATTTGACATGTGTCTGGATTACCCGGACCATTAGAAAGGAACAACCCATCCGCTTTGATGGTATTGAAATCATAATCCCATGGAACGCGGATGACCTCAACGCCGCGGGCAATGAGGCAGCGGATGATATTGTGTTTCACGCCACAATCTACCAGAATCACTTTTTTCGGCTTGCCTTCATTGTAACGAATGACCTCTTTGCACGATACCTCTGCCACAAAATTGACATTCTCATACTGCGCTTCCGGTGCCGGTGCACAGCCTTCAATCTCAATGGATCCCATCATCACGCCATGCTCGCGGAGCAACATTGTCAGGGCGCGCGTGTCGATGCCTGTGATACCAGGTACTTGCTCCCGTTTCAACCATTCCGCCAAGGTCTCTTTGCCGTTCCAATGGCTGAACTCACCGCTGTATTCGCTGCAGATGATAGCCCGTGCGTAGATACGGTCCGACTCCATGAATGTAGCCAATCCGTCAGGGCGAAAACTGAACTCAGGCACACCGTAGTTGCCTACTAATGGATACGTGAGTGTCATCAACTGACCTGCATAACTGGGGTCAGTGAGCGATTCGGGATAGCCCATCATCGCGGTATTGAACACCACTTCGCCGCTTACCGGCACATCGGCGCCGAAACTATACCCGGCAAAAGTAGTGCCGTCACTGAGTCGTAATATTGCTTTTTTCTTAGCCACTTTGGCAGGATTAACTTCGTTTTTCATCATCTCCATATAGTTGCCTCGCGGTCAGGTCCTACAGAAATAATCTTTATCGGTGTGGCCAGTTCGCGCTCCAAGAATTGCACGTAGTTGACAAATGCCTGCGGCAGTTCTTCCTGCTTTGTGCAATGTGTCAAATCGGTTTGCCATCCGGGGAACTCCTCATACACCGGCTCCACGCCTTTGTCAATGGAGAACGGGAAATCGCGTGTCAATTCTCCGTTCACGCGGTAGGCTGTGCAAGCCTTGATAACAGGGAATGTGTCCAGCACATCCGATTTCATCATAATGAGTTGTGTTACACCATTCAGCATAATCGTATAACGAAGTGCCACGAGGTCTATCCATCCGCACCGACGCTCACGTCCTGTTACCGCTCCGTATTCATGACCAATGGCACGTATTTTAGAGCCCATTTCGTCAAAGAGTTCCGTCGGGAACGGACCGGAACCGACGCGCGTGCAATAGGCTTTGAAAATACCGTACACCTCCCCTATCTTGCTTGGTGCCAAACCTAATCCTGTACAAGCACCTGCGCAAACAGTGTTGCTGGACGTTACAAAAGGATAAGAACCGAAGTCAATATCCAACAGCGAACCTTGTGCGCCTTCGCATAGAATAGACTTGTTGTCCGCCAGAACTTTGTTCACAAAATGTTCGCTGTCAATCAAACGGAACCGGCGCAGATAACCGATGCTCTCCATCCATTCTTTTTCCAACGCTTCCAGCCCTTCCAGCGAAACAGGACTTCCGCCTTTGGCTACAGCCGATGCATTGAGCGCGTTAATCATATCGATATGGCGCTCACGTGCCTGCGCATATTTCTCCGCAAAGCCCTCCAGTATATCTCCTACGCGCAGACCATTGCGGCTGATTTTATCCGTATAGGTCGGACCTATTCCCTTTCCGGTCGTGCCAATTTTTGCCTTCCCCTTTGCCGCCTCATTGGCTCGATCCAACAGACGATGGGTAGGCAGGATCAGGTGCGTTTTCTTGGAAATCAGCAAGCGGTCTTCTAATGTATGACCTGATTGCGCCAATTCTTCTGCTTCTTTGCGAAACAAGACAGGATCAAGCACCACGCCATTACCTATCAGGTTCAGTTTGTCGCCTTGGAATATACCGGAAGGTATACTGCGGAGTACGTATTTCTGACCGTCAAACTCCAATGTATGGCCTGCATTCGGACCGCCTTGGAAACGCGCTACCACATCATATTTCGGGGTCAGGAAATCGACCATCTTGCCTTTTCCTTCATCGCCCCATTGAAGTCCCAATAATATATCTGCTCTCATAAGCCTAATTGGTTGTATATATAATCAACATTCTTCATGTAATACTCCAGCGTGAAGCAACCGTCTATCTCTTTTGCAGACAGATACTTCATCACTTCCGGTGTCTGCTTGAGCAACTCTTGCATCTGCCCGCCTTCCATCAGCGTACGCATGGCTACCGGCTGCACAAGGTCATAGGCTTGCTCGCGCACAAGCCCCTTCTCTATAAGCGCATTCATCACACGCTGCGCAAAGATAGCCCCGTGCGTAAGACCTATATTACGCAACATATTCTCCGGATAGACGACCAGATTATCGAGAATGCCCATTAAGCGCGCCAGCATATAGTCCAATAGCATGGTAGCATCGGGCAGCACTATACGTTCAGTGGACGAGTGCGAGATATCCCGCTCGTGCCAGAGCGCGATGTTCTCAGCTGCGGTACACATATATCCTCTCATCACACGCGCACAGCCGCAGATATTCTCTGACGAGATGGGATTGCGCTTGTGCGGCATAGCTGACGAACCTTTCTGCCCCTTGCGGAATGCCTCCTCTACTTCACGTACTTCCTGGCGTTGCATGTTACGAATCTCCAGCGCAATTTGCTCTAACGAGCCGGCTATCACAGCCAAAGTGGACAGATAGAACGCGTGGCGGTCACGACCAAGTACCTGTGTCGCTATCTTTGCCGACTCGATACCTAAGTGCTCGCAAACATATTGCTGGATAAACGGCGGGATATTGGCGTAATTGCCTACGGCGCCGGATAACTTGCCGGCTTCCACACCTTTGGACGCCATCTCAAAACGCTCAATATCACGTTGCAGCATGGAGTACCACAATGCCCATTTGAGGCCGAAAGAAGTCACATCGGCATGCATACCATGCGTACGGCCGATGACCGGTGTGAATTTGAATTCATTGGCGCGTTTCTTTAGTACCGCCAAAAATTGTTGCAAGTCATCGCGGAGAATGGCGTTCGCCTGTTTCAGCAGATAACCGTTCGCGGTATCTACCACGTCCGTTGATGTCAGTCCGTAGTGCACCCATTTGCGCTCCTCGCCTAATGATTCGCTTACCGTGCGGGTGAATGCCACTACGTCGTGACGGGTGATTTCCTCTATCTCATGGATGCGATCCACATCAAACGTGGCTTTGGCACGTAGTTTGGCTACATCCTCTTTAGGGACTACGCCCAGTTCGGACCAGGCCTCAGCAGCCAGAATCTCTACCTCCAGATAAGCCTGAAACTTGTTCTGCTCTGTCCAAATGTTGCGCATTGCTGTGCGTGAATAACGGTCTATCATGATTTTTTAATACTATACGAGATACATTTATAGGCTTGCTCGGCTTTCGCCAGCGCTTTCTCTACCGATTCGTCGGTCGCCAGCACGACACCATATCGGCGGTGGCCGTGAACCTCAGGTTTGCCGAAGATACGCACTTGTACGCCCGGAATCGCCAAGGCTTTGTCTACACCTTCGAAAACAACTTCTTTGCCTTCGCCTTCAATCACGATAGCCTTGCTGGCTGAAGGTTGGAAGAAACGAACCTCCGGAATCGGCAGACCCAGTACGGCGCGGGCATGAAGCGCGAACTCGCTCAAATCCTGACTAATCATCGTTACCATACCTGTGTCATGCGGACGAGGACTGACTTCGGAGAAAATCACTTTGTTGCCCTGCACGAACATCTCCACGCCGAAAATGCCGTAACCGCCCAGCGCGTCAGTAACCGTCTTGGCGATGTGCTGTGCTTGCCGCAATGCATCATCACTCATCGCCTGCGGTTGCCACGACTCGCGGTAGTCGCCATCCACTTGGTGATGACCTATCGGGTTAAGGAATGTAGTGCCACCCGCATGACGTACGGTCAGCAAAGTTATTTCGTAATCAAAATGGATGAACCCCTCAACAATGACGCGGCCCGCTCCTGCCCTGCCGCCTTCTTGCGAAACACCCCATGCTTGCTCAATCTCTGCCTCCGAATGAACGGTCGATTGACCGTGACCCGAAGAAGACATAATCGGTTTTACTACACACGGGATACCGATTTCCTTCACTGCGGCGATGAACTCATCGTGATTGTCTGCAAATTTATACGGAGCCGTAGGCAAATTCAACTCCTCCGATGCCAGGCGGCGGATGGCTTCGCGGTTCATCGTCAGGAATGCCGCTTTGGCTGTCGGGATCACATGATAGCCTTCTTTCTCCAGTTCTTCCAGCGTAGGTGTTGCGATAGCCTCAACTTCCGGAATGATAAGCGACGGATGCTCCGCCTCAATGATCTCACGCAGACGTTTGCCGTCCAGCATATTGAACACATAGGAGCGGTGAGCAACTTGCATAGCCGGCGCATTGGCATAGTGGTCGCATGCGATCACTTCTACTCCATACCGTTGGAGTTCCATGGTGACTTCTTTCCCTAATTCTCCGCTACCGAGTAGCAGTGCGCGTGTGGCTACTTGAGTAAGTGGGGTTCCGATTTTCATTGTAGTACGAGTATTTCTATAACTTTCGTTACTGATTAGCACATAGGTTAGACATTCGTCGGTTGTAACACTTCAGCGTATTGTACATTAGCATGGATATGGTCATAGGACCGACACCGCCCGGCACAGGAGTAATAGCCCCTGCAACCGGCGCAACGGAATCAAAATCGACATCTCCCGCTATTTTACCGTCTTCCATGCGGTTAATGCCCACATCGATTACAGTAGCACCCGGCTTCACCATATCGCCTTTTATCATTTTCGCTTTACCTACAGCCACTACCAAGATGTCTGCTTCGCGGCAAATGGCACCTAAATCAGCAGTGCGGCTGTGCGCAATCGTCACTGTGCAATTCTTGTCTAACAGCAACTTGGCAATGGGTTTGCCGACAATATTACTGCGACCTACCACTACGGCGTGGCGTCCTTCCAGCGGAGTGCCGCTCTTTGCTAACAATGCCATGATGCCCATCGGCGTACAGGGAACGATAGTCTCTTGGTTCAGCCATAGCTTGGCGACGTTGGTAGGATGAAAACCATCCACGTCTTTCTCCTGTGCGATAGCCTCAATCACACTTTGTTCGTCTATATGTTTGGGCAACGGCAGTTGTACCAGAATACCATCTACCATCTCATTCTCGTTGCGGCTGCGAATGATACGGAGCAATTCGTCTTGACTCGTTGATTCAGGCAATTGAATCAGTTCTCCGTCAAACCCGCAGTATTCGGTAGCTTTGATTTTGCTTTTCACGTACGACATACTGGCGGGATTCTCACCCACGATAATCACATCCAGACACGGCTTGCGACCGTACTGTTTGGTCAGTGTCTCCACTTGCTCGCGAACCTCGTCCTTGAGCTGCTGTGCTATTGCTTTTCCGTCTATTATCATAATGCCCAATGTGCTATATCTTTTCTGTAAAATAAGTTGGTGCAATGGATTTTCTCAATCTCCTCATAAGCTTTTTGCTGCGCCTGACGAACATCGTCTCCGTGCGCTATACACATCAGCACACGTCCGCCGTTAGTGACCAATTGCCCGTCCTTTACAGCCGTTCCCATATGCAGAACAAGTCCGTCAAAGTCCTCTGTACCGGTTATCTCTGCGCCCTTTTGATATGCGCCCGGATAACCCTTTGAGGCAAGTACTACGCCCACGGTAGCTTGCTTTCGCCATGCTATATTGTCTATGATTTCTCCGACAGCGATAGCATGGAATACCATATAGGCATCGGTTTCCAATAGTGGCAGAACGACCTCTGTCTCCGGATCACCGAAACGGGCATTGAATTCTATCACTTTGATGCCGTCTTTGGTCTTCATCAATCCTCCGTAGAGCACGCCTGTCAGCGGTTTGCCCTCTTTGACCATTGCATCGGCTACCGCTTGAAGAATATGCTCTTTCGCCCACTGCTCTTCTTCTGCGCTGATGAACGGAAGTGGAGTATATGCGCCCATACCGCCGGTATTGGGACCTTTGTCGCCATCGAACGCACGTTTGTGGTCTTGACTCAACGGCATCGGATAAACGTGCTGATGGTCCACAAAGGCCATAAAGGAGAACTCCGGTCCTTCCAAATAATCCTCGATGACTACCTTGCCTTTACCGAACGCTTCGCCTACCAGCATATCTTTCAACGTCAGCACTGCTTCTTGCTCGTCCTGCGCAATCACTACGCCCTTGCCTGCTGCCAGACCGTCATATTTGAGTACGGTAGGATACGTGTTGCGCAAACGCACATATGCAATGGCTTCGTCGTAAGTATCGAAACTGCGATATGCCGCTGTCGGCACATAGTATTTGGCCATCAACTCTTTGGCAAACTCCTTGCTGGCTTCAATCTGCGTAGCGGCCTTGGTATGACCGAACACAGGAATACCGGCAGCACGGAAAACATCTACTATACCGGCAGCCAAAGCGGCTTCCGGACCCACCACGCAGAGGTCTATCTGATGTGTTTGGGCAAAAGAGAGCAGTTTCTCTACCTCTGTGTCTTTGATTGCCACACACTCTGCTAACTGTGCTATGCCGGCATTACCCGGCGCACAATAGATATGTCCCACTTGTGTACTGCGACTCAGTTGATACACGATTGCATGCTCACGGCCGCCTGATCCTATGACTAATACCTTCTTCATCAGTGTTTGAAATGACGCATTCCTGTGAAAAGCATTGCTATATGATGTACGTTTGCTGCATCAACACTCTCTTGATCGCGCACACTGCCACCGGGTTGCACTATTGCACTTATACCGTATTCCGCAGCACTCTCTACACTGTCCCCAAAGGGGAAGAAACCGTCCGATGCCATCAACAGACCGGCTTGCTTTATATCGACGCCCTCTGCTTTCAAGGCTTCTTCGGCTTGCTTTAGTGCAATACCGGCCGAACCTACTCTGTTCATCTGACCGGCACCGACTCCGTAAGTGCGACCATTCTTCACTACCACGATAGCGTTGGACTTAACATGTTTCACTATACGCCAACCGAACTGCATATCCGTCATTTGTTCGTCCGTCGGTTTGGTCTCTGTAACGCACATCTCTTTTGTCAGACGGATGGTCTCTGTATCCAGTTGTTGCGCAAGCAGACCTCCGTTAACCGATACGTATTGCATCTGTTTCGGAGTCTCGGAAGACATATCGACTTCCAGCAAACGCAGGTTCTTCTTTGTTTCCAATACAGTTAATGCTTCCTCAGTAAACTGCGGTGCCATGATGATCTCCAGGAAGATTGGCTTCATTGCTTCCGCCATCTCTTTGGTCACCACGCAGTTGGTTGCTACGATACCGCCGAAAATGGATACACGGTCTGCATCATAGGCTTTCTGCCATGCCTCCAAACCGTCTTTGCCGATAGCTGCACCGCACGGATTCATGTGCTTGAGTCCCACGCAGAAAGGTGTCTTGCCGAACTCGCGGACGATATTCAGCGCAGCGTTTGCATCCTGTATGTTGTTATATGACAATTCTTTGCCATGCAACTGGCGTGCAGATGCCAAGGAATAAGGCACTTGCTCCATAGCGGCATAGAACTTCGCATCCTGATGCGGGTTCTCTCCATAACGGAGCCCCTGCTTGAGGTCATACTCCAGGAACAGTTTCTCATTCAGCCCTGCCGCTTTGCGCATATACGTAGCGATACACATATCGTATTCAGCCGTGTGCGTGTACGCCTTGGCGCTCAACTCCAGTCGCGTCTCCTTCTTTGTGTTGCCTTCTGCTTGTATCTCGGCGAGCACACGCTTGTAATCATTTGGGTCGCAGACAACGGTCACGTCGTTCCAGTTCTTGGCTGCCGAGCGTAACATCGAGGGACCGCCGATATCAATCTTCTCAATGGCCTCTGCCATCGTTGTGCCTTCTTTGGCAATCGTCTCGCGAAAAGGATAGAGATTGACGCAAACCATGTCAATCAGTTCAATGCCGTTCTGCGCCAATGCCTCCATGTGCGATGGTTCGTCGCGACGTGCTAACAAGGCGCCGTGTACCTTCGGGTGAAGGGTCTTCAAACGCCCGTCACAAATCTCAGGGAAACCGGTCACCTCACTGATTCCGATGGTCTTTATACCGCTTTCCTCCAATAGCTTCTGCGTGCCTCCTGTGGCAATAATCTCCCACCCCGCAAGTTGCAGGCCTTTTACAAACTCCACCAGACCGGTCTTGTCACTGACGGACATTAATGCTCTTTTCTTACTCATGTTATTGTTCCAGATTATTTACTTATTATTTCATTCTGGCCTGCTTTAACATAGCCGATTATCTGTGCTTTTGTTGCCGTCTTGTTTAGGATGGACAGCACTCTGTCTGCATCACTCTCCGAAACAGCAAGTACCATGCCTATACCCATATTGAAGACATTAAACATCTCCCTATGCGGAATCTGTCCCTTCTGCTCCAGAAAACGGAAAATCGGGAGTATATCCCAGCTGCCTTCCTCTATATGAAAACCCTGTCCCGGAAGGAAAATGCGAGGAATGTTCTCGTCAAATCCTCCGCCGGTGATATGTGCCACACCGTGTACATCAACCTGACGGATGACATCCAGCACCGGTTTGACATATATCATTGTAGGCGTTAGCAGGATTTCTCCTAATGTTTTCTCGGAGTCCAACTCTTGATAAACTTTATGCAAATCGAGGTTGGCATCCTTTACAATCTTGCGAACCAGAGAATACCCATTGGAGTGTACCCCTGAGGAAGAAATACCAATCAATACATCGCCTGCTTTGACTTTCGTACCGTCAATCAGTTTGGATTTCTCCACCACTCCTGTCGTATAACCGGCAATGTCGTATTCGCCGTTCTCATACATGCCAGGCATCTCGGCTGTCTCACCGCCTACCAGGGCACATCCCGCTTGACGGCAACCTTCCGCTACTCCGCTCACGATAGCCTCAATCTGCGCAGGGATATTATGTCCCGTAGCAATGTAATCGAGAAAAATAAGCGGTTCGGCTCCTTGTGCCAGCACATCGTTCACGCACATCGCTACGGCGTCAATGCCTATTGTGTCGTGCTTGTCCATCGCAAACGCGATCTTAAGTTTTGTTCCCACACCGTCAGTGCCGCTGACCAAAATCGGTTCTTTCACGTTTAGTGCCGAGAGATCAAACATTCCTCCGAACGATCCGATGGAACCCATCGAGCCCTTACGTTCTGTCGAACGCACATGTGATTTGATTCTGCGTACTACCTCGTATCCGGCTTCCAGATTTACGCCTGCTGCTTCATAATGTTGCGCCATATATATCGTTTTATTTAGTGCTTGAAATAGTTTACTGCGTTTTCAAACAATGGTTGGTGTTTGTTTCCGGAGATATTAGTGAAGACGCCTTCCTCCCATCGTTCCGTATGGCCCATCTTGCCAAGGATCTGCCCGTTTGGAGAGATGAGTCCCTCAATGGCGTAGCATGAGCCGTTGGGATTATAAGGAGACTCCATCGTCGCTTCGCCCGTGCATGGATCGGCATATCGGAAAGCGACTTGTCCGTTCTCAAAGAGCTGCTTCGCCAGTGCCTCGCTCACTACCAGTTTGCCCTCTCCGTGGCTGACCGCAATGCTATATAGGTCACCGATTGCCATTCCTTTGAGCCAAGGGCTGTTAGTCGTAGAGACAGTAGTGGTTACCATCTGCGAAACGTGGCGGTTTATATCGTTGCGGAACAATGTCGGACTTGCGGTTGTCACTTGTCCTAAATGGCCATATGGTAACAAGCCTGATTTGATCAGTGCCTGGAAGCCGTTGCAGATTCCTAAAATGAGTCCACCGCGGCTCAACAGGTTCTCTACGGCACGGCTGATCTTTTGCTGATTGAGTACAGAAACAATAAATTTTGCAGATCCGTCCGGTTCGTCACCAAGTGAGAAACCGCCGGCCAACATCAGTATCTGTGCGCGGCGGATGTGCGTCTCCATCTCGTCGATGGACGAAATCACATCGCGTTCGGTTAGGTTACGGAAAATTGTCATTTCCACCTCTGCACCGGCCTTCCGCCACGCTTTAGCGCTGTCATAATCACAGTTCGTACCCGGGAAAACGGGTATATATACTATTGGTTTTCTGCCATTCAAGTCTTCGTGCGCAGGGATGGCAGGCATGCAGTTTTTAGATGTTACACCTTGTGGTATCAGCTCATTATGCTGCGCCTTCTTTGTAGAGGGATAAACCTTGTCAAATGGTGCGGTGCAAGCCTCAAATAGTTTCCGGCGGTCCACAGCTTCTCCGTTGATGAGCAGTTTGTCGCTCTCTGTCACTTGCCCCAATAGTATCGCATCCGGCATATTCAGTACATCTGAAGCCTCCACCAGAATACTTCCGTATTGGTAATCAAAGAGCAGTGAATCGTCAATACGTATCTCTGCGCCCAAGGCGTTGCCGAACGACATCTTTGCGAGAGCCTCGCAAACGCCGCCAAAACCGATAGCATAAGCCGATACAATTTTTCCTGCGAGAATCTCTTTTGTGGTATTGGACCATAGTTGTGTGAGTTGGTCAGTGTCCGGCATATAATTGCTCAAAGGTTTATGCTGCAGCAGATACAATTTATTGCCTGCATTCTTCCATTCAGTACTGATTACTTGGTCTGCCTTGACCGTTGTAATACCGAAGGCAATCAGCGTCGGCGGCACGGATAGATGCTCAAAAGTGCCGGACATTGAATCTTTTCCTCCGATAGATGGAAGCCCCAAGGCCACTTGCATTTTCAGTGCTCCTAATAATGCGCTGAGCGGTTTGCCCCAACTATGGCGGTCATCAGTCATGCGTTCGAAATATTCCTGATAACTGAAACGCATATGTTTGTACTCTGCTCCTGCGGCTACTACTTTGCTGCAGGCCTCTACTACTGCATAGGCAGCACCGTGATACGGACTCCATTCTGTGATGAAGGGATTGTAGCCGAACGCCATGATCGAGGCCGTATTTGTAAATCCGTCAGTCGGTAGTTTCTGTACGCTTACTTGTGTTTCGGTACGCTGCAGACGTCCTCCGAAAGGCATCAAAACTGTTGATCGACCGATAGTGGCATCGAACTCCTCGACAAGACCTTTCTGACTGGTTACATTCGCCGAACCCAGCACCTTGCACATACGCTCGGACAGCGTCGCTCCTTCCTGAGCTTGATGGAACGGGTCACGGTTCTCTACCGGCAGGATAGTTGCTTTCGCATAGTGCTTGGCACCCGCGGAATCGATAAATGCGCGGCTCAAATCCGCTACGAGTTCATCTTTATAGTATTGACGCATACGTCCCGTATCCGTCACATCCGCTACGTGCGTTACCTCTATATTGTCCATGTGGCAGAAATGCTCAAACGCTGCCTGATTCTTTTTCTCCACGACAACCGCCATTCGTTCTTGCGATTCGGAGATTGCCAACTCCGTAGGATTGAGTCCTGCATATTTGGTAGGCACACGGTCGAGGAAAATATCCAGCCCATCAGCCAACTCGCCTATAGCCACACTCACGCCGCCTGCTCCGAAATCGTTGGATTTTTTGATCAGTTCGGTCACTTCATGACGGCGGAAGAGGCGCTGTATCTTACGTTCCTCGGGCGCATTGCCTTTCTGTACCTCACTACCGCATGATTCAAGAGACGACTCCGTATGCTCTTTACTGGAGCCGGTAGCACCGCCTATACCATCTCGTCCGGTACGACCGCCGAGTAGCAGAATAACATCACCGGCTGCAGGACTTTCGCGGCGTACCGCATCAGCTTTGACAGCCCCCACAACAGCTCCTACTTCAAGTCGCTTAGCGACATAGGAAGGATGGTAAATCTCACGCACGTGAGTGGTTGCCAAGCCAATTTGGTTGCCGTAGCTGGAATATCCTGCGGCAGCCTTGCGGGAAATAATCTGTTGCGGCAGTTTGCCCGCCAGTGTCTGGTTCACCGGCGCATAGATATCGCCTGCTCCCGTCACGCGCATCGCCTGATAGACGTATGCGCGTCCGGACAGAGGGTCTCGTATAGCACCGCCCAAACACGTACTGGCGCCGCCGAAAGGCTCGATCTCCGTAGGGTGATTATGGGTCTCGTTTTTGAATTGCAGGAGCCATTTCTCCACCTTTCCATCCACGTCCACATCAATGAAAATAGAGCAAGCATTATTTTCTTCACTAACCTCAAGGTCGTCCAAAAGTCCTTTTTTCTTCAAGTAACGGGCACCTATGGTAGCCAACTCCATAAGGCAGAGCGGTTTGTTCTCACGCCCCAGCTCCACACGGATATGACGGAATGCCTCCAGTTCCTGCTCAATATCGGCTTTGATGAATGAATCTTCCACCTCTATATCTTCCAGAATAGTCGTGAAGGTCGTGTGGCGGCAATGATCCGACCAGTATGTATCAATAATCCGCAGTTCTGTCTCTGCGGGATCTCTGTGCTCTTTGCTGAAATAATCAACTACGCAAGCCAAATCATCAGTATTCATAGCCAGTCCCCAGTCCTTGCAGAATGGAGCGTACTCTTCACGCTTCATGGACGTGAACCCGGCCAAAGACCTCAAGGGTTTCACTTCGGCTGTTTGCCGGCGCTCCAGTATATCAAGATTCTTCTCGCGTGCCTCTACTGCATTGATATAGTAATGACGAATCTTCGTCATCTCCTCATTGCTCAGATTGTCCTCAAAAATCAGCAAACGGCTGGAACGGATATCTATATCCGCATTCGGGTCTATCAGATGCACACAATCAATTGCCGACGAAGCACGTTGGTCAAACTGCCCGGGTATATACTCCACGGCCAAATAATTTTTGCCGTCTAACGAGACCGAGTCCGTCACATCGTCGGTTACTATTTCTCCAAATACACTGTACCTGCTCTTCTCTAACAAGTCCTCGCTAAATCCGAAGAGGTCATATACGCATAGGTAGCGCATCTCTTGGATGTGCAGCCGGAGGTTCTCGTTCAGCTCGTGCCGCAGGCTCTCAGCCTCTACGCGAAACCCTTCTTTTTTCTCAACAAAAAGCCTTTTGTTCATCTTAAATAACAGTTGCTAATACCTTTTCGGTTTGTTGGTGTCGGAATGCTATATATTGCTCTCTCAGGTTCCTGTCTTGCAATGCTAAAATGCTGATAGCCAATAATGCTGCGTTTTTAGCGCCGTCAATGGCTACGGTAGCAACGGGAATACCGCTTGGCATCTGGACCATGGACAGAAGACTGTCTAATCCGTCGAGGTTTTTGGATCGCACCGGTACTCCGATCACGGGAAGTTGGGTCAGACCGGCAATCACTCCCGCCAGATGAGCAGCCCCGCCGGCTCCGGCGATGATGATACTCAGTCCGCGATCCTCCGCCGTCTCCGCCCACTCCATCAGTGCATGTGCGGCACGGTGGGCAGAGATAACCCGTTTGTCCACTTCGATACCAAATGACTCAAGCGTATCAATAGCCGCTTGCATAACCGGCAGATCACTTGCCGAGCCCATAATTACTCCTACTCTCATATTATTCCCATTCTATGGTTGAAGGTGGTTTGGACGAGATATCATAGCATATCCGGTTCACACCTTTTACTTTGTTGATAATTTCGTTGCTTATCTTAGCGAGCACTTCATACGGGATGTGTGCCCAGTCGGCTGTCATGGCGTCGCTGGATGTCACTGCGCGCAGAGCTACAGGGTTTTCGTATGTGCGCTCGTCACCCATTACGCCGACTGATTTCACTTCGCTCAGCAGAATAGCACCTGCTTGCCATATTTGGTCATATAGTCCCGCCTCGCGAAGGTTGCGGATATAGATATCATCCGCCTCCTGAAGGATGTGTATCTTCTCGCGTGTGATATCTCCCAGAATACGTACTGCCAGTCCGGGACCCGGGAAGGGATGACGGGTAATCAGGTGCTCCGGCATGCCCAAGCTGCGACCTACGCGGCGCACCTCGTCTTTGAACAACCAGCGGATAGGTTCGCAGAGTTGCAGATGCATATCTTTGGGCAGACCGCCTACGTTGTGATGGCTCTTGATCACTTTGCCGGTGATATTCAGGCTCTCAATCCGGTCTGGATATATGGTGCCCTGTGCCAGCCACTTGGCGTCGGTTATTTTCTGCGCTTCGGCATTGAATACCTCTACGAAATCGCGGCCGATAATCTTGCGTTTCTGTTCGGGCTCCTTCACTCCGGCCAGGTCGCTCAGGAATTTCTCGCTGGCATCTACGCCGATCACTTTCAACCCGAGTCCTTCGTAATCGCGCATCACATCGGCAAACTCGTTCTTGCGCAGCATACCGTGGTCAACAAAGATACACGTCAGTTGGTCGCCTATTGCGCGATTGAGCAGGACTGCCACTACCGATGAATCCACGCCTCCTGACAGTCCCAGAATGACGCGATCCCTGCCTATTTGCTCTCTCAACTCGCGAACAGTAGTTTCTACAAATGCTTCTGCGCTCCATCCCTGACGCGAGCCGCAGACATTCACTACGAAGTTTTTCAGCAAAAGCGTACCTTGCAACGAGTGGAAGACCTCAGGATGAAACTGGGTACCGAATATGGGCTGTCGGCCCGGGATATAAAAAGCTGCGTTTTGCACGCTCTCGGTCGATGCAATGCAATGTGCACCTTCCGGCAGAACGGTTATGCTGTCACCGTGCGACATCCAAACCTGCGAGTCGGGTTCAAAGCCTTTGAAGAGCGGATTCTCATAATCAATAAATCTCAACTGCTGGCGTCCGTACTCCCGTGAACCGGCATTCTCTACTTTGCCGCCGTAGTTATAACTGATCAGCTGCGCGCCATAGCAGATACCGAGTATCGGCAAGCGGTCCCTGATACCGCTCAGATCCACATGGAAGGCATCGTCCTGATAGACGCTCAGGGGTGATCCGCTTAGGATGACACCTATCACGTCTTTGTCATCCTCCGGATACTTGTTGTAGGGCAGTATCTCGCAGAATGTATTCAGTTCGCGCACACGCCGCCCGATAAGTTGGGTGGTCTGGCTGCCGAAGTCTAATATAATGATTTTTTGCATACCGGTGTGATTACTTCTGTGAATAGTTCGGGGCTTCGGAAGTGATAGTGATATCATGCGGATGGCTCTCAAACATACCTGCAGAAGTGATGCGGACGAATTGTGCTTTACGCAGTTCTTCCAGGTTGTGTGCCCCTACATAGCCCATGCCTGAGCGCAGACCGCCAAGCAACTGGTATATCGTTTCACTCACACTGCCTTTGTACGGCACTCGCCCTACAATACCTTCAGGCACCAGTTTGGATACATTTTTTTCTCCGCCCTGGAAATACCGGTCGGCACTGCCGTCACGCATAGCCTCAATACTGCCCATGCCGCGATAGGTCTTGAATTTGCGGCCGTTATAGATAATCGTGTCACCCGGTGCCTCGTCGGTTCCGGCAAACATCGATCCGCACATTACGCAATTGCCTCCGGCTGCCAGGGCTTTGACTACATCGCCCGAATAACGCAAACCGCCGTCAGCAATCATCGGCACTCCTGTTCCCTGCAAAGCTTCTGCTACCTCAAAAATGGCTGTGAGCTGTGGCACGCCCACGCCGGCTATGATACGTGTGGTACATATACTGCCCGGACCTATACCCACCTTGACGCCGTCTGCTCCGTTCTCCACCAGATACTTGGCTGCTTCGGCAGTAGCGATGTTGCCCACTACTACATCCAGATCCGGATACTTCGCTTTGATGGCGCGCAGCGCATTGACGATATTACGGCTATGCCCGTGTGCCGAGTCTAACACTACGGCATCCACGTGCTCTTTCACCAGTGCGTCCACGCGGTTCATATAGTCTGCTGTTATTCCTACGCCGGCTGCACAGCGCAAATGGCCGTGTGCATCTTTGTTGGCATTGGGGTAATCGCGCAGTTTGGTAATGTCCTTGTATGTAACCAAGCCTACCAGTTTGCCGTCTTTGTCCACCACCGGCAGTTTCTCCACCTTATAGGCCTGCAGCGACTCCATGATCGTCTTGTTGTCCGTCGAGCTGATGGTAACCAGGTTGTCGCGTGTCATGACCTCGCATATTTTCCTGTTCATGTCAGTCTCAAAACGCAGGTCCCGGTTGGTAACGATACCCACCAGTATGTGGTTCTCGTCCACTACGGGAATACCGCCTATATGGTTGTCGTGCATCATCTGCAGGGCGTCGCCTATAGTCTGATCGCCGAAGATGGTCACAGGGTCTGCTATCATGCCGTTCTCAGCCCGTTTGACGCTACGCACCTGAGCCGCCTGCTCCTGAATAGTCATATTCTTATGAATCACGCCTATACCTCCCTCGCGTGCGATAGCGATGGCCATTGTGGCTTCTGTTACTGTATCCATCGCTGCACTGACCACAGGGATATTGAGCGGGATATGACGCGAGAACTGTCCGCTGAGAGATACCTCGCGGGGCAGCACTTCGCTGTAGGCTGGAACAAGCAGGACGTCGTCAAATGTCAGTCCTTCGGGCTTAATACGATCTTGGTTCATAGTGAGAAACGGTTGTTTGTTGGTTATAACATGTGATCACAATAATAGCAGCGTTTGATGCCTGCGGCATCCGTGTAGGCTTTCTGCTCTACCGGCTCGGTCGTGGCTATACAACGGTCGTTGTGGCATGCGGAATCGCTCAGCCGGCCATAGTGGCCTTTGTACGACTCGTTGAGATATTCACCGCTCAGCAAGGAGTATATGATGGCTTTGCGTACATACTTGCCGTTTTCCACTTGGCGGAAATAGGCGGCACGCGGGTCTTTGTCCACGCCTGTGGTTATCTCATTCACGCGCGGTAGCGGGTGCAATACGATCATCGACTGCTTGCCAAGCGCCATCAGTCTTTCGTCCAGGATGAACGAGTCCTTGAGGCGCTCGTATTCATCTTTGTCGGCAAAACGCTCCTGCTGCACGCGTGTCATATACAATACATCTACCATCGGCATCGCTTCCTCCAGGGTCGGCACCTCGGTGTAAGCGTCGCCCAGTTCGGCTTTCATATAATCCGGCAGAGCCAACTCATGCGGGGCAATCAGCACGAAATGTACTCCCTCGTATCGCCGCATAGCCTTGATGAGCGAGTGAACCGTCCGTCCGTATTTGAGATCGCCGCACAAGCCTACTGTCAGATGGTCGAAACGCCCCAGCTCGCGACGGATAGTCAGCAGGTCTGTCATCGTCTGGGTGGGATGGCTGTGCCCGCCGTCACCGGCATTGATAATAGGAATACGGCTGAATTCGCTGGCCACGCGGGGTGCGCCCTCTTTGTAATGCCTCATAGCGATGATATCTGCAAATGCACTCACTACCCGCACGGTGTCAGCTACCGTCTCGCCCTTGCTCACCGAGGATGAACGGGCATCGCTGAATCCTAACACTTGTCCGCCAAGCTCCATCATTGCGGCTGTGAAACTAAGGCGTGTACGCGTACTCGGTTCATAAAAGAGCGTAGCCAGTTTCTTGCCCTTGCATGATTCCGCATACTGCTGCGGATGCTCGATGATATCCAGCGCACGCAGAATAATCTGTTCCACCTCCTGGGTGGTAAGGTCTGTAGAGTCTAATAAATGTCTCATAGCGAATCTCTAAATCGTATCAGTTCGGCTTTCTCCGCCTCGGTGATATATCCTTGTTTGACAGCCACGTCAGCCAGCACATCCAGATTGCTCAAACTGTGGTTCTCTGTTTGGGCGGCAGCTATGCGGTCAATGCCTTTTTGTATTCCGTAAGAGAAGATGGATACGATTCCCAGCACTTCTGCTCCGGCTTCACGCAGCACTTCCACTACCTCCAGACAACTGCCTGCGGTGGAAATCAGATCCTCTACTACCACTACTTTCTGTCCTGGCAGCAGTTTGCCCTCTATTTGGTTTTGGCGGCCGTGATCCTTGGCACCTGACCGCACGTACCCCATCGGCAGATTCATTTTGGTGGCAGTGATAGCCGCATGGGCAATACCGGCCGTGGAGGTGCCCATCAGCACTTCCGCCTCCGGGTAATACTGACGGATCAGCTCTGCCAGACCGTTCTCCACATCTTCTCTCACTGCCACATCGCTCAGTGTCAGGCGGTTGTCGCAATAAATAGGACTCTTGATGCCGCTGGCCCATGTGAACGGCTCCGACGGACGCAGGAATACGGCCTTGATACGCAACAGATCCGCTGCTATTTGTTCACTCAGTATCATAGTACAAAATCTTTTACACATTGACGATAGGCGGCTACAGGATCTGCTGCTGCCGTGATCGGCCGTCCTACAACAATATAATCACTCCCTTTCTCTTTGGCTTGCGCAGGAGTGGTGATACGCACCTGGTCGCCTGCCTTGCCGTCTGCGAAACGGATACCGGGAGTGACGGTCAGAAACTCCTTGCCGCAACGCGCTTTGACCATCCCTGCCTCTAACGGAGAGCACACTACTCCGTCCAAGCCGGCCTCTTTGGCCATTTGGGCGTAATGGCATACGCAGTCGCTGATACTGCCGCTGATGAGCAGTTCGTCGTGCATCCGCTCTTCGCTGGTGGAGGTCAGCTGGGTCACTGCCAGCAGGATAGGCCGCGAGCCGTCTTCACGTGTCAGACCGTTCAGCGCCGCCTCCATCATAGCCTTGGTGCCTGCTGCATGCAGATTGACCATCTCTACGTTCAGACGCGAGAGCACCGCCATGGCTTTTTGCACCGTGTTAGGGATGTCGTGCAACTTCAGGTCCAGAAATATCTTATGCCCGCGGCGGTGTATCTCATGTACGATAGCCGGTCCTTCGGCATAGTACAGTTCCATGCCTATCTTCACAAACGGCTTCTCCTCCGTAAATTGGTCCAGAAACGCATAAGTGGCTTCCGCACCGGAAAAATCACACGCTATGATAACATCTCTATTCATGCTATACCTATTATATTTTGCAAATGGTCAATATGCAGTTCATCCATCAATTGCGGCAGACGGTCAATGATCTGTGTGCATGCCTGCGGGTTGGTCAGATTGGCAGCCCCTATCTCTACGGCAGAGGCTCCCGCCATCATCATCTCTATCACATCCTCGGCGGTGGTGATACCGCCGCAACCGATGACCGGCGTGCCAGGACAGGCTTTGCTCACTTGGTTAACCATACGTAGCGCTATCGGGAAAATGCCGGGCCCCGAATAACCTCCGTAGCGGTTGGCCAGAACGGGTTTTCTGCGGCGTATATCGATGCGCATGCCTAACACGGTGTTTATCAGGCATAAACCGTCGGCTCCTGCGTTGACGCTGGCTCGGGCTATCGCGCTGATATCGGTTACGTTGGGACTCAGTTTCATGAACACCGGTTTGGCAGTCACGGCTTTGACTGCCCGTGTCACTTCCGCAGCCGCCTCGGGTGTCGTACCGAAAGCCATGCCGCCGTTATGCACGTTCGGACAGGAGATATTCACCTCAATGATGGCAGCGTCGGTCTCTTGGTCAATGCGCCTGCATGTGTAGGTATAATCATCTATCGAGAACCCGCTCACGTTGGCAATAATCGGACCCTGATATACCGCCCGCAATGCCGGCCATTCCTTGGCAATCACTTCGTCCACGCCCGGGTTCTGCAAGCCTACGGCATTGAGCATCCCTGTTGCGCCGCACTCGGCTATGCGTGGCTGGGGGTTGCCATAACGGGCCTCGCGTGTCGTGCCCTTGATAGCAATAGCGCCCAGACGGTTCATATCCATCCACCCGCTCATCTCCAAGCCGAACCCGCATGTCCCGCTGGCAGGAATAACCGGATTCTTCAGTACAATATTTCCAAGTTTTGTCTCCAAATCTTCAAACTATCAAATCTTCAAATCCTCCGCATCAAACACCGGGCCTTCTACGCACACGCGCTTGATTCCTTGTTTTGTTTCTATGCTGCATCCTACGCAGATCCCTACTCCGCAGCCCATCCGCTCTTCCATGCTGATCTGGCCGTTGGTGCCGATCTGCTCGGTGACAGCCCTGAGCATCGGCAGCGGTCCGCAGGCATAGTAATACGGGGCAGGCGTACTGATCATATCGGTCACGACACCTTTGGTACCATAGCTGCCGTCCATCGTGCATACATCTACGCGGCAGCCCAATGCCATCAACTCTTTCTCGGCAAACACTTCGTCTGCAGTATTGAAACCCATTACCACGCGCACGCTCTTGCCCGCTTCTCTCAGGCGCTTGGCGGCAAATACCAAAGGAGGTACTCCTACTCCGCCGCCTATCAGCAGCACTTCTTGCCCCGCTTTGGTCAGGTCATAGCCGTTGCCGAGCCCGCTCAGTATATCCAACTCTTCGCCTTTGGGCATCTGCGCCATCTGAGCGGTTCCCTGTCCTACCACTTTATAGATGATGGTCAGGATATCACCTTCTATATTGCAGACTGATATAGGACGGCGCAAGTAGCAACCGGGCACCTCTATCTCTACAAACTGACCGGGCCGGATAGCCGAGGTGTCGCCCTGCAGTTGCATCAGATAGGTACGGCAGGCGATACGCGTATTGCTCACTATGGTCCATTTACTCTGCTTCATATACCACCCTGCCTTTGTATTCGTTTTTGACACACTTGCCCCACACTTCCCATCCGGCAAAGGGCGTGCTGTGACCTTTGGACACAAACTGCCCCGGATCAATCGTATAGTTGGCGTCCAGATCGAAGGTTGCCCAGCTCTCGTCCATCGGCAGACCCATTATCTCTCGTGCCCGTGTGGACATCACTTCTACGAGCCGCTCCATGGTCAGCAAACCGGTCTTGACCAGATAGGTATATAGCAACGGGAAAGCGGTCTCTATGCCCACAATACCGAAAGCGCTATGCTCCAGTCCTTTGCTCTTCTCCTCTGCACTATGCGGTGCATGGTCGGTTGAGATCACGTCTATTGTACCATCCTGAATACCGGCTAACAGCGCCATCTGGTCCGCCACCGAACGGATAGGCGGATTCATTTTCCATCGTCCATCCTCCTGCAGCATACCGTCGTTGAGCAACAAGTAATGTGGAGCGGTCTCAGCCGTCACTCTCACGCCTCGGGCTTTGGCCTCGCGGATCAGCTGCACGCTCTCCTTGGTAGAGATATGGCATACATGCAGCCTGCATCCGGTCTCCTCGCTCAGACGGATATTACGCTCCACCTCGCGCCACTCGCTCTCGGAGCATATGCCGCGGTGGTTGTGCGTATGTGCGTACGTACCTTCATGTATATATCCTCCGCGCAGCAGCGTGTTCACCTCGCAGTGCTCCACGATGATACTGCCCGCAGCGGCTATACGCTGCATGGCTTGACGCATCAGTTGTTCGTCCTGGATACCGCGGCCGTCGTCGGAGAAACCCGCTACACGGCTGCTCAGTGCTTCTATATTAACGAGTTCACCCTCGCCTTTCTGGCCGAGGGTGATGCTTGCGTACGGATGGACGCCAATGTGGCTGTCGCGCGCAATGATTGCAGTCTGTACGTTGAGATGATCGAGGCTGTCAGGAGCTGGAAGCAGGTTAGGCATAGTGAACACATCGCTGTACCCCGCACGCATAGCCGCAGTACTTCCCGACAGGATGGTTTCCTTGTACTCAAAGCCCGGCTCACGAAAATGCACATGCAAATCTACAAGACCCGGAATACGTATGCGACCTGACAGACTCATTTTGATTAATAACGTTTATACTCCCTTGCGGAAGCAGTATCAAAAATCGAGTGCAAAGGTACAACTTTTTTTCGAATTATGCAAGCCCGTATGAGAAGAAAAATGCTCTTTTTCAATTTTGCTAAATCAACCTGACAAATCGGGTGTTTGAGTTACATTCCCTCTCTCCCCTTTCTTCCTTTCAACTTTCATCTTTCAATTAACAATATCCCTCTATATATAATCACAAAACAGGCGAAATCTATCACCTGTTTTGCAACTTTTTTGATTTTTTTGTAAGTTTGTTATTTTCAAGCACTTTACAGAATGGTTATCGGGCTAATGTCGGATCAATCTCAGAGGCGCATCGGAGGCAAGTCCTAATCAAATTATTTTTTTTCACCTCACTTCTTGCCCTGTAACGGTGTAGGTTTTGTCGTCCGTGAGGATATACACATTGCCGTTCTTAATCAGTTTCTGCGCGGGGTTGGCGGGATTGGTATATACCGCCGGAACAGTAGAGGGTTCATCGGCAGAATATATAGCCTGCAGGGTAATGCCTTCCTCTAACATTCCAGATGCTTGCCAACCGATAAATGTAAATCCTGAGATAATCGGTGCCACTGGCACATGGAGTGTGAGCACCTCATCCGTCAGATTCTGGCCGTCTTTGTCTACATAGTAAATCATGTAAGTGCCTTCTATAGTTTCTAATTCCGGCTCTTCTTCAGGAACCTCCACACCAACAATATTGATAAATTCTTTCCATACGTCTGCGGCTTTGTATAAATTCACTGATTCCACCGGCACATAGAGCGTGCAAACAGATTTGTCCACACCATAAAAGACATCACTGCTTATTTCTTGCGGAACAGTGGCATAATTGGTTATAGCTACTAAACTTGTACAACCAGGGAAAGCCCATCTTCCAATGATAGAGACGCTGCTGAGAATCGTCACAGAGGTCAAAGCGCTGCACTCATGGAAAGCAAAATCTCCGATGCTTGTGACTCCACTCTCAATAACCACTGATAAAATAGAATTTTGATAAGAATACCATGGGGCAGTACCATAAGAGTAGTCTATCATCGATCCTGTACCGCTGATGGTTAATGTATCGTTTGTTAAATTCCATGTGAGATTGTCACCGCAAGTACCACCGATAGCCTCGGAATTTACGAGAATAGCCTTCCCCCCACCAATTTCGATGATCTCTACCTCTTGTCTGTCCTCGGTAGCAGCTTTGTAATAGTGGTAAATATTACCAATTACCTGAACCTTGGTGCCAACAGGGATATCAACTTCGGTAGATGCTTTGTATGCCTCAAATTCATACTTGGGATTAGCCAGATCATCGCACATGTAGAATGACATGTTCTTTGCACTTTCGCTGAATTTGTATGCAATACTGTCATTATAACCCTCTACGATATATACAGCTACAGATGTTTTGCCTTTATCCAATGCCTTACCGGCA
>JAFVDD010000022.1 GCA_017478725.1 Paludibacteraceae bacterium
ACTAAAAAACAGAAACGCAACCTGACCCACGTTGCTTTAGTAGATCAGACGAACTTGCGCTCCGTTAGGGAGATGCTCTTGCTTCGTTAAGTAGTAACCATCAATTTTGAAAGGAAAGAGAAATGCCAAGATCAGTTAATCACGTTGCTTCGCGCAACCGTCGTAAGAAGATTTTGTCTCTCACTCGTGGCAATTTTGGTGGTCGTGCCAACGTTTGGACCGTCGCTAAAAACACTTGGGAGAAAGGTTTGCAGTATGCTTACCGTGATCGTAAGAACAAAAAACGTACCTTCCGCGCTCTCTGGATCCAGCGTATCAACGCCGCTGCACGCCTCGAGGGACTGAGCTACAGCCAGCTTATGGGGGCTCTCAAAAAGGCAGGTATCGTAATCAACCGCAAGGTGCTCGCCGACCTCGCTATGAACCAGCCCGCTGCGTTCAAAGCTATCGCTGACAAAGCTAAGAAAGCCTGACACCTTCTCCGGGGGAATAGGCAGCCCGCAAACTGTCATTCCTGCTTGCGATTAAACAAAAGGACTCACTCTTCCGGGTGGGTCTTTTTGTATGTTTTTCACGATTATTAGTCTTTTTGTCATTTTTTCGTATTAAAGTTTGCATATTTCTGGAAAAACAATTAACTTTGTACCACATTTAATCAAGGAGTCTAATAGAATGGGAAAATCAATTGATGCGTCCGAGGTCTATTCGGCGTATTTTCTAACGGGGAAAATGTGGCATTGCGGAGAGGATTTCTATCTGATTGAGCATCCTGTGTTCCAGCCCCAAACAACGATCACGCAAAGCGAGAAGACTTGTTTCTTTTTCGTAACAAACGGATGGATCAAAGCCCGGCTGGACGATTCTGTTATCAAGCTCCTGCCCGGTATGTCGGTGAATATCATGCCCAGACAGACGGTGCGCATTCTGGAAGTCTCGCCGGATATGGATGCAGTGGTCTATATCCTTTCGCGGAAAATCAGCGAGATGATCTTCATCAAAAAAGGATTTGCTATCTATACCGAAATGCGCAAAAATCCGGTGGTGGTACATGACGAATATGCTACGCGCACAGTCCTGGATCTTGTAGCACTGCTGCGCGATACGCTTGAGCATCCTTTTTCCGACAATATGCTGGATATCTGTGCCTCGCTTCTCAACCTGTATTTCCGTCTGGCGGCTCCGGGCAATCTGTGGCGCACCAAGGATGAGTTCCCGTCGCAAACCCGTTACGACCAGATCATGGAACGCTTTACAGCTTTGTTGGAGAAATTCTATCAGCGTGAGCGGGGCGTGAAATTCTATGCCGACCAGCTGTGCGTGACGCCTAAATATCTCAGTTCGTGTACCAAGCATGTCACAGGTCATACGGCCAACTGGTGGATCAACAGCTATGTGCTACGCGATGCAACCCAGTTGCTGGTGCATAGCAATATGTCCGTCAAAACGATTGCAACGCGGCTCGGTTTTGATGATCAGATGTTGTTCGGCAAATATTTCCGCCGTCAGATGGGCATGTCGCCTACTGAGTATAAGCGCCATGAGCAGAAAAGTCTGAAAGAAAAGCCGGAATAATGTGTCAGGAAAGGAAACCTAAGCCTCCAATACTGCCAGTTGGCGTCTGATAGCCTCTTGCACTTCTGCGCTGTTGCTGACCAGCGGCAGTCGTACTATATTCTCAATAATACCCTTTTGGCTTAACACGGTTTTTATACCGCTTGGATTGCCTTCCGCGAACAGCAGGCGGATTATCTCCGCGTATTTGGCTTGCATCTCACGGTCTTTCTCATGCACAATCTTGTGGAAATCCTCCGCAAAAGCATTGCTTGCCACGGAAATCAATCCCGCCGCTCCGGCTTCCATCAACTCGCACGCAATCCCGTCATCGCCTGAAATGACAAGGAAGTCTGAAATAATCGTTCCCGAATAGGGATAAGAATGCTGATGGCTGACGGCTGATAGCTTAATCAAATCTTTTATCTGCTCCACATTGCCACTCGCCTCTTTGATGCCGGCAATCTTGCCCGGGTGCGCCTCATAAATCCGCATGACGGTCTCCGGCTGCAGGTTCACGCCCGTGCGCCCGGGTACATTATATAATATAACAGGTATCGGACTGGCTTCCGCAACTGCGCAGAAATGTCTGTACAACCCCTCCTGGCTGGGTTTGTTGTAGTAGGGACATACACTGAGGATGGCGCAGAAACCGCTCAGATCCGTCGTTCGCAACGCCTCGCACACATTCGCGGTGCAGTTGCCTCCTACGCCTAAAACGAGTGGCAAACGACCGTTGACATAATCTCTGATAAATGTGCGGACCTGCATCTTTTCTTCTTCGCTCATGGTAGCCGCTTCGCCGGTAGTGCCTAACACCACTATATAATCCACATAGCCGCTCAGCTGTGTGTCCAGCAGCCGCTCCAATGCCGTGTAATCCACTTCGCCATCCGCCTTGAAAGGCGTAATCAACGCTGTTCCTAAACCTTTTAGTTCGTTCATCTGTCAATTATCAATTGTCAATCCAATGGTCAAGTCCCTTAATCCCTGCTTTGGATGGTAGAAATATACTGTATCAGCAAATGGTACAGCCACGTTATTTCCGGCCGTGCCTGTTCGGTATTCAAGTCCGGCGGCGAAATCAGCATATCGTGGATTCCTTCGCCCAGATTGAGTCCGGCTTTGAAATCAGCCTGTGCATACATAGCCATGTATCGTAATGGCAGCAGCGGACGGGTGCTCAGATCCAGCATGAGGTCATATCTCGTGGCGCATAAATCCTCCGCTACCTCCTGCCTGAGTTTGCCGAACAGGTTGTAATCGTCCAACCCCACAATGCGGCTCTGCGGCAGAACAGGCGAAGTGATGTCTTTCGCTTTCTTGGGCGCAAAACCCCAGGTGCTTACGTTCATGCCTTTGCGACGCAGGTCTTGCTGGATGGTTTTGACGGCGTTGTTTTGCTCCAGCATATCGCTCTCAAAAATCACCAGCACACTCAGCGGCCGGTCGAAATGCGGGAAACGCAGCGTGCGTTCCGGCTGCTTCTTGCGCAAATAGTTGAATATTCTTTCTTTTAAATTCATACTGGTTGGTTAGTCGACTAGACGACTATGTTAATCATATCGAGAAACTCTTCCTCGCTCATTAGTCTGACGCCGAGCGCTTCTGCTTTTTTCAGTTTCTCGGGGCCCATGTTCTCGCCGGCGAGAATAAAGCTCGTTTTCTTGCTCACCGAGCCCACATTCTTGCCTCCGTGAGCCTCAATCATCGCTTTGTACTCGTCGCGGCTGTGTTGGGCAAACGTACCCGATATGACGATGCTCATTCCGGCTAACTTATCCGAATGGCCAAACGGCTCCGGAGCCTCTCCGGCTTCCATTTGCAGCCCTGCTTGGCGCAGACGTTCCAAAATCTCCAGATTACGGATGTCGTTGAAGTATGCCACGATGTTCTCCGCTATCTGCGGACCTACATCCTCGATGGCGCATAGCTGCTCGGCTGTCGCCCATTGTAGTCTGTCAATCGTGTTATAGACGCGGGCGATTTTCTTTGCCGTGGTCTCGCCTACCATGCGGATTCCCAAAGCGAAGAGCACGCGTGCCCACGGCACTTGTTTGCTTGCCTCAATGCCGGCTAATATGTTCTGCGCGGATTTCTCTCCAAATCTTTCCTGAGCGGCGATATCTTCGGCTTTCAGGTCATAAATATCGGCGATGTTATGGAGCAATCCTTGGCGGTACAAGAGGTCAATCGTCTCTTCACCCAGACCGTCGATGTTCATCGCTTTGCGCGAGACAAAATGCTCTATCTTGCCTTTTATCTGCGGCGGACAGCCTGTCTCGTTCGGGCACCGCCAAGCGGCTTCGCCTTCCACGCGAACCAGTTTCGCCCCACATTCCGGGCAGGTCATAGGAAACGAAAAATCTGAAAGCTGACGGCTGATGGCAGATAGCTCTCTCCCGGTTATTTTCGGTATTATCTCTCCGCCTTTCTCTACCCACACGCGGTCGCCGGGACGGATATCGAGGGAGCGGATGAAATCCTCGTTATGCAATGTCGCGCGCTGTACTATCGTTCCGCTTAGTTGAACCGGTTCGAGGTTCGCTACCGGCGTCACAACGCCTGTTCTGCCCACTTGGTAGGTAATCTCTTTGAGAAGCGTCAGTTGTTTCTCGGCAGGGAACTTATAAGCAATCGCCCAGCGTGGTGTCTTGGCGGTATAACCCAACTCCTCCTGCTGCGCCAAGTTATTCACTTTCAGTACAATGCCGTCTGTCGCTACAGGCAGATTCTTGCGTTCGGCGTCCCAATAAGCGATAAACGCCATCACTTCATCCACATTCTTGCACACTTTGACGGCATCGCTGACGGGGAAACCCCATTCACGCGCAGTCGTTAAGCGTTCGTAATGCGTCTTGCCCGGTAAATCCTCGCCTAACATATAGTAGAGATAAACGGTCAATCCTCTGCGCGCAACCTCTTTGGGGTCTTGCAGTTTGAGCGTACCTGACGCCGCATTGCGCGGGTTGGCGAAAAGCGGCTCTTCCTGCTCCTCACGCTCTTTGTTCAGCGCCTCAAACCGTTCCCACGACAGCAGCACTTCGCCGCGCAGTTCAAAGGTCGACGGCGTCCCGACGAGATGTCGTGGAATAGAAGGAATGGTTTTGATATTCTCAATGACATCATCGCCTTGTGTCCCGTCGCCACGCGTGAGGGCATGAACCAGTTCTCCGTTTTCATACCAAAGAGAGATGGAAAGCCCGTCGTATTTGAGTTCGCAGACAATCTCCACGCCTTGCGGCAGTTTGCGCACCCAGTCCTCAATCTCCTCGCGCGAATAACTGTTTGCCAGCGACAACATGGGGTATTTATGCTTGACGGTCTCAAAGCCTTTGCTGACAGCTGACGGCTGACGGCTGACGGCTAAATCAGATCCCACATGCTGTGTGGGACTCTTGGGATCGAACATATCGGGATACTGTGCCTCCAATGCCTGTAGCCGGTGCATCTTCTCGTCAAACTCGCGGTCGGAGAGGGTAGGCATATTCAGCACGTAGTACTTGTAATTGGCCTCCTCCAGTTCCTTGCGCAGACGCTTCAACTCTTCGCGCTCGGGCTCTTCTATCTGCGAAAATAAATCCATCATCGTACTACAATCTTGCGTTGGTAAACGATTCCGTCATAATAGATATACAACACATACAGTCCTGCATGTACAGGCATTTCTATCTGCTGCAGGTTGGATGTGATCTCCTGACGGCTGATAAGCAAACCGCCGGTGCTGTAAATGGCGTAGAAACTATGCTGGCCTTCTTTCAGCGCATTGCTGATGGTGATCACCGAGTCCTTTCCGCTGATAATCTCCGCGGTGTTGACGGTGGGCGAGGGGTCATAGTTCAGTGTGCTGTCCAGTTTCAGGCCCACTAATACAGGGTCATGGTCCGAACAACGGAACATGCTGTTGTCGCTTGATTGCTGATAGTTGTAGCTGTCCCTTTCGTCCGAGTTGATGTGATAACCGCTCATGCCTGTTATCTGCGGGAACATTGTGGTATTGCAAATAGCGTGGTCCAGATAGCCCGCCAGACCTGCATATTGGTAACTGTAACTGCTGTCTGCGTGGAATGCACGGTGCAAATCTATCATGCCGTAGTCCGTGAATCTCCGTATAGGATCCTCTTTGGCGTACGCGTTCAGATCACCCATAATCAGGATATCCTTCTCTTTGATGGCGCGGTTGGAGGAATAACTCCTGTATCGGTCAAGCACCGCCTGAGCCTCTTTGACGCGCGTGGCATTGAACGCACCCTGACCGTCATTCTGGTTGGCATCGGCACCGCTGCCGGTGCCTACTTTCGCTTTGAAATGGTTGATCGAATAGATAAACTTCTCGCCGGTGGCTTTCTCGCGCATACAAATCATTTTCTTGCGGTTAACCACGCCGATGTCGTCTTCCTGAATAGTGCCGATAGGCTCCAGCACCTCGGTGTCATACACTATTCCTGACATCTGGCTGGCTGATTGACGGCTTCCTGCTATATAGGCGTACCGGCGTTCGGGTAGGGCGGCGTTCAGGTCTCCTGTTATCTCCTGTAAAGCACCGGTGCCGTCTTCCAGTTCGGCCAGACCATACAGGTCGGCGTTGATCTGAATGAGCGCCTTGCTCACTTTGGCGCGTTGTTTCTGGTGCTCCGAATAACTGTTTGCTCCCAGATAACTTTTACCTAAATGGTCCACAAAATAGTTCTCGATATTGAATCCGCATACCAGCAGGTCATAATCGCCCAAATCAGGTATGCCGTCTTCCAGCTCTTTGCGTGTGTTGCCCCGCCATTCGCCGCTAACCCAACTGATTTCGCGTGTGCTGCTTACTCGCGCGTGGAGATGATAAATCTTCTCGCCGCAACGGTGGTAGCCGCTTACGCCGCTGAGGCTGACCGAACCGGTATTGTTGAGCGAAGCCACCGAGTTGTATTGAGCGCTTCGCGGAGCACCTTGGTTGACTGGGGTAAACAAACGCCTCGTGGATACAGTCAGGTCGTAGGACGCGTTCGAGCATACCACTATCGGACAATCAAACACAACCGTCCGGCCGATATACGGGCGCAGCTCCTCTGCCGACCATGTCGCCGGGTCGCTGACATGGATGGTATCAGGCGCAGCGGCTGCGGTTTGCTGTCCTGCCGACACTGCTGCGCAGCATAGCGCAAATAGGGCAATTAACATCCGGCGTTTCATAATTGAATAAATTTAGTGTGCAAAGTTACAAAAAAATTTGCATACATCCAAAAAAAATCGTAACTTTGCAGTCGATTTTCAGAAAACAATCTCTACTGGTATGAAATTCCCCGAATGGATAACACATGGCAAATGGCAGGTATGGGCGAAATATATCATTACGCTTCTGGTCTTTTTGGTCGTTTATCTCTTTGTGGGAGAGCAGAGTCTGGTCAGGTTTGCCAAGCGCGGACGCGAAATCCGTCATCTTGAGGAGCAGCGCGACCGCTATATTGAGGGTGCCGACCGGGCGCAACGCCAGATCCAGGTGCTGCAGCAGCCCGACAGCCTCGAGCGCTACGCACGCGAACATTATTTCATGCACGAGCAAGGGGAAGATATTTATCTTGTGGAAGAAAAATAACGTCTTATGAGAAAATCTACTATCGTACTGATCGTCGGCATGGTCATTCTCCTGGCGGGAGCAGTGCTGAGCCTCATGAAAATAGAGCCTTATGCCGATTATGTCCTTATCGCCGGCGCCATAGTGGTTGTCATCCGTGGCTTTATCAGGAATCACGAGAAAGACTGACATTTGAACGTTTGTTTATAACAAAACCAATTTAACTGTTTAACTCTTTAACGCGAATGCAGGACTCCGTCCGAAATGAGCATATAATATTAGGTGTCGATCCCGGTACGCTTTATATGGGATATGCCCTGCTGCATACCGTGGGCCGGAAAGTGGAAATCATAGATTTCGGTGTGCTGGATGTGCATAAACTGGACGGGCAATATCCGAGGCTTCAGCAGGAGTTTTTCTTCCTGCAGGATCTCATTGACAAACACAAACCTTCCTGCCTTGCTATCGAGACCCAGTTTGTGGACAAAAACCCGCAGACGATGATCAAGATTGTCCATGCGCAGGGCGTGGCGATTGCTGCGGCGCTTTCCAAGGATGTACCTATTTACGAATATTCGCCGATGAAGATCAAGATGGCAATCACCGGCAACGGACACTCGTCCAAGGAGCAGGTAGCCGGCATGCTGCAGCGCTTTCTGCATATTCCCGAGGAGCAGATGCCCAAGAAACTGGATGCGACGGACGCACTCGGCATCGCTTATTGTCATTACCTACAATTGGGGATGCCTGTCAACAATGAGGGCGGCGCAAAAGACTGGACAACCTACGCAAAACGCAAAGGCTTGACAGACAAAAACTTAACAGGACCTAACGCGCAACTTCTCGCCGCACTCGCTTCTTCCAAAAAGAAATGATCGTTTGAGCTTTGTAAGCGAAATAAGAAAAAAAGTAAAAAATCTATCCCCAAAATTTGGTAGTATCAAAAAAAAGTGCTACCTTTGCACTCGGATTTCGATATGACGTCATAACGACATGACTACATGTCGGAAAAATATAATTCGTAATTTTTAATTTTTATATATCATGGCTTACAAAATTTCAGAAGACTGCGTAGCTTGCGGTACTTGTATTGACGAGTGTCCGGTTGGAGCTATTCATGAGGGCGAGCGTTACTCGATTGATCCCGAGGTTTGCATTGAGTGCGGTACGTGCGAGGGTGTATGTCCGAGCGGCGCTATCAGCCTCTAATTTCGGCCTCAAGGCTGCTAAATGAGGAACTACAAACTGTAGTTCCTTTATTTTTTTATAAAAAATGCTAACTAAGTATTGCAAAATCCAAAAATTTTTTGTACCTTTGCACCCAAATTCATAAAACGAGCGAAATTATGGAGAATGAAAACCCCAAATCTAGCATGTTAGACGCATTTTTTAGAATTCACGATTTCTTAGTTGCTCATGCATTTATGCCCATCAGACGGCAGCTGATGGATGAGATTGATTGGAACGACCGCTTGATTGCTATCAAGGGCGGACGTGGAGTAGGCAAAACCGATTTTCTGCTGACGCGGGCCAAAGAGATTGAGGAGGCATGGGCGAAAGCTGCGGAAGAGGAACCTGTCAACCGGCGCAAGCGCAGGACGATGAAGGATATCCGCCCGTGCCTGTATATCAGCATGAACGATTTCTATTTTACCGAGAACACGCTGGTGGATCTCGTCGCTGATTTTGTCAAGGCGGGAGGACAGTATATCTTCCTTGACCAACTGTTCAAATATCCCAGCTGGTCGCGGGAACTGAAACGCTGCTACAACAAATTCAAAACGCTGCACATCGTGTTCTGTGCCACGCCAGTGATGCCGTTGGAGGAAGATAACCATGACCTTCAGGGTATCGTCAAAACCTACAACCTCCGTGGCTTCTCCTTCCGCGAGTATCTCAACCGTCAGACCGGGCTGAGACTGCGTTCTTATACGCTCGAGGATCTCTTGCAGCACCATGCGTCTATCTCGCGGGAGATTTGCGACAGGGTCAAACCGCTGAATTATTTCTACGATTATCTCAACCACGGTTATTATCCTTCTTATCTTGAGAGTAAGAGTTTTGAGGCGGAACTGCTCAAAACGATGAATACGATGCTGGAGGTGGATGTGCTCATGATCAAGCAGATTGACGTGGCATGTCTCCATAAACTCCGCAAACTGCTCTATATCCTCATGCGTGAGACGCCTTGTGCACTCAATATCAGTACTATCTCCGAGGAAATCGGACTCAGCCGGGCTACCACGATGAACTATATCAAGTATCTCAAGGACTCGCGGCTTATCAATCTGCTGTATATGGAAGGCAAGAATTTCCCGATGAAGCCCTCCAAGGCTTATATGCAGAACCCGAATCTGGCGCAAATGATTTTCACGCGTGAAATCAGCAAGCAGGATCTCTATGAGACTTGTTTCTATACCTCCATCCACGGCTCGCACAAGGTGAACGCTACCGAGCGCAATGCGATGTTCGTGATTGACGGCAAGTACTATTTCGATGTCAAGGAGACGGCTTCGCTCCGCGATGCTATCCGTCCGACAGCGGTCGGCGAACTCGAAATGGGCCGTGGCAACCAGATTCCCCTCTGGCTCCTCGGATTCCTCTACTAAATAAGATTCCTCTTAAATAAGATTCCTCTTAAATAAGATTCCTCTGCTAAATTAAGATAGAGTGCTAAATTAAGATGGAGTAGGAGGCATATAAGGGTCTCGTCGGGCTCTCGTCGGGCGCTCATCGGAGGAATATCGTATCATACCGCACCTTATAATATACATAGTATATTATTCCGTGATTTTAGCAAAATGCGGTTTTTATAGTGAATTTGTACAACAAACACAAAAATTCAACAATATTAACAACTGTTTATTATGGCAAAAGAAAAAAAGTTTCTTACTTTGGATGGTAACGCAGCTGCGGCACATGTGGCTTACATGTTCACCGAGGTAGCTGCTATCTATCCTATCACGCCGTCGTCTCCGATGGCGGAGAACGTGGATGAGTGGGCTGCCGCAGGTCGCAAGAACCTGTTCGGCGAGACCGTACTCGTGCAGGAGATGCAGTCTGAGGCCGGTGCAGCAGGTGCCGTTCACGGTTCACTCTCAGCCGGTGCTCTCACCACTACCTTTACCGCTTCACAGGGTCTGCTGCTGATGATTCAGAACATGTACAAGATTGCCGGTGAACTGCTACCGACCGTCGTCCATGTGTCGGCTCGTACGCTCGCAAGCC
>JAFVDD010000023.1 GCA_017478725.1 Paludibacteraceae bacterium
AACTGGAAGGCGGAGTAGAGATACTTGACACCGTGAAAGCCATACTCAATGCCGGTATTCCCGTCGTGGCGCATCTTGGACTGACGCCGCAGAGTATCAACAAATTCGGCTCGTACGCAGTGCGTGCCAAGGACGAAGCGGAAGCCGCCAAACTGATGAGCGATGCTGTGGCTTTGGACGAGGCAGGGTGCTGCGCTATCACTTTGGAGAAAGTGCCGGCACGCCTTGCAGAACAGGTGACAAAAGCCGTCAAGTGTCCGACCATCGGCATCGGTGCCGGCAACGGCTGTGACGGTCAGGTGCTCGTTTATGCTGACATGCTGGGACTGACGCAAGGCTTCTCGCCGCGTTTCCTGCGCCGTTACGCAGACCTCAACACGATTATCACCGAAGCCGTGGGACGCTATGTCACGGATGTCAAGTCCGGTGACTTCCCCAGCGAACAGGAATCATACTAAAAGCTATGAAAGAGTATTTCGCCTTCCAGTGGCACATTACCGACGAGTGTGACCAACGGTGCAAACATTGCTATATCTTTGCCGAAGGACATCCGGCATTGATTGAGACACCGTGGCCGCAACTCGTCCGCACACTGGACAACATCGAACGTATGGCGGAGCGCATGAACCGTGCTCCGTATCTCTATATCACCGGCGGTGATCCTATTCTGCATCGTCGTTTTTGGGATTTGTTAGAAATGGTCCATAGTCGCGGAATTCCTTTCACGCTCATGGGCAATCCATTCCATCTCACATCCGAAGTGTGCCGTCGTATGCACGCACTCGGTTGCCGTAAGTACCAACTCTCACTCGATGGACTCAGAGAGACGCACGACCGTTTCCGCAAACCCGGTTCGTTCGATGCCACTCTCGCAGCGATAAAAACCATCCGCGAAGCAGGCATGCATTGCGCTATAATGTCCACCATCAGCGCGGCAAACATCGATGAGATACCTGATCTGATAGATATCATCGTCGCCAACAAAGCGGACATCTTTGCCTTCGGTCGTTATTGTCCCACCTCCGAGGACAAAGCGCACAAAGAAACTTGGCACGTGGAGCCTTTGCGCTACCGCGAATTCTTGGATAAATGCTGGCATAAGTTCGAGCTATACAAGGATTCCGAAACCACTTTCAATCTCAAGGACCATCTATGGACGCTCTATCTCTACGAGCGCGGTCTTTGGACAATCCCAGATAACTTAGACCCGGACACTATCTACGATGGTTGCAACTGCGGCAACTGTCATTTTACTATCTCTGCCGATGGACGGCTGATGGCTTGCCGCCGTTTTGAGAGTTATGTCGGCTCTGTGGCAGAAGAGATGTACGACGTCTATCATGGCGATAAGATGAACGCTTATCGCGAGCATGAGCGCTTTGAGAAATGCGCCAAGTGCGAACTGCTGCGTTTCTGTCGCGGCTGTCCTGCCGTAGCCTTTGGCTACACCCACAACTTCTACGCTCCCGACCCGCAGTGCTGGAAAGAGGTGTGAGTTATTCCCTTTTACACTTACCTATGGTCTCCCATTTTTCTGTCACGTTTGTTCGCCCTTCGTCGGAAGCGACGATCAACGATTAAGTTACTGCGTAACAAATGTAGTTGTCATGCTTCCTCCTCTTCCCACAGATTAAAATCTGCGGGAGCCCTATTATTACAGCTGCGTCCATCACTCTACCTGCCGGTGGCTGTAACTACCTCTAATCGCGTTCGGCAAATGGATCGCAAAATACGATACCGCTCCGCCGAGAAAGGAACCAACCAACATAGACATAAATAATATGGTCTATAGGTCAATTGGAAACCTGCATTTTGGTCCGAGATGCAAAAAAATGAAGAAAGTTACGAAAGAGGTGATAGATTTTGCGACTTATTTAACTATATATAGAGGGGCATGGATTTCGAAGTATAATAGTGGCGCGAGAGTGGCTTGAGAATGGCTGATTGAGTGCTACAATTCACAGATTCACAGATTCACACATCTGTGTGGCTTCAAAAATACCTATAATAATATAATATTAATATTATATATTATCCAATAGACACGAACACAAAATTATGTGTGAATCTGTGAATCTGTGAATCTGTGATTCTTAACATTATGTTTGAATCTTAATAATCGGAAACTTTTGAGGGACGAAAAGAGGCGATTTTCGGGCTTCTATCGTCCCGTAGGTGTCTCGTAGGTGTCTCGTACGCTGGTAGTAAGCCTTTCGAGTCCGCCCGAATCTTAATAATCGGCAATTTTTACCTTGGGGACAAAAAATGACGATTTTTCGTGACAAAAACGAAAAAAAACGACACATTTGAATACATTTCATGCCAAAATCCTTGCATATGTCAAAAAAATGTAGTATCTTTGCATAGTTTTTTTACATATTGCTAAATTAGGGTTCATATGCTTACGTACTGCACATACGGCGCTCATATCCAACGAATTGTCCCCGCTGCCATACGGGGAGGGTATTCGCATACATCGCCTCCGCAGTCATATTGTAAGCACCCCACAGACCAACGCAACGCTATCACAGGCGGTGTCTGCAATTAGCGGGTGCCGCTTGCGCGTATATTGATAATTTTTGACTACCATAAATAATGAAGAAAATCTACGTTCAGCCACGCATAGAGACCGTGGCAACCACACCGCAGCAGATGCTCTGCGCCAGCGGAGGCATCAAAGCGCAAATCTCCGGCTATAAAAAGAACACCGGCAGCGGCTTCAGCCAGACTTTTGTATGGCTGGCAGGCATCGTCTGCTCGTCGCTGCTTTTTCTTGGCACGGCATGCAGCACCACTAACAACCCCGACCAGCCCAAGCAGCAGGCGGAGCTCAAGCCCCGCACACTGGTGGTAAAAACCTCACCCCAGCCCTCTCCCCAGGAGAGGGGGATTCTGCGTCTTCCGCAGGCTACCATCACGGAGAACGGGGATGCGCTGGATGCTATCTGGAGCGCAGGCGACGAGATTTCTTTCCGTAATATGAGCCACGCGAGTTATACCGATCCCCAAACCCAAGCAAGTGTTTACCTCGACGGCGTATTGTTAGCGGACAGGTCGGCGAGCATCGCTTCGTTCGCGAGCAATGCCAAAGTATGGTGTGCTTTGGGGGACAAAATACTGCTCGTCTATCCGAAGGCTACTGCCCCTGCTATCAGCGTGGAGGGTGATCCGCTGAGGGCTACATACACTATTTCCCTGGCTGATCAGAACGGCACGTTGGGCACAATAGCCAGCACGTATCACCACAGTTACGGTATCGCCACAATAACCGAGGTGACCCCCACAGTGGCAAATGCGGAGTTGGCTGAGATGCAGAACCTGCTGACGGTCTGCAAGTTCTCCTTTGTGGACGGAAGTAACCAACCCCTCACGATCACATCGCTTAGTATCAGCTACAACGGCGGCGATTATGCCGGCACTTACCCGGAGACGGCGAGAGTAACTGTGACGCAGGGCACCAACTCTACGGCAACCGTGACGCCAGACAATCAAAATAAAGAGGCAGAAGGTGACCCCCTCACCATTGCCCCTGACGGCAACCCGGAGGTGGTCTATGTAGCGCTCTTCCCCGAAGCAAACGCCACTGAGTACTCCTTCACCGTCACCAGCGGAGAGGATACCTACACCGGCACCGCTACAGCTCGGCTCAATGCAGGCGAGTTCGTAGTCGCTACCAACCTGAAACTGACAATAGTAAATCCCTAAAATCGCTATACAATGAAAAAATTATCTCTTATTCTGTTGACACTGCTGTGCGCAGTGGGAACGGCATCCGCCATTGCGGATTGGGTGCCGAGTGAGCAGTATTGCCGATTCTGTAACAACTTCAAGTTTGATCATGCATTTACGTTCTCCAGCCCCGGAGGAGAGGACAATGGTAGTATTTATTCGCCCGGCGTGGATTTTCAGGAGTGTCAGGGCGTGATTGCCTTCTCCGTGATGAGTTGGGACCGTTTCAATGCCGTAGGTACAAACTACGGTATGACGTGGCTGGAGGTATATCTGACGGCAAGCGGTCAGAACGATATGTATCTTACCGATATCCATTTTACCGACCCCGGGCGAGCCGGTACGTGGGCGAACAGTTATAAAGAGTCGAATTTCATCCAGGCGTATGACATGAACGGCTGTAAGACCTATTTCCTGCAGAAGCGGCAGTTCAAGGAGTATGACCGTTGCCAGTACTCGTACTTCAATATCGTGTATAGCGAACTGGTGTACGACTATATCCATAATAACAAGAACAACAATCTGGGCCTGCGTCTGAAAGTGCGTTGGGACAATAGGAGTTTTGATGAAAAATTCACGTTCAAGAATGAGAAGGACGATATCCTACCTCGTACAAGTACCCCTACGCTGAGTAATTTCCAATGGACTAAGAACAGCAGCGGAGAGACGGTGCTTCGGTTCACGGCAAGCGA
>JAFVDD010000001.1 GCA_017478725.1 Paludibacteraceae bacterium
GAATTTAACTTGTGCCATTTTGTTATTCCGATTTGGCTACAAAGTTACAAAAAATATCCGTTGACTCCAAGTTTTCTCGTAACTGACTAATTTACAATGATTTCAAAGAACACTATTTGATTTTAATGGGACAGCAATGATCAAACTTCTATAATCAATTAGAAAGCGCTGTTTATTCCGATGACGGATATAATGTACATACAGGAAAACATTATTCGCAATATATAGACACAAGATCTTTTGCAAAGTATTATATAATGCAGGAATTGTTTCAACATTGTGATGCAGGAAACAATAGTTTTTACATGTATAAAGATGCAAATAGTATAGATTCTTTACTATATGCAGGGCCTATGTGGGATTTTGATTTATATGAGTATAAGAATAAAGATTTCAATAACGTATTGTATGTTTCTGCTTGGAATCGTAAAAGTGGAGGACTGTTTTATTATTTATGGAAACATGAAGATTTTAGAATGTTAGTAAAGGAGACTTACATCAAAGAGGCATATCCTATTATAGTGAATTTGCTTGCATCAAATTGTCTTGACAGTTTACAACAAACATTAAATGTGGAGATTCCTGAATTTAAAGAAGCTGTTGCAAGACGTAGTGAATTTTTATATTGGTTGTGGACGTCTGACACTACTGATGTAATAAACGTACAAATAGTGGATTACGCCATAGATAACAATTTCCTTAATCAACGAAAAATGATTCCTATTTATGGAAATGTCAATGAAGGAATATGTTTGCCATCATTCCCAATTATTAACAATCGAGACCCGAAAATAACATGGCACTTACAAGAAGAAAAAACTCCATTGCCACCAGATACAATTTTTTATTCTAATCAAAAAGTGGAAGTGCATCCTCAATATCCTTCAAAAATTGAAGTTCAATATCGTCGCGTAAAAAAGAAACTACGGAGGATATTGGGAATAACTAGAAAGCCTCTATAGTTTAGGCACATAAAGAGATTATATGTAGAATACAGAATAGAATTATTCGTTTTTCGAGAGTTCTATCAGACACTTCCTGCACAGACAATCCGTATAATGCGTGCGCAGATAGGCGCGCGCATTTTCTGTAAGGTGGATGCCTACGCACTGGCAGAACGAATCGTGCGTACAAACAAAGTGTGCCCCGCAGCGAGGGCACACTTTGTTGATAGGTGAGGGTTGATTGGACATTTCGTTTTTCGCTAATGGTTTTCTGACCAAACAATTGAACAGGCCTTATTTCGTCAGTTTCACGACGAGTGCGCTCAGAGCGTCCACCTTGATGTCCTGCTGATTGAGGTCCACCTTCTCGTTGGTAAGCGGGTTGATACCAACGGCATTGTATTTGCCCAGTATCTCGGCATAATGGGATGTAGGTATCGTACGCGGTTCGTCTGCGGCATTGGCAAACACGAATACAGCCTCGCGAGCGTTATAACGGAAGAAAGCGTACGTGTTGTCGCGGCTGAGGAAATGCATCGTGCGGCCTGTGTGAAGCACCGGCTCGTTCTTACGCCACTGGAAGAGTGCCGACTGGAAATTGAACATCTTTTGCATTGGCGGGGTCACTTGCTCACCCAGCGGAAGCGGCATTCGCAACAACGAGTGGGAGTTCGGATCTTCCGGAGCAGTCATCGCATACTCGTCGCCGTAAAGCACTTGCGGAATACCGCGCATAGTAGCCAGCAGTACATAAGCCAGTTGGACACGACGGGGATCTTTGTCCTTCACCACATCCGTGATACGCGCCATGTCGTGGTTGCCAAGGAAGGTAAACAGTTTGTTGACATCAGCATACATGTAATCCATCGCCACTGCATCATACACGCGTGTGAGACCGTTGCCCCAGCCGGAACCGTCGTTCTCCAATGCCTGACGAATCGATTCTTCTACCGGGAAATCCATTACGGTCGGCAGATTGCTGTCAAACCCGTCGTAGTTCTTGACACCTGATTGCCAGTACGCGACCGCGGGAGCCGGACGTGTCCAGCACTCGCCCACGATATTGATATTCGGATACTCGGCACGGATTGCTCCCAGCCATTTGCTTCCCGGAATCTTCTCAATATACGGATAGGTGTCCACACGCAGACCGTCGAGGTCGGCATATTCAATCCACCAGATTGCCCATTGTTGGAAATACTTGAGCAAATCAGGGTTCTCCAGATTCATGTCCGGCATCGGGTGGTCAAACCATCCACGGTTGCTCAACAGACGGTCGTATTCCGAAGCGTTGATGTCGTAGTTCGCAGAGAACACATTATTGGTATTGGTAAACTCGGGGAATTGGTTGATCCAGTTGTAGTAAGGCAGATCTGCCATCCACCAGTGGGCTGCTCCGCAGTGATTGGGGACCATATCCATGAGAATCTTCAAACCTTTCTCATGGGCGGTGGCTACCATCCGGGCGTACAACTCGTTGGATCCGTAGCGCGGATCAATATGGTAGTAGTCGGAGCAGGCATATCCGTGGTACGACCAAGCGGCTTCGTCGTCACAAAGGAGTGGGGTGGGCCAGATTGCCGTACATCCTAATTTGGAAATATGGTCAAACGAATTGATGATACCTTGAATATCTCCGCCGAAACGACCGTTTACATTGTTCTTGTCGCTTTTCTCACGGGTGTCCTTGGTGGAGTTGTTGCTCTCGTCGCCATCCACAAAACGGTCGGACATAATCAGATAAACAACATCCGCGGTGGTGAAACTCTTACGCTCGCGGCTACCTGCACGACGCTCAGCTATCACGTAGTCGTAAGTGGCTTTCTTGTTGCCCTTCTTCAGGGTGATACGATACGTACCCGGTTGGTTCACCTGCATGTCCACAAACAGATAGTTGGGGCTCTCGGCATTGTGCTGCCCGGTAGGAACGAGTCCCAGACACGCGCCGCGCATCACTTTGCCGTTCGCTACTTGCTGGACGCTCACCTGCGCATCTGCCAAATCGGTGCCGTGAAACATGAGTGTCAGCAGCGTGTGCATGTCCGTCCACCAGCAGAGCGGTTCTACTTGTTGGATCTTGGGAGCCGCTACCAACCATCCGCTTAGTAGCAACGTGGTTAAAAGAGAGAATTGTTTTTTCATGGTATTAACAGTTATAATTCGTGATTCTTGATTCTTAATTCGGAATTCTTATCTCGCTTTCGCTCGAACGATTATTGCTGTGCAATTTTCATAATTCATTGACATAGACTTGGTCGAGTGTCTGGTGCTGCTCTTTCAGCCGCACGTATTTAGTCCAGAACTGTCGCATCTCGTCAGTCGGGTCTTTCAGAAACTCCTCTGTTCCTTGCTGGTCAATCCTGCCGATAACCATGCCCACACTGATCTTATGCGTGTCCAGCGCAGGCTGGAAAGTCTTATCCTCCTTGCCCTCTACATATACCTCCCGCACGATACCTGTTTCCTCCAACCGCGACAAGAGCTGATTGACCAGACGGATAGGCAGTTTGTTGAGCACGGCAAGTTCGTGTGCCGTTAACGGCGCTTCGTCGGCCTCAAAGCGGCGGATAATCATGGAAAGCAGAAACAGCATTATAAAGTCCTTGTAGCGCCGGGACATCTTGTTGAGGTCTTCTTCGTACTCGTATTCTTCGTTGTTCTGGATGGCATAACTCATGACCGCTCCGATCAGGATAAGAAGGCTGGTGTATTGGAGCATGGTCATCAGAATAGGCAGCGTGGCAAACGCGCCATATACAATGCTCGTACGGCTCAGCATGGCAATCAGATAGACGGAGAACATTTGCAGCAGTTGGAACAACGTACCCATCAGCACACCGGGAATAACGGCGGGCAGCACACGTACCTTGGTGTTCGGGATGGCAATGTACATCCATGTGAAGAACAGCCAGCACATGAAGAACTGCAGGAACTGGAAGCGTCCCTCGTTTATCAAACGGTGGAAGGCTACCACATGAGGCAGACTCTCAACGGTCGAATGTACGAAGATATTGATGCCCGCTGAGCATACTATCAGCACAGGTATCAGCACCACGATAGCGATATAGGTAGTCAGTTGGCGGAGAATGGAGCGTGAGCGCTGTACGTTCCATATCTTGTTGAACGCGGTTTCCACCGACTCGAAGAACGAATAGATAGCCCAGAGCAGAATGAGCAAACCTATTCCGATAAATACGCCGCCTTGTGCGGTTTCCAGATAGCGTTGCACCATCTCCATGATCTCCGGTACCATGCCTGTCTCACCAAGAAAAGAGCGGTTGAGTTGTGCCTCAATCACATCGGCTACGCCGAATCCTTGTGCCACGGCAAGAATCATTGCCAGTATAGGCACAATGGCGAAAATCAAGGAAAAAGTAAGGGATTTGGCTTTGTCGTTGAGGTCTTTGTTGCTAAACCCTCGCACGACCAGCACGATAGTTCGTATAGCGGAATAGCCTATTTTCTGGAATGTGCCGTTAAAATCAGTTGCTGTCATCCGCCACATGTCATGGCGTATAAACTGGATTATTTCAGAAAACTTGCTCATTATTCTCAAAAGAAAGCAAACCTATAAGCCGGGTTCTGTACTGCCGAAGCAGCGTCTATCATTAATCTCGAGCAACGTGTTACCACGTGCTTCTCTCGCTTCCTACCCTCCAACGCATCCTTGCGGAACTGGCGCGAGCAACGCTCGTTCGTTGGTTTACATGGAATTGCAGCCCGCAGTGTGCTCGTTTCACCCGCTGCTGATGCAGCGACTCGTCTCTGTAGCAGTGACCAAACATTCACGCTTCGGGCGGGTGGGTGTCCATTATGCGTTCTGCCTGACGGCCGTTAACCGCTGCGGTGCTCTGTGCTGCCCGGACTTTCCTCAACCGATGGGATTAAGCCCTGCTATTTACGCCGACTTTCTTCCTCTCGGCAGCGATAGACCGGTTTGCTTCGAGCGGTGTACGGGAATCGAACCCGCCTCCTCGGCTTGGGAAGCCGATGCACTACCGATGTGCTAACACCGCAGAACGCGCATTACGCGCGAACTCAAAATTACTAAATCGACTGCAAAATTACTACTTTTTTTGCATATATGCAAATTTTAGGCGCTTTTTTTCTTGAATTTAGTAAATCTCTACGATCTGCCGTGGTACACGGCGGGTCATTTGCGAGGCTGGCATAGCCTCGACGGAATCGGTTTGCAGAGACGTGACGCGCTGGGTGGCTTTGACCTGAATCGGAATCTCGGCTTTCTTGGTGCCGAGAATCTGCGCGTTGACGAGCATGTTCTTCTCCAGTGTATAAACGTGGTTGTTACGTCTTTGATAAATAGTATTGTAGTCCACTGCTCCGGTCATTCTCTTGAGGCGGAACTTCTCGATTTGCTGTTCGCCCATATTCAGCAGATTGAGCATTTGCAGCTGGTCGGCATTCAGTTTGACGCCGAACGGGATAGTGATCTTGACCTCGGCGTGCTCGGAGAAACGGCGCACAGCGAACGTCTCGGAATCTACTATATAGTGCCGCTGAAAAGTCATCTGGAAGAGACCCAAATAGCGGTTGAGCTTCTGCGTGTGGGTAAGAACGGTCTCGCCTTCCGATTCATTGGAAACCGTCCAATGCTTGAGGTCGCTCATGGATTGCTCGAAATCATAACGCATATTACCCATTGCAAAGAGTGCTTGGTGTACCACCACGCCTGAATCTACTGCCGCCACCGCCCTGCGCGCATATTTCTCTTTCTGGTCCTTCTCCATGCGCTCGATCATGTCAGAGGCAAGGATGGAGTCGGCTTGTGCACGTTTCTCGGCGGAGAAGAAACGCTTGCATGTCAGTCCTTCAAACTGCACGGAGTCGCGTCCCTCGCTGGCCGCTTCGGGAATCACCACTATATTGGCAATCATCTGCTCCATGCCCCATACTCCCGCATGGCTGTTGGTTTGCGGAGAATCTATGCCGGATTGCATCCTTACATCGCTGACCACTTTGTATTGTGCCGGTTCGTCCGGAAAATCGGCTTCCAGTTGCACATATACGGCATGAAGCAGAGCGGCCATCTGTTTGCGTTTGTTCTTTTGTTTGGACGCTTTAGCTGCCACCACGGTCTCCTCCAGGGCAATGGGTTGCTCTGTCAGGGTAATGACGGCTGCGGGCTGTTCTTCTTCTTCCGTCAGCAGCTTTGCGGCAGGAACAGTTTGCTTGATATAACCGATAAAACTGACAATAACGGGTGTCTCAGAGGGCAGGGTGGCGCATTCAAAGGTGAAATAGCCGTCCATATTGCTGGCTGTTCCTATCTCCGGCAGTATTTCAGGATAGACGGTAGCATAGGGAACCGGCATACCGTTCTGGTCTATTACCCGTCCGGCATAAACGGCCGCTTGCGCTAATGAGAAGGAGAGGGTAGCGAGAAAAATAAATATCAGTCGTTTCATCGTCTTATAGAGTGTTCTTTTGTTGTCTGTTCAATATGGGCCGGGGATTGTAGATCAGCCATGTGACGCCTAATCCTGCAAACACGCTGTTTTTGGGACCGGAGACAGCAGGCTCGTCGTTATACAGATTGAACCCCGCATAGGCATCCAGTTGCACCCGTGGATGAACAGCAAAAGTTATGCCAAAATCCATATTGACATCGCAATGGGTGTATGTGTTGGCAGGATTATCGGGGTTGACGGCGTCGGGATCGAACGTATTGAAACCGAAGCATATGTGCAATCGGTGATTCACGCTTTTGGCTGGCGCAGGCGTCCCTGATAATTGTCCTGGTGCGCGCGGCTGGTGACGCCGCGGTTGACTACGTAGCGGTCGTAGTAATAGATGATCAATGTGGTCATCGGCAGTGCAATAATCATACCGATGATACCCATCAATGCGCCCCAGAAACTGAGAGCAAGCAGGATCATGGCAGGCGACAGCCCCATGGCATCGCCCATAATCCTGGGGGTAAGTATCATGTCCTGAATCGTCTGAACCACCACATAAACCACGACCGCTAATACAAGGCACAGCCAGATAGGACGGTCGGTTGTGAAACCCTGCAAAACAGCCAGCAGCAAGACAGGAGGGATAGAGAGTGCCTGCATGTACGGAACCAGGTTCAGCAATCCCACTATAAATCCCATGATTATGCCCATAGGCAGACCGATCAGGCTGAAACCGACCGCAAACAGGATACCCACGCAGCAGGCTATCGTCACCTGGCCGCGGAAATAGGCAGACATGTTCTCATCCACTTTCTCGGCAATGGAAAGCGCCTGCGGACGGAATTTGCGAGGCACGAAACGGCTCCAGTTGGCACGTATGTTCGGCATGTCAATCATCAGAAAAACCAGATACAGCACTCCGATGAATGCCGAAAACAATCCGCCTAACCAGCTGATGCCGCCGGAGATCCAGTTCATCAGTTTCGGAACGAACTCTTTGACCGACTGCATCACATCCTCACGCTCCAGCAACCGGCTCAAACTCCAGTCTGCATTCTGGTCTTTCAGTTTCGCCTGCGTTTCTGCCGAGAGGTAGTTGTTGATGTCGAAATCCGCCGCGTGAGCCACGAACGCCTCTTTGGCCACCACCGCCTGCGCCTTCGCCTCGGGAATGACCACCGCAAAAATAGCAGCAAACAGCCCGACGATCAGCAACAGGGTTATTATCACAGACACCGCGCGGTTTCCCACGCGGCATTTGGTTTGCACAAACTCAACGACAGGGTCGAGCATGTATGCTAACAAATAGCTGACAAAGAATGGCAGCAGTACTCCGTATAAAACGCTCATACTATTTCTTTCTGCCGAAGATTGCTTTGCCGATACGCGCTACTACGCTGATAGCGTTTTTGTACTCGTTGATCTTGTTGCGGATAGGAATCAGCACGTTTTCAATAGTGGTCAGCAAATAATTGTACTGGCGTACCACGAAATCCACATGCCCCTGCAGCCGCTCACGCTGTATCTGTTCGCGACGTTCGATACGCTGAACTTGGAAATCCAGTTCGTCGATGGTCTTGATTTTGCTGTAATCAGTCATTCTCAGCCTCCTTTCTCAAACGCAGTTCTTCTATTTGGCGTCCTTCTTTCTCAAAGAAGATGCCGCTGAGTAATTTCACGAACGGATTGATAAACAACTGTTTGCGGAAGATGAATGCCAGTATGATCAGCAGTACATAAGCCGCACCTACTACCAACGCCGCTGCCCATACAGGCATGCAATTACCCAATGCCAGCACGGCAGCTACGGAGCATAAACCCAGAAAACCGAATAGCAGCAATACCGTTGTGAGCACGAGCAGAAACAAACCGAGCACGCGGCTGACGCCGCCGATGATGCGCAGCTTGCCCAGCAGGGTGCGGGTGCTCAGATAAGCACTCGCATCTGCTTGCACTTGATTGATAAAATCGTTGTCCATATGCTATTACGCTTCGGCGGCTGCTTCCTCTTTGGTCTTGCTGAGGTATTTCTCCTTGGCCTGCTCGGCATACTCGCCGGCCTTCTTGGCGGTTTTCTCAGCGTACTCGCCGGCCTTCTTGGCGGTCTTCTCAGCGTACTCACCGGCTTTCTTGGCAGCCTCTTCTGCACGGTCTTTCAGTTCATCTGCCAGGTCTGCAATCTGTTTACGGGTCTCCTCGCCCGTCTGCGGTGCGAGCAACAAGGCAGCTGCGGCGCCGATTACAATGCCGCCTGCCAGCAACAATGTGCCTTTTACTAAATCGTTCATGTCGCCCTGGCTGTTTGGTCTCTCAGCCAGTTAAGAGGGATAAATGGTTGAACAAAATGTTTTTTCGCTGCAAAGATACAACTTTTTTTGCATATATGCAAGAGATAGGGATTTTTTTTCTCTGACAAGGGCTGTTTTCTTTTATTCCGATGTTGGTCAAAATCAGACTGGCGAGACACTATCGAGAGAGAATCGAATCGGGATCGCATCGGGATCGCATCGGGGTTATATCAGAGGTAAGTCGGGTGAATACGTCACTTCAACGGTTCAAATCAAGCACACGCATCCATGCGGGTATATGCGCGAGAGACGGAGAATGGCAGGAAAAGGCGTTTATTTGCGATTTGAGAGGATGGACGATTTCTACCGAGGGGTGGCCGAAAATGAATTAAAAACCAAAAATATGCAACAAAAATGCGAAATAATTTGCGTATGTCCGAAAAAAGTAGTAATTTTGTACGCGATTTTGTGGAATCATCTAAGTCAACTAACAAACAAACACTACATACACAATGAACGAAGACGAAAAATTGAATGAAGAAATCAAAAACGACCGCGTCATCCCTGTGAAGATAGACGAGGAAATGAAATCCTCGTATATCGACTACTCGATGAGTGTGATTGTGAGTCGTGCGCTGCCGGATGTGCGCGACGGTTTCAAGCCTGTCCACAGACGTGTGCTGTTCGGAATGAACGAGCTGGGTAACACCAGCGACAAGCCGACGAAGAAAAGCGCACGTATCGTGGGTGAGGTAATGGGTAAGTATCACCCGCATGGTGACAGTTCGATCTACGGAACGCTGGTTCGTATGGCGCAGCCCTGGGCAATGCGTTATTGCCTGGTGGACGGTCAGGGTAACTTCGGTTCGGTGGACGGCGACGGCCCTGCGGCTATGCGTTATACGGAGGCACGTCTGTCGAAGATTGCGGAGGAGATGCTCCGCGACATCGACAAGGACACCGTGGACATGCAGCTGAACTTCGACGACAGCTTGCGTGAGCCGGCTGTGCTGCCTTGCCGTTTCCCGAACCTGCTCGTGAACGGAGCAAGCGGTATTGCCGTAGGTATGGCAACGAACATGCCGACGCATAACCTGAGCGAGGTGATTGACGGCTGCTGCGCGTACATTGATAATATTACAGCGCGCATGCACGACGCGAGCGTAGAGGAAATCGACGTAGAGCATCTGATGGAATATGTCAAAGCTCCTGATTTCCCGACAGGCGGTACTATCTACGGCTATCAGGGCGTTAAAGATGCGTTTGAGACAGGCCGCGGACGAATCATCATCCGCAGTAACGCTGACATCGAGACCGACGACAACGGCCGCGAGCGCATTGTGATTACCGAACTGCCCTACGGCGTTGTAAAGCGCGAGCTGGTGCAGAACATCGCCGAACTGGTGAACGAAAAGAAGATAGAAGGTATCTCCGACATTGCCGACTACTCGAAACGCGATATCCGTATCGTGGTAGAGGTCAAGCGTGACGCTAACGCACAGGTGGTGCTGAACAAACTGTACAAGTTCACGGCACTGCAGTCGAGTTTCGCAGTAAACAACATCGCGCTGGTGAAAGGCCGTCCGATGCTGCTGAACCTGAAACAACTGATCGGCAATTTCATCGAGCACCGGATGGATGTGGTGACACGCCGTACACGTTATGAACTGAAGAAAGCCGAAGAGCGTGCGCATATCTTGGAGGGCTTGATCATCGCCGTCGATAATATCGACGAAGTAGTCCGTATCATCCGCGCCAGCCGCACCCCGGCTGACGCCCAGACCAACCTGGAGGCACGCTTCGGACTGGACAACCTGCAATCGAAAGCGATTGTGGATATGCGTCTGAGCGCCCTGACAGGATTGCGTATTGACGAATTGAAGAACGAGTATGCGGAGATTGAGAAATTGATTGCGCACTTGAACGAACTGCTTGCCAGCGAGGAACTGCGCTACGACTTGATCCGCACCGAACTCGTGGAGGTCAAAGAGAAATACGGCGATGAGCGCCGCACGAAGATCGTCAAGATGGCTACCGAGTTCAACCCCGAAGATATGTATGCCGATGATGATATGGTAATCACCATTTCGCATCTTGGCTATATCAAACGTACTCCGCTGGCTGATTTCCGTCAGCAGAGCCGCGGCGGCATCGGTTCGAAAGCCGGCAGTGCCCGCGACCAGGATTTCATCGAGTATGTTTATCAGGCATCCATGCACTCGACGATGATGTTCTTCACGGAAATGGGACGTCTGTACTGGCAGAAAGTGTATGAACTGCCGGAGGGCAACAAGCAATCCAAAGGCCGTGCAATACAGAACATGATCAACCTGCAGAAGGGCGACAAGGTACGTACCTGCATTAACGTCAAAGGCCTGAATGACCAAGAGTACGTGCGGAACCACTTCCTCATTTTCGTGACCAAGAACGGACTGATGAAAAAGACCACGCTGGAGGATTACAGCCGTCCGCGTGCCAATGGTATCATCGCGCTTGGTCTGCGTGAAGGCGACGAGCTGATAGGCGTAGAACTGACCGACGGACAGAGCGAGATGATGGTAGCTTCCTACAACGGCAAAGTGGTTCGTTTCAACGAGGCAGGCGTGCGTCCGATGGGGCGTGGCGCCAGCGGCGTGAAAGCAATAACTTTGGAAAATGACGGTCAAGACCGCGTGATTGGCATGGTTTGTGTAGAGAAGGGTACAGACAAGACCATTCTCGTCATTTCGGAGAAGGGCTTCGGCAAACGTACGCCTGTGGATGACGAGGAGGGCAACCCGATCTATCGTGTGACCAACCGCGGCGGCAAAGGCGTCAAGACCATCGAGATAACCGAGAAGACCGGTAACCTGGTGGGCATAGAAGCCGTAACCGATGCCGACGATCTGATGCTGATGACCAAGAGCGGAACTGCTATCCGCATGGATATAAGCACCATCCGCGTGGCAGGACGCGCTACACAAGGCGTCAAACTGATTGAACTCCAGAAACGCAACGACAGCCTGATCAGCGGCTGCATCGTCCCGAAAGAGGAAGAAAGCAACGATGAAAGAGTGAGCGAAGAAGGAGTGAACGAAGAAAACAACAACGAAAACAAAGAATAACATGAGAAAATCATTGATTTTGGCAGCATTGGTGCTCATGAGTGCCGGCTGCTTCGCACAAAAAGCCAACCTGAAAAAGGCTAAGAACTATGCCCTGCAGGAGACTCCGGATTTCAGCGCTGCACGTGCCGCTATCGGTGAAGCACTGGAGAACGAGGAAACCAAGAATCTGGCTGAGACCTATTATATAGCCGGACTGATCGGCTATCAGGTGGTGACTCAGGAGAACTACAACCAGATGCTGGGCAAAGGTGTTGACCAGGCTAAAGCCGGCCAGGCAGTAGAGGAAAGCTATGACTACTGGCTCAAAGCGGACGAACTGGCTATGCTGCCGGTGCTCAACAAAAAAGGCGTAGAGGTACCGGCTGACCCCAAAACACGCAACAACATCGTGAAGAAGATGCTGGAGTATTACAAGAACCAGGAACTGGTGAAGTACGGTATTTTCCTGAACGAGCAGCGTGATTTTGTAGGTGCATACCAGGCATTCAAGAAACACATCGACATTCCTGAGCTGGCTATGATGCAGACGGACAAACTGCAGAAAGAGTTGCCGCGTGACACCATTTACGAGCAGTACAAATACTACGCTGCTATCTTTGCCATCCAGGCAGAGATGCACCCGGAGGCTATCACGCTGCTGAACCAACTCAAGGACGGCGAGTACGAGGCTATCTCGGTCAACCAGTTCCTCTATCAGGAGTATGTGAATGTAAAAGATACGGCTAAGTTCGTTGAGACGCTGCAGAATGCAATTACCCGTTTCCCCAGCGAGCCGTGGTTCCTGCAGAACCTCATCAACTACTACATCTTCTCCGGTCAGGAGCAGACTGCTATCGACTATCTGGCTCAGGCTATCGAGCGTGAACCGAACGTAGCGCAGTACCACCTGATCAAGGGCAATCTGGATGAGAACCAAGGGCACTACGAGGATGCGCTCAAAGATTTTGACAACGCACTGGCTATCGATCCGACCATGGCTGACGCAATGGCAGGCAAAGGCCGTGTATGGTACAACCAGGCTGTCAAACTGAATGAGGCTGCCGCTACTATCTCGGACAACAAAGAGTACAAGAAAGCACTGGACGAGATGAACGAAGTGTTCCGCAAATCGCTGCCGTTCTTTGAAGAGGCACACAAGATGGCTCCCGAGGAGCGCAGTTATATGCAGACACTCAAGGGCCTGTACTACCGCTTTGGTATGGACGACAAGTACAACGCCATCAGCGAGGAACTCAACAACCTCTAATGGGTAGGATACTTGCTATAGACTACGGTCGTAAGCGTACTGGATTAGCCGTTACGGATGTTCTCCGCATAACGGCTAATCCGTTGCTTACCGTAGAGACCAAAGACCTGATGAACTGGCTGGGCGATTACCTGCTAAAAGAGCAAGTGGATGAAGTGGTAATCGGTCATCCTACACAAATGAACGGCGAGGAATCCGAATCGATGAACTATATCCGCCCGTTCATGGGAACATTCAAAAAACAGTTTCCGCATATACCCTTAACTATGTACGACGAGCGCTTCACATCTGTGCTGGCGCACCAAGCCATGATAGCCGGAGGCATGAAAAAGAAAGACCGGCAGAACAAAGCCGCAGTGGACAAAATAGCTGCGTGCATTATATTGGAGGGCTACTTGGACAGCCTGCGCTAAATCGTCCAATTGCAAAAAGAATTATGATTTTACCTATATATTTATACGGTCAGCCGGTATTACGCAAGCAGGCTGAAGAAATAGAGCAAACACCCGAGTTGAAGCAGTTTATTGCCGATATGTATGAGACGCTTACGCAGGCGGAAGGCTGCGGTCTGGCGGCTCCGCAGGTAGGCAAGCCGTGGCGGGTGTTTGTAGTGGATGGCACCGAACTGGCAGAGGATTACCCGGAGTGCAAGGATTTCAAGCGTGCTTTCATCAATCCCGAGCTGATTGAGGCGAGCGAGGAGACATGCACCTACAATGAAGGCTGCCTCTCGCTGCCGGGAATCAGCGAGAATGTCGTTCGTCCCAAGACCATCCGTCTCCGCTATCTGGACGAAGATTTCAACGAGCATGAAGAGGAGTTTACAGGTTTCTGCGCCCGTATCGTTCAGCATGAATACGATCATTTGGAGGGACATGTGTTCACCGACCGTATCTCACCCATCCGCAAAACATTCACCCGCAACAAACTCACGGCGATAGCCAAAGGCAAGGTGGGCGCCAAATACAAATACAAACGCCAATAATCCGGGCTCAAGTCGGGCTAACGGGCTAAACGTATACCCTTGCTATACCCTTGGTATATGGATTTAATATCAATTATCTTATTGGCCGTCGGGCTGGCTATGGATTGCTTTGCAATCAGTATAGCACAAGGCCTCGCCACCGATATTCATGACCATCTGCACCGACCCAAACCGGCGCTGATGGCATTGCTGTTTGGTGTTTTTCAAGGCGGTATGCCGCTCATCAGCTATTATGCCGGCGGTCTATTCTGCGATTTCTTCCATACGTTTGCGCCATGGATTGCACTGATCCTGTTAGGCTTCATCGGCGGGAAAATGATTTGGGAGTCGCAGCAAAAGCGCGAGCAGACATCCCAAACGGCAGAGTGGGGAATCGGACGCCTGCTCCTGCTGGCTGTAGCTACATCCATAGACGCACTGGCTACGGGAGTGATTCTGATTCCTTATCCTGAATCTTTATGGACAGCTGTTATGGTTATCGGTTTGACGAGCATGCTGCTGTCGGTAGCCGGATACCTGATAGGTATGTTTGCTGGCGAGCGGTTTCATATGAACGCAACACTGATCGGAGGCCTCATTTTAGTGGCTATCGGTCTGAAAATCTGGATTGAAGGCGTATGTTTATCATAGGTGATACATTGGTCAGCCTGGATGTACTGGAGAAAGAGTTCTGCTGCGACCTGGATAAATGCCGCGGATGTTGCTGTATAGAGGGTGATGCCGGCTGCCCGGTGACGGACGAGGAACTCGCCAAGATAGAGCAGCTGCTGCCCTCGCTCTTGCCGCATATGACGCTGGAAGCACGCGAGGTGGTGGCAAAACAAGGACTCAGTTATCTTGACCCCTCCGGCGAACAGGTGCTGTCTATCGTCAACGGCAAGGATTGTATCTTTGCCCGTACTGACCACAACGGCTGGTGTTATTGCCTGATTGAGAAACATTCCCCCTCCCTTTGTGGGGAGGGCAAGGGTGGAGTTTTCCCCAAACCCGTCTCATGCCATCTGTATCCAATCCGTCTGACACAGATAGGCGACAGAGTGGGAGTGGAGTACCATCGGTGGGACATCTGTCATTGCGGACGTGTATTAGGCAAGAAAAACCATATTCCGCTCTACCGGTTCCTCCGCGAACCGCTCATCAGGCGTTTCGGCGAAGAATGGTACAACGAGTTATGCTTGGTAGCCGAAGAATGGAAAAAACAAATGAAATCATGAAAGCAGAAATAATTACCATAGGCGACGAACTGCTTATCGGGCAGGTGGTGGACACCAACTCGGCATGGATGGCGGAGCGTCTGAATGAATGCGGCATCGAGCTCTTTCAGATAACATCGGTGCATGACAACCGCGAACACATTATCGCTGCGCTTGACGAGGCTTTCAGCCGCGCAGATATAGTGCTGACGACGGGCGGCTTGGGGCCTACTAAAGACGATATCACCAAGCATGTGCTGTGTGAGTATTTCGGTACACACCTTATAGAAGATACGCGCGTGCGTGAGCATATCTATGATTTATACCGCGAGCGTCCGGATGTGCTGAACCGCCTGACGGCTACCCAATGGCTGGTGCCTGAGTGCGCGGAGATATTGGAGAACAGGGTAGGCAGTGCTCCGCTGATGGTGTTCCGTCCCGGAGACAAGATTTTGGCGTCTATGCCAGGCGTGCCGTACGAGATGAAGATAGCGATGGAAGAGCAGATACTGCCGTATATAAACGGCATTCAGCATTCGGAAGTCCGCATTCAGCATAAGACTCTGCAGGTGAACGGCATTCCCGAATCATCGCTGGCTATTCTGCTGGAGGAATACGAGAACAGCAAGCCTGAGTATCTGCATCTGGCATATCTGCCTAAGGATGGCATTATCCGTCTGCGCTTGTCGTCCTATGGCGAGGCAACCGAGGCGGAGATGAACGAGTGGTTCGACAGGCTGAAGATGCTTGTGGCGGATTATATGATTGCCGACACCGACGAGCCGCTGGAGGTTATTGCCGGTCGTTGGCTGCAAGAACGCGGTGCTACCATTGCCACAGCCGAGTCGTGTACAGGAGGCAAACTGGCATCCCTGCTGAACCGCCACTCCGGCAGCTCGGCTTTCTATTGGGGCTCCATAATCAGCTATGACAACAGTGTCAAAGAGCGCCTGTTAGGCGTACCCTCAGAAATGATAAAAGCCCACGGAGTGGTCAGCGAAGCCGTAGTGCGGCAGATGGCAGACGCCGTTCGCAAACAAATAGGCACTGATTACGCTATCGCCACCAGCGGCGTGGCAGGACCGAGCGGAGGAACGCCGGAGAAGCCTGTGGGCACCGTGTGGATAGCATGGACAACGCCTGACGGCACGAGTGCCGAGTGTTTCCATTTAGGCAAACTGCGTGAGCAGGTAACCGACCGTGCCTGTCAGAAAGCCCTTGTCGGCTTGATTCAGATTCTTAAACATCAACAGCCTGTCGCTAAACACCAATAAGCATGTATTCGTTTCTGACTACCACCTCTATTACGCAATCGCTGCTGTGGCTGACCATCGTCATGACTATCGGTCTATGGCTGGGAGAGAAAGCCAAAATACGGCAATTCTCCTTGGGCGTGACATGGGTGCTTTTCGTGGGCATAGCGGTGGCCTCTCTGGGCATTAAAATAGACCATCATGTAGCGCAGTTTGCCAAGGATTTCGGTCTTATTCTGTTTGTCTATTCCATTGGTTTGCAGGTTGGCCCTTCTTTTTCTCCCTTCAAACGCGGAGTGCTGCAGCTGAACATGCTGGCGGCAGCCATTGTGCTTTTAGGCTGCGTGTGCGCGATAGTGCTGCATTACACTACCGGAATAGATATGTCCACTATGGCAGGTGTGATGTCAGGTGCTACAACATCCACGCCCTCGTTGGCTTCTGCGCAACAGGCGTATCAGGACCTTACCGGTTCTGTCAATCCCGATATTGCTACCGGTTATGCTGTCGCTTATCCGCTGAGTATAGTAGGTGTCATATTGGCAATGGAACTGATTCGCCGCTGTTTCCGTGTGCGCCTGCCCGAGGAGGAGAAACGCCTGCGTGATGAAGCGGCTCAATCCAATGAAGAGCCGCTCTGCGTGGATATTACGCTCAACAACCCGCAACTGGAGATTGTTACGCTGGACGAACTGCAACGTGTCTGTCCCGTCAAAGAGATGGTGGTCAGCCGTGTAATCCGCCCGGACGGCTCCGATGAACTGATCAACGAGCAAACGACCTTCCGCAACGGCGACACTATCCGTGTGCTGACCGACAAGCAGCACCTGGATGCCTTGCGGCTGCTGGGCAAGATGAAGGACTACGACCTGCGTGTGCAACGCGAGAAGTCCGACCACCTGATTTCCCGCCGCATAGCAGTAACACGTCCGGAGTGTAATGGCAAACGAATCAGGTCGTTTAACCTCCGTCAGCAGTATCATGCTACTATTACACGTGTCAGCCGTGCGGGTATCGATCTGCTGGCTACGCCGGATATGGTGCTTCAGCTGGGCGACCGACTGATGGTGGTCGGTGACAAGAACGATGTGAGCCGCGTAGCAGAGACGTTCGGCAACGAACTGAAGCGTCTGGACACGCCGCATCTGCTGCCGGTGTTCTTCGGCATGGTATTGGGTATCTGTGTAGGGCTGCTGCCTATTCCGCTGCCGGGAATGGGGCATACCTTCAAACTGGGTCTGGTAGGCGGCTCGCTGATTGTGGCCATCCTCATCGGACACTACGGACCCTATTACAATATGGTTACTTTCTCTACCACTTCCGCCAATATGATGCTTCGCCAGATAGGCTTGACACTGTTTCTCGCCGCATTGGGCTTGAGCGTGGGTGAGAACTTCGTTCCCACACTGATGGCGGGCGGCTATATGTGGATCGGTTATGGTTTTTTGATTACTATTGTGCCTCTGCTGATAGTAGGAGCGATAGCATACAAGGGACTGAAAATGAACTATTTCAATGTGATAGGTCTGCTCATTGGCTCGATGACTTCGGCGATGGCGTTGCCGTACGCCCAGTCGCTGTCGAGCGAGAACAACCAAGCCTCCGTTTGCTACGCAACGGTCTATCCGTTCACCACGTTCCTGCGTGTCATGGGTGCCCAGCTGCTGGTGCTCATCTTCTGCTCCTGACCGGGCGACCACCGAGACACCACCGAGCGAAAAAATCCAAAAAATGGCACTTTAATTTGCAAGTGTCATTTTTTTGTTGTACCTTTGTAGCGGAATTTGAATATAAAACTTTAATCCATCGTCCTCTCACGGACGTTAAACCTTGAGCACTGGCACCGACAGCGTAAAAAGCGGTGAAAATTTAAAAGACATAAGGCGCAAGGCGTTGCGCCATAGCAAAGCGTTATAAGCCAAAACTTGATGGTTAGAAATCTCGACAGTTTCAACAACCATTATTACTTATTCAAGTACGGTTTATGCACGCTCACGTACCAGCGTGAGTTTTCCGTGCATAGATTTGAATAAGTAAGGTAGTCGAGAACCTCTAATCATCAAATCCAAGCAAACGAAAGCTTACGCTTTTATTTTTAATTTGCATATAATATACTTCTATAATACTTAATTGAAAATCTATAGTGTAATGAAAAAGATTCTTCTTTTTTGCGCAGCTATGGTAGCTGCGATGAACATGAGTGCGATTACGGAGATGACTCCTTCGCAGGCCAAACAGTACACGCTGGATAATCTCCAGAGTGGAGAAACCGGAACCGACTCTGTGGCC
>JAFVDD010000024.1 GCA_017478725.1 Paludibacteraceae bacterium
ACTCAAGTGCAGCAAACGCGCTATCTTGGAGCCCATCGCCGTTCTTCTTGCGCCGTACGCTCCGCATATCGCAGAGGAAATGTGGCATAGATGCCAAGCAATCGGCAATCAGCAATCAGCAATCAGCAATTTCGTTGTAAACGAATCGTGGCCCGTTTGCAACGAGGCGTACTTGGTTGAGGACACGCAGAAGTACCCGGTTCAGTTCAACGGCAAGGTGCGTTTCACGCTCGAGTGCCCGAAGGACACTCCGAAAGAGGAAGTGGAGAAACTTGTCCTCGCCCACGAAGACACCGCCAAATATCTCGCCGGCAACACCCCGAAGAAGATCATCGTCATCCCCGGCAGGATTGTCAACATTGTGATGTAACTACAGGCATTTATGGCAAAGAAGAAGGACATAGAAAAAGTTGAGTCCGCTCCATTGCAACCTTGGGAGAATATCGAAAACCTCATCCAAGTCATCCGCGGCAAGCAAGTAATTCTTGACCGCGACTTGGCGAGATTGTATGGTGTGGAGACAAGACGTCTTAACGAGCAAGTAAGACGCAACATAGAGCGTTTCCCTGCGGACTTTATGTTCCAACTCACTAAAGAGGAGGCAGAACTTTCAAGATCGCAATTTGCGACCTTGAACGCTGAAGATGAAATCTTGAAGTCACAAAATGCAACTTCAAGTGATGATTTTCCAAGATCGCAATTTGCGACCTTGAACGATGAGGAGGAAAACTTGAAGTCGCAAATTGCGACCTCAAGTGAAGATTCTTCAAGGTCACAAATTGCAACCTTGAACGCAAGAGGTAGTAACATTAAGTATCTCCCTTACGCCTTCACGGAAAACGGTATTGCGATGCTGAGTAGTGTCCTCCGTTCGCCTGTAGCGATTGCCACTAACATCCAGATCATGCGGGCGTTCACGGCGATGCGGCGTTTCATTGCGGCTAACGCGCAGGTGTTCCAACGGCTGGAGGTAATTGAACATACGCAATTAAGTTTAGCCGCTCACCAAGAGGAGGCGGATAAGAAGTTTGAAGAAATCTTCCGCCGTCTGGATGATGGCAGTGTCACGCAGAAACAAGGAATCTTTTATGACGGTCAGATTTTCGATGCCTATGTCTTTATTACGGAACGCGTGCGTGAGGCAAAGAAACGTATTGTGCTGATAGACAATTATATAGACGAAAGTGTCTTTACGATATTGGACAAGCGGCCTAAAGGGGTGAAGGCAAAGGTCTATACTAAAAACCTCACGCCGCAGCTGTCCCTTGATTTAGAGAAACATAACGCCCAATATGCCCCGATAGAGGTAGAGCCGTTTGACCGCTCGCACGACCGGTTCTTGTGCATTGATGAGACTGTTTATCATATTGGAGCTAGTCTCAAGGACCTCGGTAAGAAATGGTTTGCCTTCGCCAATATGGAATTAACAACCGACGAATTATTAACTAAGATATAACCTCCGCGCGGAGACCGAACAAGTACCGAACAAGTGCAGGACAAGTACAGGACAAGTTCGGGACAAGCACAGGATTACTAAATAACAGATAAAAAAACAATATAACATATCGTCCCTCTCCGAGACGTTAAACAGGAGAAACGCGCGTAGCGACGCGCGATAACATATTGATTATTCGCGTTTGCGATTTATTCGGTTACCTAGGAATGTAGGAAGTTTCAAAGTATAACCAGAGTAAGTCTGTTAAACGCCCATGTTTTTGCGTGGGTGTGACTTATCGGTTATACAGGCAATTCCTACAGCCTCTAGGTAAGATAAGAAGCACTCACGCATTTTGTGTATACATACCAACCAACAATAATCAATTAAAACCGACGAGGCAACGGGATATAACAGCCAAATGAAATTATGAAAAAATCAATCTTTATTCTTGCAGCCCTATTTGCTGCTACATTTGCAAACGCACAAATTACAAAAATATTGACCCTACAGGGAACATATTATCCTTATATATACGCAGGTTATCAACAAGGTATAGTTGGTAATACATATAATAGCGCAGTTGGGACTCAGTATTTTAATGGCTCTTTCAAGCAAAATCAATACATGGATTATAGTTTTCAAAGCTTATTCGACAATTGCTTTATCTATGAACTCGTAATGGATAATAGTAATACATTAACAATAAAAAAATATGACGAATCTTATGAGTTAATAAAAAACGAAATAGTTGCAAGAAATATTCCACAATTTACTGATTATACCGTTTCCAGTTATAGTATTTATTCAAAACTTTTCAATGATAATGATGATTATGAAGTTCTCGTTTGCTATTCTTTAACAGAATATAATAGTCTTATTAGAAATTTTCAAAATAAACTGGTTCTCATAGATAAAAGTGGCAATGTTTTATGCGATTTCGGGACAGCATATAGTATTACCACTCAAAATTGTCTTGTTTCTTATAATAACAAATGGTTTTATCCTATTATAAAATACAACTTTAATGCAGATAACACAATAGAATACACTACTGAAATATATCAGATTAATAAACAATCTATTCAAGGTTTATCGCAAGTAAGTTCAACACATATGCCTGCATATCCTAATCCTGCAATAAGTGAAATCAATATTCCGACTCCAAAGGAGCAAGGAGTTCGAATCTATGACATGAATGGCAGATTAGTGGATTCACGTAATGGTAATGGAGATGTTGTAAATGTGAATGTTTCCGGTTATCCATCGGGAAATTATATTTACCAAACTCAAGGTAATTCGGGTGTGTTCATTAAACAATAAAACGGTCATGAGCAATTTGCATAAACATGTTATTTCAATAGAACAAGCACTTCGTGTAATTGATGTAATGAATAGTTCCTTTGATTCACATCAGTTCATTATAGAGTTTATTCTGCAACAACCCCAAGCATACATAGAATTGCTTGGACGGTATGGGGCAACAGGAAAAGCACATGGAGCGATTGCTGCATGTCTTCAAGAAAATTCAAAAGCCTTGCATATTGAGAGACAGGGGAAAGTGAGGTCTGCAAATATTTTTGGCAGGAATACTTTATGCGAACTTTGGAGAAAAGTATAAGCTTATTTCAAAGCTTATGCATATAAATCTGTGAATATCGTCACTTTTTGCGTTTAGCTGCCTCATACGAGAGACGTACGGGAAAGATACGGGACGATAAATGGGGCGAAATCGCCCCATTTATCATTCGGAATCTTAACAATCTACATCCTTACTCTGCCAGATTGACAGCATAGTAGCGGATACGGCCTTGTGGCGTGCAGCCGGTGATGAAGAGAACGCGGTCGCGCTCAGAGGCGGAATTGGCACGGCGGACGATGTCGTCGAGGTCTTCTTCGGTGCGCACGGAGCGGTTGTTGACTTTCAGGATGATGAAGTCCGATGGAACACCGGCACTCTTCAGTTTTCCCGCCTTGAGCGACTTAATCTGCAAGCCGTAGTTGATACCCAGCCGCTCTTTCTGCGCATCGGTCAGTTCGGAGAACGTGGCGCCTAGAACGGACGCTTTGTCCTCGGCAGAGATGACTCCTGTTCCGCCATCGCGGTTGGTGAGCGTTGCCTGAACAGTCATGGTCTTGCCGTCGCGCAGGAGTGTGACAGAGACTACGTCGCCCGGACGGTGACGCCCGATATGTTCCTGCAGGTCGGTACCGGTCTTGACAGCCGCATCGTCCACACGCGTGATCACATCGCCGCTCTTGATGCCTGCTTTCTCTGCCGCACCGTCCGGCACTACGCGCTCCACGTACGCACCTTGTAACGTGCTGAGTTTCTTCTCTTTCTGCAACTCGGACGTGATTTCACGCATCTGCACGCCGAGGATAGCACGTTGTACGACGCCGTACTGGCGGATGTCGCTCACTACTTTCTGCACAATACTGGTCGGCACTGCAAAACTATAGCCCGAATACGAACCTGTCTGCGAGGCGATGGCGGTGTTGATACCCACCAGTTCGCCGCGTGTGTTGACCAGCGCACCGCCGGAGTTGCCGGGATTGACTGCCGCGTCGGTCTGGATGAACGACTCAATCTTCATCTCCGCGTTGAGGATATTGATGTTACGCGCCTTGGCGGACACGATACCCGCCGTGACGGTAGAAGTGAGGTTGAACGGATTGCCGACCGCAAGCACCCATTCGCCGACGCGCAGGTCGTCGGAGTTGCCCATCAGGATTACCGGCAGTCCTGTCTCTTCGATTTTCAGGAGCGCAATATCCGTGTTCGGGTCAGTGCCGACCAGCGTAGCCGTGTATTCGCGTTTGTCGTTGAGCACGACCTGAATCTGGTCCGCACGGTCGATGACATGATTGTTGGTGACGATATATCCGTCCTCGGAGATGATGACACCCGAACCGGAAGCCTGCTGCGCCGGCATCTCGCGTTGCTGTCCCGGGCGGCCGAAGAAGAACTCAAAGAGATCCATCTGTTGGGACGAAACCTGGTTGCGGTACGTCGTCTTGACGTGTACAACGGCATTGACGGACAGCTCGGCTGCTTGTGTAAAATCCGTCTCCCCAGCCTGCGGCAACGAAGCAAAACGGCTGTAGGCAATTGGCATAGACAAAGAATCTTTGTCGGCACCCAAACTGGTCAATTCGTAATTCGTAATTTTTAATTCGTCATTCCATCGCAAGACAGCGAATGTGGTTGCGGCACTGACTGCTGCGATAAGCAGCACGATGCCTAAAAATCTAAATATCTTTTTCATAGTTCCGAATAATTTTAATTGCACACGGATAGTTGCAAAATCCGTGCCAAAAAGAGGACGATTATTAAGATTCAAGTACCATACCAACATCCCTCTAACCTCTGCGCAAGGTCAGCGCAACGTCTGCTATTTGGAACTACTATGAAACGATGTTAAACATTTTTCAGTCTCTTTTTTGTCCCGTTTCGGGTGCAAAGGTACAGAATTTTTCTGACATATGCAAGGGCGGAGCAAAAAACTACATTCTTTGCTTCAATTGGTCCACAAAACGGTCGATGCGCTGCAGCTCCTTGGGGATGTCGATGCGCTGCGGGCAATGGCTCACGCAATGGTCGCAACCGATGCAGTGGTCGGCCTGACGGAGTGTTTCCACAGAGCGGTTATAGCCCACAAGGAAAGCGCGCCTGTTGCGGCGGTATTCATTGTCATCGCCTTCCGTGGAGGGCATAATACCTTCTGCTATACACTTGTTGTAATAAGCAAAGATACCCGGTATATTCAAGCCGTAGGGACAAGGCATACAATAGTTGCAGGTGGTGCAAGGGATGGCTTTGAGTTCGAAGATGTCTTTTGCCAGCCGGAGCATCCATTGCTCTTCATCCGCACTGAGCGGAACGAGCGGCGAATAGGTAATGATATTCTCCTTGAGGTGCTCCAGATAAGTCATGCCGGAGAGGACGGAGAGCACTCCTTTGGGTGTTCCCGCAAAGCGGAAAGCCCATGCCGCGGGCGAGGAACGGCTGTCTTTCTCGCGCATCTTGGCAGCGATAGCGTCCGGCTGGTTCGCCAGACGGCCACCTAAAAGAGGTTCCATAATGACCGCCGGAATACCGCGTTTCTCCAACTCCGCATACAGGTACTCGGCATCGGTGTTGCGCGGATTGATCTCATCGGCGTACTGCCAGTCGAGATAATTGAGCTCGATCTGCACGAAATCCCAATGGTACTTGCCTTCGTCGTGCCACTGAAGGAGCATGTCAAAGATCTTCACATCCCCGTGATACGAGAAACCGAGGTTGCGGATACGCCCTTTGTTCTTTTGCTCCACGAGCCAGTCCAGAATACCATTGTCCATATAGCGGCCGTAGAAAGTCTCCATGGATGTTTTTCCTTTGGACGTACCGCCAACACTATGCAGCAACAGATAGTCGATATAATCGGTCTGCAGGTATTGCAGCGACCGTTCGAACATAGCGATTGACTCTGAGCGCGACCATATCTCCTGCGAGAAATTAGACATCTTGGTAGCAATGAAATAGCTGTTGCGCGGATGGCGTACGAGTGCGATACCTGTGCTCTGCTCGGAAAGTCCCTGGCAATACACGGGCGAAGTGTCAAAATAATTGACACCGTGCTCAAGGGCGTAATCCACCATTTCATTGACGGCATCCTGGTCAATCGGGCTGTCCGGATTCTCCCGCGCCGTACCGCCTGCCTGTACCGGCAGACGCATCATACCGAAACCTAAGAGCGAGACCTTGTCGCCGGTGTTCGGGTTGGTGCGCAAAGTCATACCATTTAACATTTGGTCATTTACCATTTGGTCATTTTTGCCGTTCTTGCAGGCGGTTGCCAGAACCGATGTAGCCGCTACGGCTGCTGCGCTATGTTTGATAAATTCTCTTCTGTCCATAATTATCAATTATCAATTCTCAATTCTCAATTGATATGGTGCATGGTGTTTCCTTCTACATAGATGGCGCTGAAGGGCCTTGCGGGGCATAGGTTCTCGCACTTGCCGCAACCGATACATTTCTCGGTATCTACTACCGGCACTTCGACAACTTTGCCATTAATCTCTTTCTCTACCATCTGAATAGCCCATGTCGGACAATGTCTTGCACATGCTCCGCAGTGGTCACCATTGGTCACAGGGATGCAGTTCTGCTCAATCCATACGGCATGACCGATATGGATGGCGGTCTTCTCCTCTTTGGTGATAGCTTTGATAGCCCCGGTAGGACAAACCTGGCTGCATCGCGTACACTCGGGGCGGCAATATCCGCGCTCAAAGGACATCTCGGGTTGCATGAGTTTCATCGGGTCGGTAGAAGGGCGCAACACATTATTAGGACACGCACTGACGCATAGTTGGCACGCCGTGCAGTGGCGGTTCATGTTATACGCAGAGACCGAACCCGGAGGCGTGACAGGCGTCTCGCGGTGAGGCGCTTTCTTCTCCTCTATCACCGCCATGCCGCCATCGACTTTCATCTTCGCTTGCGCCATCGCTGCGGCTCCTGTAGCCAGCACCGCGCTTGTTACAAACGCACGGCGCGAAGCATTGGGCTGTCTTTCAGCGTTAGCGGTCTTTGTACTTTGAGCGGAGCGGTCTTTCAGCGCAAGCGGTCTGTAATGCAGCGCATCGAAATGGCAGACCTCCAGACAATCGCCGCAGGCTACGCAACGGCTTGCGTCCACCGTGCCTGCTTTGAAATTAATCGCCGAGGCCTTGCAGTTCTTCTCGCACAGCGAGCAGTTCTTGCATTTCTCCTTATCCATCTGCACGCGCATAAGCGAGAAACGGCTGAAGAAACTCAGTATCGTTCCTACCGGGCAGACGGTGTTGCAATACGTCCGTCCGTTGCGCCATGCCAAGAAACCGAGGATGCCGAGCGTCAGCAGCGCCACGATGAACGTAGTCACGCTCCGCATCCATAGTTGCACTTCACTGAAGATATAACTTTCATACCGGCTCTCGAACGCCGCCAGACCATTATTAAGCAGATCATACAGCGGTCGGAAGAGCGAGTTGACCACCCGTCCATAAGCGGAGTAGGGTGCTAACAGCGTCGTCACGGGCGCAAAACCGACGATGAGGCAGACAACAAACACCGCCAGCACACCGTAACGCAGCCATTTCTTCTCCGGCGAATGGGTGTAGCGGTTCTTCTTCGCCTTCTTGCCCATCCAGCCGAAAATGTCCTGCATCACACCCAGCGGGCAAATGACAGAGCAATAGAGCCGCCCGAAAAGGAGCGTCACAGCAATGAGAATCAGCAGCATAGCATAGTCCAACGCCAGCAGAGCAGGCAGGAATTGTATCTTTGCCACCCATGCGATATGCTGGCTCAGCCCCCAACTGACACCGAGGAAGAGCAGGTTAATCAGCACAAAACAGACCGTGGCAAGAGTTATTCGGATTTTTCGTAACATAGAGTTTATTTTTTCGTGGGCATACTAAGAGGCTTTCTCTACCAGCCGTTTGCCCAGTTCATAGGCTTTCTGCAAGTCCTGCGGGAAACGGTTGGCGCGGATGTCGGCACGGACGGACTCATCCACCGCAGTCTCATAACGGCTGTAGTCGTTGAACTGGTAGGTCTCATGCGAGCAGAGCATCTCCGGCTGGCTGCCGAAGATTCCCAGCACGCGGCAGTTCTCGCCGAGGATAACATCGTAATGCAGCGGTTGCATAAGTGCTTCCGGCGCATTCATCGTGTAGATAACCGCACACTGTATCTTCTTGCGGATCTTCGGTGCCGAGTAGTCGCAGTAATTGACCGCAGGGAAGACAAGCCGCTCGATGAACGAACGCGCCATGCCGGTCGGGAATGAGTCATACACGGGCGAACCGATAACCAGTACATCGGCGTTGACGGCTTTCTCCAGAATGGGTTGCAACTCATCTTTGATGGCGCAAAGACCATTGACTTTATTGCCCTTCAGTTTGCAGGCGAAACAGGACTTGCACCCCTGATAATTCAAACCGTAAAGATGAATCATCTCTACCTCCGCGCCTGCTTCCTGTGCGCCCTTCATGGCGGACTCCAGCATCTGCGCGGTGTTTTTGTTCTTACGCGGAGAACCATTGATAAAAACTGCCTTCATGTATGATTTAGATTGTATTCGGATGCAAAGGTACTGATTTTTTTTGACATATGCAAGGTTTTCATGAAGATACTCTATTTTTTCTTTCTGAATATCACATGCTCGCTCAGCGCAAAATTCACTATTCCGGAAACGCTGAGAGCAAGGATGTTACAGATTAGCACATCCCATCCGCCCGAGAAACGCTCGATAAGCAGCAAGACACCCATCTTAATCAGGAATGTACTGGTGCAAGAGAGATTATACCCTGCGTAGTGACGGAGGAATGACCGGAAAGTGTGAGCAGAGACCCGGTCGCGCCACACGGAAAAATAGGCTAATACAAAATTAGTCAGCACGGCACACTCAAACGATATAAACGGCGAGAGCAGATACTCGCCCCAATAACGGCCTTTGAACAGATAGTGCGAACAAAGCCATAGAACGAGCATATCTACTGCCATTCCTGCCAGCGTCGATGCTGCGAATTTCAAATACCTGATTATTATTTCCTTGAACTTAATGCTGCTCATTTTGCGGATGTTTGACTAACGGGTCTTTCTTTGCGAACCAATGCAGATCCCTGAAGAAACTGACGAAATAGAAGATCGCAAGGATGCACAGAATACCCGCACCGATGATATCCAGCGAACCATAATGAACGGTCTTGCCGAAATACTCAAACGAACCATGATAAGCGGTAAGAGCCGGGACATACATCAATAGGATATTGGCAATGATGATGATTAAGCGGAACTCCGTGGGACCCATCTTGCCGTACGTTAGTTTGAACTCGCTCTTGAGGTGCGCATTGATGCTGACATAGACCGTCAGGGCGAGATACGCCGTATAACAAAGCACCGCCACACTGAGGTTCATCAGCGGCGAGAGGCCTGCGCCGATGAACATAAACGCCTCGGTAATAGTATCAATGTTATGATCCAGATAATAGCCGTAAAGCGGACGCTGGGTGTTCCGCACGCGGGCTATTGTACCGTCCAAAGAATCCCCGAACCAGTTGATTACAAGTCCCAGACAGGACAGCCAGAGCCAATAGATACTATAATGTGTCAGGAAAAAACCCAGACCGCCAAGGAACGAACCGAAAAGTCCGAACCATGTCAGCATATCGCTTGTTACCCATTGCGGCATCCGTGATGCCATCCATACTAACGCTTTTTTCTCTACTCCGTTCAGGAGCGATGTCTGAATACGTGTTGATTGTTTGATTTCCATTGCTTTATATTTTTTTTGCCGGACTATTTAATGCAAAAAATGTGCCATTTTACATTTAGAGAAGGCATATATGGTATAAAAAAGAATATTTCAATGAAAATTTGTATATCTCAAAAAAAAGCAGTACTTTTGCAGCCGATACAAAAATCACTGTATATGAAACATATCACCTGCTATCTTCTTCTTGTCGTGGCTGTCATCCTGACCGCCTGCGCACCGGAAGACTCCTCTCTCGCTTTTGCCGAAGAGATCGCCCGCTCCGAGATGCGGCACAACCCCGAGTTATGGACCTGTGACGGCGCCGCCAAACCCAAATGGGAATACACTCCCACCCTCATGGCACGCGCTTTCGTGGAACTCTATTCCGCTACGGGCGACACCGCCTATCTGGCTCACGCGCAGCGTTTTGCAGACCAGTTCATCGGACAGGACGGCACCATCCTCACCTACAAGCAGTCCCTCTATAACATGGACCGTATCCAGGGCGGTAATTTTCTCATTCTCCTCAACGGGATAGCCCCCAAGCCCGAATACACGATTGCCATAGAGACCCTCCGTGACCAGTTGCGCAACCAGCCTCGGACCGCCGAAGGCGGCTTCTGGCACAAGCAGGTGTACGAACACCAGATGTGGCTTGACGGACTCTTCACCGGCACGACCTTCTATGCCCGTTATGCGGCGTGGAAACCCGAACCGGAAGCATGGAGCGACATTGCACGCCAGTTCCTCATCGTGGACAGACACACGCTCAAACCCAACGGCCTCAACCACCACGGATGGGACGAGAGCCGCCGTATGGGATGGGCGGACAGTATCACCGGTTGCAGCCCCGAGACATGGGGAAGAGCCGAAGGGTGGTACGTCATGGCGCTCTGCGACGTGCTGGAACTCATGCCCTCCGACCTGCCCGAACGGCCGGAACTGGAGGCTATCCTCCGCCGTGTGGCAGACGCACTGATGACCTATCAGGATAGAGACGCCCGGCTGTGGTACCAAGTGCCCGACCGCGCAGGAGAAGAAGGCAACTACCTCGAGTCCACCTGCTCCGCCATGTACTGCTACGCCTTCGCCAAAGGCGCACGGCTGGGTATCCTATCACCCGAATACAAACAGAAAGCCGAACAGATACTGTCCGGCTTAAAGACCTATAAGATCCGCCTCAACGATGACGGGACACTCTCGCTGACCGATTGCTGCGCAGTAGCAGGACTCGGCGGCAACCCCTATCGGGACGGCACCTATTCCTATTATATCCACGAGCGCGTACGGGACGACGACCCCAAAGGCGTAGCTCCGCTTATTCTTGCAGCGCTGGAATTAGCGAAGTGACAAACCCGTACTCCGGGTACTCTCTCAAGAGGTCTTGCGCACGGCGCAGGGCCTCTTTCTTGTTTCCCGCTTTCTGGTAGCACTGTACGATATACATCTTCGTCGCCGGCCGCCACCAGCAGTGATACCATTCCTTGCCCTCAAACCGTTTCTCGGCTTTCAGAAAAAGCTCCAGTGCTTCTTTCTTGTTGCCGAAAGGTTTCGGTGCGTAGAACAGCGCCGTAGCGCAATAACAGAGCGTCATCGGGTCCTCCGGCGCCACCTTCACCGCCTCACGCGCCAACTCCAGTGACTTGACCGGATGGAATGACTCGCGCAGCCGCAACTCATAGACATAGACCGCGCTCATGTACATCTCGTAATGCCCTTTGGGCAACTTGCCCTTTGCCGCCTCCGTATGCCGGCGGAAACGCTGTACGTACCGCTTGGCTTCCGGCAGCAAGGTCTCTTTGCCGTCTTTCTTCGCCTCCGCTACGATATACCCGCAATACCCGTACTCGTACAATAAATCCTTTGTACTTTGTACATCGTCCCTTCGCACATCAATATGCGCTTTCCATGCCGGCATGTCGTCCGTCAGGTATGCTTTCAGCAATGCCCCATCCGCCGAAAAATCTTGGGCGGACAGGGTCATGCTGAAAACTATCAGGAGAAGCCCCAAAACACTCCTTTGTACTTGGTACTTAGTCACTTGGTCTCTTAAATTTATTTGCCTCTTTCGAGCAACAGCGTACGGGTCGGTTGGTCGCAGACCTCCGTCGGACCGTAGTACTGGATCGGACCCGGGTAGATATAACTGGTATTGGCGTCTGCCCACTTCTCACGGTGTGCCTGCAGATACTGGAACGGCTTGCCGTTGAGGTCCACCAGAGCCTTCTGGATAACCGGTTTCATCTTGCCGTTACGCTTCTCCATGTTCATCATCATCGTGATAGGCACACCGCCTGCAATCCACTCGGCTGCTGGACGGGTCAGGTTGCGCACGAGCGACATATAACCGGTCTTGCCGGCTGCAATCAGGTGGGTGGCGTTCACGCCGATGGAATAGCAGTAGTCGGCGTCGAAGTTCGACGGCATCGCGCAACGGCCTTCGTAACCGAAGAAGTGGTTGAGGGCGGAGAACTTGCCTTTGTACTCGCCGTTGGCTTTGAGAACTGCCAGACGTTTCTGTACCATCTCTATCAGCAGTTTCTCGGTCTCGATCTGGCTCACCATCACGTTTCCGTGCGGGTCACGGTCAAGCGTCAACTGCTTGGCTATGCCCTTCGGCAGCGAACGGAACAGCTCGCACGAAGCCGGAGTGAGCATGGATTTGACATACTCACGCTTGGCGTCGTCGCCGTCCAGACCGGTGAACTCATCGTTGTTGGCGAGCATGTCGTTCAGCTCCTGAATCAGTACACGCATGGCCGGAATGAACTCAATCAGACCTTCCGGAATGAGCACGGTACCGAAGTTCAGACCGGCGTTGGCGCGGGCTACGATCACTTTCACAATGTCCTCTACGATGTCGTTGAGCGTCATGTTTTTTGCCTCTACCTCTTCGGAAATCAAGCAGATATTCGGCTGGCTCTGCAGCGCGCACTCCAATGCAATATGACTTGCGGAACGACCCATCAAACGGATGAAGTGCCAGTATTTCTTCGCACTGTTCGCGTCACGCTGGATATTACCGATAAGTTCAGCGTACGTCTTGCAAGCGGTGTCGAAACCGAACGAGGTCTCAATCATCTCGTTCTTCAGGTCGCCGTCAATGGTCTTCGGGCAACCGATGACTTGGATGCCGCATTGTTTCTGGAGGTAGTACTCGGCGAGCACACAAGCGTTGGTGTTGCTGTCGTCGCCGCCGATGATGACAATCGCCTTGATACCCAACTGCTTGCAGACCTCAATACCGTTGTCAAACTGCCAAGTCTCTTCCAGTTTGGTACGACCCGAACCGATGATGTCGAAACCGCCCGTGTTGCGGTACTCGTCGATGATAGCGCCGGTCAGCTCCTGGTACTTGCCGTCAATCAGACCGCTCGGGCCTCCGAGGAAACCGTAGAGTTTGTTCTGCGGGTTCAGTGCTTTCAGACCGTCATAAAGACCGCTGATGACGTTGTGTCCGCCGGGAGCCTGACCGCCCGAGAGAATCACACCGACGTTTAACGGCTCTGCTTTTGACTTTTGACTTTCTACTTTCGACTCCGCTACCGGCTCCATGGTAATAATCGGCAGACCGTACGTGTTCGGGAAGAGTTTTTGGATTTCCTCTTGGTCTGCAACGGACTGTGTTTTCTCGCCTTCTACGAGGCGTACTGCGCCCTGCAACGCTACCGGCATCTTCGGCTGATAGCTCTGACGCGCAATCTGTAATGGACTCTTTTGCATAATGTTAAATTATTTGTGTTTTGAATATTTTTGCTCATATATCTTTGGACAATATCTCCCAATGACCGCCTCTGTCCGGTCCGACCCGACGGATGATGCCTTGCAATTTTAGGTCTTTAATTTGCCATTCAATCCCTTTGATTGTAATACCAATGGTATCAGCAAGAACTTTACTTGTGATTTGGGGATTTTCTTTAATCGCTTCCAGAATTTTCTCCCTAGTTTTCTCCCTAGTTTTCTCCCTAGTTTTCTCCCTAGTTTTTTGGGGTGTCTCTTGGATGTTGCCTGTGAGAGTTGTCTTCCCGCTTTCCGTAGTCCCCATAGCCATCTCTGCCTGTTTGGACTCGGCAATGTTCAGACGGATACGGAACATATCATCGTCGGTGATAGTTGGTTCGGCTCCGAGATAGATAGGAGCGTAGTGGTATAAGTTACGCACGCCGGTACCCAAGTGCTCTGCGCGTCCCATCTGCACGAAGAAATTCGCCAAATGCGGATTCTTTGGATGCGGAGTATAGTTGTCCGGCGTGATAACACCCGCGCGTAACGGACGGTTGGCATTCTGTACCAAGACATAATCCTGACGAACATCTATCATGGAAATTGACGGATTGAGATACTCGCGGTGGATAAGCATGTTGGCTACTACCTCACGGAACACTTTATTACGAAGCGAGACACGCTGGTCCCTCTCCATATAGAATGGATCAGGAAAGTATCTCTCGAAGAAGTTCATAATATCCGTGTAGCCGTCAATAATGTTGCCGAAGGACGTAAAACGATCGTCGTAACGGTCTGTATTTCTTCGACGGAGGACACAATCTATCTTATAATATGGCAATGCACTTTGAATGATCTCATCTTTGCCAAAGAGCATAAGCGCTGCCAGTGTGAAACCTTCTTCTCCCGTACGCACATCGGTTCGGTAGAGGTTAGCCTGTTTGAAGAAATCCATATCGCTGAGTGCCAACCATGGATGATTCTCACGCACGCTATGGATGAGGTTTTTTGCTTTCTCTACGATACCTTCTTTGAAATGCTCTGTCTTCAAATAAGGATAAATCGTGTTCTCGGTGTAGCCGGAACTCTTGCGCAAATAGAGTGCGCTTATCTCCGCGTCCGTGCGGAGTTCAAAATCACCGTCCACACTGCGGTCGTAGAACTTATTCTTGAACCGATGGGCTTGGCTGCTGGCAGGAACTTGGATCACAATCACTTGCCGGTTGTCCTCCACGTCCACTATCTCCGGTTGCAGCAGGAACGATGGTTTGAGGATTTCGCTATTATTGCTGATATTGGCAATGTTCTTGCACATCTGGTCGATAGCTCGTGGATTGACACCTTTGGAAATAGATCCATCGTCATGCGCCCCTAAAACAATCACCCCGCCGTCGCGGTTGAGGAACGCGCAAACGGTCTCGAACAAGTTGCCGGGCAACTCGCTCCACGCTTCTTTGTACTCAATCGTACGTTTCTCGCGTTGTTTGGTAATCTGTTTCAGTTCCTCAAACGTCATAACGACGCAAATTTGCCTGCAAATTTACTGCTTTTTTTTGACATATGCAAGATTGAAAGGATTTTTATGCCAAATATTTTTCGTTTAGCCTTCATTCTGCATCTATTTAGCCTTCGTTTAGCCTTCATTTACATTCGCATCTCGTTACCATTACGGACGTCTCTGTAGGATGTCTATTCTGTCTGTGGAATTGAGGTAAAAAACGAATTGTGCATTTGCTTGGCATTGGGTGGCATCGGTTGTTTGAGAGTTTGAGACTTCGTCTTGGTTAATTCGGCTGCAAAGGTACAAAAAAAATGACATACACAAGGGTGTATGCCACTTTTTCCTTTTTTTAAGGAGTGTGCTGTGCGCCTATGGGGCGTAGTTTCTCTCTTGAGGGCTCAGATCGCGTTGCCGGGATCATCAGACGGGATGGTTTCTCCCGGATTACCAAGAGTACTGCCACTCATCAAAGAGGTCTTTTCGGTAAAGCATATGACACTCATTTGTGGCTCTGAATAAACCTTCTTTCTCATAAAGCTATATTGATTTGCTATTTTAATTATTTTACCAATTGGCCGTCCACACTATATATCCGCTCGTTGTGCAGGATATACATCCGGCCGTCACGAATCACCTTAACCGGTTGCTGCCCGTTGCTTGTTATTGCATCCATGCCGGTTGTGACGTTCGCTTTTTCCGTTTCGTCAAACATCACCGGCATGCCGCGGCGAACCGGGGCACCCTGTGGGGTGCTGGTGGCTTTGACGGTGAAGTAAGCACGGAAAGGCTTGAGGGCATTGTTGGTGTTGGACCAGAATATCTTATCGTTAGTTCCGACGAAGAGGTGGTGGAAATCTTCTGCACTCTCAACGCCCGGGGTAAACGGTGTATAGAGACCTTGGAAGTAAACGTCGTCGAGTTCGACTACAGCGGGTGCGGCGTTGTCCACCGTGACGCCTGTGAAATGCATTTCGTTGAGGAGCGTTTCGTTCGTGTCGTACTTCACGAGGTAGGGATAGCCCGCTTGGATAGAGGTCACTTCCTTAATCACGATACGCAGGGCCCCGCCGTCTATATGTGCTCCGATGAACTGTTTGATATGTGCGCCGTTCAGCTCGGACGCGGCTATCTGGGCTTCGTTGAGGTCGAAGGGCACGCAGAAGGTGTTGTGGCTGCCATCGCGGTAAACGGGACGAACGAGGGTGACGTCATACGCATTACCATCCGCCAACGTGTTGATGAGCGGCATCTGGTCCTCTGCCACGTCGCCGTGGAGGATAATACCACCGGACGACCAAGTAGCACTGATGATACTGTTATCTGCCACCATGGTTAAAGCATTACCGGAGAGGGTGCCGTTATCGGCAGTATAGCCGGTGCAAACAGCGTCGGTTTTATGGATATGGGACAATGCTAATGTTACCGTTTCTCCTTCTCCGCCATAAACGACGTTGTTATATAGGATACCCGTTTCGGAAGCCGTAATACCGCTGACGTTATACTCCGTAAGGGTACCGCCAAGGGCTACCGTCACTTCTGCATCACCGGCGACACTATATGCGAACTTACCTTTGTTTGAGAGTCCCTTGACAAATGAGTTGCCG
>JAFVDD010000004.1 GCA_017478725.1 Paludibacteraceae bacterium
GAATTTAACTTGTGCCATTTTGTTATTCCGATTTGGCTACAAAGTTACAAAAAATATCCGTTGACTCCAAGTTTTCTCGTAACTGACTAATTTACAATGATTTCAAAGAACACTATTTGATTTTAATGGGACAGCAATGATATTTGCTATAAAAATAGTAATTTTGCAGCGAATTCTACAAACCACTTACTCTATTACTCTTAACAGTTATGACGCTATCTACTCCAACCATCTTGTTGTCGAATGATTTGCAAGGTATCCATGAGTACGCCAAAACTCGCACAAAAAACACAATGACAGTGCTCTTTTGTATCCAGGGAGCCATTGACGTTGAAGTTAATCACCACATGATTCACGTTGGTGCAAACGATTTGTATGTGCGTTTGCCATCACTTGAAGTGGAATTCGGCACGTACACCAATTCGCGTGATTTCCTGTTCTACCAACTGACCATTCATGAGTCCTTGTTCGAGCAGATGATGCTCCATCATTTCCACAGCGAGCCCCGATGGTGGGAGAAACAGGAATTTCTAAGAAATAACCCTGTAATCCACCTGAGTGAGTCAGGCGTGAGATTGTGCTACTCTTACTTTGAGATCTTATCCATCCAACTCAATGCCATGCAATCCAATTACCGTCGCGAGATAGAGCAGTCGATTTGTATTGCAGCCTCAATGGAAATACTCAACTATCTGGATCAAGTGATGATAATATCCTCCGAAGGAGAGCATTTGTCGATCACTCAAAGCGATTATATTTTCCATGAATTCATGCGTCTGATGCAATTGAATTCCAACCAGCGCGAGGTACAATGGTTTGCCGCGCAACTCAATATTACTCCCAAGTATCTCTCCGAGGTTTCCAAAGCTCGTTCCGGCAAATCCGCCAGCGAATGGATAGCATTTATAACCATCTCGGAAATCAAGAAGCAACTACGCCATACTACGCTTCCAGTCAATGAAATTGCCAGAAAGATGCAGTTCCCCAATGCCTCGTTCTTCTGCCAATACACCAAGAAACACACCGGTTTGACTCCGAATCAAATCCGCAAGCAGAGATATGACCAACAGGATTAGTCCTACCACGCAAAGAGCGGGTAGCGATTCATCTCACGATTGACTTCCTCGCGTACTGCAGTAATAACCTTCTCAGCGCTATGAATATCTGAATTCTTAGCGTTGACCTCTGTCAGTACCCTGTCAATCAGTTCGACAATCCATCCCATTTTGTCTTCCTTCAGTCCGCGTGTGGTGATAGCCGGCGTACCGAACCGCATACCAGATGTCTGGAAAGCGGAACGTGTGTCAAAGGGCACCATGTTTTTGTTGGTAGTAATATCTGCCGCTACGAGCGCTTGCTCTGCTACTTTGCCAGTCAGTTCCGGGAATTTTGTACGGAGATCGATAAGCATAGAGTGGTTGTCCGTTCCGCCCGAAATCACTTTGTAGCCTTTGTCCATAAAAGCCTGCGCCATCACAGCCGCGTTCGCCTTCACCTGCTTCTGATACGCTTTGAAATCCTCTGTAAGCGCTTCACCAAAAGCAACAGCTTTAGCGGCTATCACATGCTCCAGCGGTCCACCTTGTGTGCCTGGGAAGACTGCGGAATTGAGCAAGGCGCTCATTTTCTTGATTTCTCCTTTAGGCGTCGTCTTGCCCCATGGGTTGTCAAAATCTTTTCCAAGCAGAATAACACCGCCTCTCGGTCCTCGCAATGTCTTATGGGTTGTTGATGTCACGATGTGAGCATATTTGAGCGGATTCTCCAATAATCCTGCAGCGATTAATCCGGCAGGGTGAGCCATATCCACCATGAAGATAGCACCGATTTCATCCGCAACGCGACGGATCCGTGCGTAGTCCCAGTCGCGGCTGTAAGCAGAGGCACCTGCAATAATCAGTTTCGGGCGGTGAGTACGTGCCATCAATTCGAGATTGTCGTAGTCAACCAGACCTGTTTCTTCGTTCAGGTTATAGGCGATAGCATTGAATACCAGTCCGCTGAAATTGACAGCCGATCCATGGCTGAGGTGTCCTCCGTGGCTTAGGTTGAGTCCCATGAACGTGTCACCGGGTTTCAAACATGCCATGAAGACGGCCATATTGGCCTGCGCACCAGAGTGTGGCTGTACATTGACATATTCGGCGTTGTAGAGCTTTTTGAGTCTGTCACGGGCAATGTTTTCCGCAATATCCACTACCTCGCATCCTCCATAATAACGATGACCGGGATAACCTTCCGCGTATTTGTTGGTGAGCACACTACCCATGGCTTCGAGAACCTGGTCGCTCACATAATTCTCGCTGGCGATTAACTCAATTCCTTTGGTTTGACGCTCCCGCTCCATGCGAATGACGTCGAAAATCTCAGTGTCTCTGTTCATGACGTTATACTATTTGAAATTATGGCGCAAAGGTACTAAAAAAAAATGATATACACAAGCGTGTAGTCATTTTTCTTACGAAGAATATGATTATTGGTCAATTTTGTGCGGTCGCATAAATCCCGCCATCTGTTCGGAAACTGCGTCACCCTGGCCGGAGAAATGGAGCCGGTTGTTTCCATACTTGGTATTGATACGGTCGAAAGCCTGCATCAGTTTTTTTCTCCGCTCACTCTCTTCCGCATAATCAGTGGTGAACAAATCCAATTGCACTCCATCACTCTCCTGCAGGTTGGAGAGAATGACGCCGGCCTGCTTATACAGGTAGTTCGGGCGGAAGAGCCTGTCAATCAATAATTCGACTGCAGATGTGATTTGTATGGTGTCGTCTGTAGCTGTTCTGAGCCGTATGGTTTGCTCGTTGGTATATTGGGGAAGATCATCCCGATGGCGGTTGGTAGCCAGAAAAACAGTAACGGAAGAGCAAAGCGATTTCTGTGTCCTCAGCCGGCGACAGGCTGCTGCAGAGAAATTGCTGAGTTGTGCGCTCAACTCTTTCCGTGTGCCGATCATTGCAGCAAAAGTGCGGCTGTACATGATAGATTGCTGGCGGGCCGATTTGCCGGTCAATTCCAACGCCGGAATGCCATTCAGTTCGTTCCACGTGCGAAGTCCCCGGACACCGAATAATTTCCTGACAGCCTGCTCCTGCAACAGGGTGAAATCCCAAGCTGTTTGTATCTGTAGTTTTTGCAAGGGTTTCACGCTGCGTCTTCCTAATCCCCATACATCTTTAACCGGCAAACTCTCCAAGGCTTTCCGGCGTTTGGAGGCAGGCATGATACAAATACCGCGATAACCGGGGTAGCGCTTCGCAAAATGCGTGGCGATTTTAGCCAAAGAGTATGTCATGCCTGCTCCGCACGAAACGGGAATATGCGTCTCCATCCAAATCAGATCCTTAACCTGTTTCAGAAAAGAGCGCAGCCTGACAGGGTCGTCGTCCGGCATAGTGCCGAAAAACTCATCTACGCTATATTGTACAAAATCCAAAACCAGTTCGCTGCCGCGTACGACATCCATTATATGCTTTGAGATCTCGTGGTAAAGATTATGGTGCACATCAATAACAGTGACTTGCCGGCTATGGATGATATCCATTACCTGAAACAGCGGATTGCCTCGTTTGAGTCCGAGAGCTTTAGCTTCCTGATTGAGCGCAAGAATAATACCGCCGTGGTTGTCATTATCGTTCGCCACGACCACCGGTTTGCCTTGCAAATCAGGACGAGATACCAACTCGCAACTGACAAAGAAATTATTGCAATCAATATGGACAAACATACCTATCTGATCATCCTGATACTTAGTTCGTAGAGCAGGTATAACGGAAGGGTGACGAGCATGAGCGTGAACGCATCGCCTGTAGGTGTAATGACGGCGGCGATAATCATGAGTGCCACCAAAGCATGTTTACGGTATTGTTTCAGCCACTCGGCTTCCAAGATTCCCGCCTTGCCAAGCGCCCATGCCACTATAGGCATCTCAAATAGCACACCCATGATAAGGGAGAGTATGAGCAGTGTGGATACATATGAATCCAAGGCGATCTGGTTGACGACTTCCGGTTGTACCTGGTAGGAAGCCAGAAAACGGAAAGCGAAGGGGAATATGATGAGGTAATTGAGTGCCACGCCTGCTGCAAACAGCAGCGTGCCAAAGCCGATGATCCGTCTGGCGGCGCGTTTCTCGTTCGGATACAACGCCGGAGCGACAAATCCGTATAACTGCCAAAGCAAGAACGGGCAAGCGACAATAAGTCCCGCCACTGCCGCCACCTCCATGTGGGTGGTGAACTGCGCGGCCAGCTGAGTGTTGATGAATTGAGAGTTGAAATTTGAAAGTTGAAAGTTGAAAGAAGGAAGCTGCTCTAGTAGCCGGTAGGTGATAAAGTCAGGACGAGACGGGGCGAAGATAATGGCAAAGAGCGGTTCGCGCAGGCAGAACATAGCCACCGCGCACACTAACCACGCTACTACGCAGCGAATCAACACACTGCGCAGTTCGTCCAAATGATCCCAAAAAGAATCAGCCATCAGCTATCAGCTATCAGTTTTCCGTTTTTGATTCGTTTTTCTCGTCTTCGTCGGAGTCGATTTCTTTCATGCCGTCCTTGAATGACTTGACGCCTTTGCCCAATCCCTTCATGAGTTCAGGAATTTTCTTGCCGCCGAAGAGCAGCAGAATAATCAGCGCGATAATAACGATTTCTGTAATACCAATGTGCATAATGATTATGATTTATAGTGTTTGTTTTAGTTTTTCCACAAGACGGTTGATGCGCACCATCTCATGCGGAATGTCTATGTGTTGCGGGCAAAGCCGGATGCAGCGGTCGCACCCGATACAATGGTCAGCCTGCCGGATGCTTGGCACAGCGCGGTCATATCCTACAAGGAAAGCCCGACGATTGCGTTGGAATTCACTGCCCTTGTCAGCCGAGGAGATTGTTCCAGCCGCGACAGACTTGTTGTAATGCGCAAAAATAGCCGGAATGTTCAATCCGTACGGGCAGGGCATGCAATAATTGCAGGTAGTGCAAGGAATAGCTTTGAGTTCAAAGATGTCTTTGGCCAGCCCGAGTATCCATTCTTCCTCGTCCGACGTAAGCGGGACAAGGGGAGAGTATGTGCGGATATTCTCCCGGAGATGTTCCATATATGACATCCCACTGAGGACTGAGAGCACTCCGCTTGGCGAACCGGCAAAACGGAAAGCCCATGCCGCAGGTGAGAAACGGCTGTCTTTTTCGCGCATGCGGTGTGCGATAGCGTCCGGTTGGTTGGCCAAACGTCCTCCCAACAAAGGCTCCATGACCAGCACCGGAATGCCGCGTTTCTCCAACTCGGCATACAGGAGTTCCGCATTGGAGTTGCGCTTGTTGATCTCCTTGGCGTGGCGCCAGTCCAGATAATTGAGCTGGATAAGCGCACAATCCCAATGGTAGCGTCCTACGTCATGCAAGGCGAGAATAGCATTCAGATCCTCGGGGCTGCCATGAAACGAGAAACCGAGATTGCGGATACGTCCTTGGGCTTTTTGCCCGACAAGCCAATCAAGCAATCCGTTCTCGATATACCGTTTATGAAAAGTCTCCATGACACTCATTCCGCCGCTTCTCATTCCCAAACCATGCATCAGCAGGTAGTCCACGTAATCGGTCTGCAATTCTTGAAGCGAGTGTTCGAACATCGCCTTGGACTCGGCGAGAGACCATGTGTCGGACGAGAAATTGGAGAGCTTGGTGGAAATAAAATAACTATTCCTCGGGTGGCGTGAAAGGGCTATTCCTGTAGATTGTTCGGACAAGCCCTGACAGTAAACCGGCGATGTGTCAAAGAGGTTAACGCCGTGCTCCAGCGCGTAGTCCACCATCTCATTGACAGCCTCCTGGTCAATAGGCGAGTCCTGATTGTCGCGTGCGGAGCCGCCTGCTTGTACAGGCAGACGCATCATCCCAAACCCCAAGAGTGACACTTTGTCACCAGTATTCGGGTTGGTGCGAAGGGTCATGCCATTTGCCGTTAGGTCATTTGCCATTTCTAATCTCCCTGCGGTCGAACGATCAGCTTCGCCGTATGGGTCATTGGGCTTTCCATTACGGCACGCACTCAGTATTACCGACGTGCCGGCTACGGCAGCTGCGCTATGTTTGATAAAATCTCTTCTATCCATAAAGTCATTTACGATTTGGTCATTTACCATTTACCGTCTCGGTCAATTAAGATGGTGCATCTTGTTTCCCTCCACGTAGATAGCACTGAACGGGCGGGCAGGGCAGAGGTTCTCACATTTACCGCAGCCGACACATTTCTCTGAATCGACTACCGGAACTTCAACCAGCTTGCCGTTCACCTCTTTCTCAACCATCTGAATGGCCCATGCAGGGCAATGCCGCGCACATGCGCCGCAATGATCGCCGTTGGAGACAGGGATGCAGTTCTGCTCAATCCATACGGCGTGACCAATATGGATGGCAGTTTTCTCCTCTTTGGTAATCGGGCGTATAGCGCCTGTGGGACAGACCTGACTGCAGCGCGTACACTCGGGGCGGCAGTAGCCTCGCTCGAACGACATCACCGGTTGCATCAGATGAAGCGGGTCGGCAGAGGGACGCAGCACATTGTTCGGGCACGCGCTGACACATAGCTGGCAGGCCGTGCAATGGCGGTTCAAGTTGTAGGCAGAGACAGATCCGGGAGGCGTAACGGGCGTCTCTCGGTGCGGTGCCTGTTTGTCCTCAATCACCGCCAGACCGCCATCCATTTTGATTCTCGTTTCCGCCATCACGGCAGCGCTTGTAGCCAAGACCGCGCCTGTCAGAAAGGCCCGTTTGTTAAGATCCGGTTCAGCGGGATCTTGAGTTGATTTATGCAGATGCAGAACGGGCTTATAATGCAGCGCGTCGAATTTACACTTGTCCAAACAATCGCCGCAAGTGATGCAACGGGCGGCATCCACTGTACCGGATTTGTAATCAATAGCAGCGGTCTTGCAGTTTTTCTCGCATAAGGAGCAGTTCTTGCATCGGGACTTATCCATCTGCACGCGCATCAGCGAGAAGCGGCTGAAGAATGAGAGTATCGTTCCGACAGGGCAGACGGTGTTGCAGTAAGTGCGGCCGTTGCGCCATGCCAGAAAACCAAGAATAATGAATGTGAGCAGAGCTATCATGAACGTAGTAACACTACGCATCCACAACTGCACTTCGCTAAAGACATAACTATCGTACCGGCTCTCAAATGCAGCGAGCCCATTGTTCAGTAAATCGTATAACGGCCGGAAGACCGAGTTGACGATGCGGCCGTAGGCGGAGTAGGGCGCCAAAAGAGTAGTAACGGGTGCAAAGCCGATGATGAGGCAGAGGATAAACACTGCCAGTACAGAATAGCGCAGCCATTTCTTCTCCGGCGAATGGGAATAGCGGTTCTTCTTAGCTTTCTTACCTGCCCAGCCGAAGATATCCTGCATGATGCCGAGAGGACAGATGACAGAGCAATAAATGCGCCCGAAGAGAAGCGTCACGGCTATGAGAACCAGCAACATAGCGTAATCCAGCGCTAACAATGCAGGCAGAAACTGAATTTTCGCGACCCAGGCAATGTGCTGACTTATTCCCCAGCTGATGCCAAGGAACAGCATATTGATCAATACAAAGCAGACAGCAGCGAGCGTTATTCGGATTTTTCTTAACATAAGAAGATGTACGATGTACGATTTACAGGGCACGCAGGATAGCTACACATTCTTCAGCCGTTTGTGCCTCATTGAGCCGGCTGTCGATAGGGCATTGCCCCGATCGGTCGCGGTTGAGAATCTGCGGCACTTCCTCCTCTGCGTAAACAGGTATTCCCGCCTGCTCCAGCAGCAGGCGTGCAGGTGTGCAGATAAGGTTGGTATAGACGGCTTTGACACCTCCGCTGATTATGAGTGCAGCAGCGGCTTTTCCGATCATTTTGTCTGCCACCACGGCTCCTTTGAGGCGTTCGGGCTGATTTTCCAGTAAGTCAAGCAAATCGTTTACGCCGCGATTCTCATGCTGCGTAGTTAGTCCCTGATTGCGCACCAGCAGGCTTAGACCGTTCGCATTGAGATGCGCCAGCATATCCTCACCGTCAATGCTGACGATTTTGTATGCACGGCTTCCCAAGCCTATTTGGGCTGCATGCTCAATCGTGTGTATGCCGTGACGCGAATTGATTCGCTCTATCAGTGCAGCTGCATCGTCCCCTTTCACGGACGGATAATTGAAAACCAAGTCCACACATGCCTGGTCCAACGCTACCGGATCCAGCGAGGCAAGAATACCGATGTCATTCATTTCCGGCGCAGCCGGATGGCTGTCGCAGTCGCAATCCACCGAGAGATTGTTCACCACGTTGATATAGAGAATCCGTTCACCGTGTCCGAAATAGTTGTGCACGGCTTGTGCAGCCGCCGCCATCGATTCGAGGAAACCATCCTGGTTGCCGGTATGGAACCATGTTTTGACTACATCCTCGGTGATACCTGCCGAATGGATATACGCTTTGCCAGCCGCAGATGCTACGCCGATACTCTGGTTCTTGAGCACTCCGCCAAATCCTCCCATCGCATGGCCTTTGAAATGGGCAAGGTTGATCATGAAATCGTAGTTCTTAAGATGCGTGCCCACACGGTCGTATTTAATCCACGTAGTATCCTCAACAGGGATGCTGAAATCGCCCTCTTCGTCCATGAGGTCAACGGGCGCTATATCCAGGAATCCGTGGTCACGGATTGTTTGCCAGTGCGCCTCCGTGGTGTTGCGTTTTCCCCGATAAGCAGTGTTGCACTCTACAATCGTGCCGTTCACGTTGTTCACTAAAAGGCGGATCAGTTCGGGCTTGAGATAGTTGTGTCCGCCGGCTTCACCCGTGGAGATTTTCACCGCCACGCGTCCGGTAGCCGGTCTGCCGAGTGATTCGTAGATCCGAACAAGGGCAGCAGGGGATATCTCCTGTGTCATGTAAACTATGGCGGTGTCGGATGAGATAACAGCTTGGCTGTCAGTCCGGCGGTTCGCTTGTCCGGCAGTGCAACTGACCAGCGCCATGAACGAGAAAAGAATCAAAGGTAGTTTTTTCATCAGTTATTATGTTGTGAAATTTAACTTTTTGTTGTTTTCGGGCATACCATCGTCATACTATCGTCATACTTGACCGTCGGCTGACCGTCGGCTGACCGTCGGGAATCACCCGACTCGGAACGGATTCGGAACGGATTCGGAACGGGGCCTGAATGGGTTCCGAATGGGTTCAGAATGTGAATTGGATGCCGGCCATGACGGTTGTTTTGGGCATCGGGAAGCCTGCGTTGATTTCATATTCCGTTCCCAGGAGGTTGTCGGCGGTCAGGGTGGCCCACAAGTTGCGCCAGATGCGTCCGGCGGCGTGTGCATTCCACAGAACGAAGTTCTGCTTTGTGCCGGGATCCGTGGTGACGGTATTGCCTGCGGAGGTGGTGACGGGAGAGCCCGTAGCGGTTGTTACGACGGAGGGCAATTGGGTATAGAGGCCGTGGATGTATTGGACGGAGGTGCCGATGCGGAAACGATCGTGGTGGTACGTAGCGGAGACATTCAGTTTGTGCTCAGGCGCTGCGAGGATGGGGTTAGCCATATAGAGGTAGCTGTAGTTGGCTGCCAGAACGAGGCCTTGCCAAACGCGAGCGGAGATCTCCGCTTCCACTCCGGCATTCCTGAGTTCGCCGGTGTTCACGTTGCGCGGTCTGCCGTCAACCGGGCGTGTTTCAATCATGTTCTTCGCGTGCAGATAGAACACGTTCGCTCCCAGCCGCACTCTGCCGTCCCAGAGGTATTGCTTGTATGAGAGTTCGTAGTTCCAGAGATTGACCGCCTGCAGGCTGTCGTTTTGCGGCGGGTACATGTATAGTTCGCGAATCGTCGGATTGCGGAAACCGCGGCTGACGATGGCTTTGAGCTGTGCGTCATGCGGCAGGATAAACGAGAGTCCCGCCTGCGGCGCATAGTAGAATCCCGCCTGCGAGTGCCAGCCCAGCCGCACTCCTGCATCCAGCGAGAACCACTCCACCACCTGCTGGCGGAAATCAATATAGCCTGCCAGTTCGTAGAGCGTTTTGTTGACCACCTCATTGTTGGTGTTATTTGCCAGCACACGGTTCCACACATGACCTCCAAAATGCTGGTAATCAAAGCCGAAAGTGGTGTGGTTGCCCCGGAACATGCGGACCGTCTGATAGGCACTCACGCCAAGCATCAGATCGGTGTGGTTGTACTCGGTAGCAGGTGCTGGTTCGCCGGCTTTGTGGCCGTCGTTGATGCGGTGGCGGCCTCCGGAATAATAGGCCCGGACGGCACCTTCGGTTCGTTCGTAGCGGTTTTCGGCGGAGAGTGTAGCCATTCCGCGCAGGACATGCTGACTGCTCTCCAAAACAGGCTCAGTCACCGTGCCCGGGTTAGCGGTATTGAAATAGGCGATGTTGCCCGAGGCATTGAGCGACCAGTGGTTGTCTATGTCGTAGCCCACACGCGCGAAACCGCTGTATTGGCTGAATGCGGTGTTGGGGCGGTGACCCGATGTGCGGACATAGTTGAATCCCACTGCCTCGGTCCATTTGCCGCGGCGGAGTTGATTCGTGATGCCTGCATCCACCGAGTAGTGCGAACCTCCCTGCGCATGAATACGCGTGAGGATAGTGTCCTTTTTAGGCTGGTGGGTGACGATGTTGATCACGCCTCCCAAGGCGTTGGAGCCGTAATAGAGCGACGCGGGTCCGCGGATAACCTCGACGCGTTCCGCCATCGAAGTCTGGTAGTTGTCGGCTATCGGGTGGCCGTAGAGACCGGCGTACTGCGGCAGTCCGTCAATCAGCACCAGCACGTCGGTGTTGGGCTGGCCGCCTATTCCGCGCACTTTGATACCTCCGGAGCCACCGGTACTCACGCCGTAACCGATAACACCGCGCTGGGTGATAAACAATCCCGGCACTTGCTCCGTCAGGGTAGGGAGGATGTTCGGTTCGGAACGCTCTGTGAGCGTAGCCTGATCCACCACGTTAACAGTAACCGGCAGCAGGCGTGCATCTGCGGCAGCACGCGTGCCCGTTGCTACCACTTCCTGCAAATCGATGGTTCGCAAACTGTCCTGCGCCTCGGCTCCGGCACTCCACATACTCAGGCTGCATAACGCCGCCATGCTTGTTAAAAAGAACTTTCTCATAATGTCGTATTTTTCGGGTCGGGGTTTTATCGGACTTGCATCGGAGGCAAATCGGGTTAAGTCGGGGGTGACAAAATGGCAAAATGTTCAATCTTCCCGAAATGCGCATACAAAGATACAACTTTTTTTGCATATATCAAAATTTATTTGTAATTTTGTACCGCAAAACAGATGAATTATGGTAATTTATTTCTCAGGAACCGGAAACAGTCTGGCTATCGCTCGTAGCATAGCCGCTGCCACCAACGAACAAGTACTACCACTCACGCAAGCCGTGCGCGAGGATCTGACTTCCGAAAAGCGCATAGGTCTGGTTTATCCTTCGTATGATTTCAATGTGCCTCCGGCAGTGCGCACGCTGGTGCCGAAGTTGCAAATCAACGCGCGTGCGTATGTGTTCATTATTATTCCTTGCGGCGCGCAGGCGGGCAATTCGTCGTGGACGGTAAGAAAACTGCTGCAAGCAAAAGGAATCCGAGTGGCTTATACGCACAAGATCCGTGTGCCGGATAACAGTGCTATTGTGTTCGGCCGTAATCCGAACGACCAGAAATGGAAGTTCCGCCGCTTTGCCAGCCGCCTCCAAACCATTATAGACGACGTCAAAGCCGAGCGCCATGCTTATCATTACAGCTGGTGGAGCCCGTTAGCCTGGGTAATGGGAACACGGCGAATGGAGGAATGGATGCTACGCACATTCCGTCCGGCAGTAAACGAGAGCAAGTGTATCGGGTGCGGTATCTGCGTGAAAATGTGCCCGATGCGTAACATCGCAATAGACGAGAAAGCCGGTATCGGTCCGCATTGCACAGCTTGTCTGGCGTGCCTGCATGCCTGCCCGCAACAAGCAATAGAAGCGGGCGGCAAACCAACGATTAAAGAACGCCAGTATTGCCACCCGGATATTAAGAGATCCGACTTGTCCGCCAAGTAGGAACCGTCATGCGAAGAGCTATTTATCGTGCTTGTGCTCGTAGAGGGCTTCGTCCACATTGATGATATAATCCGCCATTTTCTCCAGTTCGACGATGATGTCCATGTAGTTGACGCCGGTGGAGTAGTCGTACTCCTTGTCGGTGATATGCTGCATGTTCTGCGCCTTGAGTTCGTTGCGGAAATTGTTGATTTCGTTCTCCATGTTGGTCATGTCGAGGAACTCATCCTCGGTGATGGAGAGGCGTTCCAGGGCTTCGACCATCTTCGTCTCCGCGCCGGAGACAAGGTACAACATCATCTCCACGTTCTTGTTCTGGTAGTCGGTGTAGGTGATGTGCGCCTCGTGCTTGTGGCGGATGTGCCGCGAAAGTTTGAAATTGGCGTCACCTACGGACTCCAGCTCGCCCACGATGCGCAGCATCTTGTGTACTTCGCGTTTGGAGGACTCGGACAGACGGCCGTTGGCTACCTCGTTGAGGTATTGCGCGATCTCATATTCCATTCTATCGCAGATACCCTCGTATTTCTCCACGCGTTCGGCTATCTGGTTGAATGTCGCTTCGTCCTGCTCGTTAATCAGGTCATGAATCATACCCACCATCCGTTGCGTACGCACGGCGAAGACGTGAATCTCTTTCCATGCCTGCAAAATGGAGAGTTCGGAGGTGGACATCAATCCGCCGGAGATAAAGACCAGTTGGTCATTGCGTTTCTTCTCTTCCGATTTGGCAGGAATAATGGTGGAAACGAGTTTCTCCAGCAGCGGCACAAAGCCGATGAGGATGCAGGTGTTGATGACATTGAACGAGGTATGGAAGGTCGCCAGCACCGCATTCAGTTTGTCAGGCGAGACGTCAGAGGGCACACCCGGCACGAACTCCACACCCCATATACGGCACACACCGCCTACGAACCAACGGAACACACACAGCACCCATATCACGCCGAAGAGGTTGAACACCAAGTGCGCCATGGCGGCTCTACGAGCCTGCACCGAGGCAGAGAGGGCAACGACATTCGAGGTGATGGTCGTACCGATATTCTCGCCCAGCACCAATGCAATGCCCATGTCGATAGGCAAGACGTGCGTCGAGCAAAGCGTCATTGTGATCGCCATGATCGCCGCCGAACTCTGTACGGCAAACGTCAAAATGCCACCCACTAACAGATAGAGAAAATAGCTGCCGTAGCCCCAACTGGACGTAGCCACGAAGAAATTACGCACAGCGCTAATCTGGTCAAGATGCATCTCCGTGGCGTTGATCTTGAGGGTTGTCAGACCAAGCAGCATCAGCGAAAGACCCAGCATGAACTCGCCGAGGTTGGTGTTGCGGCGGTAGTGAATCAGTCCGACCGCCATGATGATGGTGGCGTAAACCACGAACCGCAAGTCGAACGAACCGCCGCCCAGCACCATGATCCACGCCGTAAAGGTCGTACCGATGTTTGCGCCCATGATAACCGAGATAGCCTGCGCCAGCGAGAGAATACCTGCGGAAACAAAGCTCACTGTCATCACCGTTGTAGCGGTGGATGACTGCACGGCGGCGGTGATGAACGCGCCGGTGAGCACGCCCGTGAAGCGGTTGGTGGTCATAGTGCCGAGCACATTACTCAGTTTGCTGCCCGCCATCTTCTGCAGGCCTTCGCTCATCACTTTCATTCCGTACATCAGCATCGCCACGGAGCCGATGAGCGTCATAAGATTTACCATTGGAATATTTGTCATTTTTTTCATTTATTTATTTTACACTTGCAATAAAAAATGGTATAAACCCTCGGTGGGTCTATACCATTTTCCTTATATAAGTATATAGTACGCGCTTAAAATACCTTTTCGCGGGGCATTGCGGCGCACTAATCCGCGCTTTTGGGCGTTGGAACTGAGCGAAACAGCATTCAAGTCGGTATTGGAAACCAACAGGCAAAGCACCTTTGTACAGCGCACATCGTTACTCTGCAGATGTACTTGTCCGTCGCTGTTATCACTACCATCTTCGTCCCATTCAAAGTCCTCCACTTCAATCTCCGCCATCGCTTCGATTTGCATGTCTTCCCAAGCATGCCGGATATCTCTCCACTCGTCAGCAACCAGGCAGACGAAGAAGAGACTCATCATGGCGATGAGGAGCATCGGAGCATATTGGCGGCAGAAGGACATTTATTTATCGTGTTTATGCTCGTAGAGAGCTTCGTCGACGTTGATGATGTAATCCGCCATTTTCTCGAGTTCGAGAATGACGTCCATGTAGTTGACGCCTACCGAATACTCGTATACATGGTCAGTGATAGCCTGCATGTTTTGGTTCTTGAGTTCGTCACGATAGTTATTGATTTCATTCTCCATGTTGGTCATCTCAAAGAACTCATCTTGATTGATGTTCACACGTTCGAGCGCCTCTACCATCATAGTCTGTGCACCGGAAACGAGATAAATCATCTGCTCGACATTCTTGTCCTGCACATCCGTGTATGCGATATTTCCTTCGTGCTTATGCTTGATATAACGCGAGAGATTGTAGTTGGCATCACCGACAGACTCCAACTCGCTCACGATACGAAGCATCTTATGCACCTCGCGCTTGGAGGAGTCGGACAGACGGCCGTCCGCCACTTGGTTCAAATACTGCGCAATCTCATACTCCATCCTATCGCAGATACCTTCGTATTTCTCGATACGGGAGAAGATTTTCGTAAACTGCTGATTGTCCTCTTCGTAGAAAAGGTCGTGAACCATGCCGATCATCCGTTGTGCGCGAACCGCAAAGAGGTGTACCTCTTTCCATGCTTGCAGGATAGAGAGCTCGGAAGTGGACATGAGGCCACCGGAGATGAACTGCAACTGGCTGTCTTTCTCTTTCTGCTCGGGCTTGGAGGGCAGCAACGCCGTTACCAGCTTCTCAATCAGCGGAATGAACCAAATCAGCAGGAATGTGTTCGTTACGTTGAAGCCTGTATGGAACGTAGCCAGAATAGCGTTCAGTTTGTCCGGCGATACGTCGCTCGGAATACCCGGTGTGAACTCTACGCCCCATACGCGGCAAATCAGGCCTACGAACGGACGCAGTACGCACAGCACCCAGATAACGCCGAAGAAATTGGACACAAAGTGCGCCAAGGCGGCACGGCGAGCCATGATGGATGCCGAGAGAGCTACTACGTTGGCGGTGATGGTGGTACCCAGGTTCTCGCCCAGAATCAGCGCAATACCCATATCAATCGGCAGCACGTGCGACGAACAGAGCGTCATCGTAATAGCCATGATAGCCGCCGAACTTTGCACCGAGAACGTCAGGATAGCGCCGATGACCAAATACAGGAAATAACTGCCGTAGCCCCAGCTGGACGTAGCCACGAAGAAATTGCGCACGGGTGCCATCTGGTCAAGGTGCATCTCCGTTGCGTTGATTTTCAGTGTCGTCAAGCCCAATAACAACAAAGACAGACCGATGAGAAAATCGCCGAGCGTCGCGTTCTTCTTTGTATAAATGAGCGCCACCGCCAGCACGATCATCGTATAGATAATCAGCCTAAGGTCAAACGAACCTCCGCCCAGCACCATGATCCATGCCGTGAACGTCGTACCGATATGCGCACCCATAATAACGGAAATCGCTTGCGCGAGCGAGAGTATCCCCGCCGAAACGAAGCTCACCGTCATCACCGATGTCGCGGTGGACGACTGCACAGCCGCTGTGATGAACGCACCTGTAAGGACGCCCGTAAAGCGGTTGGTGGTCATCGTGCCAAGGACGTTGCTTAACTTGCTACCTGCCATTTTCTGCAGGCTCTCGCTCATCACCTTCAGTCCGTACATCAACATTGCCACGGACCCAATGAGCGTAATAATCTGTAAAGCTAATTGCATATAGATTGTTTGTTATTTACAAGAATCGGTTGTAAAAATATGGCGCAAAGTTACTATTTTTTTGCGACATATACAAATATAAACGCAATTTTGTCGGTATAAAATATATTTATTTGCACAATTCAAAAAAAAGCAGTAAATTTGCACCCGAAAAACAATGCATATATTAATATGAATACAATGAAAGATACACCAACCATTATTGATTTTGTAGAACACCACACCCGCAAATACAGCGATCATGTGTTCTTGAGAGAAAAAAGAGGCGAAGTGTGGACCGAGACCACCTTTCGTGCCACTCGCGAAGAAGCCCACCGTATAGGTGCCGGACTGATGGCGCTCGGATTACAGAAAGGCGAGCGCGTAGCATTGCTAAGCCAGGGACGAAATCTCTGGGTAACAGGTGAACTGGGAATCCTGTATGCCGGCGGCGTGAACGTGCCACTGAGTATCAAACTGGAGGATGCCGGCGATTTGCTGTTCCGCATCAAACACTCTGATGCACGGTATATTATGGCTTCCGAGCAACAGTTGGCCAAGATACGCAAGATCATGCCGGAATGCCCGAATGTGGAGAAAGTGATTGTTTTTGATCCGTTGGAGCAATACGGTGACAAGGAAATCGGCATCGATGAGGTAATGTTGATGGGCGACAAACTGCTGGCTGAAGACGCTGCCTCATTCCAAGCACGGTATGAGTCGGTAGGTCCCAACGACTACGCCAATATCAGTTATACCTCCGGAACCACTGCCGATCCCAAAGGTATTCTGCTGACGCATCGCAACTATACTGCGAATGTAGAGCAAGGCAGTTCCGTAATACATTGCGATCTGGACGATGTGATGCTGATTATCCTGCCTCTTGATCACTGCTTTGCACACGTAGCCGGTTTCTACACGATGATGTCGTACGGAGGCAGCATTGCTACTGTGCCGGTAGGGAAAACAGCGATGGCAACTCTCAGGAATATTCCATTAGCCATCAAAGAAGTGCGTCCGCATGTGATGCTTTCGGTGCCGGCGCTGGCGCGTAATTTCCGCAAAAGTATAGAGACAGCCATCTATGCCAAGGGTCCCAAAGTGGAGAAATTGTATCAATTCGCGCTGAACAACGCCATCGCCTATAACCGAGAGTATTGGAATCGCGGCGGGTGGCGTAACGCATGGAGATATCCGTTGGTGAAAGTGTTTGACCGTCTGATATTCAAAGCAGTAAGAGAGAATTTCGGCGGAAGAATGAAATTCTTTGTAGGCGGCGGCGCATTGCTGGACATAGCCTTGCAGCGATACTTCTGCGCGGTAGGTATGCCTATGTTCCAGGGCTATGGACTGAGCGAAGCAACGCCGATTATCTGCTCCAACTCATTGGATGGCGCAATCTTCGGTTCCTCCGGCCGAATCGTGAAACCGATGGAACTGAAGATATGCGACGCAGAAGGAAACATAGTGCCTGACGGCGAGCGCGGTGAGATTGTAATAAAGGGTGAAAATGTAATGGCCGGTTATTGGAAGAACCCTGAGAGCACGGCAGCAACAATAGTGGACGGATGGCTTCATACGGGTGATATGGGCTATGTAACCAAAGAGCATCCCGGTTACCTGTGGGTAGTAGGCCGATTCAAATCTCTGCTAATCCGTGCGGACGGAGAAAAATATAGCCCGGAGGGATTCGAGGACTCGCTGACTGACGGAAGTATATATGTTGACCAATGTATATTGCACAACAACCAAGATCCGTACACTATTCTGTTGATGGTACCCAACAAAGATGCGTTGCAGGCCTGGGCTCAGCAGCAAGGCAAGAATCCGGCTACCCGCGAAGGCAAGGAGTGTATGCTCAACAAAATCCAAAGCGAAATAGACAGTTATCGTCCGGGAGGCAAGAACGAAGGAGTATTCCCGGAAGCTTGGCTGCCGACAGCGGTAGCCGTGCTTGGAGAAGCATGGACAGAACAAAACCATCTGGTAAATTCCACCATGAAAGTGGTGCGCGGCAAGGTAGAGACCTATTTCCAGGATCGCATAGATTATGCTTATACTCCTGAGGGCAAGGAACTCATCAACGAGAAAAACCTGGCAGCGTTATAATGCAAACTACGCATCAAAGCGATCCCATAGCCAGGCAAATCAAACCGGTGAGAATACCAACCATGCAAAGGACCTTTTTCCAAGGGTCCTTTTCTTTTAGAAACAGCAGTCCATAGGCAAAGCCGATAACTGTTCCGCCACGGCGGATAGTGCTTACGACCGCAATCATCGAATTAGGATCCTGGAGCGCCAGCATATACACATTATCGCTGATAACCAGAAAAACCGAAATCAGCGGAATAGCCATAAGTGCCCAGCCGTCAGCGCCGGCATGCAGCATGGGGCGAGTAGCGTGGCGCTTATGATGCAAATAGCAGAAGACGGTCATCATAACTGCCTGATAGAGCGTGTAATAGACCTGCACGGCATTGTGGTCAAACTGCCGCATCATATACTTGTCGTACAATCCCGAGCATGCGCCGATAAGGATAGCCAGCGCCAGACACACATAGTATTTCGCATCCGGCTCTTGACGGAGTCTGGATAGGTGGGAGATTCCGGATTTTCCTGATTCTCCGTTAGAAAACGAGAACAGGAATATGCTGCCTACAGCCAGTACAACACCTGCCCACTGCCAAAGATTGAGTCGTTCGCCGAAGATCAGCAACGCACCGATGAGTGTCCACATCGGGCGGGTGGCTTGCCATGGGCTGACAACCGAGATAGGCAGATGCTTGATTGCTACGTATGCGAAAATCCAACTGCTCAATACGATAGCCGATTTGACGATTGTCAGCAGATGTCCGCGCAAATCCATTTGCGGTACGTACCACAGTGTATCCGCCATCTCTGCCGGCATTATCCGCGATAATAGCAGGGGCACAACCAATATACTCGATGAGATTACGACACTCGCCGTCAGCACATCCACCACGCTGTTTTCGCGTAGCGCAATCTTCTTGCTGACATCATAGAAGCCTAAGCACAGGGCTGACAAAAAGGCTAATATTACCCACAAGGTGATTACGATTTAAAGAGTTATGAATTAATCATTTATAGAGGAAGCGTTTGATTGATTTCTTCGGCGTTTTCTCAAACGGTTTCTCTTGTACCTCGATATTCGATACCTTGCTGTACGAAGGGATGAGGTTGTTGAGTTTCTCCAGATTAGCCCGCATGATAGCTTGTATCTCCTCAAGCGTCATGCGCTTGGTGAGTGTCTCGTCGGGGAAAACAAGCGCCACCAGTTTGCCTTCACGTTCTACAATCAGCGATTCGCCCACAGCTTCCTGGTTGTTGAGCTTGTCCTCAATCTCTTCGGGGTAGATATTCTGCCCGCTGGCACCGAGGAACATTGTTTTGCAGCGGCCTTTGATATAGATATTGTTCTTTTTGTCAAGCCTTCCAAGGTCACCTGTGCGCATCCATCCGTCTTCGGTGAAGGCGGCTTTGGTAGCCTCGGGATTCTTGTAGTAACCCAGCATCACATTCTCGCCGCGGACAAGAATCTCTCCTATGCCGGCCTGGTTAGGTTGGTCGATCTTGACCTCCATATTCATTACCGGCACGCCGCCCGAGCGGGCTTTGAAGTACTTAGGCGGATTGCCGCCGATAAGCGGTCCGCACTCGGTCATGCCATAGCCGATAGAGAGCGGGAAATGAATGTCCATAAGACATTTCTCCACCACAGGGTTCATTGCAGCTCCGCCGCAAATGAAATAGCGCAGTTTGCCGCCGAAGGCGTTGCGCAAGCCACTCTTGACACGCGATTTGATGATTTCGCCGATGCCGGGCACATGCCAGAAAGTGCGAATGGCCCATTTGCTGATAGTGGGGTCGATCTTATTCTTGTAGATTTTCTCAATAACGAGCGGCACCGTGACCACCAAATAGGGTTGTACATCCTTGAGCGCCTTGAGCAAAATACTGGGTGTCGGGCTTTTGGTCAGGAAATAGATGTGCGTACCGGAACAAAGAGGGTAGAGCAATTCGCAAATCTGACCGAACATATGCGCCAGCGGAAGCATGGAAACAAGCCGTTGACCCGGATCCACCGGTAGTATTTTCATGCCTACTTCCACGTTGTTGCTCAGTGAGCGGCCGTTGAGCATTACCCCTTTTGGCGAGCCGGTAGAACCACTGGTGTAGTTGATCAGCGCGAGGGCGTCCGGGTCGGCAGAGAAGCATACATCCTCCGGCTCTATGCCATGCGGGAACTTGGTATTGAACAGGGCATTGATCTCTTTCTCGGCAGGCATCGTCACTCCGTCGGCTATGTATAAAGGACGAAAGTCCTCTAAGGACAGTGCAACTTTGATGTTCTTCGGTAATACTAATCCTTCCGTGTTCTCTATCTCATGCCACACGTACGGGCCAACGAATAGCATCTCAGAATCCGAGTGCTCCAGCAGGTGGGAGATATCCTCCGGACGGAAGTCCTGAAGAATACTTACGCAAACGCCTCCAAAGGAAGCAATGGAGAGGTAACTCACTGCCCAGTTGGCGCAGTTGCGCCCGGCGAGAGCTATTTTGCTGCCTTTCTTTAATCCCAGTTTCTCAAACAAGATATGCATCCGAAGCATTTCGGTTGCCAATTCGGCAAAAGTGTACTCATGGTTCTCTCCGTAGTCGGTTAGTGCCGCGTCATTCCACTGATGAGCCATGACGTCGGTCAGATAATTCAGAAAATGTTTCTGCATAATTGTGAATGTTTCGTCCCTATTATTCCAATTTCGCTGCAAAGGTACTATTTTTTTTCGACATATGCAAGTAAAAAGCATAAAAAAACAAAGGCCGGCCTCACGGTCGCACCTTTGCTTTGGTCCCAGAAGGGGCCCAATCTACTTACTCACTTATTTATATAAATAGCGCTTTATAGAGCGCTTTGGCGTTTTCTCAAATTCCTGTACTACCAATTCTACTGCGCTGATCTGGCTGTATTGCGGCAATTCTTTGTTTACGGCAACGCGGTTTTCTTCCATTTGCGCCGTGATTGTTTTGCTGCCCAGCAGTTTCTTGCCATCCGCGGAGGTATCCGGGTAAACCAGTGCCACCAGTTTGTGGTCGCGATCCACCACGATGGACTCCGCTACGCAGGGCATGGAATTTAATTTGTCCTCCAACTCCTCAGGATAGATATTCTGTCCGGAAGGTCCGAGAATCATATTCTTGCTTCTGCCGTGGATGAAGATATTGCCGTCTTTGTCCAGCACACCCAGATCGCCTGTACGCATCCAACCATCCTCGGTGAAAGCCGCCTTGGTGGCTTCTTCGTTCTTGTAATAACCCTTCATGACATTGATACCCTTTACCTGGATTTCGCCGTCCTTGCTATAAGGATCCTCTGAGTCAATACGCACGCGGCATTGCTCAAGGTCTTTGCCGCAACTGTGGAACTTGTATGCCCACCAGTCTTCGTAGCTAATCAGCGGAGCACACTCGGTCATGCCGTAGCCCACACAGTATTGGTATTTGATGTCATGCAGCACTTGCTCCACTTCGCCGTTGAGGGCTGCGCCGCCAATGATAAGGAAACGTAAACGGCCTCCGAAAGTCTTGTCCAGACCCTCTTTGACTTTGCCGCGAATGATGCGGTTGATGCCCGGAGTCTTCCATAGCACTTTCATCAGCGGGCTGCTGATTTTGGGCAGTACACCTTTCTTGATAATCTTCTCCACTACCAGAGGTACTGTCAGGATCATGAACGGCTTGACCTGGGCGAACGCCTTCATCAGCACTGTCGGGGTGGGAGCCTGGGTGAGGAAATAAGTCTCTGCGCCCTCGCAAACCTGATACAGGAACTCGAACATCAGTCCGAACATGTGTGCTATAGGCAGCATTGAGAGTACAGTATCTCCCGGCTTATGAGGAATACGGTGAGAGGCGAAATCCACGTTTCCGCTCAGGTTGAGATGCGTCAGCATCACTCCCTTCGGGTTGCCGGTAGAACCGCTGGTGTAGTTGAGCACAGCCAGATCGTCCATGTTGTCCACAGGGAAATTCATATCCTCCAATTTGACGCCGCCGGGGAATGCTTTTGCAAAAGCGGCATCCGCTCCGGCATAGGCTTTCTGAGTAGCGGCATCGGCTGCTACCAACGTGAAATCGTCCATGAAGATGGTAGCCTTGAGGCCTTTCATCTCGTTGGGATCAATCTTCTTTTTGACGTTCGGCCCCACGTACAACAATACAGCTTCGGAGTGGTTAACCAGACTGTGAATACCTTCGCCTGTAAAATCCGGCAGGATACTTACCACTACTGCTTTGTAACTCTCAACGGCAAGAAACAGCAGTCCCCAGTTGGCGCAGTTGCGACCGCAGAGCGCAATCTTGTCGCCCTCCTTAATACCCAACTCCTGCCATGTTACATGCAGGCGCTTGATAGCCGCTGCCAACTCAGCATAAGTATATCTGTTCTCTCCGTCCAGGTCAGCCAAAGCGAGGTTGTCCCAACGGCGAGACATGGTTTCCTGTAAATACGATAAATAGTGTTTTGTTGCCATGAAAAATGATGTGCGTTTTTAGATTTACGATGCTTGAAATAATGGTTGTGACCGAAATCCAATGCAAAGGTACTATTTTATTTTCGAACTATCGTTCAAAATATACACAATTATTCATTTTTAAGCAAATTGTAAAAGGAAAGGTATGATTTCTCCAGCAAAGTGAAATCCATTTGTGTTTGTCCGAGTCCGCTGTCGTAGCTGTTTTTGATGTGTGCGCACATGAGTGCAATCATATCCACGTCTATTCCGAAACGGATAATTCCTGCCCGCTGGTCGTTGTGGATGGCTTTGCGCCACAGTTCCACTTCCTTGAGCGCCAGACGTTGGGCTTTGCGGTGCAGGGCGGGAAAACGGCTATAGGCGGTAAACATCAGGTTATTCACATTGCTGGTGTTGATACGTTTGTCTTCAAAGGTCATGAGCGCTTCTTCCAGGCTGTGGAGGTAACTCATCATTGCTTCTATCATTTGTTCGAATGTCACATTGTCTTTGACGGAACAGAGTGCACGCTGTTTAGGCTCAAGAAAATAGGTCTCCATACAGTTCAGGAATAGCTCGTCCTGATCCTTGAAATAATAATAGAGCGTGCCGCGTCCCATGTCAAGTGCATTCTGCAGGTCGGTGATACTGACGTTCTGATAGCCTTCCAAAGCATAGAGCTCCATCGCCTTCTGGATAATATATTGTCTTCTATCTTTCATTTAGCACTCCTTGCGCTGACGTTGCGCACCCTTTACGCGTGCGCACGCTCGTAATCTATTAAGGCGTTCGTCATTATTCGTTTGCCGTCGGCAATGATTTCTTCCGCTTTGTCGAAATCAAACGTGTTATATGCGTATTGCCGCATAACGGCGTGTATGTCCGGCGGTGTCAGACGGCATCCCATGATGGTGTTTTGCTGGATCTGGATATCATTCATGCGGTCCAGCATGGATGCGAAACTCACCTTACGCGTCAGGTCAGAAGCCCGTTCGATACGCACTTTGTCGATTCGTCTGCTGAGTTGGCGTAATTGGGTCTCCACACTCTTGGGAACAGGCCATCCTTTGTCGCGCCATTCGCCCAAACGGCTTTCCACGTCAATTGATTCGGGCATGGGGTCAGTAGGCATACTGTCCTTGCCGCTGATGTCCATAGCGACTAACAGGTCTCCCGGGCGGCGTTGTACCAGATTGAGCGGCAGGGGATTGATGATACCTCCGTCCACCAGCAGGCGTTCGCCATGCTGGACAGGCTGGAAGAACAGGGGGATACTGATAGAAGCCCGTACGGCCTCAAACAGACTGCCGCGTTCGAAAACCACTTCCTCGGTGTTGATAAGGTCGGTAGCAACAATCGTACATGGTATATTGAGTTGCTCGATAGGGCGGTCGGGGACTACTTTCTCCAGTTCCTGAATGATACGTTCGCCTTTGACAAGCGAGTTGCCGCTGAATAAGTTGATATCCATCATCCTGAGTATCAATTGTTTGTCCACCTGCAGAAACCACTCTTTGGCTTCTTTCAGTTGGCCGGCAGCGTACATTCCGGCGATGATACTTCCCATCGAGCAGCCGGCTATACCCGTGATGGTATAGCCGCGTTCTTCCAGCGCTTCGATGGCACCAATATGCGCCAAGCCTCTCGCTCCGCCGGAACCGAGGACTAATGCTACCCGTTTATTGGTCATTGGTTATTGGTTATTAGACAATCTTGGCAGGAACGAGTTTTTCGCGGATGCGGATGTAGATAAGGTCTCCTTTCTTGGCAAACCCGGTCTTCACATAGCCCATGCCGATGCCCACCTTGGTGTTCGGCAGCATGATACCTGAAGTCACGTTGCCGATGGTGTTGCCGGCCTCGTCGCAAATCTCATATCCGTTACGCGGAATGGCGCGTTCCTGGCATTCGAAATGTACGAGTTTGCGCTTTACGCCTTCGGCTTTCTGTTGCTTGAGGAAATCGCGGTCGATGAAATCCTTGGCGTCGAGTTTGGTAATCCAGCCCAGTCCGGCCTCCAGCGGCGAAGTAGTGTCATCAATGTCATGACCGTAGAGACAGTACCATTTTTCCAGACGCAGGCTGTCGCGTGCGCCGAGACCGATAGGTGCCAGTCCGAACGGTTTGCCTACCTCAAAGAGTGCATCCCATATCTGTTTGCCCTTCTCGGCAGGGAAATAGAGTTCGAAGCCGCCTGCTCCGGTATAACCTGTGTTGCTCAATATAACTCCCGGTACGCCTGCAAAACTCCACTCGCGGAAAGCGTAGTAGTCAATGGACTTGAGGTCTGCATCGGTCAGCAGTTGTAGCAATTCGGTTGCTTTAGGACCCTGTACAGCCAACTGACCGTAACGCTCGCTGGCATTCTCAAGAGACACTTCGGCAAACTCGGGTTTGGTTGCCTTGACCTCATTGACCCATGCCCAGTCTTTGTCAATATTACCGGCATTGACTACCATGAGATACTTTGTGGTGGAATACTTGTAGATAATCAAGTCATCCACAATACCTCCGCGGCCATTGGGCATACAGGTGTACTGTGCCTTGCCGGCGGCGATAGTGGAGAGGTCGTTGGTAGTGATGTACTGCAAGAAATCCAGCGCCTTTTCACCTTTAACCCAGAACTCGCCCATGTGGCTTACATCGAATACGCCTACGCCCTCGCGTACAATCATATGTTCCTGATTGATGCCGGTAGGATACTGGATAGGCATATTAAATCCGGCAAACTCTGCCATCTTTGCACCCAACGCAATGTGGATGTCTGTAAACGGTGTTGTCTTTAACATAGTATGAAGAAATTATTTTGCTCTTTTGATGATTTCAAGTATTACCTCGCAGGCTTTTTTGAGAGAGGGGATGGGGAGGTACTCATAGCGGCTGTGGAAGTTCTCGCCGCCGGCGAAGATGTTAGGGCAGGGGAGCCCTTCGAAAGAAAGCCGTGCGCCGTCTGTGCCACCACGGATGGGTTTGACTTTAGGCGTGACGCCTACAGCCGCTATTGCCTCTTTGGCAAGATCGATGATGTGCATTACCGGCTCGATCTTCTCGCGCATGTTATAGTATTGGTCGCGGATTTCAATCTCTGCCGTCCCTTCGCCGTATTCGGTATTGATCTTACGTACCAGATGCTCCAACTCGCGTTTGCGGTACTCGAACAGGGTGCGGTCGTGATCGCGGATGATATAACTGAGCGTGGTTTCTTCCACCGTTCCGTTCATGCCGATGAGGTGGTAGAATCCCTCATAATCCTGTGTGTGCTCAGGTGTCTGGAAGCGCGGCAGCATGACGGCTATCTGATAGGCAATCCGCATTGAGTTGCGCATCTTGTGGTATGCCGTTCCCGGATGGACGTTTATGCCGTGGACGTGTATCTTCGCCGCGGCGGCATTGAAGTTCTCAAACTCCAACTCGCCTATTGTACCGCCATCCATGGTGTAGGCCCAGTCGCAGCCAAACGCCTTGACGTCAAAATGGTCGGCTCCCTGGCCTATCTCCTCGTCGGGCGTGAAGCCTACGCGCACTTTGCCATGCTTGATCTCGGGGTGTTGAACCATATACTCCATGGCCGTCACTATCTCGGCGATGCCGGCTTTGTCGTCTGCGCCAAGCAGTGTCTTGCCGTTCGTTACGATGATATCTTGGCCTGTATAGTTGAGTATCTCCGGATACTTGGCGGTTTCAAGTACGATATTCTCCGCCTCGTTGAGCACGATATCATTGCCGTCGTAGGCTTTGACGATACGTGGACGTACATTCTTTCCACTGGCGTCAGGGGCAGTGTCCATATGGGCGATAAAGCCAACAACAGGTTTGCCTTCGCAATTCGCCTCCAGCGTTGCCATGATATAGCCGTTGGAATCGAGGGAGACATCGGTCAATCCGACTTGTTTCAACTCGTTCGCCAGATATTCGGCAAACTCCATCTGGCCCGGTGTAGAGGGCGTCATGTTGGTCTCTTCGTCACTGGTCGTACAGAACGACACATATTTTAAAAAGCGATCTACGATATTCATAATTCAGACTTTATTATAATACCAATACGTGCTTATTTGCCTCCGAAAGCACCCAATAATGCGCTCAGTGCTCCTGCATATTGCGCAGCGGTGCCGGCGTATCCAGAGGCGGTGGTAGCGGTGTTTTGTACTTGTGTAGCAGCGTTTTGTACGGTCTCGCTATTCTTCACCATATCCACCAGACTGGAGGTTACGGTCTCCACATTGTCCTGAGTAACGAGGCCCAATGATGAAACTATCATACCTTTTCCAAATTCTTTCAGGTATGTTTTGTCTTTGTAATTGTCTTTCAAACCCTCGCAATTGGCAATCAGCGTAACGGTATTCAGCGCGTTTTGCATGTTTTTGTAGTCGTATTTGTTTCCGTCCGCTTTGTACTGGTTGTATAGCGCAAGCAACGCATTACCTGCTCCCTGTCCGGCACTCATGGCGGCATTGCTGCTCTGTGTCGTGGTGGTCGTTGTTGCTGCCGGCTGGCTGCCGGCTGTTGACTGTTGGGTGTTGCTTGTACTGTTTTTCATCAATCCGCAACCTGCTATAATCATAGCGGTTGCTGTTAAGAGTATTGTTTTTTTCATTGGGTTATATGTTTAAATTACTATATTCATTTTGTCAGTTTCGTTTTGTGCAAAGGCGAGTATGTTGTCCGTCACATTCTCGCACATGGTGATACGTCCTTCCCATGTGCCGGTTCCGGTATGGGGCGAGAGCACTACATTCTCCAGCGCAAGCAGTTCCGGGGACACCGCAGGCTCATGCTCATAGACATCCAGCGCCGCTCCTGCGATGATGCCGTTTCTTAGTGCTTCCACCAGTGCAGCCTCGTCCACGTGCGCGCCTCGCGCGGTATTGATAAGGAATGCACTGCGTTTCATCATTCCCAGTTCCGGTTTGCCAATCAGGTGGTGCACGTCGGGCGTGTAAGGCAGGTTGAGTGATACATAATCGCTATCCTGCAGCAAGGTCTGGAAATCGGTATAGACAGCCTGATACCTCTCTTCTGTCTCAACGGGCAGGCGGTGCCTGTTGTAATAGATGATACGCATCCCGCAGGCCACAGCCCGTCGTGCAAGTGATTGCCCGATACGTCCCATGCCGATAATACCCAGTGTTTTGCCATAGAGCGAATGGCTGAGGTTGCGCATGACGCCGAAAACGGCTTGTCCTGCCCGGATAGTTCTGTCGAATTCGGATACGCGCCGTGCTATGTCTATCATGAGCGCGAACGCCAATTCGGCAGTCGGTTCGATCACCGGCTGCGGGGTATTGGTGACGCGTATGCCGCGCTCGCGGCAGGTATCCAAGTCAATGTTATTGAACCCCGCTCCGAAATTGGCTATCAATCTCAGCCCCGGCATCGACTCAATCATCTCACGCGGCACGCGGTAGTCAAACGTACTAACCAATATCTCCGCTTCGGGACAATCCACAATTTGACCCTCTGCGGGCATCACCATCGTGTAGTTCCCGCCTAACCGGCGAAAGCCCTCTATCGGTAGCGGAGTAGTGAAAGCAATAACCATATATCTGTTCGAATGGTAGTTCAAAAAAACCTTTGCGAGGGCAAAGGTACTGCTTTTTTTTGACATATGCAAATTTTCCGCAAAAATCAGGAGATAAAAAATCAAAAAAAGCATTTTATGCTTGCACATGTCGAAAAAAAGCAGTACTTTTGTACCCGATTATGGCAAATGGATTTTTTCAGCGGACAGAACTGCTTGTAGGCGATGAGGCGATGAGGCGGCTGGCGGACACGCGCGTCATCATTTTTGGTGTAGGCGGTGTAGGGAGTTGGTGTGCGGAGAGCCTTGTCCGCTCAGGCATCGGCCATCTGACGATTGTGGACAGTGATCGTGTGTGCGTGACTAATGTCAACCGCCAATTGATGGCCACCAGTCGTACAGTAGGAATGGTGAAAGTGGATGCCTTGTGTACACGGCTGAAGGAGATCAACCCGCACGCAGATATCGAAGTAAGGCAGGAAATCTATTCTGCCGAGACCGCCGAGAGTTTTCATATAGAGAGTTACGATTACGTGATAGATGCTATCGACAGCCTGCAGAACAAAGCCGACCTGATTTTGCAGGCCACGAGCATGAAAGTGAAGTTCTTCAGTTCGATGGGCGCAGCGCTGAAGATGGATCCTACGCGCATTCACGTAGCGGAGTTCTGGAAAGTGACTGGCTGTCCGCTGGCGGCCGCACTGCGCAACAAATTCAAGCGTAACAAACTGTTCCCCAAACGCAAGTTCAAATGTGTCTATAGCGACGAGTTGTTGAAAAATCAGGGTGTCAATCGCTCATGTGGCACGGAGAGATGCCTGTGTCCCAAGGCACAAAACGGTCCCGGCAAAGCCGAACTGGTCACCCACGAGTGGTGTTCGTCAAAAGCGCAGATCAACGGCACTATGGCGCATATCACCGCCATTTTTGGATTCACATTGGCCGGATTAGTGATTAAAGATATAATTGACAATTGATAATTGATAATTGACAAATGTATATTTCTAACATCATCAATGCGATTCGCCCGCTTCGTGTGGTGGGAGGATTGAATGGCAATCTGGACATTAGGAATCTGCTGACCGACAGCCGCCAGTTGATCGCCCAGCAGGCAGAGAGCACGCTATTCTTCGCACTGAGAACAGCAACCAACGATGGGGCAAACTATATTCCCGAGTTGTATGAAAAAGGCGTCCGGGTGTTTGTGGTAAACATCGATTCAAAGATAGACAACAGCTTGTCAGAGCAGGCGGTTTTTCTGGTGACGGACAACTCGCTGACGGCATTGCAGGATCTGGCGGCGTACGTGCGCTCGCAGTTCTCCGGAACGGTAATAGGTATCACTGGCTCCAACGGCAAAACAACTGTCAAGGAATGGCTATTCCAGTTGCTCAAGGAGGATTACTGGGTGATCCGCTCGCCTAAGTCCTACAACTCGCAGATAGGCGTCCCGTTGAGCGTTTGGCAGCTGGCCAACATCAATCATTTTGACGGCGACCACCTGACCGCCAAACCTACGATTGCTATCTTCGAGGCGGGCATCTCCCAGCCCGGAGAGATGGAGCGGCTGGAGCGTATCATACAGCCTACGATAGGCGTGATCACATATATCGGTCATGAGCATGACGAGAATTTCCGCTCTCTGGAGCAGAAACGCGCCGAGAAGATGAAACTCTTCGCGCATGCCGAAACCGTTATCGAGGACCCGACCCACCAGAATGCGCGCACCTGCGCTGCGGTGATGCGTGCGTTGGGATACGACGAGGACACCATAGCCGAGCGTATCCTCCACCAGACACACGAGACGGTGCTGACAGTCAACCTCTCTGCCATGATTGACAACGTGCGCTATTTCCGCTCCAAACTGAAACACGATACCAAACTGACCTGTATGGTCAAGGCCTTTGCCTATGGCGCCGGAAGTCTGGAGGTGAGCAAGGCGCTGCAGAAGAACGGAATGGTCAATTATCTGGCGGTAGCGGTTGCCGACGAAGGTGTGGAACTCCGCCGGGCTGGGATCACACTGCCGGTTATTATCATGGACCCCGAGGTCGCGGCTTTGGATATAATCCTGGAGAACAACCTGGAGCCAAACGTCTATTCGTTCGCTTCGCTGGAGAATATTATTGCTGCTGCTGAGGCGAAGGGACTCGAGAATTATCCCGTCCATGTCAAGATTGACAGCGGTATGCACCGTTTGGGTTTTTACAAGGAAGAGATGCCGCGGCTGATCAAGCGTCTTAAATCTCAGAAAGCTGTCTATGTGGCATCTGTCTTCTCGCATCTGGCGGGCAGCGACGAGGCGCAGTTTGACGATTTTACGCTCGCCCAGATCCGCTATTTCGACCGCTGCGCCGAGCAGCTCAAAGCCGGACTCGACTACCGGATCATCAAACATATATGCAACAGTGCCGGTATCGAGCGTTTCAGCGAATACCAGTTCGATATGTGCCGCTTGGGTATAGGTCTGTACGGATTCTCGTTCGCTGGTGCCAAACTGCGCAATGTCTGTACGCTACGCACCACCATCCTTTCTGTCAAGACCGTCAAAGCCGGCGAAACTATCGGCTACGGACGCCATACCAAACTCGAATCAGACCGCACGATTGCTGTAATCCCGATCGGATATGCCGACGGTTTCGACCGACGTTTCTCCAACTACGGAGGCGAAGTGCTCATCCGCGGCCAACGCTGCCCGGTCGTGGGTAATGTGTGTATGGATCAGGCTATGGTGGATGTCACCGGTACTGACGCACAGCCGGGCGATGCGGTGGAGGTCTTCGGCGACAAACTGCCACTGGAGGAACTGGCTGCCAAACTCAATACAATCACATACGAAATCCTAACATCTGTTTCCCGCCGTGTCCAGCGTATCTATTTCTACGAATAATCTGACTATCGGCTATCGGCGAACCGCCTCAGGCGGCAATGCTGCCGGTAATGTCATCATACAGCGTGACCTCACTTTCGCTTTGCGCGAAGGCGAGATGGTCTGTATGCTGGGACCCAACGGCTGTGGCAAATCCACCTTGCTCCGCACCCTGGCTGGATTGCAACCGGCATTAGGCGGAGAGTTTGTCATAAATCAACCCTCCAACCTCCAACCCTTTAAACAAGGCGCAGCCGCTCAAACCCCCAAACCCTCAAACAGCGGCTCTGCCGCTCATACCGTCGCTTTGGTCCTTACCGAGCGCTTGTCGATGGACAACACTACGGTCCACGACGTGGTGGCTTTGGGCAGGTATCCCTATTCGTCTTTTCTGGATGGACTCAAGCCGGAGGACGAACAAATAATTGCCGAATCCCTGCAACAAGTGGGCTTCCTTTCACCTTTCACCTTTCACCTTTCAACTTTCTTCAACGCTCATTCTGACGGTGAGAAGCAGCGTATCCTGATAGCCAAGGCGCTGGCGCAGCAAACACCTGTTATCCTGCTGGACGAGCCTACGGCGCATCTCGATCTGCCGCATCGTATTCTGGTGCTGAGGCTGCTCAGACGCCTGGCGCATGAGCAAGGCAAAACGATTCTCATCTCTACCCACGAACTGGATCTCGCCCTGGCTCTCAGCGACCGCATCCTGCTGATGACTCCCGGACGTGGTGTCCAACTCGACACAGCAGAAAACCTCAAGAAATCCGATGCCTTCACTGCCGCCTTCGGCATGGATATCTTCAATCCTCTGGGATAAAAAGACGCGTGAAGCGTCTTTTTTGTTTATACCTTTCCCCTTTCCCCTTTCCCCTTTCACCTTTCGCGACCATCTCGCGACCATTACGGACATCTACGTCCCCTTTCTCTTTCACTTCTCCCCTCTCTGCGGGAGAGAGGTCGGGGGTGAGGCTTTTTCCCGTTCAACTCCCGGCATATATGCCGGTTACTTCGCCTCACTGCATCGTGCATTAATGCACGATTTGTTCTCCTCTTCGTCTTGCACTTCTCGCGCATCTTTGCGCGAGGATCCGCCCTTTCTCTCTATATTTCTATTTGCCTCTGGTCATCTGGTCTATTTTGTGTTCAGACGCGTTCGGCGAGGAGAAGGGTGGGGTGCCCGGCTATGCGGCAGCCGATGACATATGATGTGCCGCCGTCGCGGAGGTGCAGTTTCTTCTTTAATTGGTCGGGAGTGAGAGGGTAGTTGCGACATATGATATTAGCTTGCTCCATTCCTGCGGGCAAGTCTTTTCTGTCTTTCAGTGTTTGCGTTATTTGCCAAATGCGACCCGGGAAATCGGGAATGAGGCGGTCAGAGGCATAGAGATGCGTGTTGGTATCGAGTTTCTTCAAGCCGAACCGCGTGGCAATGAGTTTGTAGGCTCCCGCCTTGAGAATAGCGGCGTTGGGTTCAAAGAGGTAAGCCCCCTCCAACTCCCCCTGAAAGGGGAGAGAAGAAGCCTCTAGTTCTTCTTCGCGGGTGAAGGTAAAGGCTTGTTCAGGGTGACTCAAGTCTGTAGCGGCAATGATTCCGCTTCCGCCACTTAGGAGCAGCACCTCCTTCACCTCGTTTTTGACTGCCACGATGTGGGTATCCCATTGTAAGGGCGAATGGCGAATGGACGATGGGTGGATGTAAACGGATGAGAGTTCTCTGACGGCTTGTGTGATGTCCAGCATCGGGGAGAGCTTGAGCAGGATACGACCGTCGGGTGCAAGGTGCTGCAAGAGAGTGGGTAGCAGTTCGATCACATCCGGCGTGCAGTCCTGCAAACGGAAGACTTTGCCGCCATGGCTGTCACGGCGTGCCGGATCAAGGTATATGAGATGGTAAGTCCCTGCTGTCTGTAGGAACGCTTCTGCGGTGGCGTTATGAACGCAGATGGCTGAGTGCTGAAGACTCCAGTTATGCTCCGCAATGCGGCATAACTCCGCATTTTGCTCCACGTAATCCGTGTGCGCGAAACATGCACTTAGGAAATACGTGTCAACGCCGTAGCCTGCTGTCAGATCAGCACATTTGCCGTCAGAGGGGCACTCCCTGTGTACAATCTGTGCTTTGTAGCGGGCGGTGAGTTCGGAAGAGCACTGCTCACAACTCATGCGTACGGGATACCACCAGTCGGGTATAGCGGCAAAAGCCGGCAGTTTGTCCGCCGTGCGCCATCGTCCTTCCTCCTGCTGGAGAAACCACCGCCACTCTTCGTCCGTGAGGTGCTTGTATTTACTGCGCTGCAACGCCAAGTCGGGTATTTGCATAGTAGTAGTGCAAAATTTCTTCGTAGCTATGCCCCTCGGCAGCCATGACAGCTGCGCCTATCTGACACAAACCTGCGCCGTGCCCCCAGCCGTGACCGTTAAAAGTAAAGGTGAGCGGGCGAATGGACGAAGGGGCGAATGTCTTTTTGACATCAAACCAAGAGCTGTATAGGCATGTAGGCGAGAGCCAAAGGCGTATCTTCAGCTCTTTGCCGATAGTCTCGGTATGCCTGGTACCTACGATACGCAGGCTGTCGATGCGGCCTGATGGACCGCGGTGAAGAGGAACCAAGTCGATGATTTCGCCAAAGTCAATGCCCGATTTGGCGCGGATGATTTGTGCCAGCTCATCGGCTGTATATGTGACCTGCCAGTCGTGGAAATCCTCTGTCTCGCGGTCGTAATCATTGAGGCATGTACGAAGGAGCGATGTACCATCTACGAGGGATTTGTTTATGTACGAAGGGTTGCAATAAGGACATTCGACCGACCGGATATACGGCACATCAATATCTTCCCAGCAGGTGCTCCATATTTCCGTCCGTCCGCCACAACACTTATGGTACCGGGTGTCACAAATGAGATTTACCATTTTACCATTTACCATTTGTTCATTTGTGAGCACTTGTCCCGCAGTAGCCCGGACGGCTTCTACGGCCCGTTCGTTCATGCGCCGGATACCTTCGTATCGCTGGCAGTGGTCATCCGCACATACATCGTAGCCCTCGTGGTTGGGATGTTGCATTGCCAGCATTGCCCAACTGCGGCTGATAACAGCGTGTGCTTTGAGCAGTTCCATCGGGCTGTCGGCATTCATCTCTGAAGAGATGACAGAGCACAGATAATCCTCCAGATCAATGGTGTTGATGGCTGTTTGTGTGCCGTCGGCGTTATTGCGAATAGAGAGTGCGCCTTGAAACTCCTGGTCTTCGCGCCTGTCCCAGTGAAAACCAATACCAATGCGCACACGCTTGAGGACAAACGTGCGCGCACGCAATTCGTATTCAATATGCGGAGCAGTAAGAATACCTATTTTAATCTGGCGAGGAGCTCCCATGTGCGGAGACGGTCTTTGTACCAGTTGTTGCGGTTCATGGCTGGAATATCACAATTGGCGTCGGAGTTGTCGCTCCAGCGGCGGCAGTTATAAACGACGTCATAGATACGTCCGATGGGCCAATCGCGGCTTATACGCAGTCCTACGGCGTAGTCTTCGCCATACTTGGTGGTCGGGAAATTGATTTGGCGGAGCAGCGGTACATAGAATCCGCGCGGTGCGCCCAGACCGTTGATACGCAGTGCGTTGTTGCGTCCGTTGTCAGCCGTCCATTCGCGGTGGTCAATCACTCCGGGAGGCAGTATATTGCCATTAATATCCGTCATTTGGTACGTACCGATGACCATGCCATATTTTGGGCTGTCAGCATTCAGCCTTGAGCATTCAGTTTTCTGATTGCCTTCGAAGGCGTCGATGAAACGCTGGACGGTGGTTTCGTCATGATAGGTGTCGTCGCTGTCCAGCTGGATAGCATACTTGCCGCAACGAGGATCGTGGATAGCCACGTTCCAGTTGCCTCCGATAGCGTGCCATGTAGTGTCCTGAGCAATGTAAATAAGGGCTTTAGGGTCTTTAAGGTCATTAAGGATGCCTTGAATGATTTCGGCTGTGCCATCGGTAGAATTATCATCCACAACGATGACATTAAAGGTATAAGGTGCGCGTACACGCTGCGCGAGCGCGCTATGTATTGCATCGGCAATTGTGCGTGCGCGATTCTTGCAAGGGATGATGACACTTGCCGTAACGGGAAACTCATCCGCATGGGGCAGGGTCTTATAGTTGCCCGGAGCCAGGTATGCGCCGATACGTTTGAGGTAGGCTGTGACGCATGCCTCCATCTCAATTTGTACGGCGCGGTTGCGCGGATCGACGTAGTCGAAGAGTTTCTCGCCGGACTTGCGGGTATCAGTCTCTACTTCGTAATAGAGATATTCGGGGATGTGGGCGAGAGGCTCGCCACCTGTTTTAGCCATTCGGTCCGTTGCTCTCAAGCGGAGGTCATACAGGCCGGCGAACTCATAGTCGGTATCCATCTGCGCGACAAGGGCTTTCAGTTTGGCTGTGTCCCAGAGAAGTACGGCACCAAAATCAAAATCGTCACGGAGTGCGCCGAGTTGGTAATCAATAACCGGAGCCTCGGTAATCACTTCGCCTATTCGGGCAAAATGGTCGGCATAGGCCATGGCGGCACCGGTTTGTTCGAGCACTTGAACCATCCGCTCCAGGCCGAGATAGACCCATTCGATATCAGGTTTGAGACAAATGAGCGTGTAGGGCGCAGATGCTTGTGAAGCAATGTCACGCACAGCTTGGGTTGGGCAGACACGGCCGGGGAGATAGAAAGTAGAAACAGTCATATTTTACAGGTATTTGGTGCAAAATGTATATATATACTATGTATATATATAGTAAAAGCGGCAAAAATGCAGTTTTTGGTGGTTTATCCTACGGTTATCCTATGGTTATGTTACGGTTATCCTACGGTAATGAACCGATATTCAATCGATATTTAATTGATATTATATCGATATTCAATTGATTATATCGTAGTGGGGATAATTGCGTCTTTGTGGTATTCTTTGAGTCCTTCGATGGGATCCTGCATGACTTGGCTGACAGCAAGTCCTTCGGCAGCCATAGCTTTCTCCAGCACCGGACGATAGTAATAGGCTATAGAGCCGGTAAAACCTGCGCTTTGCGTGTTGTATTGCTTCAGGTTGCGGCGGATGAACCTCAGGAAATGGTCATAAACCAGATTGTATATCCGTTCATCGTCCAGATGACCGGCGCAGAACTTGGACAGGTTAGCCAGATAACGGTTTGGGAAGGGCTGGCGATAGACATGCTCAATGATTTCAGCCATCGAGGTGTTGTATTCCGCCATGAAGGCTTCTTTCAAATCATCGCCTAACTGGTTCTTCAGCAAATCGCTTACTAACAGTTTGCCCAGTACGGCCGCCGAACCTTCGTCGCCAAGTATATATCCTAGCGAAGGAACCGCCCATTCGATCTTCTCGCCGTTGTAGTAGCACGACCCCGAACCGGTGCCTAAGATACACGCCACTCCGGCGCTGCGACCGAGCAGCCCTCGCGCAGCTCCCAGCATGTCAGATTCGACGGTGATCTCCGCCTTCTTGAAAACCATAGAGAGGGCTTTTTCGACATACGCTTTTTTCTCCGGCGTACAGCCTGCTCCGTAGAAGAAAATGTGGGTGAGAGTGCCCGCCCAAAGCAAGGGAGCTATCTGCGGCAAGAGTTGGTTGCTGATACTGTTGCGCATTGCGTCGCTTGTTTGGAAAAACGGGTTGATACCGTCGGTTTGAACGTCGGTCGTTTGACCGCTGGCAGTGACGAGCGCCCAATGGACCTTCGTGCTGCCTCCATCTGCTATTAAAATCATGATTGTTTGTGTTTGCGAGTGCAAAGATACAAAAAAATTTGCATATATCAAAAAAAAGTTGTAAATTTGCACACTTTTATCACACGGGTATAATCTATCTTATCCTAAAAACACAAATATATGACTGCGCAACACGCCAAAAAACGCGTATTAGTAACGTATGTGGAAGCCGGATTCGGTCACATCACAACCGCCAATTCCATCGCAGATGCCATAGAAGCCCTGAATGACCCCGATATAGAGGTTGTCAGAAAATACACTTTCAAAGCTCATCCGACCCTGCAGAAAATAGAAGCAAGGTTTGTGAAGGACGTCAAATGGGCGAACACTTTCCCGTGGCACAACTATATCCAAATGGCCGCCACGCATATAGGCGGCATACACAACTCGCTGCCGTTTGTCGTATCAACCATATACAAGCGTGCGGCGAGGATTTATCTGAGTGTGCTGGAGGAGGTGCATCCCGACATTATCATCGATACACACTATCTGACCTCGTTCCTCTCGACGCAGTACCGCGACCTGATAGACCCGCATGTGAAGGTGGTGACCTACGACCCGGACAACAGTGTACACAACTGGTGGAATATCCGTGTGGACAAGTTTGTGGTGAACTGCCGGATAGCCTTCCATGATGCGCTGAAGCATGATTTCACTCGCAAGCAGCTGATGATAGTGCCCTTTGTGACCCGCAAAGAGATCATGGAGGTGACCGAGGACAAGGCTTTCTACCGCAATAAATACGGTTTGCCTCAAGACCGTTTGACCGTCATGGTGGCCGCCGGAGGTTATGGCCGGTCGGGGATGAGCAGGGTAGTAGCAGCACTGATGACCGCCAAGCATCCTGTCACGTTGATAGCCATCTGCGGAACGAACAACAGGCTCTACAAGCGGCTTGAACGGCTGAAAACGGTAGCTCCCAAGAATATCGATTTGCGTCCGTACAAGTTTGTCGATAAAGTGTATGAACTGAACCGCGCCGCCGATGTGTTCCTGACCAAAGGCGGTCCGAACGCGATGCTCGACAGCGCATTAATGGGAGTGCCTGTCGGTGTGTTCTACTGCGCCTCCGAGATCGAGTATATCTCCGCGCATCTGTTTACCGACGTGCTGAACTGCGGCCGTTTCTTTGCCCGGGCGCACAAGATTGTAAAATGGGTTAACGAGTGTGCCGCAGACCCGCATATTCTGGATATTTATATCAACTCGGCTAACGCCGTACGCGCGGAAGGCAACGGCGCAGACCATATAGCCCGATTTATTCAAACCTACGAATGAGCAGCGACAGCAAAATAAGCAAGCAGAACCACTCTGTTGCATCGCGGTTCAAGCCGTCGATGGTGGTATGGCCGATATTGTTCGGTTTGATAGGCGTGGGGTACATGTTATGGCGTGAGATGCACGACGATATTCCACGCGGACCGCTTGTGCTGACGGATTACTGGTGGGTGTTTGCCATACTGGTAGTGGTGTTCACGTTCCTCAAGGATTTTTCGGGTATGTACCGTCTTCGTGTGATGTCCGGCGCACCATTGAAATTTAGACAGTTGTTCCGTATCAGGATGCTCTATGAGTTCACCTCGGCTGTTACGCCTTCCGCTGCCGGAGGATCATCGCTGGAGGTGCTGTTTATCCACCGCGAGGGCATCAAAATCAGCAGGGCGACGTCGATGACCATCCTGGCGCTATTTCTGGACGAGGCGTTGATGATTGTGATGTTTCCCGTGCTGCTGGCAGTTGTTCCCTACAGCGAATTATTCACCGCAGAAGGATATTTCCAGTACGGCTATCTATGGGCGTTCATCATCGGTTATGCCATGAAGTTCGTATGGGTGACAATGCTGTGCATAGGGTTGTTTTTCAAGCCGTCGGTGTTTATCAATATTATCGGGTTTGTGTTCCGGCTGAAAATACTGCTCCGCTACCGCAACCGTGCCCTCCGTACGGCAGTGGAGATCCGCCAGTGCGCCAATGAGATCAAGCATGAGTCTTGGGGCTACTGGGTGCGTCTTTCGCTGGCAACGATAGGCATTTGGGGCTTCCGGTTCCTGATTGCCAATATGGCCATTATGATTTTCAACCCGCTAACCGGCGCTGACAACTTGATGTGCTTTGCGCGCCAATATATATTAGGTATCGTCTGTATGATTGTACCCACGCCCGGCGGAAGCGGCTTTGCCGAAGTGATGTTTGACGGGTTCCTGGGCGAATATATCAAGCAGAAGATGTCCACGGTGGTTATCACCTCCATCTGGCGTCTGTGTACCTATTATTACTACCTGTTTGCAGGAGTAATCATCCTGCCCCAATGGCTCGGAAAGAGCAAACTGATCAAAAAACGCAGCCATGAAAGCGAGTGAGATATTATTCTGTATTTTCAACTATCACGAAGCCTCCAACGCCGAGTTTCTGTACCGCGAGTTGCGTCCGTCGTTTGCGTGTCACATCATAGATGCCGACAGCGGCGAACGGCCTGAGGCGTTCGGAGGAGATACCGTTTATTTGCCGAACGTGTATTACAGCGGCATGATGCATCATGCCATCACTATGGCAGAGCAGGGGAATTATCCGTATCTGTTCTTCATCTGTTCGGACGTGCAGATTTCGCATGAGGCATTGGAACGGCTCCGGCAAATACTGCTGACAGAGGAGTTTGACGGAGTAGGGGTGTATTGTCCGTCTCATGCGGACGATTCCTACACCTGGGTAGCCTGGTCGTACACACGCCAAAGCGGCAACCGCCGCAGTGTGGCGTTTGCCGAAGGGATGTTAGGCATGTATTCGCGGGAGGTGTATAAGCAATTGGAGCCGTTGGATATCAACCCTCATGGCTGGGGCTTGGATCTGGTGGCCTGTTTCTATGCCCGGCATTGGGGTCTCAGATGCGAGATAGACGACAGGCTGAGTATCACTCATCCCAAGGGAGATGTGCATAAAAACACCCTTGCGCGTAATGAAGCAAGGGCGTATCTCATGCGTTACCCGGAGGGTTGGGCGATAAGGTGGTATTGGGTGGTGAACTCGATCAGAAACGCAGGAATACAACTGTTTATTCTGCCTAAGTCGTACCGCCGGTGGCTGCGGATTTATCTGCCGTTTTACCGGTTCTTCCACTGGCGCTGATCACTTCCATCGATAGGCTAATCCTAATGATACGGATTGCGGATAAATGAGCGCGTCTGCAATCTCCTTACCTTTGTTTTCCGAATAGAATCCGGCTATGTCGGACAGGCTGACTTTATAATGGGCGTTGATCTGAATACCTATCGGGAACTCGTATCCGACGGTGACGGCAACGCCGAAATGGTTGTCGTGCAGGCTGTATAGGCGGCTGTAGTCATGTGTGTCCACCGGCTTGGTGGTAGGGGTGGCGGGATCGGTGGCCGTGGACTCCTCTACGTTCTTGAATTTGTTGGCGATATTAGAGGCAAAGGTGAAATGGGTGAATATGCCTCCTCCGAACTGGATATAGCCTTTCTGCATGTTGCCGAAGCGCCCTAAGAAATAGATCGGAATATCTGCTCCGAACGACCATAAATGGTTGGCTGTGTCCGTAGCGGCAAAATAGTTCTGGTGCGCCGTGAAAACAACTTGCGGCTGAACGGAAAAGTGCTTGGTAATCCTGAAATCCATAAATCCGCCCAGCTCGGCTCCGATGCGCATGTAGGAACTCATCGCATGGTGGTTGCGTGTGATAATGAAATTGCTGAGGTTGGCTCCGGCCATTATTCCTCCGGAAACTAATCTGGGCAGTTTTTCCTGATCCAACGAATCCAACATCCGCTCCGTGTTAAACTCTACCAGACGAGCCTTGGCATCGTCCAGTGACTGTCGCAATCGGGTGTCAGATGTTTGTGCTGCTGCGGTCAACGCCATGACAGCCGTGCACAAGATAAAGAGTACTCGTTTCATAGTATTACAAGGAAATTCTGACAGTTACTTTTACTCCGTTTCTTCCCCAACCGCCGATACGCCGGCGTCCGTGAACCATCTGTGGCGAGCCATCCTCGTTGAGGACGGGTATATATTGGGTGGGGTGCTCCGGATCCGGAGCCATTTTCTGTATCATGTAGGGCAATTCGTAGTCGTTGTAGGTGAGGCGCCGGATATAATCTATGCGGATGAATTTGAGGATGTTCTCAAATCCGGCGGTAAGTTCCATATACGGCAGTTTGCCGATAGGCGAGGAGGTTCGGTAAGTGTCTTTAATATAGCCGTAGTTGTCGAAAGCGTTGTTTACGTCGCCATTCTCCCACGCCGTGTGCGGGAGGTCGTAGAGCCCGCTGCCGGTCTCCAGATACGGGTTGTTCTGCTTGGTCAAACCGCCGTAGATACCCTCGAAGCTGACTACTCCGCGGAGTTTGAGTTTGTTGATACCCGGAATACGGTTCAATATCCATCCCTTGAAATAATAGGTGGCGAAAAGTGATACGTAGGCATCCATCATGAACTCCATCGGTTTCATGAGGTTGAAGGAGCGTTGCGCCAGCAGGATGGAGGTGGATGACTGGGGAATATGGAGTTTGGTGAAAGGCACTTTCTGCCAAACCATACCGGTGTTGACACGCATATCCAGGTGTCCGAACGCCGAGAACCAGAAACGCTTGTCAAACATCATTTCCGTTTTGTTGTAGAAGAAGCCGTCTCCTCCGTTGTGTCGGTCGTCCAGATAGCCGATAGTGTGAGTCAGACTGACGGTGGGGGCATCTTTCTCAATGCCCCACGGGCTCTTGATGCCGTTGCGGTCGATGCCGATAGTGGAGCCCGGCGAATATTCCAGTTCAAATACACCCTCGTAGTTGCGGTAGGAGCCTATATTGGTGAGGGTTTGTGTGTAGGTGGTGTCCGTGCCGGCGATGTTCCGGGTGTAGTCCACACGTTGGTACTGGAGCGAGCCCGCCGCGCGGTTGTTGGTGAAATCGAACGAGGCTTTGAGCATCAGATTGTTCCGCCACTCCTTCATATATTCCGCTTTGGCATGGAAGACGTACTGGGCAAACGGCATAGTAGGTTTGCTGGTAGGAATAGACATGAGGATATTGTCTCGTCGTACTACGTCCGTCACCTGGCCTGGTTCCTCTATGTCGTATTGCGCCATCAGCTGTATATGGTGGCGCACGCCGTCATACGGCTGGTCTTTGTGTTTACCGAAGGTATAGACAAACGTGGCATTGTATTTCGGCAGCAGGTCTTTGGTGCCGAAGGCTACATACCCGCGGAAGAAGAACTGGTCATGCAGACGTGCCGTGGAACCGCCGCCTACGCGAAGACGGACGCCCTCCAGCATGTTCCAGCTTACAAAATTGTAAATAGGGCCGAAGTCAAACTTGCTGAGGTACATAAACTCCGCTTTGCGGGTAGGGATATACTCGGTGGTGACAGCATTGACGAAGAGCGCCAGACTGTTGAACTTGGGAGTGTTGGTAAATTCGCGCACCAGGTCAACCACGGAGCTCTCATATTTCGTCAGGGGCTCGGGACGCATTTCATCGGTCCATTGCCCTTCCCAAACCAGTTCCGCGGTTGAGTCGTTGGTTTCCACTTCGCTGGCAGCCAGGGATGAAAATGTCTCTTTGGCTATAGGAGTATCCAGATCCCAGTCGGTATAAATCTTGGTCTGACGCGCCAGCATTCCCCGTTTCTCGTTCAGGATAAAGAACTTGGCATAAGTGCTCGTCCTGTCCGGCGCCCAAATACCGTTCTCCAACTGCTTGTAACTGTGCTCGATAGAGAAATTGCTGACGAAATTGAGGTTGATGTCCGGCGGCACGTTGATAGCGTATTTCTTGAGCCTGTAGGTGCTGTCATTCACTATATACAGGTGACCCGTGAAACCGTAGCTCTCCGAGTTGACCGGCACGAACGCCAAGTCGATACACGGATAGCCGTCCACCATGATCGTGTCCATGATGTAGTATTGGTAGAATGTCACGGCTAATGTGGAGCTCAGCGGCGATACGAAACGGTTGAACAGGAGGTTCATGCTGTTGTCGTTGATATCTACGTCCTTGAAGATGGCGTTGATGTTTTTCTGGAAGGACTCGGAAGCGATGACACTCTCCACGCCGAAAATGCGTTTCTTGTCCAGCACTTTTTTCTCGCGGTGGGGCTTGCGCTGGTAATATTCCGTGTTCAGGTGTTCGCGGATACTGACCGTCACGTTCGGATAGACGCCCGTGGTGTCGATGTATTTCTCTACAAACCTGAAATCACGCCAGAAGGGTTTGTCCCAATTCACTTTGATGTTATCCAGCGCAAACGACATGCGTGCATAACTCTTGGCGGTGTATTGGTCTTGGGCGGTGACGCAGAACGAGTCCTTATGGGCAATGACGTTCTTGATCAGCTCGACAGCCGGGTTGCCTTTGCGCTTATAGTCGCGCTTGCGGTGCTTGGGAGTCACCACCAAATCTTGCAATCCATAAACGTCAGGCGTCAGTTTCACTTTTACATCCTTGCGGTTTTGGCCTTTGCGGAGTGTCAGCATCTCTGTCTTGTAGCCCATCATCACAAAATGGAGGGTCGTGTAGCCTTCGGTATTGCTGATACTGAACCGGCCGTCCATGTCCGAGGTCGTTCCTATCGTGGAAGGAATCATACCTTTGTTGGTGGTGGATTTCAGAAAGTATATCTGTACGAACGGCAGCGTCTCGCCGGTGTCGCCGTCAACAACCGTACCGCTGATACTTGTCCGTTGCGGTGCGTCCTGACCGCTCACGGCTACCGGCATCCACAGCCAGCACAATAGTATGACTAATATGTTTTGTTTCCAGTTCATTCTGTTCTTTCGTACATCGTCCTTCGTCCTTCGTCCTTCGTACATCGTACATTTTTATTTCTGTTTCTTCACGCTTTCGGCATGAATGATATCGAATAGTTTTTGGGCAAACTCTTCCGGCAATCCGTGCTGAGCGGCCCACTGACGCCGTTCGCGGACAATCTGTTCGTACCGTTCCGGCTGCAGCGGTGCCACGCCGTTCGCTTTTTTCCATTCGCCTATCCGGCGGCTTACATCCATCCGCGCGGCAATAGTATCCCACAGGCGGTCGTCCAACTCGTCAATCTCAGCCCGCAGCCAGATGAGCTCTTTCTCTCCTTTGATAGGCGAAATCAGACTGGCGAGAGATGGAGAAGCCAATTGACTTTTGGCTTCGAAAAGGGAAGGCGTGCGGGGAGCACAAGCCGACCGAGAACGAGAGAGAATCGGACCGAGAGAGTCTCGCAACAGAATCGGGGTCAACTGCTGCTTATTGTCTGACAAAGCCTTCTCAGGACAGCAATGCACCTCTATCATCGAGCCGTTGTAATCCAGTTCCGCAGCCTTGTTCATCAGTCCTTGTATGCGGTTGGCATCGCCGCTCATGTGGCTGGGGTCGATCAGCAGCGGCAACTCCGGCTTGGCTATGCGTACCGCGTGAGCCATCGCCCAGCAGGGACGGTGGTTGCAGCCGCGGTGAACAGCTATCACGGGCACGCCAGTTTGTTCTATCCGTTCGATGTTGCCGAGCCACAACGCCGCATCTTCGCTCACGGGGTTCTTGACCAGCACGCCTTGCGGTTTATGCTTCATCTGATGGATCGTGTCGGCTATCGCCTGCACGGCAATAGGGTTGGCACTTGTGCGGGCGCCGATCCATAAGTAATCCACGCCGGCAAAAAGAGCCGTCCTGACATGCTCGGGGGTGGCTGCTTCGGTAGCAACAGGCAAACCCAGCCGCTCTTTCACTTCATTGAGCCAACTCAACGCCTCTTCGCCTACGCCTTGAAAAGTGTCAGGACTCGTGCGCGGTTTCCACACGCCCGCGCGAAATATAAAAGGAGCAGAGCCGCATACCTCTTTCAATTGGTGCGCGGTCTCTAACACTTGTTCGCGTGTTTCAGCGGAACAAGGCCCTAAGATATGGAGCGGTGATCGGAGAATAACGGCAAGGGTACGCTTGGGTTAATAAATCAGTTTCAGACGGAAAAACATGTCTTCCGGATTGATAAGATTGCCTTTCTCGTCCTTGCTATAAGCGTAATCGGAATTACGCAGCTGCACCTCCACAAAACCTACGCCGTACAGATAATCGATGTGCTGCGTGTAATAAACGGTTGCAGCCCCGTTGTCCTCCGAGCGGTACAAACTTTCCGGCAGCAGGGTCTGGCACGCATCTTTTGTGCCGTAGTTGTATTCGCGGTAAACTGCCACCTCGCCGAAATCATAGACATAAGCGGTGATCTCAGGAACCGAAAAATGATAGTAGAACTGTTGTGCTGCATCGTCCCACTGCCAGTCTTTTTGCAGGACTGTCAGGTTGTAGGTCTCTGAGTGCTTGGGAGCTTCTTTGTTGCATCCCGTCAGAGCCATTACAAGGCACACAAGCAGACTGATAAAAGAGATTTTTTTCATAAAAAGTACAAATTCGGCTACAAAATTACTGCTTTTTTTGCATATATGCAAATAATTTAGTACTTTTGCACGATAATTTCAACAAACGAGTATGAAAAAGACCTTTTTTGCGATGATTGTAACGGCTTGTGCGCTTGGGTTGCAGGCGCAGAATCTGAATCCCAAGTATTTGGCATATATCGAGGAATGGAAAGACGTCGCTGTTCAGAATCAGGCTGATTTCGGTATCCCGGCTCCGATAATTATGGCGCAGGCGCTGCTGGAGTCGGGAGCAGGGCAGAGCGAGTTGGCGCTGAACGCCAACAACCATTTCGGTATCAAGTGTACCGGCGAATGGATGGGTGCGGTCTATTATCATGACGACGACAAAAAGGATGACTGCTTCCGCAGTTACGGCGATGCGGCGGAGTCGTTCAAGGACCACGCGCTCTTTCTGCAACGTCCGCGCTACGCCACCTGTTTTGAGATTGCCGTCGAGGATTACGAGGGATGGGCGTACAGGTTGCGTGAGTGCGGTTATGCCACGGACAGAAATTATGCACCCAAGCTGATCAAACTGATAGAAGATTACCGTCTGGACACGCTGGGACGCAACACTCCTGCCGGCAAGTATGACCCGAACAAGGTATATACCGCCCCGCGCCAAAGCACGCGTCCGGAGCAGAACAAAACCCTTGTGTCCGAAGCTACGGAAAAGAAAGCCGCTGTGGTCAAGGTGGCTGCTCCTATAGTTGTAGTGAACAGCGATCCCGAACCGCCATACACGCCGGCGCTCTCTGCGCGTGAAGAGAAAGAGCACTTCTTTTTGATGCACGCGAAGAAAAAATGCAACGGGGTGGCTTATGTGGAAGCGCGTGAAGGGGACACCTACGCAAATGTGGCTTTCCGTTTGAACGTACGCGAGCGCGATCTGCGTGAGAACAACGATGCGCTGGGGCGTGACCTGAAGCAGGGCGACCGCATCTATTTGTCCGCCAAAAAACAGTTTGCACCGCAGGAGAAAGCCCTTTTGTGGGTACATCCCGGCGAGTCGCTCTGGGAGATTTGTCAGCGAGAGGGCGTACAGATGCAGTCGGTGCAGAAACTGAACGAACTGGATCCGGCTGTGCGTGTGTTCCATACAAGGCAGCAGATTTATCTGCGCAAAGTAAAAGAAGAGAATGGCAAATAGTGCTGTTTCGATTAGCGAAGCGCTGGTGGACTACCTGCGCGACAGCGGTTTGGAGAAACCCGTACTGGAAGTGCAAGTGGAGGAAGCATGGCCACGGGTAATGGGAGACATCGTCACCCGCATGACAAGGAGTGTGGAAGTCAAGAACGGCACACTCTTTGTCCGCGTGTCAAGCGCTGCGCTCAAAGCCCAGTTGTTCGAGAACCGCTTTGAACTGGTGCGCCGCCTCAACGACACGGTCGGTGCGCCCGTTCTCAAAGACTGCAGAATCTTAGGCTGATGAATTATCCTGTCAATATAGAGCAAAAGATAGATTTTACGGTGTTGCGCGAAGAACTGCGACGCCGTTGCTCGTCCACGCTGGGACAAGAACTGGTGGATGAAATGCAGATGCTGACCGATTACGAGTCAGTCAGTCGGCTGCTCTCCCTCTCCGACCAGATGCGGCAAGCCAGATCAGATGCGTCGCTCACCTTCCCGAGGGGCGATATACACGATATACGCAAAGCCGTGGCGCGGATTCGCATTGAGGGATTGTTTCTGGATGAAGCCGAACTGGACGCACTCCGCAAATCGCTCTCTTTTGCTGCCGAACTGGAGAAATTCTTCCTTGCGCTGGACGAGACACGCTATCCGCTGTTACGCGGGCTGGCAAATCCTTCTGACAACTCCGGTGCGCTGGCGCGGATTGTTGGGGCAATCGACAAGATTCTTGACCGCTACGGGCGGCTTGCTGACAGTGCTTCGCCAGAACTGGCGCATATCCGTCGTGAGATTTCCAACCTGCAAGGCAGTGTCGGTCGCACTCTGGCGTCTATTCTTCGTCAGGCCAAGACGGATGGGTTGGTGGACGGCGACGCTGCGCCTACATTGCGCGAAGGACGTCTGGTCATTCCCGTGCCGCCTGCCTACAAACGCAAAATAGGCGGTATTGTTCACGACGAATCGGCTACCGGCAAAACCGTTTATATAGAGCCGCAACAGGTAGTAGATGCCAACAACCATATACGCGAACTGGAAGGCGCAGAACGGCGTGAACGGATCAGGATTTTGCAGGAGATTACCAACTACCTGCGTCCGCAGACCGAACTGATCATGCTGAGCCAGCAGATGCTGGCGGAGGTGGATTTTCTCACTGCCAAGGTGTCGCTTGCCGAAACGCTTCATGCTATTCGTCCCGAGGTGGTCAAAGAACCTCTGCTGGAATGGCGCGAGGCGCGGCATCCTGTCCTTTTGCTTCATTATATGCCGCAAGGCAAAACCGTTGTGCCTTTGGATATACGGCTGAAGGAAAACGAGAACCGCGTGCTCGTCATCTCCGGCCCCAACGCCGGTGGCAAATCCGTCTGCCTGAAGACGGTAGCGCTGCTGCAATACATGACCCAGTGCGGTTTGCTGGTGCCGGTAGGCGAAGCCAGCAGAGTGGGGATGTTCAGCCAACTGATGATAGACATAGGCGACGAGCAGTCTATCCGGGACGAACTGTCCACCTATTCCTCCCACCTGCGCAACATGAAGACTTTTCTGCGCCAGGCGGATAGCGAGACACTCTTTATGATTGACGAGATGGGCACAGGCACGGAGCCGCTCATAGGCGGCGCGATTGCCGAGGCGGTGCTGCGTGAGTTGGTCAACAAAGGCGCTTTCGGCATTGTTACAACCCACTATACCAACCTCAAGCATTTTGCCGAGCAGACATCGGGCGTAGTGAATGGCGCAATGCTGTACGACCGCGGAGCGATGAGACCCCTCTTCCAACTCTCCATCGGTCAGGCGGGAAGTAGTTTCGCCATAGAGATTGCACGCCAGATAGGACTGAGTGAACCCTTGATCAAGTATGCCACGAATCTTGTCGGGGAAGAGCATATTGATTACGACAAACAGTTGCAGGACATAGCGCGTGACAAACGGTATTGGGAGAACAAGCGTCAGCAGATCCGCCAGAAAGAGAAAACATTAGAGGAGAAGATTGCCCAGTATGACGAGCAGATGAGCGGAATCAAACAGAAGAAACGCGAGATGCTGGACGAAGCACGTCAGCAGGCTGCGGATCTGTTGCAACAAAGCAATGCCACGATTGAACGAACCATCCGCGAAATCAAAGAGGCGAAGGCGGACAAGGAACGCACCAAAGCCGCCCGCCGGAAAGTGGAGGCGATGAAAGAGAAAGTGCAACAACCGGCTCCCAAGAATACGAAAACGCCGGGTACGCCTGCTGCAACGAAAACCCCTAAGGTCCTTAAGGACTTTAGAGACCTTAAACTCCTCAAAGGCTCCGTGGAGCCTGTTTCTTCCGCCCAAAGCAATACTGCCGTCCGTTCCACCGTCCGCCAGAGGACGCTGGCGTTTGAACGCACGCTGGATATCCGCGGTATGCGTGTGGATGAGGCTACGGAGAAACTGATTGCCTATATGGATGACGCGCAGATGGTAGGCGCAGGCGAAGTGACGATACTCCATGGCACAGGCACTGGCGCGCTGAAACAACTGACACGCGATTATTTGAACGACCTCAACCGCCAGCGCCGCAAACGAGGAATCATACCTTTGGATTTCGGCGACGGCGATGTCAATCACGGCGGCGCAGGACTGACGATCGTACGATTATAGAACCCGATCGCACGATTATAGAACTCGATCGTACGATTATAGAACTCGATCGCACGATTATATGACAAACTCGGGTCAATCCCGACGGTCAGCCGACGGTCAGCCGACAGTCAGTGCTGAGGTAAAGGGGACGATAGAGGGAGAAACTAAAATAAATACACCAAATACATTATGCTCAAAAAACAGTTATTTTTGTTCTTATTAACATGTCCGCTGACGCTTTTTGCGGCCACTCACCAACCCGGATTCGGCGAACGCCGCTATTCCGTTACGGGAATGGCAGAGTACAGCTTTAACCAGACGTGGGGACACCACGCCAATTTTGACGTGCAGGCATTGATGCCCTTTAACCAACATTTTGAGATGGAAGCCAAGTTGCAGTTCTCCACCGCAAACGTACACACCGGAGCCGTACTGTTGAGACCGAAGTTTGAGTTGCCGGTAGGTGAGATGTTTGTGGAAACGGATGTGCTATACAAAGCCGTGGCACGCAACAGGATGAGTGACATGACTGCCGCTCTCGGCGTAGGCTACCGCATGGATTACGTCTCTGTTACTCTGGGGCTCTTCTCACGCGTATTCATCAACTGGGACCGCAGTATTCATACCGATGAGACGTATGTAGTGGAACCGTTCAACTTGCTCTATAGGTTGGAGGTGTTCTGCCGTCCGCAGAATAATCCTTGGAACCTCTCGTTTATGTTCAGCAACGTGGATGACTATCAGATGGAACGTATGTGGCAACCGCTGTTCATGGTAGGGGCTTGGTATGATGCTACGGATCATTGGCGCATCAATCTTGGCGTGCAGTGCAAGCCGACAGGCATGTTTCATTTGGACGCATCGTTCTACGGCGCAACCGCCAGAGCAGGATTTACGTATCGCTTTTAACAGAATACCGGAACTATTATGAAAAAGATATTTTACCTTTTACCCGCTTTGCTGTTGACAGCTTGCAGCAAAGAGTCCACATTAGACATAGCCGGAATGTTCTCGCCTCAGGGACCGACAGTCGGCACACGTTTTGAGCAATCCAAAGCCTACAACGACTCGGTAGGCGAGATACATCTGGATATGGGACAGGATGATTATTCCATATACGTATGTACCGACAGCCATATAACCAGAAAGACGCACAAGAACCTGGATTATTTCATGGCGCAATACAATGCCGCGGCGCAGCCCAAACTGGCACTCCATCTGGGCGATGTGATTGACGCGCAGGAGAATATACCGTGCGCGGACAGCATACTGCACTCAGGAGGCATTGCCGTCAACTGCCAGCCGGCAGCCGGACAGCCGGCTTTGTTTATTACCGCCGGCAACCATGATATCTATTTCTATCAGTGGGATATATGGCGGTCGCATTTCAAAACTTCTTCCTACTGGTTTGACACCAACAACGGAGGAAAGAAACTGGATTTGTTTGTTTGCGTTGATTCGTCGGACGGCGAGGTAGGCACCAAACAAACGGCATGGCTGAAAGAACTGCTGGCTAAGAAATCAAAAGAAGGCTACAGGCACATCATCGTCTTCACGCACACGCACCTCTGGAAACTGGACGCCTCGCAAGGTATTACCAGCAATATGGCGCTTGAGACGACATATGAGTTGACCTCTTTGCTGGGTCAATATGGCGTAGAGGGAGTATGGAGCGGACATCAGCACGCCCGTCAGTTAGTGAACTTCAAAGGCGTGGAATACCGCGTACTGAATGCCACAAAGGACAAAGAGAAAGGGCAATCCTATATGATTGCTGAAATGGGAGAAACGATTCGTTATACCTATTTCGATTACCCGAAAGAGTAAGGAATCATTGCATCCGTTTGCCGGTGCAATCGAACACTCTGTCTCCGCAAAGGATAAACAACTGTCCGTTGCGGAGATATTTTTTTGCTATCTGCTGCTGAACGGAGGCGGTATTCTCGATTGCTTCTGTGCCGTGAGTGTGCGTGTTCTTGATTCCCAAAAGATAGCAAATAGCATTCTCTATCAGGTGTTTGCCGTCGTCGGTAAGGAATGCCGTAGAGTATTCCGAGACACCGATCATGAGCATCGGTTGCGGCAGGGTAGTTCCGTTGCAGTCGGTGCCAGCGGGGAGTTCGGCTATCGCAGTGTAGTCCAGTTGTGAAACTGGCGATGCTATAAAGTTGAAATTCTTCGTGTTTGTCCACGTGCTGATGGCGGTTACAGCGTTGGTGTTGCAGTCTGAGAAGAGTTGCAGTGTGCCGTCTGTCATCGTGATGTCCTGGAAAATAGGGTGGGAGGCGTCTTTGACGGAGACGCTGAGGTCCTGGGTGTTGGCGGCTGTGCCCCATTCCCATACTCCGGCTTTGAGAAGGAAGGGCTTGAGCAGAAGCATTGGTTTGTTGTAGCCTTTGAGAGGGGTGAATCCTGAAGCAGCACTGTTGGGCTTGCTACCCAGGACGATCATTTCGTAATCCGTATAATCCACTTCAGGATCATTGGCATCGGTCTCAACAATCCAAAGGCTGTCGTTCTGGCGAAGGTAGTGCAACAGGGCTTTGTCCTCTGTGCATTTTGGAATAGTGACAAAAGCTACCGAATGAGAGCCTTCGGGTTGAACAGCAGGGATGGTATCTTCCGGGGTGGGATCATGGCGTTCGCCTTCGGTTTCATAACAGCCGAGGTCAGGAGCTGAGCCGTTGTAGGAAAGGTTGACATCTATACCGGCGTTGATGAGTGGGGAGTTGTTGGCAAGACGCAGACATGTGCCTTCGGCGAATGTCCCGTCTGCGTTACGTGGGGCAAGGATTTGTGTGGTGTCCAGCGACAGGAAATCTGCCGCAGAACAGTTGAGACCGCTGTTCCATGTGTTGTGGTCATTGGTTACATTGGTTTGCGATTTGGGCTGGTCGGCTGCTTTCGTGCTGAGGCTGACGTTATTCTGGATGTAGTTGGTGCCAAAGGCTGTGGTGAAGCCGAAATTGACACCGTTAGCATAAGCAGTGTTGTTATACACCCACATGGTACCGCCGTTGTTGTTCTGGTCAAACCCTCGGGCGTTGTTGGCTACTGCCAGGCAGTGATGAATGAGAATCTTGTGGTCGGTGTATTGTCCGCCCATCTTGAAGCCGTTGCCGTTGCCCTGGCAGGGATATTTCTCCAGCGTGACGGTGATGGTCTGACCGTAGCGGTCTGTCATCTGTGTGCCCACCTTGGATTCAAACCACGCTTTGTCGGTCTGGTAGCGCGGGTGGTTCTTCATGTTGTAGTACGCCGGTCCGTTCTGATAGCAGATGCAGTTCTCGATGAGGGTGTTGCTGTTGCTCACGCGCTGGAAGAAATCCCATCCGTCATCGCTGTTGTTCCATGCGCGGCAGCCGATATAGTGGTTGCCTGCTCCGGTGAACTGCTTGTCGGCAAATCCGTCCGCATTGCCGCCGAAATTGGCGGTATTGCCGGACATGGTTTGATAATCAAAGTTATCGTGCGAATCTACGTTTTTGATGATGTTGTTGCCGCCTTTCTTCATCTGGCAGCCGGTATCGGCGGAGCCGTAGATATCAAGGTTCTCGAAAAGGCAATAACTGCCTTCGTTGTAGAGGTTGTTCTTGCCGGAATAGGCGATAGACAGGTCTTTGATATGCACATAGAGCGAGTTGGCATGTACGGTGATGCCGCGTGTGCCGTATGGCACTTTGCGGAAATCCAGAATGACTTTGTCGCCCGGATAAGCGGAAATGACGATGTATTTAGAGGACGAACCCTGCTTGTTGATGCTGAACTTGTCGGTAAAGTAGTAGGTGCCCTCTTTGAGGTACAGCGTGTCGCCGGGTTTGCTCAGCTTGCTTATACCAGCGGAGAAGGAGGCAGGGGAACTATACGAGTTGCCGTTGCCTGAACCATCCGGCGAGGCAAAGTATGTGGTGGCAAACGAACAAAGGGACCAAGTACAAAGTACGAAAGCGATAGTAATCTTTTTCATGATCGGAGAAAGTAGAATTTAAGAGTGTTGATTAGATGTCTTATTATCAGTTTGTTGCGTAGCGTCTGGCCTGTGGTTTTGGCACGAAGCGCAGTGAATAGACGTTGCTCGTCTTCGGGATGGCGTTGAGCCGTCGTGCTGTATGGGGTGAGGGTGTAAAGGTAGCCTGTATAGGGTATGATACGGCATCGTGCGCCCGTGAGCCAGAGGTCGGCGGAGAAGAGTACATCTTCATATATGTAACCCTCAGCAAAACGAAGGTCCTGTATTGCCGCCCGGCGGTAAAGACGTGCCCATGGAGCTGTGAACTGATGCTTGTAAACAGGCAGTTTGCCTTTTGCAGCCATTCCTTTCAACGGCTTTCCGTCCAGCGATACGCGTTTATAGCCGGACTGGACGTAGTCCACGCCCGTTATGGCGGCTAAGTGTACCTCACACCATTCGGGTTCGAGTGCATCGTCGGCGTCCACGAAAGCGATAAATTCGCCTTCGGCGTGCAGCATAGCCAGGTTGCGTGCCACGGATTGCCCCGCGTGTTTCTGGGTAAGAACCGTGATCCGACTGTCGCGCCCGGCGTAAGATTTCATGATGGATAGACTTTGATCGGTGCTCTCATCGTCCACCAGCAGGATTTGCAAAGGCTCGGTGGTCGTTTGCGCAAGGAGCGAATCAATGCAGCGTGGCAGAAACGCTCCGGCGTTGTATATGGGGACGATGATACTGATCATAAGTGATAAATGCATAGAATGCGGTGCAAAGATACAACAAAAAAATGAGATATGCAAAAGATTTTTCAATTTTGAACAAAATCTTAATAATCGTGTATGTTTCTGACTGGCGGATCGGGTATAATAAACCCCGATTTGCCCCCGATTCACATCCGATATTCCTCCGACTTGCCTCCGAGCACGCAAAATCTTAATAATCGTATATTTTTGACGAAAAATGAATGAATATTTGCACATGTCAAAAAAAAGCAGTAACTTTGTGCGCTAAATTGGATTAGTGTGCGCCTATGTGCTGGATTAATTAATGTGCGCCTATGTGCGTTCAGCAATATGGCAGCACGGAAAAAAACGAGCGCGGTAACGCATAGTAGAAAGAGCATAGTAGCACAGAGAACGTTTTATGGAATACAACTATATCAGTCATATTGATTCGCCGGCGGATTTGAAGAAAGTGCCGATAGAGGAACTACCGGCAGTGTGCGCTGAGTTGAGGCAGTTTATCATAGAGGCACTGAGCAAGAACCCCGGGCATCTGGCATCGTCGTTAGGTACGATCGAGTTGACCGTGGCGCTGCATTATGTGTTTGACACGCCGAACGACAAACTGGTTTGGGATGTCGGGCATCAGGCTTATGCGCACAAGATCCTCACAGGCCGTCGCGACCGATTCCATACCAACAGGCAGTTCAAAGGCCTGAGTCCGTTTACCAACCCTGCGGAGAGTGAGTATGACGCGTTCATAGCCGGACACGCGAGCAACTCGATTTCCGCTGCGCTGGGAATGGATATCGCAATCAGTCTTCAGCCATCAGCCGTCAGTTGTCGGAACGTAGTGGCTATTATAGGCGACGGAGCCATGACCGGAGGTTTGGCGTTCGAAGGCCTGAACAATACCTCGATGGACAAGAACAATCTGCTGATTGTGCTGAATGACAATCACATGGCCATCGACCCGCTGAAAGGCGGCTTTACGCAGTATTTGGTGGACATCACTACCAGCGCCGGTTATAACAAACTGAGATGGAAACTATACCGTCTGGCGGTAAAACTGCACTTGGTAGATGAAGCGAAGAAACTGCGCATCCTCAGGCGGAACAACAACCTGAAAGCAGTTCTGAGCAAGCAGAAAAGCAATATTTTCACCGGTTTGAACATCCGCTATTTCGGCCCGACCGACGGGCATGACGTAGTGAGTCTGGTGCGTATCCTGAGCGAAATAAAGAACCACCGGGGCCCCAAAGTGCTACACATCATCACCAAGAAAGGCAAGGGCTATGCTCCGGCGGAGAACGACCAGACGGTTTGGCACGCACCGGGAGAGTTTAATGTCTCTACCGGCGAGCGTTCGGCAGCCAGCCATCAGCCATCGGATGCCGGCATTCCGCCGCTGTGGCAGGAAGTGTTCGGCGAGACGTTGCTGAAAATGGCGAAAGAAAACAAACGGATAGTCGGAGTCACGCCGGCGATGCCGAGCGGCTGCTCGATGAGTATCATGCAGAAAGAGCTGCCGGACCGTGTGTTTGACGTCGGGATAGCCGAGGGACACGCGGTGACGTTCAGTGCCGGTTTGGCGAAAGAAGGTCTGTTGCCCTATTGCAATATTTATTCCACGTTCATGCAACGCGCGTATGACAATATCGTGCATGATGTGGCGTTGCAGAACCTGCACGTGGTGTTCTGTATCGACCGTGCGGGAATAGTAGGCAACGACGGCGCGACACACCACGGATTGCTGGATCTGGCATACCTGAGACCGATTCCTAACATGCAGATATGCGCGCCGCGTACGGCAGAGGATCTGGAGGAAATGATGCGTCTGGCTGCCGAACTGGAAGGGCCTGTTGCCATCCGTTACCCGAGAGGGAGAGCCATTATGGAAGCCGTCAGCCATCAGTCGTCAGCCGTCAGATATGGCAAGGGCGTGAAACTGCGGGATGGAAAAGATGTGGCGGTGCTGACCATCGGAAGTATCGGAAACACGATGGAGGAAGCGATAGAGGAAGCAGTCAGAAGTCAGAAGTCAGCCGTCGGCTATGCGCATTATGACATGCGGTGGCTCAAGCCGTTAGATGAAGAAATGCTGCATGAAATAGGGAAGAAATTCCAAACTATAGTGACAGCCGAGGACGGCATGACAGCAGGCGGTCTGGGCAGCGCAGTACTGGAATGGATGGCCGACCACGGCTATACGCCGCGTGTCATCAGGCTGGGAGTGAACGACCGGTTTGTAGAACACGGCTCTACCAAAGAATTGTATCACATGTTGAAATTAGATAAAGAAGGACTATGCGAATCGTTATTGCAGGTGCCGGTGAAGTAGGCACGCACTTGGCCAAACTGCTGAGCCGTGAGGATATGGAAATCAGTCTGCTGGATGAGAGTGCAGACCGTTTGGGCGACCTCAGCGCCAACTTTGACCTGCTCACCAAAGTGGGCAATCCTACCTCGATACATGATCTACGCGAAATAGGCGTGAAAGACTGCGACCTGTTTATCTCCGTTACTCCGTCCGAGACGGAGAACATGACCGCATGTCTGATAGCCAATTCACTGGGTGCCAAACGCACACTTGCGCGCATAGACAACTATGAATATCTGCTGCCCGAGAACAAACAGTTCTTCGAGAAAATGGGTCTCAACCATCTGATTTATCCAGAAGTGCTGGCTGCGAATGAGATTGAGGAGAGCCTGCGAACCAACTGGATGCGTTACCATCTGCATCTGTGCCAAGGTGCGCTGGAACTATGCGTCATCAAGGTGCGCGAGGGTGCCAAGATCATCGGTCAGACTTTTGCTTCCGGCGTCTATAGTCACGGCAAATACCGCATAGTAGCCATCAAACGTGACCAGGAAACGATTATCCCCCGCGGCGGCGACACCGTAGAAAAAGGCGATATGGTTTATTGCGTCTGCACGAAAGAAGATATGGAGTTTATGCGTGAGGAACTGGGCAAATCCAAACGGGAGATAAATAATGTGATTTTCTTCGGCGGCGGACGTATTGCCCGCAAAGCGGCCACGGAGCTGCAGGGAGAGATGAGCATCAAGATCATCGAGCGTGACCGCGAACTCTGCTACACCTTGAGCGACAAAGTGCCCAATGCGCTGGTTATTCATGCTGACGGAAGCGATATGGCGGTGCTCAAAGAGGAAGGCATTCAGGACGCAGATGCCTTTGTGGCGGTAACCGACAACAGCGAGGCGAACATTTTTGCCTGTATGGCCGCCAAACGGTTCGGAGTGAGAAAGACGATAGCCGAGGTGGAGAACCTTGATTATATCCCAATGGCAGAAGGTTTGGATATCGGAGCCGTGCTGAACAAAAAGACCATCACCGCGAGCTATATCTACCAGATGCTTCTGGATGCCAGCGTTCGCGGCATTCATAATCTCACCAGCGCTGATGCGGAGATAGTGGAGTTTTATGCGAAAGAGGGTAGTTTGATCACTCGTCGCAAAGTGCGCGACATGAACCTGCCGGACGAAGCAAACATAGGCGGAATCGTGCGAGCCGGAGAAGGAATATTGGTCAACGGCGAGACACAGATCATAGCCGGAGACTTGGTTGTGGTATTCTGCAAGAACCATGTAATCAGAAACTTAGAGCGATTCTTCAAATGACACACACCTTCAATTGGCGAATAGTATTCAAGACGATGGGCGTGCTGACCACGCTCGAAGCGCTGTTTATGCTTGTGCCAACAGTAGCAGCCTGGTGGTATCATGAGGCTGATCTTGGGGCGTGGGTTGTTTCCTCGCTCATCACATGGCTCAGCAGTTGGTGGATGTTGCTGGCCGGGCGCAACGCAGAGAAGCGCGTAGGAGAGCGTGAAGGCTACGTGATTGTGGCTACTGTATGGGTCGTTTACTCGCTTTTCGGTCTGCTGCCGTATTGGCTCAGTGGTGCATTGCCGTCGCTGACCGATGCGTGGTATGAGACTATGGCCGGCTTCACGACCACCGGCTCTACCGTCTTCACCGATGTGGCAGCCCAGACCCATTCCGTGTTGTTATGGCGCGCACTCTCCCAATGGATAGGCGGTATGGGAATCATTGTGCTTTCCGTAGCTATCCTGCCTATGTTCGGCTTAGGAGGAATGCAGCTCTATAGCGCCGAAGTAACAGGCGTGAGCTATGAAAAACTCAGTCCGCGTATAGCAGACACAGCCAAACACATGTGGATTACCTATATCAGCCTGACGATAGTCGAAGGACTGCTTCTCTGGCTTTTCGGCATGAGAGGATTTGACGCGCTATGCCACTCGATGGCTACTATTTCTACCGGAGGTTTTGCTACGCATAATGACAGCGTTATTGCATTCAATCCCGCGATCCAATGGACGATACTCCTGTTTATGCTCATGTCGGGTATCAATTTCACACAACTCATCTATGCTTTCCGCGGCAAACCTCAACGGATGTGGCATGACGAAGAGACACGCTGGTATGTCAGTGCCTGTATCATAGCAGGCTCCGTACTCGCCTTGGGACTATCCGTCCATACCCACGCATTGAGCAGTATCCGTATAGGTTTCTTTACGGCGATAGCCACCATCACCTCTACCGGTTTTGTGGCGTCCGACTATATGCTCTGGCCGCCCATATTATGGATGCTGGTCTTCTTCCTGATGTTTACCGGCGGCGCTTCCGGCTCCACCTCCGGAGGTGTCAAATGGGTGCGTCTGGCAATCTTTGCCAAATCGGCTCTGGCGGAAATCAAACGCCGTATTCACCCCAACGCTGTTATCCCCGTGAGGTTCAACGGCAATACTGTGCGCGAAGTGACCACCAGTAATATAATGGCGTTCATGTTCTTCTATGTGCTGATTATTGTTGTCGCTTCCATATGTTTCTGTGCGTGCGGGATCGGTTTTGACGAAGCACTTGGCATTGCCGTTTCCATGATCGGCAACGTAGGAGTGTCTATCGGCCAATGGGGCTCCAGCGGGTGTTATGCTGCGCTGCCGGCAGTAGCCAAATGGATAGCTACGTTTGTCATGCTGATCGGCCGTCTGGAGATTTTCACGGTGCTGTTGCTGTTCAGCCGGGCACTTTGGAAAAAATAAGGGTGAAAGGGAAGAGGAGCAGTGAAACCACGTCAAGTATTATTATTCATCGCTTTGGTCATGACCTGTCTGGCGGTCATGTGTATCGCGGTTCCCCGGCGGTTGCCGTGCGGAGAGTATATACTGCGCTGGCCCTCGATAGCCGAGGTGTTGGATCTGCCTTCCGCGCAAACCTCAGAAACGGAGCCGACGGATGATGAGTTAGCGGATGAAGAACCGGCGGAATCCTCCGCGTTCCTTGCTTTGGCGGATACGGTTGCGATAGATACAATCCCCGAACCGGTGAAACAGCCCAAGATACCCGCTTTGCAGGTGGATTCGACCACCGACAGCCGTCTTTTCCTTGCCCGATTCTATGTCTCGCTAAGCCAAACAGGTGAACACAAAGTGCGTGTCATGCATTACGGTGACAGCCAGATAGAGGAAGACCGTATGACTGCTGAGATCCGTCGTGCACTCCAGTCGCGCTATGGCGGAGCCGGAGTAGGGCTGGTTCCTTTGGTGCAAACCATTCCCAGCCGGGCGGTTCATCAGGAGTTGCATATGAACGGCCGTCTGATTACACCCCAACAGGGTCCCAGACGCTACCTTGTTCACGGGCCGAAGCGCACGCAACGCAAGGACGGTCTGTACGGGCCCATGGGGCAGATGGCGGTCATGAATGACAGTCTGACGCCGGGCAGTGAGCAACTGGTAAGTATCGTCGAGCCATTGGACGGAGGTCCTCGCTATTCCAGTATGCGCGTTTGGGCGGACACAACCATTCACTATACATGCAGCAGTGACACATTTTGGCTTAGCGGAAAGGGAAATGTGTATGCACTCTCGCAGGAAACAGACACTGGCGTTATTGTGGATAATATTCCTATGCGCGGATGTCTGGGCTTGGTATTCACCAAAATAGATTCCGCCCAGCTCGCCCGCTTTTATGCCCAAGAGAATGTGACGCTCATAATCATGCAGTTTGGAGGCAATGCTATCCCCTTCAATGAGACGCCATCCACTATCCGGGCGATTGTCAAAGGCTTGCGCCAGCAGGTAAGATACTTGCAGACATGTGCTCCGGAAGCCAGTTTCCTGTTTGTAGGACCGAGCGACATGATCACCACGATAGACGGCGTAGAACAAACCTATCCGATGGTACCGTATATGGATCGGTTGCTGCGCAAAATGGCGCTGGAAGAGAATATCGCCTATTTTAGTTTATACCGGTGGATGGGTGGCAGCGGAAGTATGCAACACTGGCAGGAAACGGGATTAGCCGGAGCAGATGGCGTCCATTTCACGCGTGCCGGAGCACGCAAGGCCGGCAAAGCCCTTGTAGAATGGCTGATAGACGGGATACCCGCCAATACACCGTCCGATGATTAGCAACGAATGTCCTTTCTTCATCACATATTAGCTTTTGATGCCAACTCTCCGTTGCTATTCACCCAGTTTTATTTCTGGGCGTTCTTTGCGTTGGTATATGCGCTTTTTGCACTCATAATGGCGAATGGCAAAGGGCGAATAGCAAATGGCAGATTGCACTTGCGGAATGTGTATCTCCTTTTTGTGAGTTGGTTCTTTTATTATAAAACGAGCGGGCTTTTCCTGTTGATATTGGTATTTGTGACATTAAGCGACTGGCTGATAGCCGGCAGAATCAAAGCCAACAGCCAACGGCCGGCAGCCAAAGTACTGTTAGCACTCTCAGTGGTCATCGACCTTGGTCTGCTCGCCTATTTCAAGTACGCCTATTTCTTTACCAATTTTGTCAACGACCTTTTCGGTACCGGCTTTCGGGTATTTGATGTCTTTGCCTATATAGGCAACGGTTTCAGTACGGCAGGACGTTTCTCGGTGGACACTATTGTGCTGCCGGTAGGCATATCGTTCTATATCTTCCAGGTTATTTCCTACACCTCGGATGTTTATCACGGGCGGATTCAACCGGTGCGCAATATATTGGATTTCGGTTTCTATGTGTCGTTCTTCCCGCAGCTGGTAGCCGGTCCGATTGTCAGGGCGGAGGAGTTTATTCCGCAACTCTACAAGCCGTTCAGGCTCAGCCGGAGGGCTTTTGGTATAGCCGTGTTCTGGATACTCAACGGCTTGGCGAAGAAAATCATTATGTCCGATTATCTGGCGGTGAATATCATTGATCGCGTGTTTGACAATCCGTTGCTATTCTCCGGTTTCGAGAATCTGTTTGCTCTTTTTGCCTATTCGCTTCAGGTTTATGCGGATTTCTCGGGATATACGGATATAGCAATCGGCGTGGCAATGTTGTTAGGCTTTTATTTGCCCCAAAACTTTGATTCTCCCTATAAATCCAAGAATCCTCAGGAGTTCTGGCGTCGCTGGCATATGTCGTTAGGCCGATGGCTGAAGACGTATTTGTATATTCCTCTGGGAGGAAACCGTTCTATAGGTTTCGGCACCTATTTCTGGTGGACTCTGATAGCCGTTGTATCCGCTGCGCTTACCGACTGGTGGTGGATGCTGGTTCTTTTTGCGTTGTTTATGGCTGTGGTAGCTGTAATGAATTCTCCGCTTTTCAGGGAGAGAATGGGAGCAGAAAGACGCAAACTCCTTTATTCCAACCTCAATTCGTTTATAACGCAGGTATTAGGCGGATTGTGGCACGGGGCAAGCTGGAACTTTATTATATGGGGCGGTATCAACGGTATTGGAATGATAGTCAACAAGATATGGCGTGAACAGAACTGGCATGTGCGTTTTGCCTCCATAACCATCCTGACTTTCGGACTTGTGGCACTTGACTACGCATATAATCTTCCGGTTTGGAGGCTTTTCAGTTTCTGGTCAGCCATTGTATGGGTGGGGACTGCTATCCGCTATATTTATTGGCTCTGCGAGGGTAGGGATACACCCCTTACCAATTCTATCGCGCAGGCATGGGCGATTCTGCAAACCTTCACTTTCATCACATTCACGCGCTTGTTTTTCCGCTCGTCAAGCAATCTGGATCCGGCTACGGCCAATGAAGTGGCGTGGGCAACGGCGAAGAATATGGTCAACCAGATCGGTGGAGCGTGGAATAACGCTATTATACCCGAGTTTGTTTACGAATACCGATGGGTAGTGGCGATGTTCATAGCGGGCATGGCAATCCACTGGCTACCGGCCAATTGGAAACGCCGTTACCGTCTTTGGTTCTCAGCTATGCCTCTGTGGCTCATGGTTGCAGTTGTGTGCCTTGCCATCTTTGTGATCTACCAGTTTGTGACAGCTGACATGCAACCGTTCATTTATTTCCAGTTTTAACAGGGCATTTGCATGAAATAGCAACAATATATGCGGATAATAGGTCTCACAGGAGGAATAGGCAGCGGGAAATCCACTATAGCCCGCGAATTGGTTCGCCGCGGTTATCCGGTGTATGATTGCGACCGGGAAGCGAAGCGTGTCATCACGGACAACCCGGATATCAGGGATGCCATCATTGCGCTGCTGGGCGAAAAGGCATTTGACGGCAACACCTATAATACCGCATATGTCAGCCGGCGTGTATTTGCAGACTCCGGTTTGCTGAAACAGCTGAACGCTATTGTGCATCCGGCTGTCATCCATGATCTTAAAGCCTTAAGCGAATCGGATAATCGCCATTCCGCCATATTGTTTGTAGAATCTGCCATTCTCCATGAAGCCGGCGTAGACCGGTTATGCGAGGCTGTCATAGTGGTAGAAGCTCCGGAAAAATTGCGGATAGAGCGGACGATAGCCCGTGATTATAATGGCGCGAATACCGCGGAAAACAGAAACAAGGTATGCGCGCGTATTCAATCGCAATATGCAAAAATGCAGGATATCAAGCAAGAGGGCAAGCCGACAGCGGTCATCCTGAACGACGGAACCCTGTCCATTACGGAAATAGCAGATGAAATACTTGGAATAATTGCCGAAATATAGAAAAAACGATTATTTTCAAAAAAAAGCGCATAAATATTTGGTCAATTCAAAAAAAAGTAGTAATTTTGCAGCCGTTTTGCGCGTGTGGTTCGCGCGTAGGTATAAAAACAATAGTATAAATCGCCGTACTGGGCAGTGGATTAACGTGAAACGTACATCGTACATTTGTAAATCGTAAATCGTAAATGATGTCTGTCGGTTCGGCCTAAAACAAACAAAATTAATGGAATACAACAGTTACAAAACAGTGTCTGTTAACAAAGCAACGGCTCAGAAAGAGTTTGTTGTAGTGGACGCTGAAGGCCAGATTCTCGGCCGTATGGCTACCAAGGTAGCCAAGTTGTTGCGCGGTAAGTACAAACCGTCGTACACACCGAATGTAGATTGCGGTGACAATGTGATTATTGTAAATGCTGCCAAAGTGCAACTCACCGGCAACAAATGGAACGATCGCGTGTATGTTCGCTATACCGGTTTCCCCGGTGGTCAGCGTGAGTTTACTCCTGCTGATTTGATGGCGAAAGGCGCAGACAAACTCGTTCGCCGCGTAATAAAAGGTATGCTGCCGAAGAACCGCCTTGGTGCTCGCCAGATTACCAATCTCTACATTTTTGATGGTCCCGAGCACAATATGCAGGCTCAGCAACCCAAACAAATTGATATTAACACTTTGAAATAATAGAAGCACATGGAAACAGTTAATGCATTAGGTCGTCGTAAAGAGGCAGTAGCTCGCGTTTACGTCAATGAGGGTGCCGGCAAGATTACTATCAATGGTCGCGACATCGAGACATATTTCCCGTCTTCTATTCTGCGTTATATCGTTCTGCAGCCGCTGAACAAACTGGAGGCAGCCGGCAAGTACGATATCAAGGCTAACTTGGACGGCGGAGGATTCAAAGGTCAGGCAGAGGCTCTGCGTCTCGCTATTGCCCGCGCACTCGTCAAAATCAATCCGGAAGACAAAGCTGCATTGAAGGCAGAAGGCTTCATGACCCGTGATGCCCGTGAGGTAGAGCGTAAGAAACCCGGTCAGCCGAAGGCTCGCAAGCACTTCCAGTTCAGCAAGCGTTAATCGCAACAACAATCCAAATCGTGGGGATTCCTTCGGGACTACCTCACGATTGTTTTGGTTGTCCAAAGCGCGCGTACGCGCTTGTGCGTATATTTATAATGTATTATGCGCATGAAAGACAATACCAAAATCAAGGGATTTTAATCAAATAACCAATCAACATTTAACATTACACATCAAAATGAGAACTAATTTTGATCAACTTCTTGAGGCTGGCGCACATTTCGGTCACCTCAAACGCAAATGGAATCCGGCTATGGCTCCCTACATCTATATGGAGCGCAACGGTATTCACATCATTGACCTCAACAAAACAGTAGTCAAGATTGACGAAGCAGCAGAGGCACTGAAGAACCTCGCACGCAGCGGTCGCAAAGTACTCTTCGTAGGAACCAAGAAACAGGCTCAGGAGGTAGTTGCCGCTCATGCTCAGGAAGTAGGCATGCCTTATATCACCGAGCGTTGGGCCGGCGGTATGCTGACCAATTTCCCCACCATCCGCAAGGCTGTGAAGAAAATGGGTCAGATTGACAAGATGATGACCGACGGCACGCTGGAGAACGTCAGCAAGCGTGAGAAACTGCAGATCACACGTCAGCGTGAGAAATTGGAGAAGAACCTTGGCTCTATCGCCGACATGACACGTCTGCCGAGTGCAGTATTTGTTGTGGATGTAATGGAGGAGCACATCGCTGTTGCCGAGGCTAACCGTCTGGGTATTCCTGTATTCGGTATTGTAGATACCAACTCCAACCCCAACAATATTGATTTCGTAATCCCTGCCAACGATGACGCTACCAAGTCGATTGACGTCATCCTCGGCGCTGTATGCGAGGCAATCAAAGAGGGTCTGGAAGAGCGCAAGGTAGAGAAAGCAGACGAGCAGGCTGCTGAAGCACAGGCTGATGCAGAGGCTCCGGCTCCGAAAGAGCGTCGTCAGCGTATCCGCAAAGCCGCTCCCAAAGCAGAGGCAGAGAAAGTAGCTGAGGTCAAGGCTGAGGAAACTGCTGAGTAATAAATCGTACATCGTAAATCGTTAAATCGTAAATTATTATGGCAGTAACACTTGCAGATATTAAGAAACTGCGTGACATCACCGGCGCAGGTATGATGGATGTCAAAAAGGCTCTGGAAGAGGCTAACGGCGATTTCGAGGTAGCAAAAGACCTGCTCCGCAAACGCGGTCAGGCTATCGCTGCCAAACGTAGCGACCGTGAGGCTTCCGAGGGATGCGTTTTGGCTAAAGTGAAAGACGGATTCGGCGCTATCGTCGGCGTTAAATGTGAGACCGACTTCGTAGCCAAGAACGAGGATTTCGTAGGCATGGTCAAGCTTATCCTTGACGCCGCTCTGGACAACAAAGTACGTTCCGGCGAGGAACTGAAGAACCTCAAGATAGGTAACTTCACCGTAGCCGAGATCATCACCGAACGTTCGGGCGTGACGGGTGAGAAGATGGAGCTGGCAGACTACGCATGTCTGGAGGCTCCGGTAGTAGATGCTTACAACCACCTGGGCAACAAACTGAGCTCGCTCGTTGCAGCGGCTGAGGGTGCTGACCATGAGACCGTTCACGGCATCTCGATGCAGGTAGCGGCTATGAGCCCTATCGCGCTGGATGCTGATCATGTAGCTGAGGAAGTGAAGAAGCATGAGTTGGAAGTGGCTATCGAGAAGACCAAGCAGGACGAGATCAACAAGGCTATTGAGAACGCACTCCGCAAAGCCGGCTTGAACCCCGCTCACTGCGACAGCGACGACCACATCGCATCCAACACCACCAAGGGCTGGTTGACCGAGGAGCAGGCACAGGTAGCACGCGACATCCGCGCCAAAGTACCCGCAGAGGCTGAAGCCAACCTCGCTAATCAGGCAAAGAAGATCGAGATGATTGCACAGGGACGTCTCAACAAGTTCCTCAAAGAGAGCACACTCGTTGAGCAGGCATACATCATGAGTGAGTCGAAAGAACTCGTGAAGGATGTACTGAAAGCCAAAGGCGTGCAGATTCTTGATTTCCGCCGCATCACGCTGTCGGCAGAGTAATCATCTGCTGCGAAATGAAAAATGGCACTCACGCGAGTGCCATTTTTTGTTGCTAACAGGTTTTATGGCATGGGAGGCATTTCCCTGCATACATCGCAGTGCCCGCAAGGCACAGCGTTGGTTTCTCCGAAATACCCTAACAGTACTTGTTCACGGCAGAACTGCGTCTGCCCGGCATATTCAAGCATTGACTTTATTTTCTCGGCGTAGCGTAACTGACGCTCGTCATAGACTGAGGGCGAGAGGTAGATTTCTGCCTCTCGCTCGCGTGTGAATGTGAGGCGGCTGCCGACAGACCGCGGGATATACGTAATAACGCCTCTTTGGGCGAGAGAGACAAGTAACCGGTGGGTGGTTTGTTCATCCGCCTCGCGGACATATTGCAGGTCGGTGAAGATGCCGGCGTAGCGGCGCATCAGCAGATCGAGCATCTCCGCCTGCTCGCGCGAGAGATTGTATTCGCCCAGGCTGTGACGCGGCACGTTGATGCGCACACGGGGTAGGGTTTCATGCTCTTCCTCAAAAAAGATATATCCCGCCTGCGAGAGCAGATGCAGAGCAGAGTAGGTTTGCAATACCGGCAGATGCATCACCCTGCATAGCTGATCCATATGCAGCGTGAAACTGTGCCCCCAACCGCTGCCTGCGCCTACTTGCAGGAAATCACAGGTATTGTGATACACTTTTTCCACAAACTCCTTAGGCGGATAACTGTCACCTACGCGCTTGCGCATTTTGGCTTTGTCCTCCTGCTCGTTGAAAAGAAGTACCGCATAAGCGGTGAGCCCGTCCCTTCCGGCGCGGCCGGCTTCCTGGTAGTAGGACTCGATACAGGAAGGCAGGTCGTAATGGATGACGAGCCGCACATCGGGTTTGTCTATTCCCATACCGAAAGCGTTGGTAGCCACGATGACGCGTGTGCGACCCTCTTTCCACGCCTCCTGACGGGCATGACGCTCCTGCGTAGGCAAGCCCGCATGGTAGAAATCGCAGCTGATAGCTGACGCTGAGCCCATGGCCGTGATAGCCTCACTCAGTTCTTCCGCGCGTTTGCGGTTGCGGACATAGATGATAGCCGAGCCGGGGACTCGGCTGAGGATATGGGCTATTTGTTCGGGTTTGTTGTCGGTGCGGCGGACGATATACTGCAGGTTGTCGCGGTGGAAAGACCGGCGCAGGACATTGGGGGTGGAAAAGCCCAGTTTGGCTTGGATGTCTTCGATGGTCTCGGGTGTGGCTGTCGCCGTCAGTGCCAATACCGGCACGCCGGGCAGCAACTTGCGGATAGCGGCTATATGCAGATACGACGGGCGGAAATCATAACCCCACTGGGAGATACAATGCGCTTCGTCCACAGCAATGAGGCATACCGGCAGTTGCGCCAAGCGTCGGCGGAAATCCTCCGACTCAAGGCGTTCGGGCGAACAATAGAGAAAATGGTAAGGGCCGTACTGACAGTTGTCCAGCGCCACGCGCTGGCGGTCGTAGCTCATGCCCGTATAGACGGCAGCGGCATGGATGCCGCGTGCCTGCAGGTTCTCCACCTGATCCTTCATCAGCGCAATGAGGGGTGTGATGACAAGGCAGAGGCGGCGCTCCGGGTTGTCATGCGCCATGACGAGGGTAGGGATCTGGAAACAGATACTCTTGCCGCCGCCCGTAGGCATAAGCGCCAGCGTGTCACGACCCGACAATACAGAACCGATAATCTCCTCCTGCAACGGACGAAAATCATCGTATCTGAAATAAGTATGTAGTGCCTCTTGGGGTGTCATTGCGAGTGCAAAGATACAAAAAAAAAGCGAATTGTACAAATATTTTGCGTATTTATTTGCGTATGTTAAAAAAAAGCACTATCTTTGCAGCGAAATGGTTCACCCGCTTTACTCACAAAATGTCTTCTATTCATAGTTCAATATATTTATTCACTAAAATTTCGAAGCAATGAAAAAACTTGTACTTCTTGCAGCAGTGGCTGTATGCACACTGGCTGCCAATGCCGCTACATGGCGCATTAACTCTAATCCTGCTGCCAAACCGGACTTTCTTTCGCTGAAGGCCGCTTGCGATTCTGATTATGTAGCGATAGGCGACACCCTCTATTGCGAGCCGGCTGAGTATAATGTGAGCGAAGAGAATACGATTACCAAGAAGGGCTTGGTGCTCATCGGCCCGGGTTTTAACTTCAAGAATAACTACGGAGGCATCAGTACTATTGCCGAGGCTACTTTCTCCGCCGCCATCAATCTTAGAGAGGATTCCATTCAGATTGAGGGCGTCAAAGCAGCAGAAATCATCCTCTGGGAGAGCAGAAAGGATATAGTAATCGAGCGGTGCTATCTGGGTAAAGTGCGTACAGGAGACTCTTATAGAAATCAAAAGCGTATTGCTATACGCAGTAATTATTTTCCTGCTAATTATGGACCCGGTTACGAGCGTATTATTTTTAGTAATCAAAACGAAGCATCAGAAATAGACATTGAGAATAATATTATTATCGTTGACCCTCATGGCATCAATCTGACTACTACTTATGGAACAGCACTATCGGCTGTTATCGCGCACAATACGATAATTGATATTTATCAAGCTGATAACTTCCCTGTATTAGCAACTTCGCATTCCGAAATCCGAGACAATATTTTTATTCAAAAATATGGCAAAAAGGGTTTCTTGTATCTCGATCAATTGGTAAACTGCCAGATCTACAATAATGTATGGTCGATGGTAGAGGCGGATGTAACAGCTGAGGTCTATGCTCAGTATGGCGCAGACAACTATTTCATCGGTGCAACGGAGGAGAATACCTTTACCTGCCAGCAGGTTGGTGGTGCTTCGGAGACCTATTATCAGTTGAAAGAAGGGTCTGTGGCAGCCGGCAAGGCATATCAGCACGAGGACTGCGGTGCGTTTGCAGGTACGTGGCCTTTTGTTATCAACGGCCGTCCGCTGGGAGTTCCATACATCTATGATGTAGTGGCACCTCACAGGCCGGAGAACGATGTGCTGACCATCACTTTCAAAGTAAAAGCCAATAACGAATAATCCCAATCCACCGACCATTATGAAACGACAATACATATATGGTCTGCTGCTATCTTTTCTCCTGAGTTCGTCGCTCCATGCCCAGCGCGCAGAGTATTGGGTGGATACTGATCCCGGTCGTGGCAGAGCCACCGCGCTGTCATTAGCAGGCAGCGAAGGATCATTGCAACTCAACACTTCATCGATGCGCCAAGGCGTACATGTGGTGGGTATCCGTACGGCGCAAGGCCGCAAATGGGGTCAGACCTACACGCATGTGTTCTTGGTAGCTCCGGGCGGTAGCGTGCTTACGGATGCCGAGTGGTGGCTGGACAGCGATCCGGGGCGCGGCAAGGCAAGGGCTATCGAGGTCAGCGGCAGCGAGGGACAAGTGAGCCTACCGTTGCAGACCGCTGAACTGGCAGCAGGCATACACACATTAGGAGTGCGTGTGCGGCAAGGTTTGCTCTGGGGCGAGACATATACGCATGTGTTCCTGGTAGCTCCGGGCGGCAGCGTGCTTACGGGTGCCGAGTGGTGGCTGGACAGCGATCCGGGGCGCGGCAAGGCAAGTGCGATAGAGGTCAGCGGCAGCGAAGGGCAAGTGAGCCTTCCGTTGCAGACCGCCGAACTGGCAGCAGGCATACACACATTAGGAGTGCGTGTGCGGCAAGGTTTGCTCTGGGGCGAGACTTATACACATACGTTCTATGTAACCCCGTGGCGTGGCGAAGTGATGCCTATCGAGGCAGTGGAAGCCTATTGGGATTATGACCTCGCGAACGCTGTTTCGCTCCCGTTCACTCAGGAGGGCGATTCGGCTGTGATACTGCCGTATTCGCTTTCGACCGATGCACTCACGTACGGCGTACACCTGCTTTCTCTCCGTGCAAAAGCAGGCGGCATATGGAGCATACTGGATACGTATGAGGTTTGCAAAAACGCTACACCGGCTTTCTCTGTAGTTAACGCCAGCCAGTTATGCGAGGGCGAAGAAGTGATGATTAAAGATGAGACACTCAATAAACAGTCCTTCACGACATACCGTTGGGATATCAACGGCGACGGGCTAACCGATTATGTGGAGAACACAGACATCCGTCACACCTTTGCTACCGCGGGCGTTTATACCGTCTCGCTGACCGTTCAGACGGGCGAAGGGTGCGAGGACACCTATTCGCAAGACGTGGTCATTCACAGCAAAGCGGCACCCGGCGTGGGTCTCACGCGCAGCGCGAGTGCGGCATGTGCGGGCGAAGAAGTGCTCTTTGTCGCCTCTCCGTCGCACGGAGGCGAACAGCCGACATACACATGGCTGCGCAACGGCGTGGAGATAAGCGGCGGAGAGAGCGACTCGCTGATTCTCTCCGACCTGACAAACGGCGAGACGATACAAGTCAAGCTGACGACCTCCAATCCCTGTGCGGATATACAAGACGCGCTGTCGCCTGTGCTGACGCAGACTGTTTATGAGCTGCCGCAGATAGCGTTTAATTTAGTTACGGTTTATTATACCGACGAGATAGCCTTCTCACTGAGCAACATGGCTACGCCTGCCGGTGGCACGTTCTATATCAATGGCGAGGAGACACAGTTATTCGATCCCGCAGCGAACACTCCGGGTTCCTACACCGTGCAGTATGTAGTCAGCAACGGCTATGGCTGCGAGGCGGAGGCGCAGACTACGTTTGAACTCAGAGTCCGCGGCGAAAATACGGACATTGAGAACGTCAGTCGTCAGGAAGTACCGCGCAAACTGCTGTACGAGGAGCATATCTACATTCTTCGCGGGGAGAAGGTATATACCGTCACCGGGCAAGAGGTGAGGTGATATGTACTGTAACAAGACAATCGGAGCGCCCAACGGTGCTCCGATTGTTGTATGTATAGATAGAGGGCTTCAAACCCCGAGTTGCCTCCGATATGCTTCCGATGCGCCTCCGAGATGCCCCCGATAACCATGTGGTAAAGCACTGAAATACAGGTTGTTATAGGATGTCTAAACCGTTCAGGAAAATAAACACAATGGCCGTCGGAACGACCCAGCGGAGCAGAAAAACAAACAGGGGACGAAGCCATTGTTTATAACGGTTGCCGCTACGCGGAATGATCTCAATATCCTTCGACGGCATGAACCAGCCTGCGAAAAGCGACATGCAGAGTGCCCCCAGAGGCATCATAAACGTCGTGACGAGTGTGTCTGCCAATCCGAACAGATCATGCCCGAAGAAACGCAGCGAGGGACATGCGCCCGTCATTGACAAGACATAGATCGCCACCAGCAATGAGGTGACAGCGGTGGTGATCAGCACACTCTGGTGCCTGTTCAGCCGACCGCCGCTGTATTCCGTCAAGGCCGCAACCTCAACCTCCATCAGCGAAATAGTGGAAGTGATGGCAGCTATGCACAGCAGCAGAAAGAACAAAACGCCGCTGAACCATGCAAACGACATGTTTTGCAGCACCGCCGGCAGCACTACAAACACCAGTTCGGGACCTTCCGCCGGGTCAAAACCGAAAGCGAAGACAGCAGGGAAGATAATCACGCCCGCCAGCAACGCTACCAGAGTGTCGACCACAACCACCTGGATGGATGTCACCGTCGCATTCTGGGAGGCAGGCATGTAGGCGCCGTAGGTGATGAGCAAACCGAGACCCACCGACAGGCTGAAGAAACACTGACCCGCCGCCTTCATAAACACCGCCGGCGTGATCTGCGAGGTGTCAATCTCAAAAAGGAAACGCATACCCGTGCTGCTGCCGTCGAGCATCAGCACTCTGCCTGCCATCACGATCATCATAACAAGCAGGAGCGGCATGAGGATCTTGCTGAGCCGCTCAATGCCTTTGTTGACACCCATCCATAGAACAGCAGCCGTCAGCAGCACCGGAAAGAGGCTGCAGAGAATCATCCGCGGAGTGTCGGAGACGTTGGCGGCGAAATGATCAAGCAGCGCCGCGCTGTCCATGCCGATGTAGGTATTGAAGACAGCCTCATAAAGGTAGTTGAAACACCAGCCCGTCACCACAAAATAAAAGCCCATGAGGATATAAATGGTGATGGACGACCACCAGCCCATCCATTGCCAGCGGTCCGAACCGCTGATGGCGCGGAAGGCGGAGAAAGTGGTTTTGCGGGATTTGCGTCCGATCAGCAGCTCCGTCATCAGCAGCGGCAAACCGAACATCAGCACACAAAGCAGGTATATTATCAGAAAGGCACCTCCGCCGTTCTCGCCGGCTTCATATGGGAATTTCCATATATTGCCTAAGCCGACAGCGCTGCCGGCAGCCGCCATCACTACGCCTGCTTTTGAGCTGAAGCCTGTGTTCGTCGCTTTCGTCATATCGTCATGTCGATGAGGGGTGTCATATCGCCGTCAGGGCCGTACGCACGCGGCGGAGGGTTTCTTCTTTGCCGAGGATGTCCGTGATATTCCAGATATGCGGGCCACGGGCGGCGCCGACCAGACAGATGCGGAAGGCGTTCATCACAATGCCTACACCATATTCGTGCTCTGCAATCCAAGGCATGACTACGTCGTCCAAATGCCAGCGGATTACCGTCTCGCCGTTCTCGTTCTGCATCTCATGATGGGCATGCCAATCGTCTTCGCTGACAGTCTCAAGGAGTGCGATGAGTTCCTGCATATGACGCGGAGAGTCCTCTTTCCAACGCTTCTTGAGCGATTTCTCGTCATAAGCCGCAGGAGCCACGAAGAAGAAATCCGCCTGCTCCCAGAGCTCCGGAACAAAGTTCACGCGGTCCTTGACCAAGCCGATGATGGCGGGGAGTTTCTGAATATCCGGAATTCCGGATTTCCGGAGTTTCTCTTCAAGAACCGGAAGGAACATCTCTGCGAGCTCTTCGTTAGAGCGGAGCTGGAGGTACTGGTGGTTGAACCATTTGCCCTTCTCATAATCAAACTTGGCGCCGGATTTGGAGACGCGGTCGAGCGAGAAATCACGGATGAGTTCGTCCATCGTGTACATCTCTTGGTCACCGGAGCCATGCCAGCCGAGCAGAGCCAGGAAATTGATGACCGCTTCAGGCAGATAGCCGCTCTCGCGGTAACCGGAAGAGACAGTGCCGTCTTTCTGGTTATGGAACTCCAGCGGGAATACGGGGAATCCGAGGCGGTCGCCGTCACGCTTGGAGAGTTTGCCGTTGCCGTCGGGTTTGAGGAGCAAGGGCAGATGCGCGAACTCGGGCATCGTGTCCTGCCAGCCGAAAGCGCGGTAGAGAAGGACATGGAGCGGTGCCGACGGCAGCCATTCCTCGCCACGGATAACATGGCTGATTTCCATCAGGTGGTCATCAACGATGTTCGCGAGGTGGTAGGTAGGCAGATCGTCTGCGGACTTGTAGAGCACCTTGTCGTCAAGGATATTGGAGTTGATGACCACTTCGCCGCGGATGAGGTCGTGCACATGCACATCCTCATCGGGTTCTACTTTGAAGCGGACAACATATTGGTTGCCGGCAGCGATGAGCGCCTGAACTTCGTCGGCAGACATAGTAAGAGAGTTGCGCATCTGCATGCGTGTACGGGCATCGTACTGGAAATTAGGTATCTCCGCGCGCTTGGCCTCCAACTCTTCCGGCGTATCGAAAGCAATATAGGCATGACCGGAATCGAGGAGCTGATGGACATACTGATGGTAGATCTCGCGGCGCTCGGATTGGCGGTACGGACCGTGGGAACCGACGGATTCAATCTCTTTGGTTCCTTTTTTGAGGCGCAAGCCTTCGTCGATGCCGATACCAAGCCAGTCGAGGGCTTCGAGGATATATTCCTCTGCTCCCGGAACAAAGCGGGTGGAGTCGGTGTCCTCGATACGAAGGAGCATGTCTCCGCCGTGCTGGCGGGCAAAGAGGTAGTTATACAAGGCAGTGCGCACACCGCCGATATGCAATGCACCGGTGGGACTCGGCGCAAAACGAACTCGTACTTTTCTTTCCATTATTGTGTGTAAAATTTTTTGCGGGTGCAAAATTACTAAAAAAAAACGATATACGCAAAAAAAAAATAACATACGCAAGCGCGCAGTTATTTTTTTGCGGAGAGTGAGGGATTTCTACGTAATCCCAACAAGCTGCCGCCGGCACCTTGTTCAAAGAAAAAAGAGCGATTTGCTTGCTTGAGTAAACTCAGACAGACAAACCGTCCTTTTTCTTTGCGGAGAGTGAGGGATTCGAACCCCCGATACGACGTAATGCGTATACCGCATTTCGAGTGCGGCTCTTTCGACCACTCAGACAACTCTCCTCTAAAGCGGGTAAACCGATTTTTTTTCTCGATCTGAAGCTCTCGATTAAAAAGCGGGTAAACCGATTTTTTTTCTCGATCTGAAGCTCTCGATTAAAAAGCGGGTGCAAAATTACTGCTTTTTTTTGATATATGCAAACTTTTGCTTATTTTTTTGCGGAAAAATATGAATTGGCACAGAAATTGCACTAATAAATTATAAATTTTATGCTTATGAAACGGAAAATTTTCTCTTTGGTGCTCGTAGCCGCATTGTGGATGGTGAATGCAGAGGCTTGTATCCGCCGCGAAACATTGCCGGAGGTGGTCGGTTTTGTTATGGACTCGACACAAGCATTGATCCCCAATGCGGAAGTGAGAGTGGGTAAAATGGTGTTGAATACATCTTGGGACGGACGATTTGTAATGAAATCCGGTGAATGGCAACGAGGCGACAAAATGGTTGTCAGTTGCGAGGGGTATGAAAAAAAGAAAATCTCTCTCCGCGACCTGAAAACCGATGAACCGTTGGTGGTTGTGCTGAAAAGCAAAGGCCGTCCGCACTCTATCAAGGATGATATTATGCCCCGTAAAACGCTTGGCGGAGCAGTCATGTATTCAACAACGGCAAGGGCGGAATACGAGGTCGAGGTTATGGAAGCGAGCCATGAGATGTTGTCCGACAAAGCCATCGGTATGCCTTCTCCTATCACAGGTCCTGTAGAGATCAATGATGCTACGGCGGGCAAACTGACCGCCGGCGAGGTCAACGATTTCGCCAAATGGCACTTATGGCCAGGCATCCTGGACGGCAGCCATGCCCGGTTTGCAGGCGATTGGCAAATTACCCCGAGACATCGTTATACAGTGCAGGTGACCAATAAAAACGGTTATCCGGTCGTTTCGCGTGCCGTTAGTCTGATTGACTATGCCGGCAATACGCTCTACCAGGCTGTGACGGACAACACAGGCAAAGCGGAGTTGTGGTATCAACTGACGGGCAGTAACCTCTGCGGCAAGCATACCGACTTCCGTATCCGTGTGGATGAGCAGACTCAGACTGCCAAGGATTGGAGCGAAGGTCTCAATACGTTTGTGTTGGACGAACCGTGCGAACAAAGCGATGCCGCCGATGTGATGTTTGTATTTGATGCTACGGGTTCGATGGGCGACGAGCTGCGCTATCTGCAGGAGGAAATGAAAGATGTGATTGCTCGAGCCAAAGAGGCAACCGGCGGCTTGCAGATCCGCACCGGAGCAGTAGTTTATCGCGATCATAGTGACGAGTATTTGACGCGTCTGAGCCGCCTGACGGATGATATAACAGTAACGCAATCTTTCATAGACAAGCAGGAGGCCGGCGGTGGCGGCGATTACCCTGAGGCTGTGCCGGAAGCTCTGATGGCGGCACTCAACGGCGCAGGGTGGAACACTGAGGCTCGCGCGCGTATAGCGTTCCTTATATTGGATGCTCCATGCCACAAAGACTCCGCTACATTAAGCCTGCTGCATGACCAGCTGCTCAACGCTGCCGCCCAAGGTATCCGTATTGTGCCGGTTGTATGCAGCGGAGTGGACGAAAGCGGCGAACTGCTCATGCGTTCCATTGCGCTTGCTACCAACGGTACTTCGTTCTTCCTGACTGACGACTCAGGAATAGGCAACACGCATCTGAAACCCACCACCGACACCCTGAAAGTAGAGCACCTGAACGACATGCTTGTCCGTACGATTGTTGAGTTCAGCACCGTTCCCGATTGCGAAGGCCAATGGCGCACGGATGAGATAGAGCAAATTGATGAAGCCTTTGTTCCCAATCCGTTTGAAGTGAGGGATTTGACTGAGGAAGAAAGAATCCAAAAAGATTCGCCTACGATATTGTATCTGGTGGATGTGACGGGCAAACTGATTTGTATATACGAAGGCCGCTTGGAGGATGCCGGCGACAGCCAGTTATCCCGGCTTCCGATACCTGTTACACTCTCCTCCGGTGTCTATTTCGTCAAGGCTTTCTATGACGGCAAGTGGCACACAAAGAAAATATTGGTTCATTAAGGCTGAAAAAGGCTAAAAATGTAGAAAAATTGACCAAAAATTGCATTTGTCTTGCACAGGTGCAATTTTTTGTGTAACTTTGTAGTCGGAATTGGTATGCATAAATAAACTCAATCGTTTTATTTAACTAAATAAACTATCATGAAAAAACTTTTTTCTTTAGCATTATGTGCTCTGTTGGGCATTAACGCATGGGCGTATGAGAACACGCCTGCTACATTCAGTTGGACTGTCGGAAACGAAGCCGAGGCAACAGTCACTTCTGATGCCACCGACGCAGTAAAACAGACCAAGTATTCTGCAGGAACGGGTTTGACTGTTGGTACGCGTAGTAACCTCACGGCTAACAATGGCGTAACGATGGTTACTTTTACTCCGAAAGAAAACAAGCCTGGCAACGTGGCCAGTGTTGTGGTTGAGTATAGCGTCAAACTGAAGAAAGGTCTCACGTTTAAACTGACCCAGTTGTCCTATGAGGCTGTTAAGCAAGGCACAGATGACGCATCGTATAGTTGGAGTTATACCGTTGATGGTGAAGAGTCGGCTATTACCACAGTAGACAAAACAAACATCCTTCGTGACAATAAGACAAGCGGAACAGACGGAAATCCGGCTCTTCTTCATACTGAAAATTTTGAGAACGTAGCTGGTCAAACAGTTACGATTCGTTTTTACGTGTCCGGTTTTAATGCGGGCAAATATTTCTGCTTGTCCCATATTAATCTCATCGGTACAATCAGCGGTGAGGAAGAAGTGCGCGCTTTTACGAACTTTAAAATAGAGTTCCGTGATAATCCCTATACCGTCATTGAGCCGGAGAACGGTGAACTGCCTGCAGGTGTAACCGTTGCAGGAACATCCTACAATGGAAGTCAGCACGGTATCCAAGGCGGCACGATCACTGTTCCTGTTGATGGTCCGGTGAAATTCACTATAGGTGCTTGCCAGTATAGCAATGGTGTAATTACCGTGAAGAAAGATGGCGAAAATTTTGCTACCGTCAGCAATAAGGCCGCTTGCGGAGAAACGGCAGGAAACTTTGAGCAGTTTGTGGATTGGACATATAATGTAGAAGAAGCAGCTGTGCTGACATTTGAGTTAGCAAGCCAGGTATATGTGCCTTACTTCTTTGCAGAGGCGTGCGATTTTGTGCCGGAAGTATATGTAAAGTATTACGATGTAGATGGCAAAACGCTTATCGGCATAGACACAGTTCCCGGTAATTCCGGTTTGGTGTATAGGTATGGTGCTTCGGATGTAACCGTGCCTGAAGGCATGAAATTCCGCGGATGGTTTACAGATGCTACCAAATCGGCATCTAAAGTGAAAGAAGGTTTCGTATTGGCTCAGGATCTCAGCCTCTTTGCACAAGTATGCGTCATTGAGGTTGCTGAAGTAGGCAAAATCTTCGACTACGATTTCCGTCAAGCCAATTTTGATCCGGCAGAGCATGAGTTATTGACCGTTACCGGAGGTTCGTACAACGGTTCACAACATGGTTGGGCTTTTTCGAACGGCAATACCATTTCTATTCAGGTTGCCGGAAATGCCCTGTTGGCAGTCGGCGTATGCACGTACTCAAATACAGCTATAACAGAAGTGAAAGACGCAGAGGGTAATAAAGTGGGCGAACTGAATGTGGAGAAAAATACGACAGCTGATGGCGAAGAGCAGGTTATCCGCTATACCGGCGATGCAACCACGCTTACATTCTATTTCACAGCTACCAGTTATATCCACAGAATAGAGGTGTATAACGTGCTTGGCTTTGTAGATAAAGACGAAACTACCGGATATTATATTGTACCTGCCGGTGACGCTGCATCTCTTATACTCACGCTCAAGCAAATCAAAGCAGGGGAGAAGATTTTCCTGCCGAACGGCGTGTATGACCTCGGAGAAAAAGTGCTGACAGAAATCAATAAGAACAATATCTCTATTATCGGTCAGTCGATGGAAGGAACGGTTATCAAGAATGCTCCAGACGCTTCTACCGAGTCAATCAACAATACAGCTACTCTGTATATTATCAAGGATATAACAGGCACATATCTGCAAGACTTGACCATTCAGAATGATTTGGATTATTACAAGAACAACAACGGTCGCGCTGTTGCTTTGTGGGACAAGGGAACCAAAACCATCTGCAAGAACGTACGTCTGCTGAGTTATCAGGATACGTATTACAGCAACCTCTCCGGCGCAGTCAAGTTCTTCGATGATTGCGAGATTCACGGAACGGTTGACTTCATCTGCGGTGATGGTAGTGTTTATTTCCGCAACAACCTGCTGTATGCCGAGAAGCGTTCCTCTAATGGAAGCGGTAGTGATGCCCTTACCGCTAACAACGGACCTGCTACCGATAAGGGTTACGTGTTCGTGGATTGTACGATAAAGAGCGAGTGCCCGGTAGTTTCTCTTGGCCGTGCATGGAACAATACTCCGAGTGTTGCTTTTATCAACACCCTGGTTGATTACAGCGCCGGCGAGTTCGGCTTCGTGGGAAGCGGTATCGAGCGTTGGACCCAGGATCTCATGAACGCAAATGCCTGGCCCAAGTTCGGCGAGTATAACACCCATCTGGAGGATGGTACTGTGCTTACTCCTTCGAGCAATGTAGTTACCTTCAAAGACAAAGCGCCCAGTACTGCAACCCAGCAAATCGAAACCGTTCTTTCGGCTGAGGACGCAGCTGTTTATACGATGGCTTACACTCTCGGCGATTGGGCCGCGACGGCTGAGAATGATGCCAAGCAAGCAGAGGCTGATACGAAGAATATAGACGCCGCCGGAATCTATCTGGTTGAGACAGAGGATGGTTGCCAGATTGTAAAGGGAAGCGAACTGGTAGTAGAAGAAGGTGCTTCCATCCGCAAAGCCAATGCTCGTGGTGGTTTTGGCAAGCCTGCCGGAGAAGATGAACCTGAGGCGGTTGAGAACGTGGAGAGCAAGACATCCCGCGCTGAGAAAATCTTCCGTAATGGTCAGTTGGTTGTCATCCGTGACGGCAAGGCGTACAACGCACTCGGTGCTCAGCTGTGATGATGTGCAAATAGTCGAATATGTGGCTAGCTGACTAGCTAACTAGTATGCTAGTAATTGCTAAAAAACACGCTCCGAAATATGCTCGGAGCGTGTTTTTTGTAAAAAGAAGGTGTCAAAACACACTTTTTTCTTGTATATTCCAATTCTTTTTTGTACCTTTGTCGTCGGAATTGGCTCGCCTAAGTGCACTCGCGTAGCGAGTGGAGGCGGCTTGCAATTCCTCCTCCTCGGTCTGCGTGTGCGACACGCATCCCGATTTATGGTGAATAATAAATGATAAATATATTTATGGACTGGTTTTCAAATCTGTTTTTCGGCACAGGTATCGCGCATTCGATTTTTGTGATGACACTGGCGATTGCGTTGGGTCTGTTTCTGAGCGAGAAGCTCAAAATCAAGGGTATAACATTAGGAATCACGTGGATTTTGTTCAGTGCGATTGCGTTCAGTCATTTCGGCATGCACCTGGATCCGCTTGTGGAATCGTTCGCCAAGGACTTCGGTCTGATCCTGTTTGTCTATTCGATAGGCTTGCAGGTTGGTCCTTCGTTCTTTTCGTCGTTCGGCAAAGGCGGCATCAAACTGAACATGCTGGCGTTGGGCATTGTGCTGTTAGGTTGTGTTACGGCGTGGCTGATTCATTTTATCAGCGGCGAGGACATCGCTGTGATGACCGGTGTGCTGTTCGGAGCGGTAACGAATACCCCGGGGTTGGGAGCTGCGCAGCAGGCTTATCAGGACATAACAGGCGTTTCGAATCCCGACATAGCCAGCGGTTACGCCATGGCTTATCCGCTCGGCGTAGTGGGAATCCTTTTGTCGATGATGCTCATCCGCTGGATTTTCCGTATCAAGATGGAGAATGAGGAAGAGCAGGTGGCTAAAGAGAAAGGCGAGGATCAGCAGATTGAGCATTTCGATATCAAACTGACCAACCCTCAAGTGGAAGGATTGCGCGTGCGCGACATCAAACAGCTGACGCACGTCACGATTCTTGTTACCCGTTTGCTTAATAGTGAAGGCAACGAGGTGATGCCTGATGCCAACACAGCGTTGCATGTAGGCGATGTGGTGCGTTTTGTGGTGGACAAGAAAGACGAGCGTACGGCCATGCTGCTGGGTGAAATGACCCAAGTGGAGTGGGAGAAAGAGGAGAAGAATGTGCATCTCGTCAGCCGGCATATTATTGTCAGCAAGCCCAAAGTGAACGGCAAACTGATCCGCGAAATGAAAGTGCGTGACGCGCTCAAGATCACTATCACGCGTGTACGCCGTGCTGGAATCGAACTGCTGGCTACGCCTGATCTGCGTCTGCAGCTGGGTGACCGCCTGACTGTTGTAGGTGAGCAAGAAGCGGTGGACAAAGTGGCGCAGGTATTCGGTAATGCCACCAAGAAACTTGACGCGCCTAATCTGGCTTCGCTATTCATAGGAATCGTCCTGGGTGTTTTGCTCGGTTCGTTGCCAATCATGCTGCCTGGCTTGTCACAGCCGTTCAAGCTTGGTCTGGCAGGCGGTTCGCTCATCGTGTCCATCCTCATCGGAGCGTTCGGCACCAGGTATCATCTGGTTACTTATACCACCACTTCCGCCAATCTCATGATCCGCGAAATAGGTATTGCACTCTTCCTTGCGGCGGTTGGTTTCGGAGCCGGCGCAACGTTTGTGGACACACTGCTGGACGGCGGCTATGTGTGGATCGGCTACGGCGTTATTATCACGCTTCTGCCGCTGCTGTTGATAGGAATCGCTGCACGCAAGTGGATGAAACTGGACTATTTCACGCTTATGGGTCTCATAGCCGGTTCGACAACCGATCCGCCTGCGCTTGCCTATGCCACATCGCAGAGCAGCCAGAACGACCGCGCAGCCGTGGCATACTCAACGGTTTATCCGCTGACGATGTTTCTGAGGGTGCTGACGGGGCAAATGATGATATTGTTCTTTTTGTAGTGAGGAATTGTTATGGCGACATGACGACATGACGACATGACGACCTTATGACATGACGACATGACGACATGACGACATTATGACATGACGACATTATATTGAAAAAAGCGACCAAGCGGTCGCTTTTTTCAATGTTGCGTCATCTCGCCGGAGCGATAGGCTTTCAGCAGTTCTTCCAGGCTCTCGAACTGCCGGAGCAGTTCTTTGCCTTTGTCGGTGTCCTGAATGCGGATACGGCGACCCGAGAAATCCTGCAGCAACGTGCGGCTGTGAATATCGCTGCCTGAAAGGACGGCTTGTTCGCGGCTTTCGAACGACTCATGTTCCACGAGCTGTATGCCGTGGCTGTTGTAAATGAGGGTGTAGCCGGCTATTCCTGTCTTCTCCTGATAAGGCTTGCTGAAGCCTCCGTCAATCACAAACCGTTTGCCGTTTGCGCGGATAGGCGTCTCACCTTTGATAGTGCGAACGGGTACATGTCCGTTGATGATCCGCCCGTTCTCAGGGTTCAAACCAAACTCGCAAAGAATCTTTTTGCATATCTGCTCGTCATCCGCCAGCGTGAAATACGCACCTTTCTGTTCATGGTGGGGATCCACTGACGGCTGACTGCTGACGGCTGACGGCTTCTCGATGAAATAGCGTTCGAAGGTGGTCATCTTGTCCTTGTTGTAGAGCGGTGAGTATTCGCCTTCCCAAAGGTAGAGCAAGTAATCCAGGGCGTCCTGTTTGGCTTGTCCTTCGCCGTAATAGGCGCGGCGGATAATTTCCTCGGTGCGGTCCATCAATGCTTTGCCTCTCACGCGTACACCGCACACATCGGCCTCGCTGAACGAACCGTCGGCATTCAACGGAATGGCAGCGTGGTAGAGCAGGAATCCGTTGCGTACAAGATAGAGCGAGCCGTGCTCATAAAGCATCCTCAGGTGGCGTTGCATCTTCTCCGATTTGCGGAACGAACGCCAGAGCTGGTTCATCAGATCCTGCTCATAGCGGCTGAGTGCATACGGGTCTTCGGGATCGATGGTAGGCAGGTTGGTGTCCAGCAGTTGGAAAACCACTCCCTTTCCCTCCCCGCAAGGGAGGGTAATCGTGCCGTTCTTCAGATCTATCTTGTCTAACAGAGCGCGGTGATTCATGTGCCATTCGGGGTGTCGGAGGACAGTTTGTCCTTCCAGTTTGAACTGGATGACAGAGATAGCTTTGTGCATTTTAGCCATCAGTTGCGCCGAACGTGTGAGCCGCGGGTTGTTCTCAAAATCTTTTGTCTGCCAGATGGTACAAGGGTCGTCGCCGTAGATGGTCATCGCGAAATTAGCCAGCGGCAGGAGGTTGATGCCGTAGCCCTCTTCCAGAGTTTCGATGTTGGCGTAACGGATGCTGACGCGCAGTACTGTTGCCAGTAGTGCCATGTTGCCCGCCATCGCGCCCATCCACTCGATGTCATGGTTGCCCCACTGGATGTCATAATCGCGGATAGTGGAGAGCACGTCCATGATTTTGCTGGCACCCGGTCCGCGGTCGAATATATCCCCCACAATATGCAGTTTGTCAATGGTGAGGCTGTGTATGAGATAGGAGATGGCGATGATCAGTTGGTCGGCACATCCGGTCTCAATGATGGCATCGATGATAGCGTTGTAATAAGTCTGGCGGTCTTTTTGTTCGAGGCTGGATTCGAAGAGCAATTCGCCTATCACGTAGGCATAATCATCGGGAAGCAGCCGGTGTACTTTCGAACGGCTGTATTTGATAGTCACGGCGCGTGCGATATGTACCACTTGGTTGAGGCGCCTGACATACCAGTCGCGCAGAGTAGGGAGGTTGGAAATCTGCGAATTAAGGCGGAACAGATCCACGTAGTCGCTCTTTTGGCTTTCGCCGTTCGTCGTTTGCCATTCGCCATTATAATATCGCTTGATCAGCTCTATGCGCTCGTCGGGATAATAGATGAGCGCGCAGAGCGCGCGTTTCTCCTCCTCGGCGATAGCGGTGCCATATACTTCGTCCACTTTTTTGCGAACGACGCCGGAGGCGTTTTTGATCATATGAATGAACGCGGAGGACTCTCCGTGCAAGTCGCTGACGAAATGCTCGGTGCCTTTGGGCAAAGACAGGATTGCCCGCAGGTTGATCAGTTCGGTTACAACCGCCTGTGCATTGGGAAATTTCTCGCTCAGCAGTTGCAGGTATCGTTGGTCGTTTTTCATAGCAGCGTATATTTGGCTGCAAAGTTACTGCTTTTTTTTGAATTGTGCAAATTTATTTGCATATTCCGTTTTTTTGTTGTACCTTTGCACCGGAAATCGAACTCCCGTCTTGCCTCATGACGTTACAATGGGGCTGCACATAGGCGCAAGCGTGCGCTGAGACATTATAAATTATATAATTAAGCATTACTATTATTTCGCGGAGACCAAAACCACTGCAATCGTTAAAGGAATAAACGTCGAAATAATAAGACAAGTGTATCCATTTAGATACGCTTACATACCTATCATAGTAGTGACTTGCACACAGTGTGAGTTTCTTATGGGTATGTAAGGTTCTATTGCAGTGGTACCTTGGTCTCGCGATAAGAAGTTCACACTTTTTTTATCGCAATGATTGATAGTTATGCGCAATATTATAACTATCAATTATGCTACGTAAAATTAAATCTTTCCTCTCAAACGAGAACAATGCACAATGGTGTTTATTCCTGCTTTTTTTGTTAGTCGTTGCTGTCAAATGCATATTATTTGATGCATTTTGCTTTTCTTCTGTTCCTGGGTATTTCAAGGCATTACTATTCTCCCTCCCTCAGAAAATCGTGCCTGCCTTATTTTTAGCAGGGTTTGTATTTGTCACTAAACGCCAATGGTGGACAATTATCGCCAATTTACTAATTGACACATGGTGTATTGCCAACCTGTTCTACTTCAAAGCCAATGGAATTTTCCTATCGTATGAGGCGATGAAGATGGTTGATAATATGGATGGTTTCTGGAGTTCTTTAGAATCCTATATGGGAAGGGATATAGTTGTTTTCCCGATTATTACTCTCATTTATGCATTGGGTGTATATATCCTTGCCGATTTCACGAAATCAAGGCAATATATAACGGCTTTAGTTATCGTCATCTGTTCTTTATTGGTGGATATAGGTGATCAATTCATGCATAACCAATACCATCAAGGATTAAAGGAATCCGCAGGAGTTACTTGGGATAAGACTCCTATGGTATTATTGCCTTTCAGCCATGCATATATTAGTGGAATGGATATAGTTATAAGTTATAATACATGGGCCAAACGTTATATTAAGAAATATTCCATTGTGGGGTATTTCCCTGCTATGTTTATTTATAATCATTTTAGTCCTGCTCAAGGAAATATAGCGATTACAGAAATATCACCAGAAGAATTAACTCCATATATTGCTGAAAATAAAGCAACTACAGCAAAGACAAATGTTGTGTTCATCCTATTTGAAAGTCTGGAATCGTGGCCTCTTAATGAGGTGGAAGGTTACTCTTTCTTACCTAATCTTTCTGCGATTTCAAAGGATCCGCACGCATTCTGTTGTTATAATCTTAAATCGCAAGTGGGACATGGAAACTCATCTGACGGACAGATGATTGACCTTACAGGATTGCTTCCAATATCAGACGGAGCAACGTGTATATTATACCCGACAAATGATTACCCGTCATATGCACAATGCTTTATATCTTCGTCTATTATCAATCCAAGTCCGGGAGCATATGAACAAGAGAGAATGACAAAAGCGTATCATTTTAAGTCTTTGATAGAGCCTCCATTTAGGCAACATTGGGAAGACATAAATGTGATGGAAAAGGTAATCAACTTTATGGATACTGCTCAACAGCCGTTCTGCACACTTGGAATAACCGTTTCTTCTCATACTCCATGGAGGTATGGAGCTGAGCACCCCACATATTTGATTGATGGAATGCCCGCTAAACTGAGTGCATACCTTAATTGCCTTGCATACGCTGATTCATGCATAGGGATGTTGCTTGAACATATTAAACACTCCGATAAATTGGCTCAAAACACAACACTTGTAATCAGTGGTGACCATACTATTTTTCGCTGGAAAGATAAAGAACTGGACGCATACGCAGAGAAAGCAAATATTGATCTCCGAACGACAAAAACCTATACACCTCTCATTATTTATTCTCCTTTAATAGAGGGTAATATTATTGTTACTGATACTTGCTATCAGATGGATGTTTATCCAACGATATTGCATCTTATAGGCTGCGAGGATTATTATTGGAAAGGCTTTGGCGTGAATATAATGGATTCTACACTTCGTTATAACCGGCCAATTTCTGAAAAAGAGGCTGGCATTTTATCTAACAAACTGATACGGAGCAATTATTTTCATTCACTACAACCCTAAAATTTTAGTGACGTGGAATAATTGGATTTCCATGATAACCAATACAGGCGCGGGGCGCACCCCTGCTTCGAATAGCAGACTTTGCGCTGACGTTGCGCTGACGTTGCGCAGAGGTTAGGTATCTTTTGCCTCAACTCCAAAATCTTAATAATCGGCAACTTTTTTGAGCGGGGAAATACCGATAAAAACCCGACTTGCCTCCGATGTTCTCCCGATATTACCCCAACTTAAGCCCGATAACCATGTGGCAAGTAGCTGAAAATAAGACATATACAGCAATGTTGCGTGCGGGTTTCAATTTTATTGAATCTTAATAATCGGCAATTTTTAGTAGAAGCGTCCTTGTCATCTAATAGTACATTTTCTAAAAAAATGCGCTTTTATTTGCATATGTCAGAAAAATTATGTAACTTTGCACGCTATTTTGTGGAAACCGTTTTAGAAAATCAAACAACTAAAGATATGAGTACATCAGCTAAAATTGTGACATGGACGTCGGTCATTGTAGTATTGGCATTGGCTATCTTCGTGTATTTCAAGTTTTGTTTCGTTTACAGCGAAGGTGTGAACGAGGGTGACATCAACTATTTCCAGAAAGAAGGTTTTGTGTTCAAGACCTACGAGGGAAAGATGATCCAGACGGGTTTGAAGTCGGTGAAAGGGCAGGGAAGTATCCAGTCGAACGAGTTCAAGTTCTCGGTGGAGGACGAACATGTGGCTGATATGATCAACGCCGGTTCGAACGTAGGAGTCAAGCTGCACTGGAAGCGCTATTTAGGCACCTTGCCATGGCGCGGCAACAGCGTGTTTATCGTGGACAGCATCTTTTCCACAGGCGGCGAATCGAAAGTGGTAACCCCGATTCCGCCGGTGGAAATGTAATGGCGAAAGTCCAGAGTTCCAGAATTCCAGAGATTCAGAATTCCAGAAAAACACACAAAAAACCATCAAAGGCTTATGATGACAGAAGAGAAATATAATTTTGTCAAATTCTACGAGCGGTCGTTCCGAGAGAACTGGGAATCTCAGGCAGTGACCGACTACGGAACGGATGTGACACTGACTTACGGTCAGCTGGCTATCAACATCGAGAAACTGCATATCCTGTTCAAGGAATGCGGAATCAAGAAAAACGACAAGATAGCCGTCATGGGCAAGAACAACAGCAACTGGGTAGCCGTCTATCTGGCGACTATCACCTACGGCGCCATCATTGTGCCCATTCTGCAGGATTTCCGTGCGAACGACGCGATCCATATCATCAACCATTCGGAGAGCAAGTTGCTGTTTATCAGCGACATCAACTGGGAAGGTATCGACTTGGACCAGATTCCGAAGGTGAAGGCTTCGATCAGCCTGAACGACTGGCACCCCATTTCGCTGGCATTGGATCCGAAGAAAATCAACTATGAGGCGATTGCGCAGAAGTTCAAGGAGAAGCATCCCGAAGGCTACTGGGCGAAGGATGTGCATTTTGACGAGCGTCCGAACAGCGAGATCGGCTCCATCAACTATACAAGCGGCACGACGGGCTTCAGCAAAGGCGTTATTATGCCGCTGAACGGTTTGGCCGGCAATGTGCGCTACGGCATTGAATCGGGTTTGGCGTTCAAGGGATCGCGTTTCGTGACGTTCCTTCCGCTGGCACATGCTTACGGCTGCGCGTTCGATTTCCTTTCCTGTCTGGCAGCAGGCGGACATACGTGGCTTATCGGCCGTACACCAAGTCCGAAAATATTGCTGAAAGCGTTTGCCGAGGTGAAGCCGACACTGATTCTGTCCGTGCCGCTGATTCTGGAGAAGATATACAAGAAAATGATTGTGCCGCAGATTCAGAAGCCGCCCGTAAGCTGGGTGCTGAAGGTGCCGTTTTTGGATGAAGTGGTATGCAGCAAGATACGCGAACAACTGGTTCAGGCTTTCGGCGGCGAGTTCCGCCAGATGATTATCGGCGGTGCACCGCTGAACCCCGAGGTGGAGGCGTTCCTGACCCGTATCAAGTTCCCCATGACGGTAGGCTACGGCATGACGGAGTGCGCTCCGCTGATTTGTTTCACGCCGTATGACGAAGGCTGCAAAGTAGGTTCGTGCGGCCGTCCATTGCCGGGAATCATGGAGGTGAAAATCCTCAATCCGAACGAGGAAGGCATAGGCGAGATAGTAACGCGCGGCGAGAACACGATGACCGGCTATTACAAGAACCCGCAGGCGACGAAAGAGACTTTCACGTCAGACGGCTGGCTGCGCACCGGCGATTTGGGAATGCTGGACAAAGACGGATTCCTGTATATCAAAGGCCGTTGCAAGACGATGCTTCTCGGTCCGAGCGGGCAGAATATCTACCCCGAAGAGATTGAAGCGAAGATCAACAATATGCCGTACGTGCTGGAATCGTTGGTATTGCAACAGGAAGACAACCGTCTGGTAGCACTTGTTTGCCCCGATTACAACGAAGTGGATGCCAGCGGCCTGACTCGCGAACAGCTGGATGAGGCGATGGAGGAAGCACGCAAGCAGGTGAACAGCGAACTGGCTGCGTACGAGCAGATAGCGATAGTCAAGCTCTATCCGCATGAGTTTGAGAAAACGCCGAAGAAATCCATCAAACGCTTCCTGTACACGAATATGGTGCAATAATTAACAATGTACAATGTACAATGTACAAAGGGCTGGCAAAAGTTGGTACGTACTATTAAAATCCGTACGGACAATTAAGTCTGTACAGAACTTTTAGGGCGCTTTGTTAATTGATAATTGTGAATTGATAATTGGTAAATGAATCTGTGTATTGACCAAGGCAACAGCCGGACGAAAGTGGCATTGATGACCGACGAAGGGAAGATGATCAACCATTTCATCTACAAGACTTTCTCGTCCACCGATGTGGAGCGGTTGTTTGACTTGTACCCGATCACTGATTCAATCATCAGTTCGGTCATTAATATAGAGCCAGCTATTGTGAACACGCTCAACCGCCGCTCGCAGCATTTTGTGCTGTTTGACCATATGACACCCGTGCCTATCCGCAACGCGTATGACACGCCTCAGACACTTGGCCAGGACCGTTTGGCGGCAGCGGTAGGCGCGAAACAGTTGTGCCCGGACGAAAACCTGCTGATCATAGATGCCGGTTCGGCTATCACCTATGATTTCGTGAGTGCGGAGGGCGAATACCTCGGCGGCAACATCGCGCCAGGACTGAAGATGCGGTTCACTATGTTGCAGCGTATGACCAAGAAACTGCCGCTGGTGGAGGTAGATGAGAATGAACTGATTCCGCTGTTCGGCAAGAACACCCGCGATGCCATCGCAGCAGGCGTGATCCGCGGCGTGGCGTATGAGGTGAAAGGCTACATGCGTACCTTGGGAGAGAAAGTACCGCATTTCCAGACTTACCTGACAGGAGGAAATGCACCTTATATATTAAATAATGTCCGCAATTCCCGCCACGAGAAACGCGAACTGCATTTAGAAAAGCATTTGGTACTGATAGGACTGAATAACATTTTGATTTATAACAAGAACAATCGACATGACGATATATCGTCATAACGACATGACGAAAAATTATTCAAAAATATTCCTTCTTGCGGCTACCCTGCTGGTGAGCATGAATGTCCTTGCACAGAACATGACCAGTTCGCCATTTTCGCGTTATGCGTACGGCGATCTGAATGAGAATGTGCCAAACGCCTATCGTGCGATGGGCGGAGTAGGGTTCGGCATGCGCAACAACCGGGCTATCTGTGCCGCTCAGCCGGCATCCTATACCGCGTGCGACTCGCTTACATTTATGATGGATATAGCCGCGAATGTCAACTGGAGCCGCTATCAGGACGCAACAGGCATGCGCAACAAGGCAAACGGAAACCTTGAGTATCTGATGTTGCAGTTTCCGCTCTGGAAACGATGGATAGCCATGTCGGTGGGATTGCTGCCGTTCAGTTCGGTGGGATACGACATCAATGAGAGAGACTCCACCACGGATTTGCGCGGTGTGTATGACAAGAAATATTACGGAACCGGAAACATCAGCCAGGTATATGGCGGCTTGAGTTTCAACATATGCAACTGGGTGGCGCTCGGCTTGAATGTATATTATATGTGGGGCGATCTGGACCGTATGCGTACGCTGACATTTGTGGATGCCAATAAAAACCCGACGATACAAGACGAGTCGATGACCATCAGTACCGTGCGCCTGCGCTATGGCGCGCAGTTCTTCCATACATGGGGAAAACATACCATAAATGCAGGCGGCGTATTTGAGAACAAACGCTCGCTCAACAGCGAATATATTGTCATAGAAACCCAGACGGAAGACTCAATTCCTATCTACAAGGGAGGTTTCGAGGCTCCTATGATGTTTGGCGTGGGTGCCGCTTACGTATGGGATAACCGGTTGACAATAGCCTTTGATTTCGAACGCGAGTTTATGGCTAATGCGCAATACAACGGCGGATTAGGCAGCATGTACAACCTGCGTGACCGCAACCGCTACGCGATAGGCGTGGAGTACCGCCATAACCCTATGGGACGCAATTACGCAGAACGTATGATATGGCGCGCAGGACTCAACGTGCAGGATGAATATCTCACTACCATCGAAGCACGGCGTATAACGGCAAGCGTAGGTGTCGGTTTCCCGTTGTACACCATCGGAACAGTGATCAATATGACGCTTGAATACGGACACCGGGGAACTTTGGCAAACGGAGGGCTGGAGGATAACTCGCTGCGCTTTACAATAGGCGCTTCCATTGTCGAGAACTGGTTCTTTAAACGCAAGTTGTAAAGTTTGGCATGATAATTGAGAGAGAAGACGAAAGACAGCTCGTCTGAAAGAGAAGGACCGTTGAAAGCAAACAGAAACATTAACAATCAAAACAATACAATTATGAAATTCAAATCCTTATTAGTAGTAGCATTGGCAGCAGCCGTTCCTGCGATGGCATGCGCCAAGAAACCTAAGAAAGTGGCAACTCCCGAAGAGGAGAAAACGGTTGTTGCCGAACCGGAAGAAACGCCGACTATCACCGAGGAGTGCGTAGTGAACGTATCCTTGTTCCATGAGTCGGTTAAGAATAAACAGTATGCGGATGCGTATGAGCCATGGTGGGAGGTTTACACCACCTGCCCGAACGCCAACAAGTCAATTTATTCAGATGGCGCCAAGATAGTAGAGGCTTTATGGGGCACAACCAAGGATGCCGCTGAGAAAGAACGTCTCGCCAACCTGGCTATCGAGATGCAGGACAAACGTATCAAATGGTTTGGCAATGATCCCAAATACCCGACGGCATATATCTTAGGCGAGAAGGGTTTGGCTTATCTGGATTTCTACGGCGAGAGCAAGCTGGCAGAGGCACATGAATGTCTCCAAGCTTCGGCTAAAGGCATGGGCGCGAAAAGTAAGATACAAGTGCTGGTAAAACTGGTAGATGTATCATACGCACTCTACAAACAAGATCCAAACGGCAAGGCAGAGCAGTTTATTGCGGATTACGAGTTGGCAAGCAACTATCTGGCAGACCAAGCAGGAGATGCCAGCAACAAGAATGCTGAGGTAGCCGGCAAGCAGAAAGATTATGTGGACAACATCTTTGCTATCTCCGGTGCCGCTGATTGCTCCAAACTGGATGAGATCTATGCAGCAGCCGTAAAGGACAACTTGTCCAACCTGGATATGTTGCAGAAGATAGCCAAACTGTACAAACGTGTTCGTTGCACCGAGAGCGATGTTTATTTCGCAGCATGCGAGGCCGCTCACAAACTGCAACCTACCCAGGAGTCGGCAGCCGGATGTGCCTCAATGTCCGCAAAGAAGGGTGACTACGAGCAGGCTATCGCTTACTACGATCAGGCTATCAAACTGGCTATGCAGGAGGATGCAATGGAGGATGTGGCTGATTATCAGTACAATGTAGCTGTATATTATTTCGCCAACCTCAAGAAATATCCCGAGGCTCGCAAGTACGCACTGGCTTCGATCTCCACGCTGAACGGATTAGGTATCTCAAAAGGTCTGGGCCGCTGCTACATTATTATAGGTATGGCTTATGCAGCCTCGCAGCCTTATGGCAACGACGCCAAGGGTCACATTCTGAACAAGACTGTTTATTGGGCAGCTGTAGATAAATTTGTCAAAGCAAAACAAGTGGATCCTTCTGTTGAAGCAACTGCCAACGAGTATATCAGTTCGTACAGCAAATACTATCCTACCAAAGAGGAGCGTTTTGACCTGCCGAACGAGTTCTCCGGATCGACATTCTACGTAGGCGGCTGGATAGGTGAGACTACCTCAATCCGCTAAGTGAATGAGTGTATGTGACAGACATATGAATGCACGTATAGCGAGCACCCTGGTTGTGCTCGCTATTGTGCTTATAGCCTGTCACAACGACCCTTCTACTGAAGGGCATCAATACGACCAACCACGCAAAGAAATGCCGGTGCTTAGTACCATGAATGTCAGCACACTCATATCCGATTCCGGCGTGACGCGCTATCGCATAGAAGCTGATCTTTGGGAAATATACGATAAGGCGGAGCCTCCGTATCAGGAATTTCCGAATGGTATCTATCTGGAGCAGTTTGACGAGCAGTTGGAGGTTCAGGCATCACTCAAAGCCGACTACGGGCATTACAATGAGACCGAACAGGTATGGACCCTACGCGGCAATGTGCATGCTCTCAACCGTAAGGGCGAGCAGTTTGACTCGCCATGCATGTGTTGGAGTCAGAAACAACACCGCGTATATTCGGATACTACGATTCATATTACCCGCGAGACCAGTATTATAACGGGTGTCGGGTTTGAGTCCAACGAAGAAATGAGCAAATACACTATTCTTCATCCTACGGGCGTATTCCCTATTGATGAAGAGTGACAGAGCCAAGAGGCAAAGATAGAGATTCAGAAAACATTAAATTGTAATTGTATGTTATTGGAAAAAAAAGTGGCATTGATCACGGGTGCTGCACGAGGAATAGGTAAACAGATTGCGCTGGCTTTCGCCCGCGAAGGAGCCAATATAGCATTCACCGATCTGGAGGCAAACGAGCAGTCGCAGCAGACAGCTGATGAGATTAAGGCATTGGGCGTGGATGTGCGTTTCTATGCCGGCAATGCAGCGGACTTTGATGCTGCACACCAAGTTGTAGAACAAGTGCTTGCCGATTTTGGTCATCTGGATATATTGGTCAATAATGCCGGCATTACGCGTGATACGCTGCTTATGCGCATGACAGAGCAGCAGTGGGATCAGGTGATTCAGGTGAATCTGAAATCCGCCTTTAATTTTACCCACGCTGTGACACCAGCAATGATGCGCCAGCGTAGCGGCTCGATTATTTCGCTGAGCTCCGTGGTCGGTATCAATGGCAATGCCGGACAAGCCAATTACGCAGCAAGCAAGGCGGGTATTATAGCGCTGACCAAGTCTGTTGCCAAAGAGTTAGGCAGCCGCGGTATACGCGCAAATGCTATTGCGCCCGGTTTCATACTGACGGATATGACTAAAGCACTGAGTGAAGATACCCTCAAGCAGTTTGTGTCCATGATTCCGATGCGGCGCGGCGGTGAACCAGAGGAAGTAGCCAAAGTAGCATTGTTCCTGGCGTGTGATCTGAGTTCGTATGTCAGCGGACAAGTGATACAAGTGAATGGTGCCATGGCGTAACGCTCAACACGCTATACGGAGCCGGACAAGACGGCAGTATAAATATGTATATTAAAAATCCTCCGCTTCTTTGCGGAGGATTTTTTGTGGTTCGGATATTTTGAAATCCGGAGTGCCGGAAATCTGAAATTCCGGTTATTTAGTCAGGATCAGATATTCCCAGGGTTTGAAGGTAAACGTGTGGGTAGTATCCAGATGGGGTGTTCTGCCGCAGGGGAAGGTGTAGTCGCCGGCATACTCGCCCAGCTCAAGTGTTACTGTCTGCTCCTCGCCGGACATATTCATGACAGCCAATACGGCTTTGCCTTCCAGCGGACGAATGCAAGCGAAGATATGTTCGTTGTCGGCAGGAATACGAACCATCGGTGCGCCTTTCTCCGGACTGAAGATAGCAGGATTAGCGGCACGCATAGCATTCAGCCCTTTATAGAGATCGGCCTGTGCGTACGCGGGATCTGTGTCAATGAGATCTTTTTCAAAGAACTCCAGACGATGGTGGTTTCCGCTCAGCTGACCCGTATAGATCATCGGCATACCCGGTACAACGTAACAGAAAGCAGCGAACAAAGGCACTGCATCGCCCATGCGTTCCTGTTCTGTGCCGTTCCATGAGTTCTCATCGTGGTTGGAGATAAAATTCATACGGATAGCTTCAGGACGGATAGTAGTATCCGTTTTGGCAAAGTAAGCCCAGAGATCCTCTACGCCTTTCTTGCCTTGGGCTACATCGTTCATAATATGGTGGAGCGTCCAGCCGTAGTACATATCAAAAGCACTTTCGGTAAGTTCTTGTGCTTTGTCCTCATCTTCGGCAAGGGTGAACATATCCGGATGGGTAAGACGCAGGTCTGCCATCGCCCAGTTCCAGAAATCGGTAGGCACTTCGCCTGCCACATCGCAGCGGAAGCCGTCAATACCGATTGAGTCCATCCACCAGTGCATGGCTTTGAGCATCTCGGCCCGCATGTCTTGGTTGTTATAGTTGAGTTTGGAGATATCGGTCCAGTCGTATTGTACCATGAGATTGCCAAGACTGTCACGGTAGTGCCATCCTTCGTTCTTCGTCCACTCGCTATCCGGCGCCGTATGGTTGGCTACCCAGTCGAGAATAACCTTGAAGCCCAAGCGATGAGCCTCTGCCAGGAAATGTTCGAAGTCAGCGCGTGTGCCAAACTCAGGGTTGATAGCGCAGTAATCAATAATGGAGTAGTAGCTGCCCAGCGTGCCTTTACGGGTGATTTGTCCAATAGGCTGGCAGGGCATCACCCAAATGATGTCAATGCCGTTTTCACGCAGTTGTGGCAGCACTGCTTCGGCGGCAGCAAAAGTACCTTCCGGCGTGAGTTGGCGGGTGTTGAGCTCATAGATAGTAGCATCGTACGCCCATTCGGGGTGTACACTTTGCGGTTGCTGCTTAGCGCATGAGACAAAACTCAAAAATGCGAAAGCAAATAGAAGAGTTTTTTTCATTACTGTATGGTATTTTAATGGGGTTATTTGTCAAACTCAATCTTATAACTCAGATCACGGCGGTTGATGATGACCGTTACACGTTCGCCCAGATAGACGCGCTGGTAAATAATCTCATTCGGACGGTCAATCAAAGGTATGAAATCGCCGTACAGCAAAGGCATGGAGTTGCGTCGCAAGTGAATGAGTTCCGCTACCTTGTTGCGCATTTCCTGCTCCTGTTTGTTTAATCCGTCGAAACGCATCATATGGCGGTTGTCAGGATCGTTACCTCCCACTTCGGCGTATTCATCGCCCTGATAGATACACGGCACGCCGGGTAATGTCATGTTGAGTACTTCGAGCAAAAGCGCACGTTTGTATGCCTTGTCGGCATCGCCTATGCCCACCTCGCGTGTCCAGCCTTCCTCTTTGCCGTACGCGTGGATATCAATCGCGCCGCCGGCGATAGAGGCAAAACGAATCTGGTCGTGGTTGCCGGAGATATTACCCATTGTATGGTGTGCGCCGTAAGTTTTGAGAGAGGTCAGTTCGTTGTTCAAGACGGCATCCATGCCAGTGACTCCACAAAGAGCCTCGCGGGCTGTGAAATAGACATTGAAATCAAACTGGGCGTCCAGCATACCGGGTTTGACATAACTGCCGATGAGTTCGGGGCTACCGTAGGTCTCACCTATCATCCAAACAGGACGCCCTGGCCAGCGTTTGGCTATTTTCTGTCCCAGCAAACGCCAATAGCCTTCCGGGATATGCTTGCAGGCATCGTGACGGAAACCGTCCAAGTCATAGTTGGCGAGCCAGTATAGCGCGCTGTCAGTCATTGCCTCGCATATATCCTGACGCTCCAGATCAAGAGTAGGGATGTGCTTGTCAAACCACGTAGTCAGACGTGCTTCGTCCCAAAGTTCAAAATTGCGTCGTCCGTCCGGCAGAATGGAATCGGTGTGCCAGTCGGGGTGTTGCCGGAGTGTGGGCGAGTTAATGTGCATGTGGTTGGCCACGTAATCGAGAATAACGTTCATGTTATGTGCATGAGCCGTATCCAAGAGTGCACGCAGTTCGTCAGGCGTGCCAAAACGTTGCTCCAGCACCGTAGCATAGATCGGCCAATAACCGTGGTAACCGCTGAACTTGGTGTATGGCTTGGAGGGGCCGTATTTGTTGCCGTTAGGGAAGGGATAGAGTCCCCATGCATCCCACGGGTTCTGGGTAATCGGACTGATCCACAGGGTATTAACACCCAAGTTGTCAAAATACCCTTCGCTGATTTTGGCAGTGATACCGGCCAAGTCTCCTCCTTGGTAATCCACTATATCCAACACTTCCGGCGAGTTAAGTTTCCAGTCGTTGGCGGTATTGCCATTGCAGAAACGGTCGATGAGGATGGAGTAGAGCACTTGTGCTTGCCGGTCATGACGGTTGAGTTGGGATGCTTGTGTAACAATCTCGCCGTCCTGGAGCGGCAACAGCATGTCGTTGTAGAGGTATTGGTCATCCTCCGCAAAGACGCGCAGCCATGCACGGCCCTGGGCACATCGAGCTACCTCGGGGCAGTCGGTTATATTGAGCAGCCAGGTGTTCTCTTCCCCTTTCTGCCAGCATTCATCGCCAATGGGCATATTTTGCACATACGCGCAAAGATGCGGATTCTCTATGTCATCAAAGAAACCTACAATCAGTTTGCCGTCCTCATAGCCAAGTGAGATAAGGCTCTGGCGAACAGGCTTGTTAGGAAGCACCGGAACAGCGAATGGGATATTCTTGTGCTCGAACGGCAGGGACTGAATAGAGCGGGTGTCCACTACCTCGATCGTTTCGCTTTCGCCCTCACAGAGAAGCGGCAAGTAGTCTGTCAGGACTACCTGCATAGTGTCGCTGGTCAAGCGAACAGGCATAATAGGATCAGAATAGGCAAGAGGCTGTGCCGAACTCTCGGTTTGGGGCTTGCAGCCGAAGATAATGCCCAGTAAGGCAATCAGGATGACAAACTTTCTCATGGTAATTATGATTTATGGCGCAAAATTACAAAAATATTTTCATATATGCAAAAAAAAGTGTAACTTTGTGCCATAAAATACAGAATAACCATGTTGATACAAGATTACATAACCGCTCATCGCGAGCGTTTTTATGAGGAATGGGCGAGCCTTATCCGCATCCCGAGTGTGAGTTGCCAGACGGAGCACAAGGCGGATATGTTGCGCTGTGCCGAGCGATGGAAAGAGCTGCTGCTGGAGGCCGGTTGCCAAAAGGCGGAGGTGATGCCCTCCCAAGGCAACCCCTTTGTGTATGGCGAATATATAATGGCGAATGGCAAATGGCGAACGGACGAATGTACGAAGGATGTCCCGACCGTGCTGGTTTACGCCCATTACGATGTGATGCCCGTAGAGCCGCTGGAGCAATGGAAATCCGATCCATGGGAGCCGTCTATCCGTGACGGCAGGCTGTATGCCCGCGGGGCGGATGACGACAAAGGTCAGGCGATGATTCAGGCAAAGGCCTTTGAATATATGGTACGCGAAGGCCTAATGCAATGCAACGTGAAGTTTATCTTTGAGGGCGAAGAGGAAATCGGTTCGCCGTCGCTGGAGGCCTTTATCAGCGAGCATAAGGAACTGCTCAAGAGTGATATCATATTGGTGAGTGACACTTCGATGATAGGCAAAGAGACGCCGTCTATCACTACTGGTCTGCGCGGGCTGGCTTATTGGCAGATAGAGGTGGACGGACCGAACAGAGACCTGCATTCCGGCCATTTCGGCGGAGCGGTCAAGAATCCGGTGAATGCGTTATGCGAGATGCTGGCGCAGGTGGTGGACAAAGACGGACGGATCACTATTCCGCATTTCTATGACGACGTACTCCCTATTCCCGATGAAGAGCGCAAGATGATAGCCGAGATACCTTTCTCGCAAGAGGCATACAATCGGGCGATTGACGTAGATGACGTATTCGGCGAAACGGGTTACAGCACCCTGGAGCGCAATTCCTGCCGTCCGTCATTCGATATATGCGGTATATGGGGCGGTTATACGGGCGAGGGTAGCAAGACGGTGCTGCCCGGCAAGGCGTTCGCGAAAGTATCGTGCCGGTTGGTGGCTAATCAGGATCATGAGCATATATCACGCGCGTTCGTTGACTATATGCGTGCGCTTGCGCCTAAGGGAGTGCGCGTAAAAGTGACGCCTATGCACGGCGGTCAGGGATATGTATGTCCGATAGATATCCCCGCGTACAAAGCGGCAGAGAAAGGTTTTACCGTAGCGTTCGGCAAACGGCCGTTGGCTGCCCGCCGCGGAGGCAGTATTCCTATCATCTCGTCGTTTGAGCAGATATTGGGTGTCAAGACTATCCTCATGGGATTTGGTTTGGAGCAGAACGCTATCCATTCGCCCAACGAGAGCATGGATCTGGAGGTATGGGAGAAAGGCATAGTGGCTGTGACGGAGTTCTATAAGGCTTATGCGATGAATCATTGATTCACCGACTCACCACCGACTCACCACCGACTCAGGACCAACAGAGGAAAATCTTAATAATCGTATATTTTTTGTGCAGATATATTTGTATATATCAAAAATTATTAGTAATTTTGCAGACAAAATTGAAAGAAAGGGATAATTATGGAAGCAACTATGAGAACATTACAAGTTACTCTACCCGTCGTGGATGCAGCCTTTCTGCGCCGCCAATCACGCAATATGGGGTGGGTAGTAACAACTGTGCGAACCAAACGTGCTTCGCGTCCGAAAGTTGAAATGACGGAAGAAGAATTCCGTGCAAAATTGGCTCATTCCAGCGCACAGGCCGCAGAGGGATTCTATGTAGAGAAACGTCCTGACGAAACAATGACCCAATTTCTGGATAGAGTATGTATGTAGTACGTTTGTCATCTGATGCGCAAGCAGACTTAGTCCGTTTGCGCAGAAACCTACCACAAGCATTTAAGAAAGCAACTCTACTGCTTACTGAGCTTGAAGAGCACCCGCGAACAGGAACCGGCCAAGTTGAGCAACTTAAACATTTTAAGAACGAAACGTGGTCGCGTCGTATCACTCGCGAACATCGACTGGTTTACGAAATTCATGATAACGAGATATTAGTATTAGTTATCTCTGCCTACGGGCACTATAAAGACAAATAATCTTACTGCCGGAAAGGCGGTGCCATCCCGAAGAGACGCAAAAGAATAATCGCTGGCTCCGACAGCGTAAAAAAGCGGTGACATATAAAAGGCGTTTATTAACGTTGTTTGCGACTCCTTGATACTTCGCAACTTTCAGCTTTAAGTCCAGACAGCAACAATGAATGTCCTCGTGGGTATGTATATTTATCCACGCTCGCTTATTGGGCGGGCGGGTTGTACATATCGAGCGTGGATTTCGGTTGTTTTTCTACTTAAAGCGGGCATTGCGAAGGCCTCAAGGAGCGTGAAGGACAAGTGACTTTCACGCTTTTAATTTTGTATATTATATTAGAAACATCAGTATTAACCTCAAAATACAAATTAGTATGAAGAAAAAAAGGAGACTTTTGTTTTTGTCCCTGCTGTTGATGGCAGTAGGAGCAAACGCGGAGCCGATTGTGCGCGTGGTGAGCAACAACGGTTCTGACAAAGCATTTGCCACGGAAAGCGTGCGCAAACTGGTATTGTCCGCAGATGCTGTAAATGTAGTTAACAGTGCAGGCTCTGTACTGCTGAGCGTGCCGTTTGCAGAAATAGCACGTGTGGAGTTTGCTGACGGAACACCCACACCCTCCACACCCACTGTTGTTCCTACCGCACAAGTCAGAGAGGCAGAGGCTGTAAAGGTCATGGAGAATGGCCATGTGTATATTCTGCGTAGCGGCAAGAAATACACGATCATGGGCGTGGAGGTAATGAATATTTAATAATAGCAATGAAAAAGATTTCCTTAATAGTAGTTGCCGCCATAATGGCAATGAGTGCGATGGCACAAGAGACGGTAAAGAAAGTACGTGTGTACGAAGGCGGCACGTTGGTATATGAACAGAACTACGATGCAGTGGATAGTGTAGTGTTTGCGGATATTATCACCACGCCTGCTAATCCCAATTCCCATGCGAAGGCGTTTACGATCAACAGCAACGGCGACCAAGTGTTCTTCTCGCAAGGCAACCTGCGATACCAAGCCAGCACGAACACCTGGCGTTTCGCTGAAAACCAATATGACGCTATCGGAAGCGCCAACAGCAATGCCGCAGCGGATTACGATGGTTGGATTGACCTCTTCGGTTGGGGTACGAGCGGCTATGATAATACTGCCATCGACCCCTTTGCGGTTAACTATCAGCCCTGGGCGACGAGCAATTCGCAACTTAATCAAACCAAAACGATTAAAGGCACAGAGATTGAGAGCATCAATTGTGAAATGCAAGCCATCACTGGTAAATGCGACACCACTTGGACTGGAGGCGGTACCTACAAGTCGGACGATTATAACTACTACGGCTATGGACCTTCTACTTATATGACGGATAAGGATCTCACCGGCACAAGTGCCAATTACGACTGGGGCGTATTCAATGCCATTAGCAACGGCGGAGCACAGGCAGGGCTCTGGCGCACGCTGACTTATGATGAGTGGAACTATATCCTCACAGGCCGTAATCTGGCTCAATACTTGCGCTCGCAAGCCACAGTGTGCGGTGTGCATGGTTATGTGCTGCTGCCCGATGACTTCACCTTGCCGGAAGGCTCGAGTTTTGATTATCAGACCGACAACTGGGCTACCAATACATATGATTCTCAGGCATGGAGTGCGATGGAGGCGGTAGGAGCTGTATTCTTGCCTGCAGCGGGTTACCGCAACGGGACGGATGTGTACGGTGTGGGTTCGTACGGCTACTACTGGTCGGTTTCGTACCGCAGTCAGTACCTCGCGTACTACCTGTACTTCTTTTCGAACGATGCCTACATGAGCAACAGCAATCGGTGCTACGGTCGATCTGTCCGTTTGGTTCGTGACGTTTCTGAATGAGAAATAGCAGAAAATGATACAAAAATCCCACAGACATTTGCGTATGTGGGATTTTTGTTGTAATTTTGCAGCAAGTTTGTAGAAGTATTGAAGACTAAGTGCAAATCATTAAACTATGCGAATTGCAATTATCGGAGCGGGGAGCGTGGGGACGAATCTTCACCACGGATTTGCGCTCAAGGGAATAAGGACCGAGCTGGTGCACGGACGGCCACTGACAGATGAACGGACTGCGCGTGAAGCGATAGAGCAATTGCCGCAAGCGGATGTGTATATCTACGCCATCGCGGATCATGCGCTCAGAGATGTTGTGGCGGCAGTAGATGCGCCTAAAGCGATTCATCTGCACACCTCGGGAACGATGCCGATAGAGGTGTTTGGCGAAGACAAGCCCCATTCGGGAATAATGTATTTCTTTCAATCATTCAGCCGTGATGTGCTGATAGACGACTGGAGCGGGATACCCTGTTTTATCTCGGGGCATAACATTGATGACATAGCCGCTATCTATTCGCTGGCGCAGATGCTGACAAGCCGTATCTACGAGGCCAACCAACATGACCGTGAGCGGCTGCACGTAGCGGGCGTATTTACCAACAACTTCAGCAATCTGATGTATAGGATGGCGGAGGATATTCTGGCAGATACGCAGATACCGTTTCAGGCGTTGCTGCCGCTGATAGACCAGACGGCGCAGAAAGTACACAAACTTACACCCAAAGAGGCGCAGACAGGGCCTGCAAAACGGGATGACAAGAATGTGATGAAGCATCATCTGGAGGTGTTGCGAGGGGCTGTAACCAAATCGACTTTCTCGCCGGAGGAGAAAGCCGAAGTGTATGAGTTGCTGAGCCGACTGATACAAAAATGACACTCGAGCGAGTGTCATTTTTGTTGGGGGGTAGTTGACTAGCTATCTAGCTGACTAGTTATCTAGTTAACTAGCTAACTAAAGAGGCGATTACATCATTCCTCCCATGCCGCCGGCGGGCATAGCGGGAGCGGGGTGCTCCTCGGGATGATCTACAATGACACATTCGGTGGTGAGGAACATACCAGCTACGGAAGCGGCGTTCTCCAGTGCCACGCGGGTCACCTTGGCGGGATCAACCACGCCAGCCTCAAAGAGGCTCTCGTACTCATCTTTGCGGGCATTGTAGCCAAAGTCGCCTTTGCCTGCACGCACTTTGTCCACCACTACGGCACCTTCTTTGCCTGCGTTGGCTACTATCTGACGGAGCGGCTCTTCGATGGCACGGCGTACAATCTCAATACCTGTCTGCTCGTCTTCATTCTCGCCTTTGAGGCCTTCGAGCGAAGCCTGTGCGCGGATGTACATCACGCCGCCGCCCGGAACGATACCTTCTTCGATGGCTGCACGAGTGGCTGAAAGGGCGTCATCTACGCGGTCTTTCTTCTCTTTCATCTCCACCTCACTGGCTGCACCTACGTTCAGCTGTGCTACGCCGCCTGCCAGTTTAGCCAGACGCTCTTGCAGTTTCTCCTTGTCGTAGGTAGATTTGGTAGCGGCAATCTGTGCTTTGATCTGCGCCACACGTGCAGCGATGGCCTCTTTGTTGCCGGCACCGTTGACGATAGTGGTGTTGTCCTTGGTGACGTTGATCGTCTCAGCGGTACCAAGCATATCCAGTGTAGCCTGCTCGAGTTTGATGCCTTTCTCCTCGCTAATAACAGTGCCGCCGGTGAGGATAGCGATGTCCTCCAGCATCTCTTTGCGACGGTCGCCGAAGCCCGGAGCTTTTACTGCGCAGATCTTTAATTGTGCGCGAAGACGGTTTACAACCAAAGCAGTCAGTGCTTCGCTATCTACATCCTCTGCAATAATCAGCAGCGGACGGCCGCTCTGTACGGCGGGTTCCAGAACAGGAAGCAGTTCCTTGAGGTTGCTGATCTTCTTGTCGTAGATGAGGATGTAGGGTTTGTCCATCTCCACCTGCATCGTCTCGGTATTGGTCACGAAATACGGGCTGATATATCCGCGGTCGAACTGCATACCTTGTACTACGTCAATGGTGGTATCCATGCCTTTGGCTTCGCCGATGGTGATGACACCGTCTTTGCTCACTTTGCGCATGGCGTCAGCAATCAGTTTGCCGATCTCAGCGTCGTTGTTAGCCGAAACGGTAGCTACCTGCTCAATCTTGTCGAAATCGTTGCCTACTACTACGGCGTTCTTCTTGATTTCGGCCACTACGGCTGCCACGGCTTTGTCAATACCGCGTTTGAGGTCCAGCGGGTTAGCGCCGGCAGTCACGTTCTTCAGCCCCACGCCTACGATAGCTTGTGCCAGAACGGTAGCAGTGGTTGTACCGTCACCGGCTTGGTCGCCTGTCTTGGAAGCAACCTCTTTAACCAACTGTGCGCCGAGGTTTTCGGCTGCGTCAGCCAGTTCAATCTCTTTGGCCACCGTCACACCGTCTTTGGTGATATGGGGTGCACCGTATTTCTTGTCGATGATGACGTTACGGCCTTTGGGGCCAAGTGTCACTTTGACTGCGTCGGCCAGTTGGTCAACGCCACGCTTCAAAGCCTCACGGGCTTCAGTATTATAGGTAATATCTTTTGCCATAATTGTGTGAATTTTACTAGTTGTATAGCTGACTAGTTGACTAGTCGATTAGTGTTATTTTACGATTGCGAGGACGTCGCTTTGACGCATAATGAGGTATTTTTCGCCGTCCAGTTCCAGTTCCGTGCCGGCATATTTGCCGTACAGCACTTGGTCTCCGGCTTTGAGAACCATAGCTTCGTCTTTGGTTCCTTCGCCTGCGGCGAGAACTTCTCCGCGCAGCGGTTTCTCTTTGGCACTGTCAGGAATGATGATACCTCCCACAGTCTTCTCTTCTGCAGCCGCCGGCTTGATCAGCACACGGTCTGCCAATGGTTGAATTTTGCTCATAGTATAGTGTATTTTAAATGTTTTATCCAAAATCACGGGATATATACGTAGTATATATAGGGTGGGGTATGATACGATATTCACCCGATGCGCCCCCGATGCGCTCCCGATGCGCTCCCGATGCGGTTGCAATGCAGTTGCAATGCAGTTTTGGTGCATAGGCGGGAGAAACGTTTGCCCGATTAGATTGTGTCAATATTTGTGCCAAAGGTACCGGAGTCTGCCAAAATGTCAGTTTTGCAGGAAGTGTTCGGGTTCGCGGCAGTATTTTGTTGCAAAGGTACAACTTTTTTTGCACATGTCAAAATAATTTTGTATCTTTGCACCCGATTTATGAACGAGAAACAAAACATAGGCAGTCTTTTCGACCGAATCGCGAAGACGTATGACGTGCTGAATCACGGACTGTCGCTGAACATAGACCGCAGATGGCGCAGAAAAGCCGTTGCGAGTATGCAGCCGGCACGGCGCGTGCTGGACGTAGCCATCGGCACCGCAGACCTGACCATAGAGATGCTGCGCCAGGGCAAAGCCGTGCAAGTAACGGGCATAGATCTATCCACCGAAATGATGGCAATAGGGGAGGAGAAAATTATAAGGGAAAAGGCGAAAGGGCGAATGGACGAAAGCGCTGAGGTGGAGTTTGTATATGGGAACGCGCAGGAGATGCCTTATGAGGAGGGGAGTTTTGATGCGGTGACCTGCGCTTTCGGGTGCCGTAACTTTGCGGATCTGGATGCCGGGCTGAGAGAGATGCACCGTGTGTTGCGTCCCGGCGGTCAGGTGGTGATTTTAGAGTTTTCCTATCCGGGAAATCCTATTATACGCAAGATGTATGACATTTATTTTTCGTATATCCTGCCTTTCATCGGTCGGATTGTGAGCCATGACAAGACGGCGTACACCTATCTGAACCGCAGCGTGAAGGGTTTTGTATGGGGCGAGGCTTTTGTGCAACATCTGCATGATATCGGCTTTGTGCATGAACATTTCACGCCGCTGACGCTGGGCATTGCGACGGTTTACATGGCACGGAAGAAAGGATGATGAATCCAGATTTAGATTTAAAACTATTATTAATCAATACTATGGTAAAGCATATTATTCTTTGGAAACTGCGTGCGGAGCTGAGTGCCGCGGAGAAGCAGGCAAAAGCACAGGCAATCAAACAGGGCTTGGAAGGATTGAAAGGTCTGGTGCCCGGACTTTTGGATATTCACGTGCAGATAGACGGCCGTCTGGACAGCAGCAATGCGGATATTATGCTGGACAGCACGCTGGAATCGGCGGAAGCATTGAAGGGGTATGCCGTTCATCCGGCTCATGTGGCCGTAGCCGATGGTGTGGTTCGTCCGAATACGGAGCTGCGTACCTGCTTGGATTATGAGTTTTGACTCCAGTCACAATAAATAAATTATGATCAAGAAAACACTTCTCACATGCAGCCTATTGGCCGTAATGGCAACCGTGTCCGCCGGTCCCAAACGACGCGAAGTGGTGAAAGACACCATCGTTAATGCGCCGGCAGAGCGGATGCTACAAACCGTCGAGCGTTTCTATTACCAGTTTCAGGCATGCCCTGATTCGCTATTCGGCTGGGCATACCTGAATTTTGATCCACAGCCGAAGAAAGAAGAGAAACCCACCAAAGAGAGCCGTAACGCGATTCAGCTGATTTATAAAGACCGTGTGTATGACCCTGTGTTGAAAACAGGCGACGTGGCGATAGATATGTATGTGTTGGGCGTGAGATGGTGGAAAGACCAGCATCTTGGAACCAAATGCAACCATCCGGAGGCAGGCGTTTATCCGCTGAAAGCACATATGACTGCCACTTACAGCGGCTCCGTGCTGGAAGGCGGCGATGTGATATTTGTACTGACACCTATTGATAGCGCGCGTACGCACGTGCATTATGAGTTCGGGCTGACTTTCGGCCGCGTGCTGGCAACGTTTGTGTCCGACAAAATATGGCAAAACGCCATCGAGTGGCGTTTTGTATATATACTGAATAATCTGGTAGAATACGCAGAAACCGGGACGGTAGCTGTAAAAGAGAGGCGCTGATTAATAATACCCCATACGCGGCAATCTTTTTTCCTGCCGGAAATAGAACGTTACGCCCAGCGCGAACCATCCGTCCGGCCAACTATTGAAGGACGAAGCCCGTACCGGCCATCCGTCCAGATTGACATTCTTGATATCGCAGAATCCCATTTCGAAAGTGCCATGCAGATCCATGCGCCATGCAGACGTCAGGTTGATCGCATAGCCAATAGAAGCCTGTCCCATGGGCAGGAAACTGAATGACGGCCTTTCTTCATCGGTAACTCCGGTGAACTGGTGTCTAATGAAATGGCTGACAGCCAGACCCACACCGGCATAGAAATACAATCCGTAATTCTCAATCGGGTAGATCTGTACTCCGACAGCTGGTTGCAGGAAAACCGATGTGAATTTGCGCGAAGAACCGGAGTATTTCTTTATAGCCGAGGTATTGTCACCCCGAAGCAATCCCAGAGAGGCCGCGCATCTCAAGCCGACATATTCGTTGAAAGGTCTATGGTATGCGAAAAAGGCGGATGCGTTGATATTGTATATCGAGAAATCGCTGACAACCGGCAGTTGGCCTTTCGCTCTTGGCACTTCCGCATCGCCATAATAATACAAAGCGTTTACGCCAAAACTGAATTGCTCGGAATTGAAACCGTCACGGCTCCTGAAAACCGACTGTTTAGGCGTGTAGCTTTGACGGTAATATCTTTGTGCTGAAGCAGCCTGCGACATGAGTAGCAACAGCCCTGCAACCAGCATAGAATATATATACTTTTTCCTGTTCATTGTATGTGTAACACACAAATATCACGCAAAATTACAAATTATTTTCCGAATAAGCAAATATTTGTAGTTTTTTTTGCTAAAAAAATAAAAAAGAGCAAGTCAACTTGCTCTTTTTCGCATTTTTGTAGTGCTACCCGGACTCGAACCGGGGTTTACGGCGTGAGAGGCCGTTGTCCTAGGCCACTAGACGATAGCACCTTCGTCGCAACTCGCTTGCGACGAAATTTGTCGTTGGCACGACAAAAGGGTCGCCGCGGTTGCTCCTCTTCCCCAAAATTAAAATTTTCGGGAGCCCTACTCATTCTAATTTTCCGAAATCGAGTGCAAAGGTACTGCTTTTTTTTGATATGACCAAATATTTTAAGAAAAAAAAACTATTTTTCTTTATTTTGTTGCGTATATGCATATTTTTTTGTAATTTTGTGCGCTAAATATGGAGAATAAACACAGTAATATCCTATGAATACAAATTTCGGATTTGTGCGCGTAGCGGCCGCAGTGCCTGCGATACGCGTGGCGGATTGCAAATTCAATGCCGAACAGATCAAACTTCAGATTGACGAAGCCCTGAACGAAGGAGTGGAGGTAGTCTGTTTTCCCGAGTTGAGCATAACCGGTTACACATGCGCCGATCTGTTCTTCACCCAGCAACTGCAGCAGAGTTGCATGCGCGAACTGGAGGAGTTGTGCAATTATACGCGCGGCAAGGCAATAGTTGTACTGGTAGGAGCGCCGATACAGATAGAGAACGACCTGTTCAACTGCGCGTTTGTGATGACGGACGGCGAAGTGATGGGCGTTGTGCCCAAGGTTAACCTGCCGAACACAGGCGAGTTCTATGAGAAACGCTGGTTCACATCCGGCCGTGCAGCACGCGAGTTCACGCCCGGAGGTATCGCACCGCGTATTCCCAAGATAGAGATATGGAGCGGCGAAGTGCCGTTCGGAACGGATTTGTTGTTCACGACGCGCAATTATACATTCGGCATAGAGATTTGCGAAGACTTGTGGAGTCCTCTGCCGCCTTCAACCCAGCTGTCCATCCAGGGCGCGGAGTTGATTTTCAACCTGTCAAGCAGCAATTGTCTGGTAGGCAAACATCATTTCCGCCGCCAGATGATCACCCAGCAGTCGGCTCGTGTGCATTGCGGCTACGTCTATACTTCTTCGGGCGTAGGCGAGAGTACGACGGATGTTGTTTATTCGGGCAGTACCTATATAGCTGAGAACGGCGAGATGCTGGAGGAAGGCGAACGATTCCAGCGAGGCGGTACAATGACAATCCAGGAGATAGATATCGAGCGGCTGCGTACCGACCGCCAGCGCAACACCAATTTCACGAAAGACAAGGCGGGGCATTACCGGCATATCAATGTGGCGCCGATAGAACGAGGGGAGGAGTTTACCGAGCCTGTTCACCGGCATTTCTCCACCGCCCCGTTCCTGCCCCAGAAAGGCGATGAAGACAACTACTGCATGGATGTGTTCTCCATCCAGACGAGTGCTCTGATGCGCCGTTGGGAGCATACCCGTTCCGAGACGCTGGTAATCGGCGTTTCCGGCGGCCTGGACAGTACGCTGGCACTGCTGGTAGCGGTGATGGCCGCTGACCAGATGGGGTATGACCGCAGCCGCGTGGTAGGCGTAACGATGCCGGGTTTCGGCACCAGCGACCGGACTTACAGAAACGCAGTAAGCCTCATGCAGTTGCTCGGAATCACTCACCGTGAGATCTCCATTCGCGAGATGGCCATCCAGCATCTGCAAGATCTGGGGCACGACCTGGATACGCACGATATAACATATGAGAACGCGCAGGCGCGCATACGTACGCTAAACCTCATGGACATAGCCAACCAGATGAACGGCATTGTCGTAGGAACCGGCGATCTGAGCGAACTGGCATTAGGATGGTGCACCTATAACGGCGACCAGATGTCGATGTACGGCGTGAATGCCGGAATCCCGAAGACGCTGGTTCGCTATCTGGTGAAATATGCAGCGGAGAACCTCTTCGGCGAAGAGTTGAGGCAAGTGCTGAAGGATGTGGTGGAGACACCTGTATCGCCGGAGTTGCTGCCCACAGACGAGCAGGGCAAAATAGCGCAGAAGACTGAGGACAAAGTGGGGCCGTATGAGTTGCACGATTTCTTTATCTACTATTTCCTGCGTTACGGTTTCACGCGTGACAAGATCCGCTATATGGCGTGCCAGGCTTTTGAAGACAAATATGACGAGCCGACCATCGACAAGTGGCTGAATACGTTCATGCGGCGTTTCTGCACCCAACAGTTCAAACGCAGTTGTATGCCCGACGGGCCGAAAGTAGTCAGTGTTTCATTGTCCCCACGAGGTGACTGGAGAATGCCCAGTGACGCAAGTTGTATCTAAATTACGAATTAAGAATGTCTATTCAAGAAAATATATCTCTGCTGCCGTACAACACTTTCCGCATGGATGTGAAAGCGAGAGTGTTTGCGGAATATAACAGTGTGGAGGAGTTGAAGGAACTGCTTGTCCGCTATAAAGGCGAGCAGATTCTGCATATAGGGCAGGGGAGTAATCTGTTGTTTACCAAGGACTTTGACGGAATCATACTGCACTCCGCCATGCGACGAGCGCGGTGCGTAAGCGAGGATGAGGAAAATGTGTGGATTGAGGCGGACAATGGTTTGGTGATGGACGAACTGATCGAACAATTGTGCGACATGGGGATATCGGGAATGGAGAACCTGAGTTATATTCCCGGTGAAGTGGGTGCGAGTGCCGTGCAGAATGTCGGTGCTTACGGTGTGGAGGCCAAGGATGTGATAGAGACCGTGCGGGCGATTTCCGTAGAGACAGGCACGGAGCATGTATTCACCAACGCAGAGTGCAAATACGGCTATAGGGATAGTATTTTCAAGAACGAACTGCGCGGACAATACATTATTACATACGTTGTCTTTAAGTTGAACAAACACCTTGCTCCGAAGCTGGATTATGGCAATTTGAGAAGCGAAGTAAGCGGCGAAATGTCAGCAACGGCTATTCGCGAGGCTGTAATCCGCATCCGCAAACAAAAACTGCCGGAGGTGAGCGAAACCGGTTCGGCAGGTTCGTTCTTCAAAAATCCTATTGTGCCGCGCGAGTTGTATGAGTCTGTCGCTGCGCGTTATGACAAAGTGCCGCACTATGAGCAGGACGGCGGAATCAAGATTCCCGCGGCGTGGCTGATAGAGCAGTGCGGTTGGAAAGGCAAAAAAAAGGGTGGCGCGCAGTGCTATGAGAAACAGCCGTTAGTGCTTGTGAATGCCGGTAATGCCTCGCCGGAGGACATCATCCATCTGGCGGCAGCCATTTGCGCGGATGTGAAGAATAAGTTTGGCATAACCATCTCACCCGAAGTAAATTATATATAGTCAGAAATTACCAATATTACCCCAATTATATGGCAAGTTTTGTAGTAGAAGGCGGTCATAAACTGCATGGCTGTATTACCCCGCAAGGAGCAAAGAATGAGGCTCTGCAAGTACTTTGCGCCGTGTTGCTGACCAAAGAAACGGTTGTAATAGACAACCTGCCGGATATCCTCGATGTCAATAACCTCATCGACCTGCTGGCATCTGTCGGCGTGACGGTTGAGAAACTGGCGAAGGGCAAGTTTGCGTTCACGGCAGCTAATCTGGACACAGCCTATTTGAGGAGCGCGGATTTCCTGAAGAAATGTAATAAGCTGCGCGGCTCAGTGATGCTGATAGGTCCGCTGTTGGCGCGGCTGGGCGAAATGACTTATGCCAAGCCGGGAGGCGACAAGATAGGAAGACGCAGGCTGGACACCCATTTCCAGGGCATGGTCAACCTCGGCGCAACTTTTGAGTATGACCATGAGTTGCTGGCTTACCGGTTTGAGGGCAGGAATCTCAAAGGAGCGTATATGTTGCTGGACGAGGCTTCGGTGACCGGAACGGCGAATATTATCATGGCGGCGGTCATGGCGAAAGGTACGACAACGATTTACAACGCCGCCTGCGAACCGTACGTGCAGCAGCTCTGCCGCATGTTGAACAATATGGGGGCGAAGATAAGCGGAGTGGGAAGCAACTTGCTGACGATAGAAGGCGTGAAAGTTCTGCATGGTACGCAACACAAACTGCTGCCGGATATGATTGAGGTGGGATCGTTCATTGGTATGGCGGCCATCACCGGTTCGGAGCTAAGGATAAAGAATGCCGGAATTCGCGATTTGGGAATCATCCCTGACGCCTTCCGCCGCCTCGGTATCCGGATAGACGAAGAGGGAGACGACCTCATCATTCCCGCGCAGGAACACTACCAGATCGAGTCGTTCCTCGACGGCTCAATCCTGACATTAGCCGACGCACCTTGGCCGGGATTGACGCCAGACTTGCTCTCTGTGCTGCTTGTAGTAGCTACCCAGGCGAAAGGATCTGTACTGATTCATCAAAAGATGTTCGAGAGCCGCTTGTTCTTTGTTGACAAACTGATAGATATGGGTGCGCAGATCATCCTATGCGACCCGCATAGAGCGGTGGTTGTAGGGCATAACCATGAGCGGAAACTGAAACATAACAACATGACCAGCCCCGACATCCGCGCCGGTATAGCTATGCTCATCGCCGCCATGTCTGCCGAAGGTACCAGCAAGATTGACCATATCGACCAGATTGACCGTGGCTACGAAGACATCGAGCACCGCCTCAACGCCATCGGCGCTCACATCCGCCGCGAGGAATAACAGACATGAATACCTACGACATCATCTCCGAGCGGCAGGAGAAAGTGCTGCGCTATCTGGAGGAGCACCACATCCCCTTCACCACCTACAACCACCCCGAGGGCAAGACCATCGAGGAGGC
>JAFVDD010000025.1 GCA_017478725.1 Paludibacteraceae bacterium
CCGAACTGCCCTCGCACCTCATGGTACAAGATTACCTGCTGGAGTCCGGCAGCCGATACAAAGCGACGCTCCATACCCACCCTATCGAACTGGTGGCTATGAGCCATCTGACGCATTTCAAGGACAGCGAGACGATGACCCACACCCTCTGGTCGATGATTCCCGAGACGCTGGCGTTTGCGCCGCTCGGCATCGGCTGGGTGCCCTACGAGGTGCCCGGTTCGCTGGAGCTTGCCAAGGCTACGCTCGCCAAGATGCATGATTACGATGTAGCCATGTGGGAGAAACACGGTGTGTTCGCCGTGGGGCAGGATATCATGGACGCGTTCGATCAGGTCGATGTGCTCAACAAGGCGGCGAACATCTACATGTGCGCCCGCAACATGGGCGGCGAACCCGAAGGTCTGACCGACAAGGATATGAAGGACGTGCAGACCATCTTCTCTCTGCCCACCAAACGTCCCTGCTAAGCCACTGAGTTATGCAACGCGCAGCTTTTAAGATGTTCCTCAAGCCGGGGATGAAGGACGAGTACAAACGTCGGCATGCCAACCTCTTTCCTGAGTTGCGCGCTCTGCTCTCCGAGAGCGGGGTGCGTAACTACAGCATTTATCTGGACGAAGAGACGAACACACTCTTTGCCTATCAGGAACTGGAAGGAGACGGCGGCAGTCAGGATCTTGGTGCCACGGAAGCCTGTCAGCGTTGGTGGGCATACATGGCGGACATCATGGAGGTCAACCCCGACAACTCCCCCGTCAGTATTCCCCTTCCGGAGATGTTCCACATGGACTGACATTATCAAAAAAGACGCCCGAAAGCGTCTTTTTTTTTTGCCATGTCGCCATGTCGTCATGTCGTCATGTCGCCATGTCGTCCTGTCGAGGCTTTCGGCTTCTGAAGGCTGATGGCTGAAGGCTGAAGGCTTTTACCCCTCATACGCTTCGCTCTCCAGCGCCCAGAGGTACTGGCGGAAGGTGGTGTAGGTGTTCTGCGCCTTGAACGCCGCCTGATCCTGCGGCAGCTTCGTCAGGTCTTTCATTCGCGTGTTGACCGCCTTGCTGACCGCAGCGAACTTGTTGCGGATCAGCTGCTCGTCCTGCGTCGGTTCGGTCGTGCGTTTGACCGCCTCACGCAGGTAGATGCGGTTGCAGTCTTTCGAGGTGGTGGGGGCTACGCGGTGCGTCGCCAGAAGCATCTTCGTGCAGCTGTGCTGACCGCTTTTGCCGGGTTTTGCCAATGCGCCGGATATATGGTCAATACCCGGACTCCATACAACTTTTGCCATAATAGTTAGGGTTTGATTGGGGCTGTCAGCCGTCAGCTGTCAGAACAGAAAGCTGAAAGCCGAAAGCTGAAAGCTGAATTCATAAATAATAAGGGTTAATAGATTTTCTTTGACGCGTCGTAGGTCTCTACGGTTTTGGTCTGGATGACGACGGCGGTGTCGCCGCGCTGGACGTAGGAGCTCTCGGTCGTGATGCGCCGCGTCACGTTGCAACTCGCCAGCACTATGCCGGCAAGCGCGAGAATAAGGATATTACGCATAACTGAAGGTTATTTACGCAAAGTCCGGTTTCACATATTTCTTCGCTACTGCGTACGCAAAGAGCGAGGTGTACTTGCTCTGCGCTTTGAAACCCGCTTCCAGCGTGGCGCGCTCAGTAGGATCAGCCAGAGCGGTCTTGGCTGCCTGTGCCGCTGTTTTCAGGGCTGCCTGACACGCCAGCACCTTGGTGTCCTTGCTGGTCCGGACGGGGTTCAGCAGATCCACGCCCAGTTGCTCTTTTCCGCAGCTGCAACGCTTGAAATACAGCGTCTCCGAGCGGTTGAACTTGCCCATCACGCGGGCAAACATGCCATGAAGTGTAATCTTTGCCATATCGCGCGAACTATCCTCGTGCATTGACTGACCGCTTTGCGGTCATTGGGGCACTCGGATGCTCTCGCTCTTCGGTCTGCAAAACTGCGTTTTACATCCCGAGGGGAAGAGCGCCTCTTAGCTCGCGAAGAGGAATTAAAGTGGTTTAGGTTTAATGATGTAAGGTGCACCGGATTTGAGACCTTCCTTTTTGGATGACCGGGACTGAGAAGGAAGCAACAAACGCCCCTGTCATCCATTATCTTGTTTTCTCAAATCCGGTGCAAAATTACTGCTTTTTGTCCATACTGCCAAATATCCGCTTTCGCAGGTTTGTCTGTTGACAAAAAAACGTTTCAGGCAGTCAGATCATATCCCGCATAGACGGATAGCGACTCCGTTTCGGGATAGGTCAGGTAGTCGCGCTGGTAGATGGCGGTGTCGGTGAAACGGTGTTTTCTGCGCCAGCCGTAAACAAGGATGTTCAGTCCCCGCATCCCCACCGGAGCTCCGACATGCCGCTCCAGCACCTGCACCAGCTGTGTCTTCTTAAATCGCTGTGTCATGTGTCTCCTTTCACTTTTCACTTTTCAATTTTCCGGAAAATCTATTTCCAATTGCCCTTTCATCGTCCGTTCGACATATTCGCGGTGGCGTTCTTTGCCGTAGGTGATGCCGAAAGCCGTCCTGTTGGCGGCCTCGGCTTCCGTAGGCGTGTGGCCGGAGCGGTCGGGACGCGCTTGCACGATATGCATCACGCCGCCGTCGCGTGCCGGGTAACGCCGCAGGTAATACGGGTCGGTGCCGATCAGAATACCGCGGACGGAGGCGATACCCGGGTCAAAAAATACTTTTCCCATTCGCGTTCTGTGTTGGTCAGGGTGTACTTGGCCTTTCCTCCGCAGATGGTCGCGTGATGGTCATGTTTCAGACGCGAGCATCACGGGATCATCTGCCGGGAACGACTTAACCGCGACGGGGGAGCGACCCTTTGAGGGAGGAACCTTTGTGGAATGAGGTGCGTTTGTAGATAGTGCCGCGTTTGGTAGCAATGACCGTTTCTACTCTGCCGTCCGCCAGACGCTTCCGGCTGATAACCCCGGACATGGTGCGGAACGGGGATTCCAAGGTGAATCTAAGTGCCATAATGGATTAGTTTTTAATATAAATTACTTTATTCCCCGTCGGATTGGCCATTTGCCATCCGTCACGGGGTTCTGTAGTGTGATAGCGGGCGTAATAGTCGGCATAGGAGAGCGTCCGGGGATGGGGCTTGGCCTGTTTTCTAAGCACCACATCCTCCATGGCAAAATAGGGGTTCGGGTTAATCCAAAGACCCTGCCGGAGAGCCTCACTGATAGTGTCATACACATACTGCCTGGTTGCTTCGTCATAGCCTGCCCATAGCCTTTCGCAGCCTCGCCGGCGGCGCTTGTACTCTCCTTGCGGATTGAGTAATGTCCACATACTGTAAAATGAATAATTCATAATCATTACATTTTAGCCATGCCATGCCTCGCATGCATTGACATGACAATCTTGGCATGGCAAGGCATGGCTTTTTTCTTTGTTAATTTTCTTTTGCTTCTTTTCTTTTATCGGCTTTCTTTTTTTGCCGAACGCGAGTGCAAAGGTACGGTTTTTTCGCAAAATGGGCGACCACAAAATCGTGGGCGGAGAGTTTAACGTTACATACAACAAAAAAACGGGCGGCTGCATTTGCAGTCGCCCGTTGTATTTAGCCTCGTCACATTAGCAGAGTGCGACTCTGCCTACAGAGGGTATATCCAATGACACTTGTTGTCCTAAAGCTTTAAAAAGTTTACAAATAGATGCCAGCGTCAGATTCTTCCCGTTCTCCAGCCGGGAAATCTGCGCCTTTTGCACACCCACCATCTCACCTAATTGTTCCTGAGACAACGATTTGGCTTGGCGAGCTTTGCGAATTGCGTCACCTACAAGCATTAGTTCTACTTGCTCATCATACTCATTGCGCTCCGGGGTTCCTTTGATTCCGACGTGTTTGTCAATCATTTGTTCCTGCGTGTAAAATTCCATATTATTTCCTCCTCTTATTTCTGATTAAAATATATATCCCTTATGCTCTCCGCATGACGAATCTCTTGCGGGGGCGTTTTCTGTGATTTCTTAATAAACCCATGCGTTGCGATAACTAATGTCTCGCGCCCGTTCCTTTTGTCCCAGAATGCCAATAAACGGTATTGAATATTATCAAACAATGTCCGGAACTCCCAAATGTCAGTATTTTCTAATTTCTTAAACAACTTGGGATCATTCGTATAGGATGCCTTCTGAATATTGTATAATATCTTTGCACGGACTTTGCTTGTCTGCGCTTCCAAAAAGGCATCGGCTTCTTCGGAATATAGAACTTCGAACTTGTAAATCTGTCCTACCATAGGGTTGCTTTTCTTCAGAATCGGGTGCAAAGATACGAAAAAGTTTCCATATACCGAAACTTTTTGAAGAAAAAAAATGATTTTTTGTGCGTTTTAATGGATTATTACTCATAAATGCTTTTATTTCATCTCCTCTTCCATCGACCGGTAGGCATTCCAGACGGTGCCTTTACTAACGCCGAAAGCCAATGACACGTGCCATTGGCTTTCATCGGGATGCTCCAGATGATAGGCGTATATCTCCATCCAGAGCGTATATTTCAAGGGAATTTCAAAATAGCGGAGGAGGATGCTCAATTCTCCTTCCTGTTTTTTTTGAGCAGAAACTGATACTTGGTCATAGGGGTATTTTTTTCTGATAATCCGACATCGTTATACAACAAAAAAAGTGCCCCGAAGGACACTTTTCTGAAATTCAATGATCCGGCAAAGCCGTTTCGCGGTTTAGCGCGCGAGTTTCATGGATGCAGCCCCTTGGCGTACGATATATACGCCATGTTTGAGCGAGGAAAGAGGCAGGTCATCATTGGTGGAGAGCACTTGTTGTCCGGCCACGGTGAGAACCTGAGTGGGTACATCGGCATGACGGATAACTCCGTTCTCACATAGGATACCACCCTCCTGTACGGACGTTAAAGCAGTCGTTTCTGATACCGTATATTTAAGATTCATGATACGGAATGCCTGATTTCCTGCCTTGTCTGTACGTTGAGCAGTGAATACCAATTCTCCTGCCGGCACGTTTTTCTCCACCAATTTAGCACCGGTCGTTTCTGTAGAATCAGAGAACACACCGGTGTTTTCTCCGTTGATAAACAGATAACGCGAGCCTTTGCCGCCATCACCTACATTGCAGAACTTCACTGTAATCTTTCCCGGTTTAGCTAATTTGAGCATCAGCCAGCTAACCTGGCAGGCATCGCCATTGCGCACGGCGTTTTCGCCACAAAGCATGATATAACGTGCGTCAAACTGGCTGTAATTTGTAGTAATACCCTCAATGGTGGACATAAGAATAGTATCTGTTGCTACTGCTGGTGATACTTTGTCTGCTCCTGCCGACGCCTTGGTCCAGTCCCACGTCATATCATTACTTACTACCAATTGCTCGGGTTTCTCCTCTTCTTCGGGTTCTGTAGAACCGCCTTCATCGCTGACTACTACCAAACGACGCAGCATGACAGACTTGCCGCCATAGCGATAAATCTTGATGACTGTTTCGCCTGCAACATTCATTTGACCATCTTCTCCACCGACGGCAATAGCTAAAATACGCTCATCATTGTTAGCGGAACTGGCATCGCTGACTGTTTTGCCACCAATAGCCACAATAGGACCATGCGTGGTGCCATCCGACTGACCTGTCCAGTGAAGATAAATGCTATCAGCTGAAGTTAGTGCAGCAGAGAGCGTAACTGTTACTGTATCTGTATTAGTTTTTAGACGGATGCCACCAGAGCGGAGTTCGAACGTACCGCTGAAAGCGATAGTTGTCGTACCGGATGTTTCCGAAGCAGGAACAGAAGTATGGGTACTATTCTTCGGGAAAGTGTAGTCCACTACTGTAGTTGCCATAACTGCTGTACTGGTCATAGCCAAAAGCAGCGAAAGAATTGATTTAATTGTTTTCATGATAATGTATATTTATAAGTTAGAATTTCATAACGTTGATTGTACCGTCGGTATTGCGCATGACAGCAATGCAGATACCTTGTTTGCTGAAGTTGACGCGCTCGTTGGCGTTCACATGACGTGAAAGCAACAACTGTCCCTCCATATTATACACGCGCAACAGACCCTGCCTGTCATTGTTGAGGCAGATAGCGCCATCGGTGTATGTCATGCCTGAGGCGGAGACATTCTCGATTGCCTCGACATCGGGTATCTCGTCGTAGTTGACTGTGACAAAGCAGTCCTCGTTGACAGCGAAACTATAGGGATTATCCACATGGTGGGTACCATTGACCACCCATGACACAAATTCCTCATGGTTGGACGCAAGGGTAACTGTTTCGCCCTTCCGATATACATAGGATCCCATACCCGGCTCGGTAACTGAGAAATAATCATCGTCCACATCCACCACGTATGCAGGGAACTCGTATGCGCCGGAGAACACCAAACGGCTCTCACGCGGCGTGCCGGTCTGATCGGTAGGATGATTGCCGAGAAACTCCTCTGCCAAATCCATCGGCATCGCTTTGAGTTGCTGCCAAAGAGCCGAGTCGATAGCAGCCTGAGCAGGCACACAAACGCCGTCAGCATTGGGTGCGGAAGTCAGCAGCGGCAGTTCGAGCCATTTGCGGTAGGTCACATCATTGGAATTGACAGGATCGGTCTCTGCATCGTTGTGTTTGAGGCGATAGATGAGGTTGTAGCCGTTGGAAACCACGTATTTGCCTCCGCCGGCATTGAGGTCACCGCAAAGAGCGTACGGCTCGTCCGGATCCTCCGTGATATGCGTATTCCCGCCGAATATATTGCCTGCAGCAGTAATGTTGTTGTTGGCTGCATAGACTGAATAAACAGTACCGGTATTCACTTCGTTGACGTTTCCTACGAAGGTGTTGAAGAACAAACGCACAGGCATGATACCTTTGCTGTCTTCGTGAATAATAACGAGTCCGCTGCCGGTATTGGTGCTTTGGTCGCATTTGTTGCCCACGAACGTCGAGTTGCGGATATCCAGCACGGGGGCTTCGTTGTCGCGCAGCACCACATTGTCTTTGGTGCTCTTGACTGCAATCACCGCGCCGTTCTCGCCTGCATGGTTATCCTCAAACAGACAACGGTTGATATATACTGACGGAGCGTCCACGGCAATCGCGCCACCTTTGCGTTTGGTTTTGTTGCCACGGAACACACAATCGATGATCCACATCTTGCTCGAACTGGTCTCATTGCGGATAGCACCGGGCTGACGGTTGGAGTTATCCAGCATGTTCTCGTTGTTGAGGAATTGGCAACGGTCGAACGTAATGCGATACGAAAAGATATTCACCGCACCGCCTTGACCGGCTACCTCACTCTTGCCGTTCTCGAAAATGATGTTTTTGAACGTATTCTCCTGAAGCGACTCATTCTTGCTGGACGCATTGCCCAGAGTGACGATAGACGTCAGTTTCTGTCCGTCAAAATGAATAGGCTGTGCCAGATCAGAAGCATCTATCACAAGGCCGGTGTTGATGACGAGCGTGGTGTCGAACTTGATCGTTGCGCCGGAGAGACTGCTGTCGAAAGCGATGGTGTCACCGTCGTCGGCAGTGTTGACGTAATACTGCAGTGTGAAAGGAGCCGGATCAACGGCACGGCTACCCACATTGGCAGGATCAGTGACAGTCCATACCTTGGCTTGCAAGGAAAGACTCAGCAGCATAGTAGCTGCAAGGAGTAGTTGTTTTTTCATAGGTCAAATGTTTTAAAAGTTAAACATGTTGGTAATACGTGTTTATTGTGTTATTTGTGCGTCATCGGTGAGTATGAGCGGGCGGCAATCGGGCTGCAGGGTTGTCCATTGCACGTTGTCCAGCGTTATACCGCTTGCGTGGCGGATGTACAGCCCCGCGCAGTTGATACCGTTGTACATCAGGTTCTCTGGATATTTCTTATCCATTTCACCTATACGCCTGACAGTGACATCGCGTTTGGTAGCCCCTCCCGGCAACGTGATACGGATATTTTGCAGCAGGACGTTCTCTATTCTGCCCTGCTTGACCGAAGTGATCGCGGAAGGAGTGAGCCCTTCGGTGACAGCCTCCATACCGGAAATAGTAATATTCCTGATTTTCCCGACCGGCTGCGAGGGCCCTCCGTCGTAGAAATTGCGTCCGCGGTCAGCCAGACGGATGAAGACAGGCGACATGATTCCGCGCATGCGGATACGACTGACATGCACATCCTCAAGCGTGCCGCCGTCCGCTATCTCCAATGCAATGCCCGCCAAGGCACGGTGCGGACGAGGATACATCGTAGGGAAATCCGGACGCGTGAACACGCAGTCGGATATATGTATATCGCGGAAATCACCGTTGGTCTCTGTTCCGATCTTGACACTGTTGCAGTTGGCCGCGATACGGCACGAGCTGATGCGGATATCCTCGCAAACACCCTCGCTGTTGGTGGCTTTCATACAGATAGCATCGTCATCGGAGCGTATATCGCAATCGTAAATGCGCACGTGGCGGCAGCAGTCAATATCCAAACCATCGTTGTTGAAATTATGATGGCTATCCACATGAATCCCCCGTACGGAGAGGTTCTCGCAGTTGAGGTATTGCTGCATCCATGCCGGTGAGTCAAGGAGGGTAATGTCATGTACGCGGATATTGCGGCAACTGACCATCCGGATGACATAGGGGCGGCGGCGTATGCTGAGCAATTCATCGTTTTTATCCGCGCGGAACGCCTCGTCGCCGCCTCTGCCGTCAATCGTTCCTTCGCCGGCGATAGACACATCGTGTTCGTTGGCCGCGTAGATCAGACACCGATTGGTGTAGCGGTTGGTGTGACTGACGTACGCCGGTGCTATCTCCGGATAGTCGGCCAAGTCGGTACTGCCGATTAGCCGGGCTCCTTTGACCAGATACAGTTGCACACCTGAGCGCAGCCTGACAGTGCCTGTCAGCCAGTCGCCCTCGGGTATGAGTACGCGGTACAGATGGCGTTCGGCAGCATCGTCGATAGCCTGCTGGATAGCCCCGGTACAGAGCGTCTTGCCGTCGCTGACGGCGCCGTAGTCGCGAATGTCAGCCGACGGATACAAGCCGAGCGAGCATAAGAAATCCTGTGTCTCCCTATCCGCAAGACGCTTATACTCATTGCTGAAACGTCCGTGTCCGCCACCCGGTACCGTAAAGAGTTTGTGCATAACACCATAGTGACGCAGAGTGTCGGCCAGCCATACCGATTCGCGATAGGGCACCACTCTGTCACTGTCGCCATGGATAATGAGTGTGGGAGGCGTTTTCGCGCTGACATGCCAAAGCGGAGACATTTCACGGATGAATGCCGTATCCTGCAGACGATGCTTGCCGATCCATTTTTTAGGAGAAGACGAGAGCGGCAGATAATCCTGCACGTCGGCTACTCCGTATCTATCCACCACGGCAAAAACCTTGTCCGGCATCGTGTAGCCTCCCATGAGCGCGAGATGACCTCCGGCGGAGGCACCGGTAAGGATGATACGTGCCGTATCGATATTCAATTCCCGGGCATGACGGATGACATAACGTATCATATCCTGCACATCCTCTACGGCGGCAGGTGCTATAGCTTGCGGGGTAAGCCGGTACTCCATATTAGCGACAGCCATGCCGCAAGCGAAATAGGGTTTCCAGCCGCCCTCCTGCTCTTTCTGGTTGTGGTCCCATCCTCCTCCGTGGATATTGATCACCAGCGGAGCCGGAGCGGTGGTTGCAGACGGACAATAGAAATCGAAATAGCCCGTCCACGTGTCGGTTTGCTTGTAGGGTATGTCAAGCCGGCAGGTATAATCGTCCGGCACATGTACGCCGTACTGATTAACAACCGCTTGCGCAGCCGTCAGCGGCGCGAGCAAAAGAAGGAATGTGTAGAATCTGAGTTGCATAACAGGATCAATGGTCATATATTTTGAGGAAGGGTTTTTGCGGCGTGATAGCGGGCAAAGGGAGGAACAGCCTCCGGGCGGCGGTATTATCCGCCAGCGGAGTGACAAGGATTTGTCCTTGGGCATGTTTGGCCTGATGTGCTTTTTGCTGCACCATCATCCGGGACAACTTGGTGCCATAGGAAGAAAGGAGACGTGTGTCGGTGAGATACAACGCTCCGCCGATATTCTCCGCGCCGAGGTCAGATGTGGGAACGAGAGCCACGCCGTCGTTGGTGTCCGCACTATTGACCACAGCCGCTATCTGCACTTGCGCGCGGTTGCCTGTGAGGCGCATATCCTCCTTGTCTAGAAACCATATATCTGTTTCGTTGAGGGCGGATTTGTGCGGAGTGGACGAATAGGGTCCTTTGCCGAGCCAAGCGAACGTGTCGTAGCGCTCAGGCATACGGAGCGTCAGACCGAGTTCCAGGATAGTGCCGGAAGCGTGGCGGGAATGGATGTCATAGGCAATGCTGACTCCTCCTTCCAGGGACGGCTTCACGGTGATGAGTCCTTCGTAGTACTCCTCACCGTCCGTGTTCTGTCTGTGCCAGCGTGCATGAACGGTATATACCGCTTCGCTCCCTTCCCATTGCTGTCCGCATGACAGGATCTCCGGCGCGATGATATACGGCATCCAATAGGAATCCAGTTTGCGCCGCTGGATGAGATTGACGAGATTGATAGACGGTTTGCGCCCTACGCGAAGAAGGAGAGGCGAGCTCAGGAGCGTATCGCCCGTAGCGGACACGATGGTCAGCACGCCGTTTTGGAAGTAATGACGGCGACGCAGGTCAGACCCGGCTGAGCCCGTGGCCGTGATTTCTGACTTCTGACGGCTGATTTCTGACGGCTGAAGTCGTATGTTATGCTCATAGATAGTGTCACCTGCCGGAGAGGTAAAACAGAGATGAAGCAGCGGACAGGCCATGCCGGACAGCCGTTGGCTGATAGTGAGTGTCTCCTGCTGAGCCGGCAAAGCCCGCAGTCGCTTGATGCCGGACGCTACCGGTTCTCTGCCATCCGTGATACGCCAATGGCAGTGGAAATGTCTCAACGAAAGGAAATCATGACGGTTCTCCACGACAAAAGACAGTCGGGTTTTGCCTTTGCCGTCATGGTAAAGAAGGCTGTCCGTATCTACCCATATGGGGCTATAGAGTTTGCGCACTTGGAAATAATCCTCCTGAGGATAGCGGTTGGCAAACACGATGCCGTCCGTTCCTTTGTCGGTATAACTATCGTAATAAGTGGTCGAATCGAGCCACACTCCTTGCGGAATAGTATCCAGCCGGCATTCTTCTGCAGTCCGTGTCCGTCGGAGAGCCTGATCGGCCCATACCCATACCGAACCTCCGGCGATGCCGGCATGACGGCGGATCATCGCCTGCTGCGACTCCAGCGCATCAAACGCCAAACCGAGCGCATGCGCATATTCGGTGAGGATAATAGGTTTGCGGTGATAACCGGCCATCTCCTCTATCTTCTCCACCGATTGGTAATGGAGCGCAAAAAGCGAGAGGGCCGACGTAGTCGAATCACGGAGAAAAGCATTGCTTACCTTGTATCCGGGTATGGTGCGCGGACGTGTGGGGTCGATATCACGCACGTGCTCGATGGTTTTCTCGACGATATAGGTATAGGGGTTCTCGTTCCCTACCGACCAAATGATAACTGACGGGTGGTTCTTGTTGAGCGAAACGGTAGCATCCGCCCGCTCGATGAGCCGCGGCAGATAGGCTGTGTCCGGCAAGTTGGAATCGCCATAACCGAACGGCACTTCGCACACCACATACAGCCCCATCTCGTCGCACAAGCGGAAAAAGAGCGGCTGGAACGGATAGTGAGCCGTACGGATATAGTTGATATTCGCCTGCTTGACAAGGCGCAGATCTTCTCTAAGCACGTGCTCCGGAATAGCACGGCCGTACTCGGGGTGCAGTTCGTTCATACATACGCCCCGCAGCGTGAGCGGACGGTTGTTGAGCAGCAAGGTGTCTCCGGCTATGCGAATCTCACGTATGCCCACTTTCTCCACCCTGCGGTCCGTTGTTCCGTTGCCGTCCGTATATTCGATGGACAAGGTATAGAGATAGGGATCCTCAGCCGACCATAGACGGGGTTTGCGGATAGAGGCATGAAGGACCGTGTCGCCTTTGGCAACTACGTGTCCGCGGTGGTCACGAAGCCATGTGCGGCACTGTCCGTCAGCCGGAAGCGGCGCATGGATGCGTGTGCGGCAATCTACCGTGGCACTGCCGTCGGAGTGCACCGTAGAGCGGAAAGTATAATCGGCTATATGACGGTTCGGCCGCGTGAGGAGTGTCACATCGCGGAAGATTCCGGTCAGCGCCCAGCAGTCGTTGAGGTCGAAACGATAGGCATTGTCACGGCTGCGCGTGCTTACGTCCATAGCGAGCGTATTATTACCGTCTTGAGCCAGAAAAGGCGTTATATCCCATTCCTTGCGGCAGAAAGCCGCAGCCCAGTAGCCTGCGTGATGGCCGTTGACGTACAAGTCATAGGCAAAAAGCACTCCGTCCGTACGCAGCACCAAGCGCTCGCCTTCTTTCATGGAGGGGGTAGCGAAATGCGTGCGGTAGAGCCCGTGGCAAGCGCTGACCTCTCCGCCGTACTCCGGCTTCTTCTTGCCGGCAATCTCCCAGTTGCCCGGTACGGCGATATGATCCCACCGGCTGTCATCGTAGCCGGGGTGATAGAATACGGAAAGGCTGTCGGGCAGCGTCGGTGCGTCCACAAAGCAGAAACGCCATTCGCCGTTGAGCGATTGACCGGCAAAGCTTAATAATGCCCGGCTAAGAAACACTGTCAATATGTAAATCTTTTTTCTCATAGTTTTATTCGTCGGTCTTTCGCCATCTCGGATCGCCGGCTGTAGTCCATGCTCCTTCTTCTCCGAACGTATAGTAGCCCTTGTCGCGATCAGGGAACAACCGGTCAGCCGAACAGGGGATAGATTCGAGCAACGTGGTGCCGGTAGAGATCAGTTTCTTGGACTCGGCCAGCATAAAAGTCCGGATGGGATTGGTGGCCACTCCTTGTACGAACTTGTCGCTCAGCAGGTCGGTGTGCATCTCGCCGAAAATACAATTGGTCAGTTCGACAGTGATATCCGTGGTAACGCCGGTGGCCTTGCAATCGAACACGTTCTTGACAGCCTCGGTGTTGGCGCCCCACCACTCGCCGGCTGAGACATGCTTGTATCCCATGCGGTCGAACGTGCAATTGGTGATGGTCATAGAGGGGTTGACATAACCGTCTATCGTTTCAAACACGCGTGCCTCGATGATGCCGCGAGCAAGATGATGGAACGTGGAATTGGTGATGGTATAGCGACGGCAATAGCCGTTTTTGTCGTTCTTGTTGGTGATGCTGATGACCGACGGATAATTGTTGCGGTTGCGGCCCAGGTCAAAGCATACACAGTTATCTATCCGTATCTCCTCAAAACGCGCGCGGTACTTTTTGCCGGCACTGAGGTTCTCTACCAGTTCGACCACGCTGTTCGTATAGTTGCGCACAATACAATCCTCTATCAGCAGTGTGCCTACATTCACCTCCGGCGTCAAGCCCATGCTGCACGATACCAGTTTGCGGTTGGGTTCCTGGTCATGCTGCTCGGCACTGCCGCTCAGATGATAGCCGCTGAATTCGATGTGGCGCAACGTACAGGCGCTGATGGTCAGCTCCGGTGCTTCCTGCTTGCCGCCCAGCAAGAGCGACTTGACATAAACCACCGGACGTTTCAGTCCGGGTTCGCCCATGAGCGTGAGAGGCTTGGGTATCACTATCTCCATCGAAGAGCAGTCATACACGCCTTGCTCCAACAGGATAGACGCACCCTCCGGAGCGGCATCGATAATAGAAGGCAGCGATGCAGACTCGTCTGGCCGGATACGTATCAGGTTGTCGGGCGGTACGGGCATGACGAACGAGGTGCGCCCGTGCGACGCTGTGCCTTGTCTCATCTCGGCGGTATAGTGCTTGCCCGGTTGCAGGTCCGTTATACGGATCCGCCGGGCCTTGAGCACATCGGAGGTCAGCGCTACCTCCGTGGCGGTCAGGTTGTCGTCGGTCAGGATGATACGGTCCGCCTTGACACTGCTGCGCCATGTGAGCAGAGCGGTCGTATAGGACAGCGAATCCGTGTTGACCGGATAGAATATCGAATAGGCCGCAGCGGTCGAAGCATCGGCATAGAGGTACTTGCTGCACAGCGTCGAATCGGCTTTGGTAGCACGCAGACGCAGATAGTAGTGCCGGTTCTCTTCCAATCCGATAAACGTAACGCTCAACTTGTCGGCTGCCGTACGTACCACAGTGTCGATAGCGGCAAAATCTTGCGTCTGCGCCACATCTATCTGATAGCCCTCTGCGCCGATACTGGCTTTCCAGGAAGTCTGAAAACCGTCGTAATAGGTTGTGACCTTGAAATCAGTAGGCTTGAACAAACGCGGCTGCTCCGGCACACCCTGCTCCCGGCAGGCGGTCAGACAGCAGAGAAGAAAGACTGAATATACAAGAATCTTTTTCATATTAGCGTAGTTGATTGAGGTTGGTTTATTGCAATCCGTAGTAGTTCTGCAGCTTGCCGCGGCTGTCAGTAATCACGTCTTTGTACAGCGGCAAGATATACACGAGCGGATCACGGCGTATATATTCGTCCTTATACGATTTGACGAATGTGGTATTGAGCGAACCGTCTGAATTCTGGATACCGTCGCACCATTGCTGGCGCGTATAGCCCGCTGGGGTGGCATAGATAGTATTGTCGAAATTTTTGATATCCAGCGTACCGTCAGGCAGGGTCTTGGTAAAGACAAACTGCGGATAGTCGCTGTTGTCGTACATATTGTTGAGCGAGCGTTTCATGCCGATAAGCTTGTCACGCAGCAGATTCCAGCGTATGAGGTCGTATTTGCGGATGTTCTCGCCGCAGAACTCCCATGCGCGCTCGTTGACGATGGCGTTGAAGAATTGTTTTTGCGAACCGAGACCGTCCACGTATGCGTCCACTTTGTCGGCGTGGTCTTCGGCTGCAAACGCCCTGCGGCGCACTTCCTTGAGCGCTTGGCGCGCATCATCGGTAGGACCGCCGTTCAGCTCGTTCTCCGTCTCGGCCAGCATCAACAAGGCATCGGTATAACGCAAAACCGGGAAATTGATACCCGAGCTGTATTGCACATTGGGACCCTGCTGAACCTTCATCCATAGTTTGTTCCATTTACCCACGTAGATGGTGCGCCAGGATGTGAATTTCTGCTCTATCTGGCCGGTGGTGTTGTTCCACTCCCATTTATAGGGCACGCAGGTCACATCTCTCCGCAGGTCTTTCTGGTCAAACGAGTGGAAATAGGGCAGCGTCACATAGTACCATCCGCCGGATTTGCCGTAGGGGATATTGGTGCTGCCCTCTATGGTATGACCTATCACCACACCTACATTGCCGTTATACGACGTAGCGAAGGGGAACTCAAACAGCATGTCGTCGGAGGAAGGATAGATCTCCTGGCATTCGTTTTTGAACACGTCGGCGAACGACGAAGCCAGGGAATGATGATTTCCGTCCCGCAGTTTGCGGGCGTAGGTATTGGCTATACGGTAATACTCCTGATAATTGTCCGCGCGTTTCATCGTTCCGGGGAAAGAGGGGTCGTCGTAATTGGGATAGAGCGCCCATCCTCCTCGCGTGAGAGCGATACGGGCAATGAGTGCCTGTACGGCGCCGCGGTTCATGCGCTCGCACGACTCCGGCAATTCGGAAGCGTAGAGCATAGCCGGTTCGGCGGCTATCAGATCCTTCAACAGGAAATCCAGGATCGTATCGCGGCTGGTAACCGGCTGATAGAAATCATCGTCGGCCTGCGTACCCTGCGTGAGGAACGGCACGTCGCCCCAGTTGCGTACCAGATCGAGGTACAGCAAAGCGCGCAACGCTTTCGCCTCGCCTAAGAGTTGGCCTGCCATAGATGGCTGGGCTGGATCGGACGCACGGTATGCCTCACTGTTGCTTATCCCTTTGATGCACTCGTTAGCCGTGTTGACAGCCGAGTAAATAGGTCCCCAGGAGAGCAGCACTTCGTTATTGGAGGTAGTGGAATAGTCCCATATGCCACGACGCGTGTTGTCGGTATTGGCATTGCATTGCCCGAACTCGATGTCGTTGTTAAAACCCATGATGAGCGTCACGTTTTGACCATACACCCTGTCTTCCGACATCTTGGAATAGATGCCGAATACGGCACGCTGCATGTCTCCTTCCGTAGCAAACATCATGTCTTCCGTCAGGCGGGAGGGCGACTCGGTAGTCAGGAAGCCGTCACAGGCTGACAGGACGAACGCCGTACTGAGTAACAGCGTAAGGGAAAAAATATGAGTAGGATTTGCTTTCATAATCGATAGTCTTTTTGTCCTTATTGATGCAATCGGAGCCGGTTAGAACGATGCGTTCAGTCCCACCGTGAAGGAGCGTGCCTTGGGGTAGGACGAGTAGTCAACTCCCGGCGTCAGCGGTGTGGCGGTACGGGTGTTGACCTCCGGATCGAAACCGGAGTATCTGGTCAGGCAGAATACATTGTTGACCGTCGCGTAGATACGCAGATTGCTCATATGCATTTTTTTCAATACCTTGTCCGGCAATGTATAGCCGATAACGAGGTTGCTCAACCGCAGGAACGAACCGTCCTCGATAGCCCATGAGTGCAGCACAGGCACTTTCATGCCCGGATTCCAGAGGGTGGCATTTTGGTTGAGTTCGCGCAAGGCATCCGGGTCGGTCACCGGCTGGAAATTATCGTCTATATAGCGGAAACGATGGCTCGAATCAAAGGCCGCCAGCATGTTGTGGTAGTTCTTCTTCCATAGCGTACTGAACTGTATATTATTGGCGTTATAAACCTGGTTGCCGTAGCTCCACGTGAAGAAAGCCGATATATCCACGCCGCGCATACGCGCATTGATATTGAAACCTCCGCTGCATTTAGGGGATGTATTGCCGATTACGGTCCGGTCGCCGTCCTTGGTGATAACGCCGTCGCCGTCCAGGTCTTTCAGCTTGAGCGTGCCCGGGTTAGGCATTCCCGGTGCCATATTGACCGACCAATGCGAATCCACTATGTTCTGGTCGTTGGCCACACCCTCTTTCAGTACCCATTTGCCATCCACTATATCATAGTCATCCACGGTATAGAAACCGTCCGTGACATAGCCGTAGATCAGTCCGAGCGGTTCGCCTACTTTGAGAATATAGTCGTCCGACTCGCGTAACCCGGACGCCCAGTCGCTGCGATAGAACACCATATCGTTGTCCACCAGCTTGTCCACACGGTTCCTGTTGGCACCTATGTTCAGACCCACCGACAACGACCAGTCTTTCTTCTCTACTATCACCCCGTTGATGGTCAGTTCGACACCTCGGTTGGAGGTCTGACCGATATTCTTCTGTTGCTCGCTATAGCCGGTGCTTTCAGGGATGATCGATTGCAATAACAAATCCTTTGTGGTGTTCCAATAAACATCAAAATTGGCTGTCAGGCGGCTGCGGAACATCGCAAAATCAAATCCCGCATTGCGCGTGACGGTGGTTTCCCATTTCAAGTCCGGGTTGGAAAGCAGCGTGGACGAAGCCGTGTAATAGAGATTGGGATTATTCCCGAATCCTACGTACGGACTGCTGATACTGCCTACGTACGTTTTCCGCCACAGGTCATCCTCTATGCGGTTATTACCTGCCGCGCCATAACTGACGCGCAGTTTGAGGTCGTCCAGCCATTCCGCGCTTTTCATCCATTCTTCGCCCGACATACGCCATGCAAAAGCTCCGGACGGGAATACACCCCAGCGGTGACCCTTGGCAAACTTGCTGCTGCCGTCTGCACGTATAGTGAATGTGAATAGATACCTGTCCATCAGCGTATATTGCACCCTGCCGAAGAAAGACGCCAGACGGTTGTCCGGATTAACCAACGTGGTCGTATATTCCTGCGAACCGAACTGCATACGCGAGAAGGCCTCCTCCGGTTGCATATCCTCCGGCAGCAGTCGCGCGCGGCTGGTCACTTGTTGCTGCTTCTGGGACGTAGCCTCAAAGCCGATGACGGCATTGATAGCATGTATCTTTTTGATGGTCTGTTTGTAAGTAAGTGTATGGGCGGTACGCCACCGCGGTTTGCTTAGTGTGCTCAGTTCCGCTACCGGCAGACGACCGTTGCTGCGGCCTACCGTGGTGATAGGACCGTAGAAACGGCGCGTCTCCTGATTGGACATCAGGATGCCGAACTCGCTCTTCCAGCTCAGCTGTTTGATAATCTTCCACGTGAGTGCCACATTGGCATTCAACTCAGTGCGACGGCGGCGTTTATAATCCTGGTCTATCAGCGTAATAGGGTCATACAACTCGCTTTGCAACTCGATATCCTCGTATTCCTCTTGCGACATAGAATAATCGTCGTTGGCATAACTGTTCTTCCCCAGCACGGGGCGGTAACTCACCGCATTCTTGATCTGAGTAGCCGAATTGCCCGACGTACCGGCTCCAAAAACGGTATTATGCGTATAGTAGGCCGACAAATCCAGACGCAGACGGTTGAAAAAATCGTGGTTAAGCTTGAAATTGACGTTGTACCGCTCTTGCGACGAATTGCGCATCACCCCTTCTTCGTTCAGATAGGTAAAACTGGCATTAAACTTCGTTTTGTCGTTGCCTCCGTTGATGGCCACATTGTGCGAATGACCTATCGCCCAACGGCCGTACATCTCATCCTGGCTGTCACGCGCAGGAATGAGTTGGTATATATCAAAGTCGTCCGTGTCGCCGAACATGGAAACGAAACTGGCCATCTCGCCGTTGTATTTCAGATGGTTCATCTCGTATTGCAGCTTGACATACTCGTACGAATCCAGCACATCGTATTTCCTCGTGATATGCTTGGTCTGGAAATAACCGTTGTAACTGACCGTCGTTCGACCCGCTTTGGCCGACTTGGTGGTGATGATCACAACGCCGTTGGCGCCACGCGCACCGTAGATAGCCGTCGCAGACGCATCCTTAAGAACGTCAATCGATTCGATATCCGAGGCGGATATATCCGATATGTTATCCATCGGAAAACCGTCCACTATATACAACGGGTTGTTGTCCTGCGTGATCGAACCGCCGCCGCGCACTTTGATCTGCACCTCGGCATCCGGTGCGCCGTCGGTCACCAAGACCTGAACACCCGCCATTCGTCCCGCCAAAGCCGACTCAGTATTCGCTATCGGGATAGAAGACAGCGCCTTGCCGCTCACCGACGAAACAGAACCCGTGAGATCGCGCTTCTGAACCGTCGTATAACCGATCACTACTACGTCTTCCAGCAGTTCCGAGTTCTCCGCCAAACGGACAGCGTAATGCGAACGCTTCTTCTCAATGAAGACCTCCTGCGTCTCCATTCCTACCATCGACACCACAATAATCCGGGCGTTGTCTGGTACGTTGAGGCTGAACCGGCCGTCTATATCGGTGACCGTCCCGGTCGTACTCTCCTTGACCAGCACCGTAGCGCCTGTCAGCGGTTCGCCTTCCGCATCTGTCACAACACCGGTGATCGTCCTGCTCTCGGCGGATACAGCAAACGATGTAAGGGTCAACAGGACCCATAGGATGATTCTTTTCATGGCCGCTAAAGGATGAATTTGTATCGCATGTGGTTCACTATCGCTATATAAACACCCGAACCCAGTCCGCTGACGTCCACCATCGTCACGCCGCCGGCAACAGGCGCTTGCAGCACACTCGTGCCCGCAGTGCTATAGACTGTCAGCAGTGCTTTGTCCGACGTCTCTACTCGCAGCTGCTTGCCGCACAGCGTTATGCCTGCTTGAGCAGGGGCGTCCAATCCAAGCTTCTCGTTGGGCTGCTCCGCATTGTCTGCCACTATGCTCACAGGAACAGACCAACCTCCGGCAAAACGGATAAAGAGGACGCCCTTCGGCAATCGTGCTACGCTGTCCGCTACATGCGCATGCAGGATGACAGTGGCCGCCCCTCCGGCTGCTAACAAAGCCGAGTCAGTCACATCCGTTTCAAACCACTGCCGCATCTCGTTGTCCATACGCACAGCAAACGACAGGTCGGTATCGGCAGACGAACCAAGCGTGAGAGAAGCATAGCCTTGCGGATGAATACGCAATTGATATTTGTCCACCTCCACCGGCAACGGACGCTTGGGATAGAGCGTACTCTCACCCGTTTGGAAGGCACCCATGTCCGGGGCAGACTTAATAGATATACCCTCAAGGTATTGTCCCGCTCCAATGGCCGGGCTACCCTGCGTGAGAGTGAATACACGGTGGTCAATATCCGCAAACTTGGGATCACCTTTCACCGCATGCGTCTCGCTGTTAGGCGCCTGCACATATATCACCCCCTGACGGCCGCTGAGTTTGGAATTGTAGAGAAAATCGTAATCATAGCTGCAGTTGGGATGCGTGGCGTTTTCGTGGATACAGTTGCCTCCGTAATTGCTGTTTTTGACGGTGCAGCAAAGCATGTTGTTACGCGTGAAGCCCTGGAACATACCTTGGTTGCTGTCCGAGCCGTAACCTACCGTGGCGATACAACTGGCTGCCACATAAATAGTGTTACCCAGATAGTGTATCAGTCCTTTGGAATAAGTATCGCCACCTCCGTTTTTCATAGCCGCCCCGTGGTCGCGTTCCGAATCACCGAGGTCAGCAACTACGTTATCCATGATATAAGACGGTCCTGCCAGACAGGGCGCCGCACTCACTCCGCAGCGGTACTGCTCGATACGGTTGTCATACATACGGACATTCATCTGGCTGCCGTCCAGTTCGATTCCGTCGTCCTGACCAAAACCGAAATAATTGCCGTATATATCCGTGTCGCGGTACCATCCGCCCAGCAGTTTGCCATTGTCCATTCCGCCACACGCGTCATGCAGGCGGCGTATATCCGAGCCTGCAAAATCATTGTAGCGCACCACTACACTTCCCGCGCTGCGCACATACATGGCATGCGGGCCTTGCGGATGCAAGAAACGGAAACTGGTGCCCGCGCCCGTACCGAAAAGGCGTGTGCCGTACCACGGGTTGGCAAAGCCGTTCTGGTCGTGAATATAGCAACGCTCTATCACGAAATTAAACCGCGTACGAGACTCGTCGTTGGCAGATGTGACGATACAGATCCCGGCATCATTGCGGATGAGTTCCTTCCGGTCGTCCAGATAGGTGGCATCGTAGTTCTTGTATTTGCTTGACGGATAGTTGGCAGCATCCGCCAGATAGACTTGGTCCACAGGCACCCTGCCCCATGCGGATATATCTGCGCCGATAATACGGATATTACGGCAACTCTCGTCGATACGTATGCCGTTGATGCGTCCGCCGGTTACGGTAAAGCCCTCCAAGATGAGGTATTCGCAGTTGGTGATAGTGATAGCATCGTCGGCCGAATTGCCCGCATTGACCGGCACATCGCCCACCACTTTGATCCATTCGTCGGCCGTTCCGCGCATGGCATTGAGTGTAAGGGGCTGACCGGCCTTGTACGCGCCGAGCAGATGCAGTTTCAGGTTGCGTTTCACAGGCGGATTGCCGGTCCATGTGCGGAACGAAGCAGCCTGCACCTCCTGCCATATGCCGTCGTTCTTTTGCAATACACTCACTTCGTAATCGGTATCTTCCGTCAGATGAAACAGCGATCCCCGGAACTGCTGCCTGCTTTCGTCATACACCGGACGAAAAGCCGTTTGCCATTCCTCCGTTCCGGCGGCACGGTAGCGTACACGCACCAAACTGTCCGTCGCCCAGGAAGGCGCAACCGTACAGGCAGCGTCAGGCGTGAAATAATAACTGCAGTTCTCGAATGTAGGATATACCTCCAGCGTGGCAGCCGCAACCGATGCCGCCAGAGATGCAAGAAACACAAAGAAAGATATACGTTTTGTCATAATAGAGGAGTATTAACTGTGATAGGAATAGAATAGCCGTTATCCAGACGGATGAACACCACTCCGTTGCGCCAATAGGGGACGTCGGCCGGTTTTTTCTTCAGTGTTACTGTCAGTTCGCTGTTGTCTGCCAGGCGTTGGGTACCGGTCGTAACATCCAGCCACGGCTGCATATCTTCGGCCATGCGGATGGTGTATTTCTCACATCCTGTCTGCCCCACCCGGACGGTAATCCTGTATTCGCGGTCATCCACCATAGTGACGCAGTATTTATCAGCCTCTAAATCCACAGGCCGCTGCGGGGTGAGTGAGGATGCGCCTATTTCAAATGCACCGGCTGTAGGATGTTGCGTGCTGCTGAATCCGGGCAGGTACTCGCCTTTGGCGATATGCTTGTCGCGCCGGTCGAGCGTGAAGACAGCCTGCTGCATATTGGTGAACGCCGGCCGGCCATAGACGGCATGCTGCTCGGCGCCCTCATAAGCACGGACGGAACCACGGCTACTGAGGTTGCATACGCTACCAAGGTAGTCGTAATCAAAATCGCAAGCCGGGTTCTCATGCGGATCATTGATGCAGTAGCCCTTGCGTTCGCTGCTGTTATCCGCGCGCAGGGAAAGAATAATATTGTTGCGCAGAGTGGCTACAAACAGTTCGCGGTTGGGATCCTTGCCATACCCTACTCCGGCCATTCCTCCGCCGGCATGGACGATTGTGTTATGAAAAAGATATTGACGCCCCGCAGTATAAGTGGTGCCGCCTCCGTTTTTGATGGCATTGCCGGTTTGCCCGAGCGAGTTCCCCATATTCCAAATGAGATTGTTGAATATGTAACTTGGTCCGCGGCGGTTAGGAGCCGTGCTCACGCCGCAATATACCTGCTCCATACGATTGTCAAACATACGTACATTGCACTGCCCTCCATCCAGTTCGATGGCATCGTCCTGACCGAACGCAATCATATTGCCGTATATATCCGCATCGTAAGCAAAACCGCCGTATTCATCTTTGTTTTGCCATGCCTCGATAGGATCGTTATAACGATGAGTCTGGCTTCCCACCAGGTCATTATACCGTATCACCACTCCGCCTTCCGCCTGCATCACATACACAGCATTAGGTCCCTGAGGGTGCGAAAAGACATAGTTCTTGCCGGCATAATCACCTAACTCAACCACTCCGTTCCAGGTATTGGTTTTCCCATTGGGGTCATGTATATAGGAACGCTCCAGTACAATATTGTGCGAACGGAAAATACACAAACCTGCATCGTTATTGATTTGCCTGCCTTCCTCATCCAAGTAGCGTCCGATAGAATCCTGAGACACAGGGGTGCGTCCCCAGTGACTGATATCACAATTACTGAAACGGATATCAGAGGCATGTTTCCCTGTTTTGACAGCATGCAGACGCCCTCCTGTAACGGTCAGCTTATCCAACAGAAGGTAACTGCAGTTGTCAATCAAGAGTGCCGCCTCTGCAGAAGCATCGGCATGAACAGGCCGGTCACACACAATCCGTATCCACGCATCGGGCGTACCGTGGATTCCGTCCAAAATGACGGCTCCGTTTTTCTGCTTGCCTATACGGCTCAGTTGGAGTGTTTTTCCCACGTGGGGCTGATCAGTCCAAGTAGTGAAAGAAGCCGACAGCGTATCCCTGCCGATAATGGCACGAACATGATACTTGGTATTGGCCCGGAGGCGGACAATACTACCTCTCCACTCATTTATAGATGAATCGAAATACGGCGTATAGGCATCAACCCGACAGGTGTCTCCTTCACTCACATATGACACGCTGCATCCGTCACTGCCTGCTGCTACTCCGCAGATATAATAACTGCAAGACTCGAATGTAGGAACAAGACGCAAAGTAGGATTATGGGCAGAGCCATGCTGCGCAACAAAACACAATGTGCAAACAATGATGGAAGCGGATAAACGAATGTGAAAAGGTGTTTTCATTTTAGACGGGAATATTTCTGTTTCACTCTGTGTGATTTCGGATGCAAAGTTAGTTTAAATTTATTTAACACGCAAGCATTTCGCGCAACGCAGACGCAAAAAGGACGCATCGATACAAGTGAAGCAGCTGGATATCAAATATTTAGATGCAAAAGAGAACCTCAAAAAAGGACGTAGCAAGTCCCTGATTGCAAACTCAATATTGCAATTTTAGAACATTAAATTTGGCTGTTTGAGATTTTTTGCGTATCTTTGCGGCAAAAATAGTACAATGCTCCCATGAACATTGGGATAAATAGTATGAATAAGAACAAGTTATACACTGCCTTTTTGATAGCAGTTGCACTGGTGACGGGCAGTTGTCTGCAAGCGTCAACACATACCGTAGATTCCCTTCTACAAGTCTATCAAGGCGAATTAGAGCATGCGAATGTCTATATTGTCCGCCACCAAGGGCGCATTGACAGTCTGCGTGCCCTACGGCCGATGATACCTGAAGTGCAACTGGCTATTGCCCGTGAATATCTGCATTTTCAAAGCGACTCGGCACGTGCCTGGTACATCAGGTTGCAAGAGACACACAACGAATCTGTCCGTACACAAGCCTTCATTGAGTTGATTCAACTACTCTCTACCGCCGGATATTATGCCAATGCTTTTGCTTTGATGGACGCCCCGGACAGGCCGTCTATCAGTAATCCGGAAGGTTACCGAAGAGCATGGGTGCTATACAGTGAGGCGGCATCCACAGCCCTGATGCCGAACGCAGGTGTGGAACAATGGGAAAAACTCGCCGGACAATACTACGATTCGTTGCTCATCGCTTTAGAGAAGGACACTGTTAACCCGACTGAAAGCCGCCTTTGGTTAGGCATATACCGCGCTTCTGACGCGCAGGATTGGAATACCGCATTGGATTTAAGCAGACAACTGATCTCTCTGGCTACCCCTGACGAGCAGCAATACGCCATTCTCGCCAAGAAGCATGCCATACTCTATGAGAAAGCCGGCGATGCCGACCGGCGACTGGAATGGCTTATCCGTTCTGCAATCACCGATGTACGGTGCGGAATCACTGACAACGGCTCGTCACGACTGATTGCTAAAGACTGCTACGAGAGAGGCAACCTCGCGCTCGCCAACATCATCAACGACTATACACTCACCAATGCCTCCTATTACAACGCCCCCACACGTTTTGTGCAGACTTATGCCATGGGACACGCTATCAATAATGAGTACGAACGGCTGCTGCATCGCTATTCCCTCAATCTGACGGTCGCATTGTCATCGCTCGCCATACTGCTTCTGATACTCGCCCTTACCACATTCTACATATTCGTCCAATACAGAGAACTGCATACCCTCAACGCCCGACTGCAAGCCACCAATATCCAACTCAAAGCGGCTAACCATATCAAGGAGCAGTATATCTGCCGATACCTGGAGGTGTATAGCGACTATATCCGACGCCTCACCTCCATGGCACGACGAGCCGGCGAGAAAAACCCCTCCGCTTTCATGGATCGGGAAATGCAAGCTTTCTATCACTCCTTTGACGACACTTTCCTCTCACTGTACGGAAATTTTGTATCGCAATTCAATGCCTTGCTCAAACCGGAGGCGCGACTTACGCCCAAGTCCGGCGAACTGATGACCATAGAAATGCGTATCTTTGCGCTTATATTGCTCGGTATAGACAGCAGCACAAAGATTGCAGAACTGCTCTGTTATAGCCACAAGACTATAAGCAATTACAGAACCAAAATAAAAAACAACGCATTAGGCAACCGTGACGACTTTGAGCGCCAAATCCGTTCGATGGCAACTATTTACTGAAGGTGATCGTCACAGCGAGGAGGAGAGGGCGATTGAGGCCATGAGGTAAGGGATGGCGCCGAAAAGAACTCCCTTGCTCAGACGCCAGGTGTCGGTGGTATAAAAGACAAACATCAACGCCAGGTTGGGAAAGACGCTGACGAGCATCAGTTTGCTCAGCACCCCTCCCGCCTGCCAGTTGACCGCCTGAAGCACATACCAGAGGTTATGGTTGTCGATATACCATAGTGCGAAAGCGGCGGGCAGGACAAGACCCAAGAGGAAACCTATCCAGTATCGGTCAAAGCGCCTCATAGCAGGTGAAATCAATGGAACAGGGCGTGACGGACAGCTGCTGGTGGTCAATAGCCCAGAGGTCGGTATCCTCAGCCTGCGGTTCGTCGTTGACAAAGACGCCGGCGAGCTGATATAAGGGTGAAGGGTCGTTGGGCGAAGGTTCCACAGGTTCCATCTCTTGCTCCCAATGGCATCGGCCCTGGCGCGTCCATCGTGTCCCCTCAATCTCTCCGACAGGCGCGTTGATATTATAGCACATACGCGGGGCGAATCCTTCGTCCAGCAGGTGTTGCGTCACCTCTGCCAAGAGAGGCTGCAGCCAGTGCAGATCCACATCCATCGCGTGGCTGTTGATCGACCATCCGATAGCGGGTATGTCATGCTCGGCGGCGCAGAAACAGGCGCCCATCGTGCCGGAATAGATCGTATTGATACCCACGTTGGTGCCATGGTTGATACCGCTGGCTACAAGGTCGATCGGCTCGTCCTTGAACAGCACATCGCGTGCCAGTTTGACACAATCGGCCGGGGTGCCGTTGGTGATATACACCTCCGCGCCGTTGAGGTCGCGTTCGTCTATCCGGCGCAGAAAAAGACCTTTGCCGGTCGTCAGGCAGGCGCCAAAACCGCTGCGCGGCCCGTCGGGGGCAACCACGGTCACTTTGCCGAGTTTGGTCATCTCGCGTGCCAGCAGACGGATACCCGCCGTGCCCCAACCGTCATCATTAACGACAAGGATATTCATCATTTCGAAAAGCGATGGGTTAATGGTTAATGGTAGCGTGTACCACGTCGATCACTTTTTGTGCGAGGGCGTTGGCTTCGTTCATCGTAGCCGCCTCCGAATAGACGCGGATGATAGGCTCGGTGTTGCTCTTGCGCAGATGAACCCAGCCGTCGGCAAAGTCAATCTTCACGCCGTCGCGGTCGCTGACGCGCTCGTTGCGGTATTGCTCTTTGACCGCCTCGAGGATATTGTCCACATTCATCTGCGGCGTGAGGTCGATACGGTTCTTGCTGATGCAGTATTCGGGCAGGGCTTTGCGAATCTCGCTCACGCGTTGGCCGCTGTGCGCCAGATGACTGAGGAAGAGCGCTACGCCCACCAGTGCGTCGCGGCCGTAATGGCACTCGGGATAGATGACTCCGCCGTTGCCCTCACCGCCGATAACGGCATGAGTGGCTTTCATCTCTGCCACCACGTTGACCTCTCCTACCGCCGATGCGCTGTAAGAACCTCCGTGTGCACGCGTCACATCGCTCAACGCACGGCTGGAGGACATATTGCTGACGGTGTTGCCGGGAGTGTGGCTCAGCACATAATCCGCCACACTGACGAGTGTGTATTCCTCGCCGAACATCTCGCCGTTCTCGCAGACAAGTGCCAGACGATCGACATCAGGGTCAACCACAAAGCCCACATCCGCCTTGCCTTGCTTGAGGAGGTTGCTGATCTCCGTGAGGTGCTGCGGCAGCGGTTCGGGGTTGTGCGGGAAACGGCCGTCGGGAGTGCAGTTGAGTTCGATGATGTTTTTCACACCCAGGGCACGCAGCATAGCCGGTATAGCCAGTCCGCCGACGGAGTTGACACAGTCGATTGCCACGGTGAAACCGGCTTTCTCAATCGCCGCTTTGTCCACCAGCTTCAGTTTCAGCACCTGCTCCACGTGATAGGGCAGATAGTCCTTGCGGATCATTTGACCCAACTCATCCACTTCGGCAAACGAGAAATCCTCTTTCTCCGCAATCGCCAACACGCCTTTGCCCTCGGCGTCGTTGAGGAACTCGCCGTGCTCGTTGAGCAGCTTGAGTGCGTTCCATTGCTTGGGGTTATGGCTGGCGGTGAGGATGATACCTCCTGCGGCATGCTCGCCGGTGACTGCCAGTTCGGTGGTAGGCGTGGTAGCCAAACCGATGTTCACTACATGATAGCCCATTCCCATGAGCGTACCGCACACAATGTGCTCTACCATCTCGCCGCTCAAGCGGGCGTCCCTGCCTACTACTATGGTGTTATTGCCGGGCAGAGCGGCACGGCGCTGGGTGGCATAAGCCGCCGTGAAACGCACTATATCTACGGGATTCAATCCCTCTCCCACGCGTCCGCCTATCGTTCCGCGGATGCCGGAAATACTTTTTACCAAACTCATATTATTGTTGTGATTTATTGCCGTTTGACTTTGATTTTCATGATATATCCGTAGGGCGTCACCGACATCTGGTCAGCGTTGAAGCCTTGCTTGCTCGGTACGATAATCTCGCATTGCGAATCCGGATACCTCATCAGCCTGACCGCCTCGTGCCACGCCACAGCCTCGCAATCGGCGGTATTGCTGTAATGAAACTGATAGGGGTACGCTTCGTCCAGCGTAGTCCAATAACTCAGCGTGTCCGCGTTCTCCGTGAGATCGAACTGCTTATACCGCACTACAATCAGGTCGTTGGCGATGATGGACAGATCCTGGGTCTCGCCGTCCTCGTTCACCCATACGGAATCACCCCGGCTGATCAGATGAAAATAGAGGTTGTCGTAGCCGGGCACTTTGTAATAATCCTTTTCCCCCCATTCATCGTCGGCGGGCAAGGTTTTCAGAATCTTCAGATTATTGCGGCTGAGGTAGTTGGCAATGATTTTGTCTTCCTCCGCACGCAGCCGGGAATAGGTATTCGAGCTGCATCCGGCGCATACCATCGCCAGCACTGCCGATAACCATAAAATGTTACACTTTCTCATTTATAATATCTTCAAATCAATTAACACATTGGTGTAGGGCGGCACTCCGTCGCCTCCTGCGGCACCGAAAGCCATATACCAGGGAGCAGCCAGCAGGGCTTGCGCCCGGGGATGCAGATACACGACACAGTCGTCAACGGCAGGCGGCAACTCCATTTTGCCGATGCGGTACTGACGCTGTATATCCGCCAGGCGTTTTCCGTTCAGGTCATAGACCTCCATATGCACCACCCATTGCCCTTCGGGCAGGAGATGCGGCAGGGTATCATCCCCTTTGTCGCGCACGCACATCCAGGTATGGTTGTCGTACAACGCAAACGCTTTCCCGCTTGCCTGCACGTATCTCACCAGCTCCTCGTCTGCCGCTTGGGCCAAGCGTAGGTTCAACTCCATCAGCGCCAGCTGCGTTGAATCGGGCGCAGGTTTCGCTCCCTTGCGAGTACTCGGCCGCTGGGGAGCCTGGGGCACACAGGCCGTCATGACAGCCGCAAGCACACAGCATCCTATCCGTATCCTCCCTCTCACTCTCACTGTCAGCCTTTCTCCTGCATACAACGGCGGCGGTATTCGCTCGGAGTCATGCCGTAGGTAGCCTTGAAGCATTTGGCGAAATAGCGGGAGTCGTTCATGCCTACCATATAGGTGACCTCAGTGATGTTATACTGGCGGTCCTCCAGCAGTTGCGCAGCCCGTTTGATACGCATCTCGCGGATGAACTCAACAGGACTGAGTCCCGTCATACTCTTCAGTTTGTTGAAGAACACGGTGCGTCCCATGCCCATCTCTTCCACTAGTTCTTCAACCGTCAGGGTATTGTTGTCCATCTGTTTGTCCATCACGTTCAGCAGTTTGGCAAGGAATGCGTCGCCGGGGAGCTGGTCATCCGTTTTCTGGGGCTCCAGACGCATAAGACGCTGGCGGTAACTCTGCTCCAGCTGCTCGCGCTGAATAATAATATTATGTACGCGTGCGCGCAGATACTCCGGCTCAAAGGGCTTGGTCACATAATCATCCGCACCTATCTGCATAGCCTCCAGACGGCTCTCGATGGCGGTTTTGGCTGTCAGCAGAATCACCGGTATATGGTCTATATCCGGATTGGTTTTCACAAAGCGCGTCAGCTCCAAGCCGTCTGTCTTGGGCATCATCAGATCCGTGATAATCAAATCGAGCTGCGTTGTACGGATGATATCCTTCGCCTGCTCGCCGTCCTCCGCTGTTTTCACATGATAATCGCTGCTGAGGATGGATACCAGGAATTGCCGCATATCCTGATTGTCGTCCACCACAAGAATCGTACGCAGGTTGTCCTGCTCTTTCTCCAACTGCTGCAGTTTGTCCTCCAGCGTCTGCCAGGGAGCACTGTTTCCGGTCATCGACATATCATCGGCTATGAACTCCACTTCCTGGCCGAAATGCTCCTTGCCGGTATGAAGCATGACGGTGAAAGTGGTGCCTTTGCCTACCTCGCTCTCCACGTCGATATGTCCGTGGTGCAGATCCACCAGCTCCTTCACCAGGTTCAGCCCTATACCCGTACCGCCCATTACGTTGCTGCCCAGCTCGTTGTTGTTGTTGAAGCGTTCGAAGAGCACATTGCGTTTCTCCATAGGAATACCTATTCCTTCGTCCTCCACAGCCAGTGTGACGAAGCCCGGTTTGGAATCCAGGATCACACGGATAGCCTTGCCGGCAGGAGTGAATTTGAAGGCATTGCTCAGCAGGTTCCATACGATGGTATCCATACCTGCCCTGTCCACCCATACGGTAGTGTCACTGGCGCGGTTGTCAATGGTAAACAGTATATGCTTGTCGTCGGCTTCCTTGCGGAAATTAGCTCCGGTCTCTTCTACCAGTTCGCTCAGCAGGGTCTTTTGCACCTTGAGTTTTTTCTTCTGGTTCTGAATCTTGCGGAACTCCAGCAGCTGGTTGACCATACGGAGCATACGGCGGCTGTTGCTCTCCACAATCTCCAGCTGGGTGCGTACACTCTGGCTGATACGCTCGGTCTGCAATATATTCTCCACAGGCGCGATGATGAGCGTCAGAGGCGTGCGGAGCTCGTGGCTGATATTGGTAAAGAAGCGCAGTTTGATATCCGTAACCTGCTGCTCCACCTCCACTTTCCGGCGCAGGCGGTTGTAGGTTTGCACAATGTACACCCCGGCTACAATCAGTACGATGACACCCAGTATATAGAGCGCGATAGCCCACCATGCGAGCCATAACGGACGTTCCACGATAATGCACAACTGCTTTTCGTTGCCGGCGTCCATACCTTCGCGGTTGGAGGACCGCACATGGAAAAGATATGTGCCGTAGGGCAGGTGGCTGTAGGTTACACGGCGCACATCCATAGCATGATTCCATTCATTGTCCACGCCGTCCATCTTATAGGTATAAACGATCTTGTCGGCTCCTACGTAGTCCATCGCCGCATATTCGATAGTCAGGCTGGCGTCGTTACGGATAACCACCGTATCGCCTTCCAATTCTTCGTCCTGCGACACCACGCGGGTGATGCGCATAGGCGGAGAAGAGAGGGTGTGGGTCACGCGTGACGGATCCAATGCGCAGTAGCCTTCGTTGTAGCCGAACAGGATAGTGCCTTGTCTGGTACGCACAGCCTCAGCCTCGGTGAAATACGTATTGCGCAAACCGTCCAGCGCATCGTAGTAATACAGTTCGTAGGCCTCCAAGTCGAGCTGCGCTATATCGCTCTCGCTGGTGAACCAGAGGTTCTTGCCGTCGCCTGCCATGCTGAGGATAATATCATGATAGGTCTCCACGTGACGGATCTGGGGTTTGGATTCCTTGGGATCCAGCACATTCAGTCCGCCGCCGAACGTTCCTATCCACAGTTTGTTGCGGCTGTAATAGATAGCGCGGACATCATAACTGGGGATGAGTTTGCTCTCCCGGGTGTCCATGTTGATGCGTAAAATACCTGTTGTTGTGCCGCACCAGATGATATTGTCCACTATCTCTATGTCGCGTACTTTCATGCCTGCGCCTACTATCTCAGGCTTGCCCCAGAACCCTGTCCGCTCGTCCCAGCGCATGATGTTGACGCCACCTCCGTAGGTCGCCACGCACAATGTACCGTCGGCGGCTTCCTCTATGTCGTACACATCCGGATGGTTAGTGGCAACGGTGCGTCCTGTAGCCGGCTCATACAAACCGCGTCCTTTGGCTCCGTAGAGCATGCCGTGGCGGGTATCCTTGGCAGTATAGACACTGCCCTCCGATTTGCGCAAGGGCGTCACTTTGCCGTCACGTGTCTGCGCAAATGCACGCACCTCGCCGTTTTCCTTGGGAGAGTGGCGCATATCCACTATCTTATAGGGCGTCGGCTCCATGTTGATACAATCCACGCCTCCGTCATAGGTGGACACCCACATCAGCCCGTTGCGGTCGATATAGGCGGTGTGTATCATGTTGGTGATGTCGGTGAGCGGGTTGACCAGTTCGTCTCTCTTGTAGTCGTAATAACTCCATCCGCCTCCGGTAGGATTGACCCATGTACGGCCGTTGCTGTCTTCCAGAATAAAGAAGTGCTCACGCAACCGGCCTGCGTAGCGGCTGTCCAAAGGAGGCGTGAAGCGTTTCCATTGCCCGAACCGGTAGCGCATGATACCCGGCTGGTCGTCCGCCTGCCAGATCACGCCGTGTTGGTCCACCTTGGTGCGTTGCTCGCTTTCTTCGATTTTGGTCAGCAGTCCTAACGGCAGGTCGTCGTACCGCATTTCGCGGGTCACTTTGCGCGCTTTGTTCAGCATGTAGAAATGACCATCGTAGGTCATCCACCACAGTTGTTCTTCCTCGTCTTCGTAGATGATGTCCACGCGGTTGTTCACTTGTGCCTCTACTCCGTCGTTCATCGCTTTGAAGACCTCGAAAGTGTAGCCGTCGAAGCGGTTCAAACCGTCCCATGTGCCAAACCACATGAAGCCCTGCTTGTCCTGCAGGATGGCCATGACGGTGTTCTGGCTCATCCCGTCTTTGATAGAAAAATGCTGGATGACGTAATGCTCATGCGCTGTGGCGGCGAGCGTTGCAATGCACATCAGTGCACAGATGAATAACCGTTTCATGGTATGGATGTTTTTAATTGCCTTTTTCCGATAACCTTTCCAAATAGCGGCCGTAAGCCGTTTTCATCTCATGGCCGAGTGCTGCCAACTGCTCCCGGCTGATCCATCCGTTGCGCCATGCTATTTCCTCTATGCAGCTGACGTAGAACCCTTGCCGGTTCTGAATGGTGGCGATGAAATTGCCTGCCTCTAAAAGGCTGTCGCAGTTGCCGGTGTCGAGCCATGCGAAACCGCGGCTGAAGAGTTTGACTTTGAGCGTGCCGTCCGCCAGATAGCTTTTGTTGAGGTCGGTGATCTCATATTCGCCGCGTGCGCTGGGTTTGAGAGCAGCGGCTTTGTCACAGACTTGCGCATCGTAGAAATAAAGTCCCGGTACGGCATAATGGCTCTTGGGATGCTCGGGTTTTTCCTCCAGACTCAACACGCGCAACTGATGGCTGACTTCTGACGGCTGAGGGCTTTCTTCAAACTCCACCACGCCGTAAGCGCGCGGATCCGCCACTTCGTAGCCGAAGATGCAGGCTCCGCCGTTCTGCTCTACGTCCTCCACTGCCTCCTTGAGCATGCGGCTGAAATGCTGGCCGTAGAACATATTGTCGCCCAAAATCAGGCAGCCCGGCTCACCGTTGAGAAACTCCTTGCCCAACACAAACGCCTGCGCCAGACCGTTGGGCACCAGCTGCACTTTGTATTCCAGCCTCATACCCAGACGGCTGCCGTCGCCTAACAGTTCCTCAAACATCGGCAAATCGCGCGGCGTAGAGATGACCAACACCTCGCGGATACCCGCCATCATGAGTGCCGACAGCGGATAATAGATCATCGGCTTGTCGTAAACGGGCATGATTTGTTTGCTGATTGCCTTGCTTAACGGATACAGGCGTGTGGCACTGCCGCCTGCCAGAATTATTCCTTTCATAACCATGTAGATTTTTTGACTTTTAGTCAATTTGGCACAAAAGTACAAAAAAAAAATCACACATGCAAATATATTCGCCAATTTTTACACATTGCACATTTTTTTTCATAAAATATTGCATATATCATAAAAAAGCAGTACCTTTGCACCCGATTATGTTGCCTGTTGATTTTATAGACAGTATGCGCCAGCAGATGGGTGCCGAGGCGGAGTTGTTGCTGCAAGCGCTGCAGACGGAGCCTGTGACCTCTATCCGTCTTAACTCCAAACTGGACGTGCTGACGTTTGATTGCGACACCGATGAGGTGCCGTGGCACGTGGACGGCTACTACCTGAGCGAGCGCCCGCAGTTCACGCTTGATCCCCTTTTCCACGCCGGGTGTTATTACGTCCAGGAGGCCAGTTCGATGTTCATCCAGCAGGTTTTGGAGCAGTATCTCGACCCGTCGTCGGTGGTGCTGGATCTGTGTGCGGCGCCGGGCGGCAAATCCACGCTCATCAGCGAATACCTGGGTTCGGAAGGACTGTTGCTGAGCAACGAGGTGGTTCGCCAGCGCGTTTTTATCCTCTCCGAGAATATCCAGAAATGGGGCAACGGCAATACGATAGTGACCCACAACACCCCTGCCGAATACGGCGAGCGGTGCACTAATCTGTTCGATTGTATCCTGGTGGACGCTCCGTGTTCGGGCGAGGGCATGTTCCGCAAAGACGAGCAGGCGCGCAGTGAGTGGAGCCCGGCTGCGGTACGCAAATGCGCCGAACGCCAGCGGGCTATACTGATGGATGTATGGGATGCACTCAAGCCCGGAGGATTGATAATCTATTCCACCTGCACGTTCAACACCGAGGAGAACGAGAAAAACGTGGAGTGGATGGCGGAGAGTCTGGGCGCGGAGGTGTTGCCTGTAGAGTATGACAAGTCGTGGGGCATCACCGAGGGAACAGTAGGCTATCATTTCTATCCCCACCGCACCAAGGGCGAGGGGTTCTACCTCTGCGCACTGCGCAAGCATGACGAGGAATACAAGCCCTTCTCGCCTTCCGCCAGCCGCCATTCCTCCGTTCGTCCACTCACCACTACCAATAACCAATACCTCGCCACTCTCCGCTCATGGCTGCAGCACCCGGACGACTGGGCTATCCGCTATACCGACCGGTTCGCCACGGCTTATCCGATGCGCTACAAAGAGCTGATTGACAGCCTGTCCTCCAGCCTCACCTGTATCTCCACAGGCTTCGGGCTGGGAGAAGAACGGGGACGCACGATTGCGCCGCAACACAGCCTGAGCATGCTCAAGGATTTCCACAAAGAGGCTTTCCCCAATGTAGCGCTGACACGCGATCAGGCGCTGTCTTACCTGCGTACCGAGGCACTGAACCTCTCCGGCGCACCGCTTGGTCTGTTGCTCCTGACCTACGAGGGTGTCCCGCTCGGGTTTGCCAAGAATGTGGGAACGCGTCAGAACAACCTCTACCCGCACGAGTGGCGGATACGTCATTTATAAGCCTTTCGCCATTACTTTCGGCATTATTACATGAATCAATATTTGGAAATTTCCGGGGAAGTGCAAGAGGCACTTCGTTCGGGCAAACCTGTGGTAGCCCTCGAATCGACCATTATCAGCCACGGTATGCCGTATCCGCAGAATGTGGAGACGGCGTTACGCGTGGAGCAAACCATCCGCGATAACGGAGCCGTACCGGCTACTATCGCTATCATCGGCGGCAAACTGAAAGCCGGTTGCACCGCCGAGGAGATCGAGTATCTGGGCAAGAAAGGCCAAGCGGTCACCAAAGCCAGCCGCCGTGACCTGCCGGTACTGATAGCCCGCGGCGAGGACGGCGCTACTACTGTCACCACGACGATGATCATTGCCGCCATGGCGGGAATCAAGGTTTTTGCTACCGGCGGCATCGGCGGCGTCCACCGCGGCGCACAGCAGACTTTCGATATATCCGCCGATCTGGAGGAACTGGCCGAGACGCCGGTGATGGTCATCTGCGCCGGAGCCAAATCTATACTGGACTTGGGTTTGACACTGGAATATCTGGAGACCAAGGGTGTGCCTGTCATCGGTTACGGCACCGACGAGCTGCCTGCTTTCTATACGCGCCACAGCGGCTTCGGAGTGGACTACCGCATTGACACGCCCGAAGAACTGGCGGCGGCTTTCCGTGCCAAAGAGGCGTGCGGACTCAAAGGCGGTATGCTGGTGACGAACCCCATCCCCGAGGAGTACTCGATGCCTGTGGAAGTGATCAATGCCGCTATCGACCAAGCCATTGCCGAGGCAAACGAACAAGGTATTCACGGCAAAGCCTGTACGCCGTTCCTGTTGGCGAGGGTCAAGGACCTCACCGGCGGCGACAGCCTGGCGGCGAACATCCAGCTGGTGCTCAACAACGCCCGGTTGGCTGCCCAGACAGCCAAGTGCCTGACACTTTCATAAACCTCTCATTTTTAATAGTTTCAAAACATCTTATCGGGGGTATATCGGAAGAATATCGGAGGCACATCGGAGGCAAGTCGGGATATTACACAACAAGCGGAGCGCCATTCAGCGCTCCGCTTTCCGGTTTCAACGGGAGGTGTGATTAATGAATTTGCTGACCGGTGATGGTGTAAACTTTCTCCCCGCGAAGAATAAGAATCTGACCGTTGTAGAGAATCTTCTGAACTTTGGTACTCTGTACATCGTTAGTTGGTACATCCTCTATGCCTTGCTCTTCCGGTTCAACCCATTCTCCCTGAGTCGTGAAGGACTGTTCCGAGCCGTAGTAATACTGCTCTCCCACTTTGGCGTAAGCACGGTATTTATATACCGTTCCTGCATCGAGGCCGGTAAGGGTGGCATGCATACTTATGCCGCTTGTCTGTACAAAGAAATGCTCGCTGTTGACTACGATAGTGCCGTCTGTACGGCTTTCCGCCCAATATTCAAATCCTTGCTCCGTGAAATCCGCAGCGCCGGCTAATGCATAACCGCTGATGGTGGCGGTTGTCTCTGTTACCGCAGTAGCAGTATAGGTGTAAAGTACAGGATCAAACTCCACAGCCACATCGCCGGTGAAAATGTACTGCCAGTCGCCGTAGTACATATTGCCTGCAGCCGACTGATAGAACGCGCGGTATTTGTAATAGACATCATCTCTCAGGTTCTTCAGTCGCCCTGCCATCTGACCGCTTGCCACAGGGCAATAGACTTTTGTGCCGCTCATATCTTCGGGCGCGTCATTGCGTTTGTACTCAAATCCGCAACTTACTTCCGCATCAGACATATTCGTTTCTGCAAGGAGAATAGCCGTAGTAGCCGAAACTGGTTTAGAGGGCTTGGTCGTCAGTTCAAGAGCAGTGGTGGTAAAGGACACATTGACCGTCTCCGTCTCGCCGGTGTTATATGTCAGCGCTATGGGAATATCTTTGTATTCACTCTCAGGCTCCAGGCTGATGTATTCCAATGTGTTGCCTGCCTGTTGCTCGCCACCTTCGATGCCACAAAAGGTTATAACTTTATTTTCCACATCCAATGCATTGTAAATTAATGACATATGTATGCTCGTAGGATAATTATTGTCGGATTGCGCAGTTACAAGCTCTTTTATTGTATAATTTTTCCAATAATTTGCAGATTGGTATGTATCCGCACTTCCGCATGGAACGTATATAACCGCGCTGGAAACAAATGCGTTGCCATTCAATGTTGGTGGTATGGATGAGTTAACGATTATCGTTTTAGCAGAATTATTAAAAGCGCCAACACCAATTTCCGTAACATTTTGGGGAAGAGAAATGACTTTGATATTCGAGCAATCCTGAAAAGCATACTTGCCTATAGTAGTTAATGATTCAGGAAAAGTTATGGTAATTAATCCTTTGCATCCCAGAAAAGAATATTGCTTTACAGCCCATTTGCCCGATATTACAAGATCTGTTATCTCTTCTCCATTTAGGTATATATGCTTAGCAGCGCGTAAAGGGTTAGAATATTCATCCACAAAGTTTATACTCAGCCATGCATCCAAATCAGAAATCTTAACCTTTTCTACGTTGTTGTTTCGTAAAAGGCATTACTGCCTATACTATAAAGCGAAGGCGGAAATGTAACAGAGTCCACATTACATTGCGAGAAGACATAAGGATTAATACGCGTCACTCCACTGGGAATAACCAAATCATCTATCCTTTCTCCATTAACATATAACCGTGTAGGATGAGAGGACGACTCTTTATTATTGACATTCACACTACACCATGCCGCCAAATCGGTGATATGAGTAACTGGTTGAACCCCTTTAAACGCATCTTTGGTTATTTGGGTCACAGATGCGGGAATTATTATGGTATCTGCCTTTAGCGAACAAGTTAGTACATTTGTTTTATATGCGTCGCTATATGCCAAATAGCCTTCTACAAATCCGTTTATACTTCTTGCGCCCCACGGTGAGCCAGTAGCTCTACCAGTATATTGTATGTTAAAAACATTTTCAAAGGCATACTCTCCTATAGTTGTCACAGAATTAGGAATCGACACAGTTAAACTGCTGCAATGGTAAAAAGCATGCCTCCCTATAGTCGTAACAGAGTTGGGAATGGTCACAGTTTTGATACTTATACAATTTTGAAAAGCATAATCTTTTATCGACGTAACAGTGCTTGGAATGGCTAAATCTGTTTCTCTTTTTCCATTGATTAATAGAGAATAATCATGAAGGAAGGAACCATTACCATAGCTCCATACTATATTGCACCATGTGTATAAATCCAATATGTTAACGTTGTAGATGTTGCAATATCTGTTATCCCTATTCGTAAAAGCTTTTTCTTCTATCGTCAAAATAGCTTCTTCATTAAATTGCTCTTGATTTTCATCTTCCGGAGATATGCTATGTGCAAATGTGAGAGTGTCTATCTTGCAATCGCCAAAGGTATATGCTTTTACCGTTTTAACTGATTGAGGAATGACTACTTGACTTAATGCACCAGTAGAGCATCCTATCAATATCGTTTTTGCTTCATCTTCGTATACCAATGCTCCGTCAATAATCCCATTACGGCATTTGGCGCCAAAGTTACTCACCACCACAGAACTATATATTCCTAGATTGCCACTATATTCAATATTCAAAATACCTTCAAAGGCATTGCTCCTTATTGTTTGTACAGAAGATGGAACATAAAGTGATATTATACTGTAACATCTATAAAAAGCAAATTCTTCTATAGTACTCAATCCTTCCCGTAGGGTGATATGTGATAACTTTGAGCAGTCGCGGAAGGCTCCGGCACGGATGTATAATAGATTTCCATACACAGTGCATTTTTCGCATTCACTATATCCCTCTATTTCAACAGTTTCCAAGTGATCACAATTTTCGAATGCCATCACTCCAATACGGGTAACGCTACTGGGAATCATTATATTCGTCAGACCAGAAACATTATAGAATGCTAGACTTCCAATACTGGTAACGCTATCGCCAATCGTCACACTCGTAATAGAGTCACGCAAAGAATCCCAAGGCACAAGACCGGAATTTGACCAATCGGTCATTGCACCTGTTCCGCTGATTGTCAGTACACCATCGGTTAAATCCCATGTAAGATTGTCGCCGCAAGTGCCACTTTCGGCGAATAGTGTTCCAATACCTGCCACTATGGCAAGCAAGATTGTAAAGAGTTTTTTTCTCATAATTGTTAGAATTTTAGATTGTTAATGAATAGTAGTAATTTAGTGTGGTCAAATACATATATACATACAAAAAGCGCAAGCTTTCGTTGGCTTCATTTGATTTTCTGAGGATTCTGGACTACCTTATTAGTTCAAATAAATGCACGGAAAAACTCACGCTGACACGCGAGCGTGCATAAACCATGCTTGAACTAATAGTGATTTCTTGAAAGTGTCCAGTTTTCAGAAAATCAAGTTGGCTTATAACGCTTTATTTATGGCGCAACGCCTTGCACCTTATGTCTTTTTTTAAATTTTCACCGCTTTTTTACGCTGTCGGTGCCAGCGGATGATAAGATTATGCCGGTGTACCTATTTCGTACAGGTATTCAGGGGCAAAACCTATCTCATTAGACCAATCAACAGAAAAAGGATCAAGTCTATACTGACGGAAATAATCCATATCTTGCAGCTTCTTGCAAATACCTTTTTGTGCTAATGGCCAGAAATCCACAAGTTTAGTTGCACCATCACTAAACGATAGACGCAAGACATAATTGCGGATGTAGTCAGCACCGGTTACTTTCAAAATAGGATTCATAATGGCCTCCTTTCTTATTGTAATGGCGTTATTTTCATTGGCGCTTCGGATTTTCCTAATCTCTCCCAGTTTGCCAATAGTTCGTCTTGGTGCAAATCAAGCCACTCGTACACTAAACGCAAAGCGCGACGGGGAAGTGAACCTGTAATTACACCATCTTTTATGGTAATGATAGCTTCGTAATCTTGGTACTTTACATGGAAATGAGGCGGATTATGCTCACTCATGTACATATAGATGATTATTCCATAGAACGAACTTATTTCCGGCATAATGATGAGTAGTTAGTATTTCACGCTGCAAAGGTACAACAAAAAAATGACACTTGCAAATTAAAGTGCCATTTTTTTCTAAATTCTGATAGCTGACAGCCGATCGCTTAGCGTACGCGCTCGCAGTAGCTGCCGTCGCGGGTATCAACGCGTACGATCTCACCCTCGTTGATAAACAACGGAACGCGGATCTCGGCGCCGGTCTCCAGCGTAGCGGGTTTGAGCGTGTTGGTAGCGGTATCGCCTTTCAAGCCCGGCTCGGTATAGGTGATCTGCAGCTCCACCTTGGTCGGCAGTTCGGCGAAGAGGATAGTATCGCTCGATGCGTCGGAAACCACCTCGCAGGTCATACCTTCCTTCAGGAAATCCACACCGGTGATGAGGTCATGGGCGATAGGCACTTGCTCGAAGGTCTCGTTGTTCATGAAGATATAGTCGGCACCCTCCTTGTAGAGGAACTGATACGGACGGCGCTCTACGCGTACATCCTCCAGTTTCTCACCGATATTGAAGCGGCGCTCCAGCACGCGGCCGTCCACCACATCTTTGAATTTAACACGCATAATCGTGTTGCCCTTGCCCGGCTTAACGTGCAGGAACTCGATTACGAAATACAGACGGCCGTCCATGCGGATACATACGCCGTTTTTGATGTCTTGGCTATTAATCATAGAATTAAAAATTGAAAATTACGAATTAAGATTTGCTTTTTCGCTGCAAAATTACAAATTTTCTTGCACATATGCAAATTTTTCACTAATTTTGTAGCCTGAAATTAGCAAATCTATGGAAGCACTGCGTGATTTTTTCGGAGAGTTTGATATTTGGCAGGTTCTCTCGTCATTCATTTTCCTGATAGCCATCATCGACCCGTTCGGCAATATACCCGTTACTATTTCGATGGAGAAGAAGGGCGTCAAGATCTATCCCGGCCGTGTATGTATCGCCTCGCTGGTCATCTTGCTGGCGTTTCTCTTTATGGGCGAATGGATACTGAAGCTCTTCGGCGTACAGATCGAGTATTTCGCTATAGCCGGAGGATTCGTGATTTTTCTCATGGCTCTGGAGATGATTCTGGATATCACTATCTTCCAGAACGACAAACTGGAGGGTGAAGTATCTGGCGGAGGATCTATCGTGCCGCTGGCTTTTCCTATGTATGCGGGTCCGGGAGCCTTCACCGCGCTGCTGGCCATCACTGCCGAATATAGCATCGGCAACCTCTGTATATCCCTGCTGCTGTGCATGCTGGTGCTTTACCTGGTATTGATCGGCACCAACTGGCTCACCAAATACCTGGGTCCCACGGCGCTGTATATCATCCGCAAGTTCTTCGGTATCATCGTGCTGGCTATTGCCTGCAAACTGATGTTCGGCAATCTGGCGGCAGTGTTTTGAAGATTTGAAGATTTAAAATTACACATTATATGAAATCGTTCAATGAAATGACTATTGCGTTGGCAAGCGACCACGCAGGTTTTCCCCTCAAACAGAAAGTGCAGTTGTTTTTGGAGGATAATGGTGCACGTGTCAAAGACTTCGGTTGTTTCTCCGAGGAGAGTTGCGACTACCCCGATTTTGCCCATCCGTTGGCAGAAGCGGTGGAGAAAGGCGAGTATGAGTTCGGTATCATCCTCTGCTCTACGGGCAACGGCATTACTATGACCGCCAACAAGCATCAGGGCATACGCGCGGCGCTCTGCTGGGAGACCAAACTGGCGGAACTGGCACGTGCTCACAACAACGCCAACGTACTCGGTCTGCCGGCTAATTTCATCTCTGCTCCCAAGGCGCTGGATATCGTGCGTACGTTCTTCCAAACAGATTTCGAAGGCGGTCGTCATGAGCGTCGCGTGGAGAAAATCGCGATTCATTAATGCACTGCGGTGCTATGCCGGTTACGCACTGAGCCTTGGAGGCCACGTGCGTGTTTCGCATGGTCCGGTGTTCGTCAGCGTTGAGCCTGCATCGGTCTGCCAGCTTCATTGTCCCGAGTGTCCGGTAGCGTTCGGCGCAAACGGGAAAACAGCCTCCGCACCGATGATGCCGGAGGAGGTATGGCAGCGGACTTTGGCGGAGATCAGCCCTTATGCGTTTACGGTGCAGTTCTATTTCCAAGGCGAACCGCTGCTCCACAAAGCCCTGCCTGAGATGATTCGTCAGGCGCATGCGGAAGGTCTGTACACGATTGTCTCCACGAATGCCCAGGCGCTGACACCCAACTTGGCGGAAGCCCTGGTGGGCGCAGGCCTCAGCCGCATCATCGTCTCGATGGACGGATTGACACAAGAGACGTATAGCACCTACCGCATCGGCGGCAGCCTGCAGCAATGCACGGATGCGTTGCGATACCTGCGCGCCGCCAAAGAACGCCGGAAAGCCCGTATCACGATTGAGCTGCAATGCCTGCGCCTGCGCACCAACGAGCATGAATGGGACGAACTCAAACGAATGTACCGTACGCTGGGTGCCGACCGGCTGACACTCAAGACAGCACAGCTGTACAACTACGCCGACGGCCATCCGCTGATGCCTGCCGACCTACGCTACAGCCGCTATATAAAAGGCAGCGATGGACACTACCACCGCAAGCCGCGGCGCAAAAAATGCCTGCGTGTATGGAGCGGATGCGTCATCACCACAGAGGGAGAGGTGCTGCCCTGCTGCTACGACAAGGCGCACGCACACGCGTACGGAAACATAATGAACACACCCATACGCGAACTCTTTGCCAACGACAAGGCATCCGCTTTCCGGCGCCAAGCGTGGCAGGAACAACCGTCCATCTGCCGAGAATGTTGGAAATAAACCGCCGCTATCGGCAGGATAACTACTAAACACCGATTTTTCATAACAGTGAATATACTCGCTACTATATTTCTATCTATATCCCTTCTGACGGGCAATCCCATCACCGGCCAGGCGAACATGTCCGTGCTGGTGCAGAACCTCTCTACGGGCGAGGTGATTGACGACTACCGCTCCGGCTACGTGGTACCGCCTGCCTCGGTCATGAAACTGCTGACCACCGGCGCTGCCCTGCAGCTGCTGGGCGAGGACTACCGTTTTCCTACTACGATTGAGCATACTGGCACCGTCACGGACGGCGTGCTGCACGGCGACCTGTTTATCCGCGGCTGCTGCGACCCGAGTCTCGGCACCAAGGGCAAGCAGGCGTTTCTCTACCAGTGGATCAAAGCTGTCAAGGCGTACGGCATCCGCAGGATTGACGGCGCGGTCATTGCCGACATGACGATGCTCGACGGCGAGGCGCAGAACCCCAACTGGCTCTGCGAGGACGCCGGCAACTACTATGCCCCGGGGATCTTCGCGCTCAATTATTACGACAACACGATGAATATCGTCCTCCGCAGCGGTCCTGTAGGCACGCCGGCGGTAGTGATGAATACCGAGCCGCAGGTGGAGGACATCCGGTTCATCAATCATATCCGCTGCACCACCATCACGTACGACGGTGCTTTTGTCAGCGGACTGCCGTACAGCCACGAGCGCTACCTGACGGGCTGTGTGCCCAGCAACCTCGGTACGTTCGGCGTCAAGGGTGACCTGCCTAACCCGGGTCTGCTGCTGGCACGCCATTTCACGATGCGCCTGCGCGAACAGGGTATCGAGGTCAGCCGCGAAGCCGGCTACATAGCCGACCACAACCCGCTCACGCCGCCGCGCACCGTCGTCTATACCCATTACTCCGAGCCGCTGAGCGAACTCATCCGCGAGACGAACGTCAACTCCAACAACCTCTACGCCGAGTCGCTCTTCCGCTATCTGGGCACCAGATACGCTATTCCCGGCACGATACACAACAGCCAGGAGATGCTCCGCGACTATTGGCGCAGACGAGGCGTCAACGTACAGAACGCCATCATCAAAGACGGCTGCGGGCTGGCGCCCCAGGATGCGGTGAGCGCCAAGACTTTTGTACAACTGCTGACGTATATGGTGCGCAGCCAGTACGCCGAAGCTTGGTACAACTCACTGCCCGTCAGCGGCGAGAGCGGTACGCTCAAGAGCCTCTGCGCAGGCACCGAACTGCAGGGACGTATCCACGCCAAGAGCGGCACAATAGCCGGAACCAAGAATTTCGCAGGCTACATCGACATGCCTAACGGCGACAGATGGGTGTTTGCCGTACTCGTCAACTCCGCTCCGGGCAAAGCCAAGAACATACAATCCGTTATCCAGCAATACCTGCTGGACCTGTACCGCGCCAACCGATAACGATGTATATAGCCGAAACACATAGCACCAACACCCTTCTCAGGGAATTAATAGCGAGAGGCGAATGGCCGGAGGGGGAGAAGTATCTGCGTGCCGGTTATCAGACAGCAGGACGCGGACAGACCGGCAACGGATGGGAGAGCGAAGCGGGCAAGAACCTGTTGTGCTCCATACTCTTGCCGCCAAGCGAGAATCTGTTCGACCTCAACATAATCATGAGTGTGGCGGTACACCGGCTGGTTTGTTGTGTGTACGGCTTGATTGCCGACGAAGAAGAGGTAACCATCAAGTGGCCGAACGACATCTATTTCAGGGATAAGAAAATCGCGGGTATTTTGATTGAAAATGCTATTGTGGGGAGTGAGGTGAGCTATTCGATAGCCGGAATAGGTATCAATATCAATCAAACAACATGGCAGAGCGATGCGCCTAACCCCATCTCATGGGCACAGATAAGCGGAGAAGAGTATGAGCTGGACGCGGTGATGAACGTGTTGCTGGAGCAGATAGATGAGGTGCTCAAGATGCCGATAGAAGAAGTCCGCCGCTATTATCGCGCGCACCTCTATCGCCGCGAGGGCTACTGGCCGTTCGTGGAACGCGAAGTGAGTGTCACGCCTACGATGAACGCCGCCCAGCAAACGCAAGGGCAGTTTCTGGCACGCATCACGGACGTACTGCCTACAGGCGAGATAGTGTTAGAAGACCTACAAGGCAAACAACATACATATCATTTCAAACAAATACGATACGTACTATAAATCTGAAATTTAAAATCTAAAATAGTATGCCAAGCATTATCATCACCGGCGGCGCCGGATTTATCGGCAGCCATGTAGTCCGGCTCTTTGTGAACAAGTACCCCGACTACCGCATCATCAATGTGGACAAACTCACTTATGCCGGCAACCTCGCCAACCTCCGTGACATCGAGGACAAGCCCAACTACAGCTTTGTGCGTGCCGACATCTGCGATTTCGACACCATCTTCGCCCTCATGCAGGAGGAGCATGTCACCGGCGTCATCCATCTGGCGGCGGAGAGCCATGTGGACCGCTCGATCAAGGATCCTTTCACTTTTGCGCGCACCAACGTCATGGGCACTCTCTCTATGCTCCAGGCTGCCAAACTCTACTGGGAGTCGCTGCCGGAGAAATTTGAGGGCAAGCGCTTCTATCATATCTCCACCGACGAGGTCTATGGCGCTCTCAGACTCACCCACCCCGAGGGTATCGAACCGCCGTTCACCACCAAAGCCTCATCGGCTGAGCACCACCTGGCGTACGGCGAGGATTTCTTCTACGAGACTACCAAGTACAACCCCCACTCGCCCTACTCCGCCTCCAAGGCGTCGTCCGACCATTTCGTGCGTGCTTTCCACGACACCTACGGCTTGCCCACTATCGTGACCAACTGCTCCAACAACTACGGTCCCTACCAGTTCCCCGAGAAACTGATTCCGCTCTTTATCAACAATATCCGCCACCGCAAGCCGCTGCCTGTCTATGGCAAGGGCGAGAACGTGCGCGACTGGCTTTACGTGGAGGACCACGCACGCGCCATCGACCTCATTTTCCATAAAGGTACCATCGCCGAAACCTATAACATCGGCGGTTTCAACGAGTGGAAGAATATCGACATCATCAAAACGGTGATCAAGACCGTTGACCGCCTGCTCGGCCGTCCCGAAGGCGCCGACCTCGACCTCATCACCTTCGTCACCGACCGCGCCGGACACGACATGCGTTATGCTATCGACTCCAGCAAGCTGCAACGCGAGTTGGGCTGGGAGCCCTCGCTGCAGTTTGAGGAAGGTATCGAGCGCACCGTACGGTGGTATCTCGACAACCAGCCATGGCTGGACAACATCACCTCCGGCGACTACGAGAAATACTACGAGGAGATGTACAAAGGCAGATAACAAAAAAACGTCCGCGGATATGCGGACGCTTTTTTGTTAATGGGGTGTGCGGCTGTATCAAGCCTCAGCTTCCTCAGCGGGAGCTTCACCCTTAGCCTCTGCCTCAGCGGCGGCAGCCTCTTGAGCGGCCTCCTGAGCAGCAGCAGCCAACTCGGCAGCAGCGGCAGCGCGCTTCTCAGCGATAGCAGCGGCTTTAGCCTTGTTGGTCTCAACCTCCTGAGCGAGGAGAGCTTTGGCAGCAGCAGCTTTCTTGTCTGCCTCAGCCTGGCTGATCTTGCCGGCTTTGGCATCCTTCTGTGCTTTCCAAGCGTCGAAACGACGCTGAGCCTCTTCCTGACTGAAGGCACCCTTGGCTACACCACCCTGGAGGTGCTTGCAAAGCAGTACACCCTCGTTGGAAAGGATAGTGCGAACGGTGTCGGTAGGCTGAGCACCTACGGTTACCCAATACAGTGCACGCTCGAAATTGAGGATCACTGCAGCAGGGTTGGTGTTGGGGTTGAACGAGCCGATACGCTCGATGTACTTGCCGTCACGCGGCGAACGGCTGTCTGCTACTACGATGTGGTAGAAAGCGTAGTCTTTGTGACCATGACGAGCCAAACGAAGCTTTGTTGCCATTTTAGACTTTAAGATTTGAGGACTGGGCAATTGCACGAATTGCAAGTCCGGTTAAACAATAATTGTTGGTGCTTTTTACACGAAAAAGCGTGCAAAGGTACAACTTTTTTTTGATATGTGCAAACTTTTTTGTACTTTTGTACCCGATTTATGGATTTTGAAGCAAAAATAGATACGCCCGAACTGCGATTAGTAGGGCAGTTAGCAGACGAAATGGGGCTGGAATGCTATGTCGTAGGCGGATGGGTGCGTGACCTCTTTCTTCACCGCCCGTCTAATGACATAGATGTGGTGGTAGTAGGTTCAGGCATTGCGATGGCAGAAGCTGTAGCAAAACGTCTGGGTAAAAGAACTCACCTCTCTGTTTTCAAGACCTACGGCACGGCTCAGGTCAAAAAAGGTGAGCTTGAGTTGGAATTCGTGGGTGCCCGCAAGGAGAGCTACACCCGCGACAGCCGCAACCCTATCGTAGAGGACGGTACGCTGGATGATGACCTCCACCGCCGCGATTTCACCATCAATGCCATGGCTATCTGCCTCAACAAAGACGCATATGGTGAATTAGTCGATTTATTCGATGGAATCGGGGATTTGGAGCAGTGTATCATCCGCACACCTCTGGATCCGGACATCACTTTCAGCGACGATCCGCTCCGGATGATGCGGGCTATCCGGTTTGCCACGCAGCTGGGCTTCAACCTGGACGGCGAGACGTTTGACGCCATTGTGCGCAACCGCGAACGCATCTCTATTATCACGCGCGAGCGCATAGCCGACGAGCTGAACAAGATCATGCTCAGCCGCCGTCCGTCGGAGGGCTGGCTGCTGCTGGACAAGACCGGACTGCTGCCGCTCATCTTCCCCGAACTCGCCGCCCTCAAAGGCGTGGAGGTCAAGGAAGGTCGTGGACACAAGGATGTGTTCTACCACACGCTGAAGGTGCTGGACAATGTGGCGGAGTTACAGCAATCAGCCGTCAGCCATCAGCCATCAGCCGTCAGCCATCAGACGTCAGAGCGAGATACAGTTCTCTGGTTGCGCTGGGCGGCGCTGCTGCACGATATAGGCAAGCCGCGCTCTAAGGCTTGGGACCCGCAGGCTGGGTGGACTTTCCGCAACCATAATTACATAGGCGCGAAAATGGTGCCGCGCATCTTCGCCAAGATGAAACTGCCGCTCAACGAGAAGATGGAGTACGTCAGAAAGATGGTGGACTTGCACATGCGTCCAATCAATCTGATAGAGGACACCGTGACCGACTCCGCCGTAAGGCGGTTGCTGTTTGAGGCCGGCGATGACATAGAAGACCTGATGTTGCTTTGCGACGCCGACATCACCAGCCGCAACGAACAGAAAGTGGAGCGCTACCACCGGAACTACCGGCTGGTGCGGCAGAAAATGGTAGAACTGGAGGAGCGTGACCGTATCCGTAATTTCCAGCCGCCTGTGGACGGATTGGAGATCATGCAACTGCTTCACCTGGAGCCGTGCAGCACCGTAGGCGAACTGAAATCCGCCATCAAGGATGCTATCCTGGACGGCGTGATTCCCAATGAGCATGAGGCAGCGAAAGCCTACCTGATGCAGTTGGCACAAGCGCGCGGGTTATGCTGAGGGCGAGACGGAGAGCGTCATCAGATTGCTCTCCAGCTGGGCTACCGAGCTGGCTCCTACCAGAACGGAGGTGACGCCCGGCCGGTCAAGAATCCACGCCAGAGCCTCCTGCGCAATCGTACGGCCGTTGGCACGCCCTTTGGCTTCGAGCTCGTGCAGACGTTCCAGCAACTGAGGTGTGCGTGCCCATGGGTGTAGGAAATGATCCTTCGCCATGCGGGAGTCCGATGGGATGCCTTCCAGATAGCGGTCGGTAAGCAATCCTTGCGCCAGAGGCGAATAGGCGATGAAACCGATGCCCTGCTCGCGGCAGAATTCCAAGATACCCTCTTCAATAGGTTTTTGATGCAGCATATTGAGCCGCCCCTGATAGATCAGGAGTGGCGTTTGGGCATTGCGCAGGTACTCAACCGCCTGTTTCAGGGGTTCCAACGGCCAGTTGGAGATACCGAGGTAGAGCGCCTTGCCCAAACGGACAATATCCACCATCGCCTGCAGGGTCTCTTCGAGAGGCGTATCCGGATCGTAGCGGTGGGAATAAAAGAGGTCCACATAATCCAGATGCATGCGCCTGAGCGACTGGTCCAGCGAAGCCATGAGGTACTTGCGGCTGCCGTGGTCGCCGTAAGGTCCGGGCCACATGTCGTAACCCGCCTTGGTAGAGAAGAACAGTTCGTCGCGGTAGGGGCGGAAATCATCATCCATGAGACGCCCCATGGTCACTTCGGCGGAGCCGTAGGGAGGGCCGTAGTTGTTGGCAAGGTCGAAATGGGTGATGCCGTGGTCGAAGGCATAATGAGTGATAGCGCGGCTGCGCTCGTAGGGGTCGTTGCCACCGAAATTATGCCAGAAGCCCAGGCTGACACGCGGCAGCAGCACGCCGCTCCTGCCGCAGCGGGCATAGAGGGTCTCTGCCTGCTCATACCGCCCTTCGGCGGCCAAATAACGTTGCTGAATATCCATAAGAGATTTATAATTTATGAATCGCCATGTCGATATGTCGATATGTCGATATGTCGTCATGTCGCTATGTCAACATTCGCCCATTCGCCATTATCTGGATCTGCCGCTCGAAATCATCGCGGTTGCCGAGGGCGTTATTCTTGATCTTGACGCGGTAGTTGGAGATTGTATTGGGGCTGTAGCAAAGGAGCTGCGCTATCTTGGCTGAGCTGTCGATGCCCAGCAGGATAAGGGCGAAGATACGCATCTCGATGGTCAGACGCTCGCCGGGTTTGGGCGTAAGGCGCGCCTCCGGTTTGAGCAAGGCATTGAAATCCTCGACAAAAGTGCCGTAGAGGGAGAGGAAGGTGTCGTCGAAAGAGCGGTAGAAATTCTCCATCTCGCGGTCCATAAACGCCGATGGGTCTTTCTCTCCGGCGCGGCGCGCCATAGTAGTGAGGCGGCGGATATAATCGCTGTAAACCTCCAGATAGCGGCATATATACTGCTCCTTGACATGATTGGCGGCGTGGAGTTGCGAGTTGATGGCGGAGAGCTGGGCGTTGAGCGCAGAGAGTTTGCGGTTCTGGCGAACGGCAAAGATGATAGAGAGCACCAATCCGAAGAGCATCACCGCCAATGCCGAAAGAGCGATGACGAGGGCGATGTTTCTGTTTTGCAGCAGCTGGTCATGCTCGTTGCCGATAGTATGCCCCAAGGCGTAGGTCTGCACGTAGCGCGTCGGGGCGTTGAAGAAAGAGGCGTTGGTGAGCGTATAATTACTAATAATGTACGCGCGCGTGAGGTCGCCCTCATCATAGCAGTCTTCCGCTACTATCCATGAGGAGCCATTGTCGGTGATGCCGCAACGGACGTCCGCTATTGCCGACCGGACCAGCCACTCACGGCGTTTGTTGCGGTTGCCTGCCTGCTCGTAGATCATTGCATGACCATAAGCGAGAATAGCGTATTGGTGTTGATTAGGCCCGACGCGCTGCAGCAGCTGACGGCTGGCATCAAGAGCTGCGGGCCAGTCGCTTTTGTCGGAAGCCTGATAGAGCGTCAGCCACAACCGGCTCTCGACAGGGTTGACCGTGTCATGCGCAAGCGCCACCAGGAGCGAGTCATAGTAACGGTGAGCCGTTTGCTGCAGATCCTGCATGTCGTAGGTAGGCAGCAAACCGGTAGTGGCGGCTTCGTTGTAGAGCAGCCAGATCGTTTTGTAGCCATCCACCGAATTCAGCGAAGGCGATTCGGGCATTTTGAGAATGTCGAACGCATTCGCATAATGCCCGGAGGCGGAGAGCAGTTGAATAAGACCTGTGAAAGCCTGCGTGCGCACGGGTTCGGACACATAACGCAGACGCATATACCACGCCAGAGCCGAGTCAGACTGGAAATGCTGGTACTCGCGTGCAATAGCGAGTTGGCGCTCCGGCGTCATGGGCACAAGGGCGCAGAGCGAGTCAATACGCGCCTGGTGGCGGCGGATATACACCTGCGAGCGCCCTATCTCGGCAGTATAGACATTGAGGAGCGAATCAAGGGTATTGGATGCCTGCAGGGTGCTAAAAGAGACAACGAACAGGCAGGCTGAAACGATTTTCTTGAGCATGGGTATATTGTTTTTCGGATTTGAGCACAAAGGTACAAATATTCTTTGACATATGCAAATAATTCCGCTAAAAAAGTGCAAAGTGCAGTTAGCAAAAGGGGTACTTTAGACGTACTTTTTTACACTCTCATTTTTGGTTAATATGCTGATTGTCAATATATATTATGGTACTTAAGCGTACTTTTGTGCCGTATAACATAAAATAATGTTTGCGCAGGTGAAAAAAATGTTGTAATTTTGTCGTCGAAATCACACAAACAGTTGCCATGAATACGCAATTCACACATAATCAAGGAATTACCCCCCCCCCACAAAGGGTATAACCATTTCATTATCAGCAAGTTATACAGATTTATATGCGATGCTTGACCCATGTCAGGCGTCGCATTGCTGTGTATAGATACACTATTAACCCATAAAACACAGTCATCATGAAAAAAATCTTCTCTTTTGTTTTGATGCTTGCAGCGACTTTGACGCTTAGCGCCGCAGATTATTGCAGCGTAAGCATCAAGTCCGTACAGGAACACGACGCTACGGTGACGATGCGATTGGTAGCCGGCACTCTGTATGAGTTTTCGATTACCACAGCGGACAACATTGTCAGTTTCAATGCAGCGGGTTCGAATTTCTATGCCGAGGTGAACGGCGTAGGAGGTTATCACCTCTCCGAACATCTGACACAGACCGGCAACACGTTGAGTGTACAGTTTGAATCCAATGTAAAGCCGAAGATCTATGCCAATGCGCTGTTTATTGTACTGGACGGCATTGGTGAGAACCAGTTTAACATCCCTATGGATGCCGATTGGAACACTTGCGGCGATGCCAAGACTGACCCTGAGTTGGCATTGAACGCCACGGAAACAACATTGGATGCCAATGCGTCTGAGACTTTCCAGATTACGGCCACCCAAAAAGGCGATGGCGCTATCAGCTACGAGAGCAGCAACGCAGGCATTGCATCTGTAACCAACACCGGTTTGGTGACTGCCGTAGGTCGCGGTACCGCCGTCATCTCAGTCAAGACTGCAGAGACCGACACCTACGCTTTGAGTATGAAAACACTGACCGTAACGGTGACCGGTGATGTCAACTGGGAGGCTATTGAATGGCTGGCAGGAGGCAACGAGAAATACAAAGTGGTGACTGAGCCCGAGATCCCAAATAACTTCGGAGGAAAACACATAGAGGGCGACAATCTTTGGATTGGTTTCCCGTCAGCCGTTTGGGGTGACAACTCGGGTATTGAGCATTCAGCCGTTGGCGCAGGCGTCAGTTTCCCGTTGAGCCAGTTCCCGAATGAATTCAATGATTTCAATTTCATTTGCGACGGTGTGACCTACAAGATCACCCTCTATTATGCGGACGGCACCAAAACAACCGCTATCGAGCGCGTATATAATAATGAAACGCGCACGTGTAAGGTAGTTGAGGGCGGCAAGATCGTCATTGTAAAGGACGGCGTACGTTTCAATGTCCTTGGCGCTAAATTGTAACGGGAATCAGGTTTGATATCGTTTACCGTCACCGCCGACTCACCACCGACTCACCACAGACTCACCGCCGAGAGAGGTAACTCAGGAAGCACATCGGAGGCACATCGGAGGCACATCGGAAGCGCATTGGAAGCGCATCGGGTGAATATCGTATCATACCCACACCTATAATATATATAAATATATATTATCCCGTGATTTTGAAAAATTCATACTTAAACAACTAAAATACTAACTAAAAATCTAACAGTTATGAAGAAATTATCTTTCTTACTCGCATTATTATGCGCAAGTGTAATGAGCTGGGCGACGCAGTATTGCGCAGAACCATTAACCCTTAGTGGTGGTGCAGAAATCAAACTGACATGCGTTGCAGTTTCAGAAGGCAACTATCAAATCATCATTGAAGGTACAAACCTCAATGGTTTAGGAGGTTCTTTCTATAATCCTGGAGCAAAGGACTTGCGCACAGCAATCACAAGTAGTACTGCTACAAAGATTGTTTGTGAGATTGCAGCAGAATCTGCTCCCACAGTGTATACTCCATTGTATGTATTGTGCCCCGGTGAGCAGAATATCAGTTGGCCGAATGATATAGAATGGGGAACTTGCAGCGACGGAGACGAGAAGACTGCCTCTGAATTGGCTATCAACGCTACAGAGAAAACGTTGGATGCATCTGTACCGGAGACCTTCCAGATTGAAACTACCACTGCTGCCGACTATGACGGCGCTATTACTTATGCTTCTAGTAAGGATGGTATCGCAACGGTTAGCGCAAGCGGTTTGGTAACCGCTGTCGGTCGTGGTACGGCTACTATCACTGTTACTGCTCCCGAGACGGAGAACTTTGCTGCTTCTACCAAGAAACTGACTGTAACCGTTACCGGTCCGATCAACTGGGAAGGTGTAGATTGGTTGACTAACAGTACACAATATAAGGTAGTTGTTGATCCCGAGATCGGCAGCCAGTTCGGTGGCATAAAGAAAGAAGATGACAATCTGTGGGTTGGTTTCCCGTCTGCTGCGTTTGGCGCTTGCTCGATTGAGTATTCAGCAATAGGTGCCGGTGTAAGTTTCCCGCTGAGCCAGTTCACGATGGATTATAACCAGTTCACAATGGTTTGCCAAGACGTAACTTATACTTTTGATGTTTATAACAAGGATGGGGAACTGACCGATTTGAGTGGCATTAACCTTGCTCTCAATAAGACAGCTAATGCCTGTATCAATGCCGCTACAGCAGGCACAAGCAATAATGGTAATATGGGCGACCGTTGGGCTTCGAACGGCGCAAAACATTATGCAGCCGTAGGCAATGACGCAGAGGATTGGTGGTCAGTTGACTTGGGCGGATTCTACGAGATTGACAGTATCCGTATCTGGTTCGAGACAGCTGCTCCTACAGACTATGATTTGCTGATTTCGAATAACGGTGCTTCATGGACTGTAATTGGTACATATAATGCACAGCCTAAGACAGGTCAAGCCGCAACCGATGCCAATGTTTATACATTCTCGGAGAAAGTAGGTCGCTATGTGAAGATTTTTGCACGTCAAGGTTATGCTGATTTGGCTTATGGTTTCTCCATGTGGGAGTTTGAGGTATATGGCAAACGCGGCACTGTAGAGGACGCCAATGCACCTGTATTGACTAAAGCCGAACTGAGCGGTGAACCGGAATGGAACCAAGTAAAGATTGCCGTAGCAGCCACCGATGAAGAAGATGGAACTGTGACCAGTTTCCATGTTGTGGATGCAACCAACGGTATTGACCAAGTATGCACGGCGGTGGATGGTATAATCACTGTGACCGGATTGACAGGAGAGACTACTTATAATTTCACTGTTACTGCTCTTGACGGCGCAGGCAATGAGTCCAATGCTATCGTTGTAGAGAATGTCACTACTCCTATTGATGATTCAGTACCTTTGGTAGCAGCAGCTGCTCCTGAAGCGCGTGACGCACAATGGTACCGCTCGTTGTATTCGGATACCTATACTACCGCATTGAAACATACATTCACTTTGCAGAACTGGGGATCTACCCAAGGTACAGAGAAAGTAGTTGAGGATAACCACTATCTGCTCTATGATATGAGTGCAGGCGGTACACAGGTAATCTGGGGTGAGAACTCGGAAAATGCAAATGCCATCGTCGCTAAAGACGAATATAGAGGATCCGGAACAGGTGTTGATGCCAGCAGCATGGAATACCTGCATATGGATGTATGGTCTAAGGTTGCGATCAGTGGTATCAAAGTGCTCGTTAACGACGACCACCTGCGTACTATCAATCTGACAGGCGAAGGATGGCAGAGTATTGATATAGAACTGGCCAATCCTGTATCAGCCAATGTAAATCTTTCCAATGTACGTTGGTTCAAGATTGTAGATATCAACGAACCCAACCGCCAGAAGATTGCATTTGACAATATCTATTTCTGGCGCAATGCAATTGATTCCGATACCGAGGCACCGACAGATGTAACTGCTGAGTTTGCGGGATCTGACCTTTACACCATTACGCTGACTCTAAATGCAGAAGAGGATAATGATGATATCAATTACCTGGTACAACTGAGTGGCGTTGACAAAGCTACTGTTGCCGGCAAATCCGGTGTGGCACAGTCCGTTGTAATAAAAGGTTTGGAAGCAGGCACAGACTATACATTCTCGGTTATAGCTAAGGATGTAGTGGGTAACGCTGCTGAAGCAGTAGAGGTAAACGGTTCTACAAAGGCTCTGCCGGAAGCTGCTCCTGAGCCCGCTGCAACAGCTGCTAATGTGAAGTCTCTGTACTCCGATAAATACGAATCGATAGTTGCTATCAGCACTTATTGCCAAAACTGGTATGCTGCAACTACAGTTCACCAAATAATATTAGCGGAAGAAAACAACACTCTCTATTATGACGGACTGGATAATCCGAGTTCGTTCGGATGGGTTTTCCCCGCTGCTAATGCAGTAGGATTCCAGAAACTGCATATGAGTATTTATCCCTTCAAAGCAGGTACGATTGAGATTTACCCTGTAATTCAACCGGAGAACCAGTTCCATAAAGTATCGCCTGCGCTCAATGCAAACGAATGGAATGAAGTGGTGCTTGATTATACGGAGAATACATTTGCCGATTTCACTCAGCTTGGATTTACTAACTATGCCGGACTTGGAGCATTCTTCTTGGACAACGTCTATTTCTTCAAAGATGAACCGGTTATTCCTTCTGCCATCGACAATACAAATGTTGGGTTGAAGGCCGTAAAACTCATTGAGAACGGACAATTGATTATTATCAAGAATGGTATCCGCTACAATGTAGCAGGCCAGGTGGTTAAGTAATCACTCTATCGGGCATACGCCGTTGGTTCGGCGTATGCTCTCTATTATCTATTTACTAACATTAAATACTAACACGTATGAAAAAGATTTCTACATTGTTAATTGTTCTCTGCGCAAGCCTGATGGCCTCCGCCGCAGATGCAGTTCCAAGCGGCGAATTGTTTGCAACGTATCAAAAACAAGGTGACACGTTTTACCGCGGCAACACAACCATAGACGAAGAAAATCCTGATGCGAAAGCCTTAGGCATCAACTATTACATCGTTTCATGCGGCCAGACAATGCTTTTCCGGGCTGTTAACCCGAGCGAGGATATCAATTTTGGCGGTGCAGCATGGGAAGTACAATTGCGCGTATATAACAGCACAGGCGGTTCGCAAAGCGAGGTGCAAGCTTGCAGTATCGTAGATCAGCATCATCATTTTACAGGAGACGGATGTCAGACGCACTTCTCCGCTGTGACGGAAGATTTGCAGATTCATTTCTTCCTGAGTTCGAATATAGAGGGAGGCTATCGCCGAACCGAGACCATTGGTTTCAACCGCGCATCTATCAATAACCCGATAGAAGATGCTATAGCCCCGACTATCAATCCGGAAGAAGTGATGATGACGGAAGAAGACGGAAAACTAATCTTCACTTTTGGCGATGTGACGGCTGATGATGCGTATTTCTACTATGTGGGAGACAAAGATCATAGTATCGGCAATATTTCTTTGACCAATACCGTTACGATTGACAAACCCGCTGTAAAAGACGGAACGACTTATTCTTTCCAATGTTATGCAGTTGATTACAACGGAAATAAATCAGCGGGCAAAGCGTTCACACTGGAGATGCCGTTTGACTCCGCCGTGGATTTGGCACATAACAGACCGTGTACAGCCGGTGCTGTGCAGAATGACAACACCGCTGACAAAGCGGTGAACGGCAATGCCGATAATTTCTGGACCAGCTTCGGTCAGGGAACGGCAGAGGACTGGTGGTGGAAAGTGGACTTGACCAATGCCTATGACATCACGGACATCATTGTACATTTCAATGACTGTTGGGGAGCCTATGGCATCTACAGCAGTCTTGACGACGCGGAATGGACCGCTGTGGTAGAAAACGAAACAGCCGAGAGCAACAGTACAAAAACCTATTCCTCCTTGCAGATTTCGGGACGCTATCTAAAAGTGGTCAGCTCTGTCAGCCAAATCGGCATTCGAGAATTTGAAGTATATGGCAGCGGTTTGGCAGATTTGCATACCGCCATTGACCATGTTAACGGAGAAGGGGCGAATAGCGGATGGACGAAGGCGATTGAGAACGGGCAGGTGGTTATCATCCGTGACGGTGTACGCTATACTATCTTAGGAACAAGATTGCAAATCTTATAAATCAACAAACACATTATTTAACTTTAATTTTTATTTATTATGAAAAAATTTACTTTATCTGTATTGGCAACATTGGTTGCAAGTAGCATGTTTGCCGCAAACCCGTTTATTGAAACATGGTTTGCCAACACCGGTTGGGCACAAGAGACTGAGTCCAATCTGACCTATGACGAAGAAACCCAAGTAGCTACCTTGGCTATTGCTGTGGACAAAAATGCGCAATGGCAGGCTCAGGTGAAATATCAAGGACCTGTTGCCAAGGCGGACAAGTTCTATGATTTGACCATTAAGATGAAGGCCAATCATGCTGTGAATGGCATTACCGTGAAGTATCAGGACAATGCAGAGATGACTATCAAAAGCGACATCTCACTGTCGGCAGGCGAGGAACTGGTATATCAAGTTAAGGATGTTGAAGGTGTAGATGGCGGCAACGGTATTATGGTGTTTGATTTCGGTTATTCAAAAGCCGGCGATACGATACTGATTTACGGTATTGAGTTTAAGGAGAAAGAGGAGCGTACAGAGCCCGTTGACCCGAATCCGTACGAGGCTTGGTTTGGCGATGCCAACTGGTCGCCGGAGACAGACTCCAAACTGGAGTATGATGAGGCAACCCAGAAAGCTACCGTAACCATCGCTCACGATAAGGACGGTCAGTGGAAAGCCCAAGTGAAATACAAAGGCCCGAAATGCAAAGCAGACAAGTTCTATGACCTGTCGCTCAAGATGAAAGCCAACAAGGCTGTTCCCGGTATCACCCTGAAATACCAGGACAATGCACAAATGGTTTATGAAGATCAAGCGATCGCATTGCAGGAGAACGTAGAATTTGCCTATTCCAAAACAGATATGCAAGGAATGACAGGCAATGGCATACTGGTGCTTGACTTCGGCCATGCTACTGCCGGTACAGTGATCGAGATATACGAAGTACTGATTGTCGAGAAAGACAATGTAGAAGGCATTGAGGATGTTAAAGCAGGCGTGAAGGCACAAAAGGTGATTGAGAACGGCCAGCTGATTATTCTCAAGAACGGAATCCGCTACAACGTAGCCGGACAGGAGGTTCATTAACCATTCAGGTATGAGCCGTTGGTTCGGCTCATGCCTTCTAAATTCACAACAAACAATACAACCATGAAACAAAGAATCATTACAATCGCTATGCTGGCATGGATGGCGCTGGGTGCAATGGCCCAGACGCTGACTGTGACTGGCGTAGTGATGGCTCAGGACGAGCCGGATCCGGTGATTGGCGCCAATGTGATGGTGAAGGGCTCGACAGTCGGTACAATCACCGATTTCGACGGCAATTTCTCCATTCAAGCCAAAGCAGGCGATGTACTGCAAGTATCGTTTATGGGCTACAAGCCGCAGGATGTGAAAGTGACCAACGCCGGCCCTATCCGTGTGACCTTAGAGCCGGACAATGTGCAGCTGCAGGAAGTAGTAGCCATCGGTTACGGTACGATGAAAAAGAGCGATTTGACGGGTTCGGTAGCCAGTGTGAGCGCCGACGAGCTGATCAAAGCGCCTGTGTCCGGTTTGGACCAAGCGCTGCAGGGACGCGCAGCTGGTGTAACGGTAACGAGCGGCAGCGGTCAGCCGGGTGAGGCAGCCACCATCCGTATCCGCGGTATCGGTTCCGCTACCGGACAGAACGACCCGTTGTATGTAGTGGACGGTGTGATCACAGGCGATATCAAATGGCTGTCGCCTACAGACATCAAATCCATGGAAATCCTCAAGGACGCATCCGCTGCCGCTATCTACGGTAGCCGTGGCGCCAATGGCGTCATCCTCATCACTACCAAATCAGGAGGAGAGGGCAAGATGAACATCTCGTTTGATGCATACTGGGGTTTCCAGAACCGCTGGAAGAAAATGGATGTACTCAAATCAAGAGATTTTGCAGATACCGAGCTCCGCATCCAGGCGATGCGTAACGGCGCAGAGGAGATAGCATACTATCAGCAGCACGGTTTCACCCCGTGGCTGAACATGTATAAACTCGGCAACGCCGATATTACCAAGATCAGTGAATACTACCCCATCAACTTTAATTACGCCAACCAAGAGACGGACTGGCAAGACGAGGTATTCCGTGCCAATGCGTTTATGCATAATTACAACCTGTCGTTCGACGGCGGAAATGAGAAAGGTCACTATGCTCTCTCTGCTTCCTATTTCGGTCAAGAAGGAACCATCATCGGTAGTACCTACCGCCGCTTTACACTCCGTTTGAACTCCGACTACAAGGTACGTGACTGGCTCAAGATAGGTGAGCATTTCTCTATCGTATCGTCCTATAGCCGTCTGGCAATGAATAACAGTTCGTCTGCCGGTGCGTCTATCATCTCCGGCGCATTGGCCATGTCGCCTTGGGATCCTGTGTATTATCCGCAAGGCTCTGTCAACAAGAACGGCAAGGACATCAGTGGATACTACTCCGCCGGTTCGAACTTCAAGAACGTGACCAACCCCTATCAAATGGTGTATAACTACGAGCCTAACAGCCGTACGGAACGCGCCGTAGGAGATGTGTACCTGGAGATCACGCCGGTAAAGGGGCTCACTATCCGACCGTCTATCTCTGCCGATTATGCAGTGACCCGCGCACGCAATTTCGGCTGGCCGAACATCTACACCAGCTACAATGCGTCAGACAAAAACCATATTGACGCCAATATCAATCGCGGTTTGCAACTATTGGAAGAACTGACCGTTACTTATGCCCGTGAGATAGGGAAACATAATTTCTCGGTCATGGCGGGTCAGACGTGGTCGGAGTATAACTACTACGGCATCGGCGGTTCGGGTGCACAGATCCTCAACCCTATTCCGAGCAACTGGTATCTCAGTCGCGCCACAGAAGACCAGACCTATGCCTCGGATGATGTCAGCCGTACACGTCGTCTCTCTTTCCTCGGCCGTGCGTTCTACAACTACGACAGCCGTTATATGGTGACTGTCAACTTCCGTGCAGACGCTTCGTCCAAGTTCACCAAGCAGCCATGGGGTTTCTTCCCCTCTGCAGCCGTAGCATGGCGGTTGAGCGAAGAGCCGTTCATACGTGACCAAGAGTTGGAGTGGCTGGACAATATCAAAATCCGCGCAGGCTTTGGCCAGGTAGGTAACGACGGTATTCAATCCAACTCATTCCAATACGCGATGGGGTCGTCGGTAAACGTGTTCTACGGCTATCCTTTTGGTCCTGAGCAGAACTCAGGAAACGCTACAGGCGGCGCAGCTCTGCTGACACTCGTGGATGAGGCCGGCAAATGGGAAACCAACCAGCAGTGGGATGCCGGTATCGACTTGGCATTCTGGAACGGCAAGCTGTCGGCTACTGTCGATTATTTCCGCCGCTCTACTTTGGATGCCATTCTCTATGTGAATGCGCCTGCGCAGGTAGGCAACCGCTATTCAATGGCACGCAACGTAGGAAACATTCTCAACGAAGGTGTGGAAATCACGTTGGGTCATGACAACCGGGTAGGAGAATTCCATTATAATATCGGTGCCAACGTTTCCTACCTGCATAACGAGCTGACCAAACTCAACGGCGGCTCGCCGCTATGGGGCGATCGCACGAAGACAGACGAAGGTATGGCCTTGAACTCGTTCTGGGGGTATCAGTACGAAGGTATCTACCAGACAGACGAAGAAGCGTTGGAGCAGCTCTACACCTACGATGCCAGTACGATTGGCGTACACGCCGGCGATGCACGGTATAAAGATGTGAACGGCGACGGCAAACTGGATGAGAATGACAAGATGGTCATTGGCAACCCGTTCCCCAAACTGACGTTCGGTCTCAATTTCGGTGCAGACTTCTACGGCGTAGATGTCCAACTGTTCTTCCAAGGCGCAGCAGGCAATTCGATTTACAATGCGCAGCGCCAGATGTTGGAAGGCGACGGCAGCGGCTATGCGCTTGCCAGCTACATGAAAGACAATGTATGGGTAGGCTATACGCCCGCCGTGCAGAATGCCATGATAGCTAACGGCGTGAATCCGTATGAGCTGGAGAACCGCAACGGTACGATTCCTAACCCGCTGGGCTCACCAACCAACACCGAGAACTCCACCCGATTCATCGAGGACGGCAGTTATCTGCGTTTGAAGAACGTACAGATAGGTTATACTTTCCCGCTCAAGTGGACCCAGAAATTCCGTTGTTCGCGTCTGCGCGTCTATGCTACGGCATCCAATCTGTTCACCATCACCGGCTACAAAGGCTATGACCCCGAAGTGGGAAGCGGCGTGGACTACGGAAACTATCCGCAAAGCCGTACATTCACCTTTGGTTTAAACGCAACATTCTAAGGAGAAAGGAATATGAATATGAAAAAGTTTAAGTTTTTGTCTGTAATCTGTATTCTGTGTTCTGTCTTCTCTTTGACAGGATGTAAAGACTATCTGACTGAGATTGAACCGGGTACGACACTGTTGGAGGATTTCTATACCTCTACCGCTGCTGCCACGCAGAATGTCACAGGATGCTATGTTCCGCTCATGTGGGAATATAATAACACGTATTGCTCCGAATGGTTCATCGGCGATGTGGCATCCGATGACGCGCTCAAAGGCGGTGGCTCCACTACCGATATGGCGGACGCCTACGATATCGAGAACTGGCGTACTACTGACCAGAACTCGCTGCTGTTGCAGTTCTACCGTGCGCAGTTCCAAGGCATCGGCCGCTGCAACCTCGCGATGGACTATATCGAGAAGATGGAGGTGGGCATAGATGCGGACTTCACGGCTTCTATGAAAAACCGTCTGCTGGGCGAAGTACACTACCTGCGTGCATACTATTATTTCCGCTTGCTGCGCGTGTTCGGGGGAGTGCCTATGCCGCTCAAAGTGTTGCGTTCGTCTGACGACTGGGGTATGCCTCGTTCGTCCGTGGATGCTGTCTATACACAGATTCTCGCTGACCTTGAAATAGCAAACAAGAGCCTTTGGAAAAAGAGTGCTTATTCCGAGGCAGACCTCGGACGCGCCACGAAAGGCGCCGCACAAGCGATGCTGATGAAAGTGAACCTCTACATGGCATCCCCTTATTGGCAGAAACAAGGTGTAACGAAAGCTGCTGCCGACTGCTATGCTGATGCGAAAGCCTGGGGCGACTCGATTATCACTTCCGGCGAATATGACCTCTGCCCGAACTACGAGGACAACTTCACAGTAGCCGGCGAGAACGGCATCGAGTCCGTCTTTGAGATCCAGTATGCAGAAGTAGCTTGGGGCGATTACGGAGAGGGATTCGGTTTCACAGCGGGTTCGTTCACCCAGATTCTCGTACGCAGCCGCAACAGCGAAGTAGGCGGCGGCTGGGGATTCAACCATCCGACGCAGAACCTCTACAACGAGTTTGAGGCAGGCGACCCGAGACGGGATGTGGCCATTTTAGTGCCTTCGACGGCTATTATACCTACCTATCAGGCACAGTCGGACGAAACATATGCCGGCAACAACATGCTCAACAACAAATACGGCATGTACCGTGACCCGAGCGATATAGGCGGCGGTTACGGCAAATGGAGTCTGCACGCCAGCCGCGGTCCGCTCAACAACCGTCAGATCCGTTATGCCGATGTGCTGCTGATGTACGCGGAAGCATGCCTTGGCGCAGGCGATGCAGGAACAGCCAAGACCTATATAGACAAAGTGCGCGCACGTGTAGGATTGGCCGGCGTAGCCGCTGCCGATGATGCCGCGCTGCGTCATGAGCGTCGCTGCGAGTTGGCGATGGAGGGACACCGGTGGTTCGACCTCGTACGCTGGGAAGGCGTAGCCGGAACAGGATTAAAGGCACATATGGATGCCTACAAAGCTACAGAAACAGCTGAGGCACAAAGCTATATGCAGGAGTTTGTAGCCGGCAAACATGAGCTATTCCCTATCCCGCAAGAGGAGATGCAACTCAACCCGACTCAAATGGAACAAAACCCCGGATATTAATGAACAATTGACAATTAACAATTGATAATTAACCTTTAAAACAACAATCATTATGAAAGCAAACAAATTTTTTGCTGTAGCGCTGGCAGCGCTGACATTAGTAGGTTTCAATGCCTGCAATCAGAACAAGCCTGACACTCCCGACCAGGAGAAAGATTTGGCATTGGACAAGACCTCTATCTCTTTGGAAGTAGGTAGTGAAGAGGCCATCACAGCTACTATCGCTGTAGAGTGGGAGAGTTCAAACCCGCAGGCAGCTACCGTAACGCCTGCCAACGATGGACTGAGCGCCAAAGTAGTAGCAGTAGCTGAAGGCAGCGCAGTGATTACAGCCAAGAGCAAAGGCGGCCAAACCAAGACTTGCGTCGTAGCCGTTAAGAAAGCCGGCAGCCAAGGTGGCGAAGGCAAAACAATCGAGGCTAAACGTATTTGGCCTATCATTCTTGATGGTACCACCGCAGACGCTAATGCCAGCAAGATCGTTGCTGATTTCCGTCCGAATGACAATGAAAAAAATCTGTGGGTATGGGACGGAAGTTATAGCGGCGGTTCTGCAACGGGTGCTAATTTCTTCGGAAACACAGATGGTTATCTGTCATTAGTTACTGTTTTTGACAATTACGGTGGTGCAGGCTTTAACCTTGCAGACGGAAGCGAATTTTTAGCAGCTGCAACGGCATTACGCAAGGAGATAGTTGCTAACCCCGATAATTTTGCTTTACATATGGCTATCAAATCTACAGATACTCAGAATGTATCGTATTATATACTCGGCTGTGAAGGTTCCTATTTCACCATCGGTAGCGCTGCAACATCCTATTCTTCCAATGTTATCGGTGATTATGCCCGTGATGGTCAATGGCATGAATTCAACATTGAGTTGTCTGCTTATGCTACAGCTCTTGCCAATATAGTAGATGGTAAGGAAGGTAATGTATTCTGTATGCTTGCAGCCGGTCCCGCAGGCTCTGTTCTGAATCTGGATGCTGTTTATATCTATGAGAAATAAGCATTTGTCCTAAGGCTTATATCAGCTGTGGGGGATTGGTTTTCCCCACAGTTACTAAAAACAACAACTTTTATGCGTAAGTTCTTTCTTTTATCCGTTTTAGCGGTGCTGTGTGCGGCTTGCGAGCAGAAACAGACACCGTCAACCACAACCATCACACTCAATCCCGTAACGCTGCAAATGAAAGTAGGCGATATGGCCACTATTGATGCTACCGGCACCAATATCGAGTGGAAGAGTTCGAATCCCGAAGTAGCCGAAGTCTATTATGGCGTTGTCACCGCCAAGGCTATCGGCAAAGCGGAGATAACCGCCACTTCCGGCAATGCCTCCGCCACAGCCAATGTGTTCGTTACAGGCACCGATGGCGCTTCGCTGCGTATAACACCGCCTATGGTCTCACTACACCCGGGAGAGACTTTCGATTTCAGTTATGGTAATACTTTTGATCTGCCTGTCACATGGAGCAGCTCAAACGACAAAGTAGCTACTATTGACCAGAACGGTCATCTCACCGCTGTGGCACCGGGCAATTCAACTATCACACTGGCTACGGACATTGAGTCGGTGACCGCTCTGGTAGCCGTAGGCCACTTATGGGGAGAGTACACGCTGGTATGGAGCGACGAATTTGATGGCACAGTACTGGATGAGTCCGTCTGGAGTTACAACACCGGCGGCAGCGGCTGGGGCAACAACGAGAAGCAGTATTATACCTCACGGCCTGAGAATATCCGTGTGCAGAACGGCATGCTGGAGATAGAGGCGCGCAAGGAACAATACGAAAACAATGAATACACCTCCGCGCGTATCATGTCGAAGGGTAAAAAGACCTTTACGTACGGTAAGATGGAGTCGCGTATCAAGTTCCCCGGCGGAGGCGGCACATGGCCTGCTTTCTGGATGATGGGCAACAGCGGCAACTGGCCCAACTGCGGCGAGATAGATATTATGGAGCATGTGGGCAATATCCCGACCCGTGCATCCTTTGCCGTTCATACAGTGCTCAAAAACGGCACAAAAGGCAACAACTGGTCATCCGTCAAGTGGTTCGACTACTCGCTGGCTGACGATTTCCATGTGTATGGCGTAGAATGGGCGGAACAGGAGAAAGACGGCAAGGATGTTATCCGCTTCTCGGTGGACGGTGTACAGTATGCCGAGGTTTGGGAAGAACAGATAGACAACAACGATTCCTGGCCCTTCAACAAGCCTTTCTTCTTTATCTTCAATCTGGCGATAGGCGGTAACATGGGCGGACAGGTGAATGATGCTATCTTTGACACGCCGCGAATCATGTATGTGGACTGGGTGCGCGTATGGCAACGTGCGGAGGTTAAGTAGCAAAATCAGACTGGCGAGACACTAACGAGAGAGAATCGAGTCAGGGTAAAGCCGAGATAAAACCGAGGTCAACAGCAATGAAAATACAGCAAAACATACTTCTATGCTTGGTGGTGGCAGCCTTAGCCGCTTGTACACCACCGGATGTACAACCGAACAATAAGGGAACGATTGCGGACACCATGCCTAAGTCCGCCAAGCGTGGCGTGGCTTTCTCCTTCACCCAAGTGACCGACCTGCCGTTGCTGTCTCCGTACATCAGTTGGGATTACAACTGGGACAATACGCCGACTGAAGAGGCGGCAATGTGGTTTGATGCCAACGAGATGGACTATTGCCCCATGTGCTGGAACGGCAGTTACAATGCCGACAATATCCGTGCGTTCGTGGCAGCCCATCCTAACACCAAATATCTGCTGGCGTTCAACGAGCCCAACCTGACCGACCAAGCGCGCATGACACCCGCACAAGCGGCGGCATTGTGGGCACCGGTAGTGGCGCTTGCCAAAGAGCTGAATCTCAAGCTTGTTTCTCCGGCTATGAACTACGGTACGCTGGCAGGCTACAGCGACCCGATCAAATGGCTGGACGAGTTTTTTACGCAGCCAGGCGTATCCATAGATGATGTGTATGCCATTTCGATCCACTGCTATATGGCGTCGGTTTCGGGATTGCAGGGATTTGTAGAGCGGTTTGAGAAATACAACAAACCTATCTGGCTGACGGAGTTCTGCGCATGGGATCCTGTGCCGGGCAGCGTGAATACGCAGATGGATTATATGTGCGCAGCGCTGAATTATTTAGAGACGCGTCCTTCCGTAGAACGCTACGCATGGTTCATTCCGCGTAGAGAGCATAAGTATAAAGGAACTGCTCCGTATATGGAATTGCTAACCTACGATTATCCGGCGGATTTGACGGACCTTGGCAAGATGTACTGTTGGTTCTCGCCGATGAACAAAGAAGTATGGCTTAAGACCGACCGTACTATTCTGGCGCACGAGTATGTGCGCGTGGCGAACAATGCTATGCCGCTGCGCGTGACGACCGATGCCGCCGCAGTGGCTCTGGCAGGGCGAGACGGTTTGATGATTACTAATTTTGCGGCAGGGCAGGAAATAGATTATCAATTATATGTCACAACCCCGTCCTACGGCAAGGCCATTGAACTGCGATATTGCGGCTACTCCAACAGTATATGCGAGGTGCTGGTGGACGGCGAATCACAGAACTTTATTGATATGCCGCGCAATGGCTCTTCTACAGAGTGGGTGACCGCCTCAGCTCCGCTGAAGATATCGCAAGGCGCTCATACTGTGACCCTCAAGCTGTTTTCCGGTTCGTGCTACCTCTCCGCACTGACGATTTATGGAACGGACGATTAATACACAAGACAGACATATGAAAAAATATTTTTCTCTTTTGACCGTATTGTGCCTTGCCATTACAGCAACGGCGCAGGTGAATGTGGATGATTTCGAGAACTCATCCAATGCATGGAACAATGTGTCTTGCGGGAGCGGGATTATAGATAACCCTTATCAAGAGGGGCTGAACCTCAGCTGCCAATGTCTGCAAATCGTTCGTGCGTCGGGCTGTGACAACTGGTCGGGCGCTATTTACACCCTGCCGCAGGCGGTGACGGGGTATAAGTACGTGCATGCCCTCATGTACCGCAACAACAGCCATAACCCGAACCTCAAGGTGACGGATAACGGCTCGAACTTGGATATGACGCCGATGAACGCTATTGTAGCCAACCGATGGCAGGACGTAGTGTTTGACATCAGCGACAAGGCGCAGGCGGATTTCGTTATGTTCATGGCTGACCGTGATGAGTTGACCGAAGATGCCGTAGTGCTGATAGACGATGTCATTTTCAGCAATGACGCTACGCCGCGAACCACGCCCAATACGGCATGCGGCAACACGAACCCTGATCCGGTTCTGACGGACGAATATACGCTGGTATGGAACGAAGATTTTACTGAAGAGTCGCTGGATCTCAATGCGTGGAATATAGAGACCAATGGCGACGGAGGCGGTAACAACGAGTTGCAGTATTACTGTGACCGCGGAGTGAAACTGGGCGTGGAGCCGACGACGGGCAAACACTGTCTTGTACTGACGGCTACGAAAGAATCGTTCGGAGGAAAGACATGCACCTCCGGCCGTGTGAACAGTCTTGGCAGAGTCTATTTCCAATACGGCAAAGTGGAAGCACGTATATGGTTCCCCAATACGGCGAACGGTTTATGGCCGGCATTCTGGATGATGGGTAACGACTTCAGTAGTGTCGGCTGGCCGGCCTGCGGCGAGACGGACATTATCGAATTGGGTCACAGCAACGGTTTCGGAGGCATCCAGGACCGCTATTTCAACGGTGCTTCGCATTGGGGCCCCCGCTGGGACCAGCATTACCAGTATGCCAATTCGATCACCAATAGTTACAGTGTAGAGGACGGTTTTCATACCTTCACCTGTATCTGGTCGCCGGAGAAAGTAGCGATGTACGTGGACCTGGACAAATATCCGACGGCAAGTCCGTACTATGAGATGTCTATTCCTGTATCAACGGAGGACAACGCCCCCGGTAAGTATTTCCATAAACCCAATTTTATCATCTTCAATCTGGCTGTCGGCGGTAATTTCCCCGGCATATATGACATCAACGGTATTACGGCATTAGCCAACGGTCCGCGATCGATGTATATCGACTGGGTGCGTGTGTACCAGCGCGATGAAGCCGGCTGTTCGTTCACCTCAGCAGTAACTTCCGACCCGATCGAAGGCGGCACAACGGAAAACCTCACCCCGACCCTCTCCCCAAAAGAGGGAGAGAAGGTGCTCATCAACGGACAACTGCTGATCCGCCGCGGAGAGCATGTATATGATGTTACCGGCAGAATAATCCGATAAATCTGAGATATGAAGAAACTATTGTTTATCGTAGCGGCTGCGGCACTGACGGCTTGTCAGCCGAAGAGCGAGTGGAAGCTGGTGTGGAGCGATGAGTTTGAGAGCGAAACGCTGAACGCGGCGTATTGGAACGTAGAGGACAACGCCCGCGGAGGCGGCAATGCCGAGTTGCAGTACTACAGTCCGAACAACGTGAGTATCGAGAAGCACCCTGTGAGCGGCGAGAGCTGCCTGGTGCTGAGTGCGAAGAGAGAGGATTACAAGAACCGTCCCTGCACTTCGGCACGGCTCAACACGCAGGACAAAGTGACGGTTGAGTACGGGAAGATAGAGGCTCGCATTGCTTTCCCGAAAACGGCGGATGGATTGTGGCCGGCGTTCTGGATGTTAGGCAACAACCTTGCCACTAATCTGGGCGATAATGATGATGTGGACAAGCGTGCTGCGGAACTGGAGAAACAGGGCCGCGTAGTATGGCCCAAGTGCGGCGAGATAGATATTTGCGAGATGGGACACAAGGACGGTATAGAGAACGGCACCCAAGACCGCTATTTCAACGGTGCGGCGCATTGGGGCGAGAGTTTTAACAACGGCGCGTATCCCAATGTAGGAGGTTTCTATACCGCCGATTATCCTGTGCAGGGTGATTTTCACTTGTTTACGGTGGAGTGGAGCGAGGATAGTCTGGCTATGTATCTGGACAAAGATGTGTATCCCGATGCGCAGCCGTATTTCCAATTGAGCCTACGGGGTAAGGATGTGAACGAGCCGGGACATTATTTCAACCATCCGTTCTATCTGGTGCTGAACCTGTCGGTAGGCGGTTTCTTCCCCGATATGCCGGCTGCGGAGAAATATCCGGAGGTGATTGCTGCGGATGATCCGTCGTTCCAGCGTGTTACTGCGCTGCCGGCAGACGGGACGCCGGTGAAGATGTATGTTGATTATATAAGGGTTTATGAATATAGAAAAAAACAATAAAAACCCCTTTGAATGATTGTGGAACTACGTTCCTTGCAATCTTTGCTGCTAAAAAGTCCTTGTAAATAAATTTCCAAATACTTTTTATCATCAAACCTTGCACTCTGACGAGTACAATCATTCAAAAGACATAAACGAACTATATTAAAAAAGTGATAAAAAATTACCTTTTTAAGCTAAAGATGATACATATCCATCTATATAGGGTCGATTTTGAGTAACAACAGCAAACGCCTGTCGGATAAGTTTGTTAGCGATAGCAATAACA